>CAZKXZ010000010.1:0-99530 GCA_964556695.1 uncultured Gemmatimonadales bacterium
ACCAGCACCACCGACACCAGCACCACCCGCCGCGCCGGCAGCAGCTCCTGCACCCGCCGCACCGGTTCCCGCAGCTGCAGCTCCCCGTCCACCGCCAGCACCACGTCCGCCGCCGCCGCCACCCCCTGCGCGCGCGCCGTCAACTGCAACAGAAGGCGGTGGAGCAGTCAGCCCGCCGAAGACACGCGGCGACGTGACGATGTGCGCCTGCTCAGGACGTGCCAGTGGTACCTGGATGACTTCGAGCCGGAACTCAGCCGTATTTGGATTCTGTTCCAGCGATCCGCTCGAGCATCCCGCCAACTCGTCTGCAGGGCGAACTCCCGATGATCCCGACACGTAGATGTACACGTTGTCCCTGTCATTCGGGTCGGTCACCAACGTATGCGTGTGCGAACCGCGGCATGTCTGAACCATTGTGAGCCGCTTGGGATTCGCAATGTTGCTGATATCATAGATGCGAACGCCACGCGCGCGATCCTTACTTACCGTCTCCCTCACTCCCCCCATAGCGCAGTCGACGCGCCCAGCTGTGCTTTCATGGGAAACGAAGAGAAGGTTGCGATATACCGACACATCGCTTTGTGTGCCGGGGCAAACATAAGCCTGGCGTACGACGGGCCTCAGCGGGTTGGAAATGTCCCACGCCAGCCAACCGCTGTAGTTACCCTGAAAAACAATGTTGCCGATGAAAGCGAGGTCGGAACTCTTCCACGCCTCTTGACCGGGAGCGCTATCGGTAAGGAAGGGACGAACCGGTGGCGTGCTGGAAATCATTTCCATATTCCAGATGGCCGAAGCGGCATTGAGAAATCCACCGCGAAGACCGACCCGCGGGTCAGGACTGGGCGCCACGACCGCGGAGTTGGCCGCAGGCAGCACGATCGGAGCGCCGGCAGCCACCATGCTGCTCGACGCCACCGTAGTGGTTGTCGTCGACGTTGAGGTCGACGCGCACCCGGCTGCTGACAAGATTGCCAGCGCGAAAGCGAGGGCACTGAAAATGGCGGCGCTAAGCCGGACGGAGCGAAGCTGCGGTAAAAGGTGCATCATGACTGGTTTCCTCTGGCTGAATTCACTGGCCTCTGTGTGAGAGTATAAGTCGCGCCGGGCGAGGGGGCCAGACGCGCCGCCTCCGGTCACTCAATGTCGAGTTCGCGCACCCGGCGAATCACCCGCATCCGTTCCACATTGGCGCGGATCTGCTGACGCAGCGCTTCGGCCTCGCGCACAGCGGGGATTACGATGAACGGGGTCGTCTTGTCGGATGAGACAAGCTCAATGTTTGCGAGGCCAACCAGTCTCAGGAAAAACGGTTCGTGCAGCGTCGTGTCCTTGACGCGATAGAGCTCCATGTCGCGCCGGCGGCGCGTGAAGATTCCGGTGCGCATCCCGATCCGCTCAGTGGTCACCTCTATTCGCGTGGTGCGCACACGGAGCCAGGGTACAAAAGCAAACAGAACCGCAGCGACAGCGACGAGCCCGATGTACGGTTGGTTCAGCATCGTTGTTGCGACAATACTCCCAACCGCGACCACGAAGCTCACGAGGAAGGGCACGAAGTTGGTCCATTGCGATGGTGTACCCGACCAGATCACGCGTTCATCGGGTGTAACGCCGAGGGAACCAGCTCCGCTGCTATCACTGGCTGTACCGCCACTGGCAGAATCAATCACGGTATGCTCCTTTGAAGCACTAATTCTACTAAGCACGAATGGAATAATGCGCCTAAGTCTGTCATTCCGGCGAAGGCCGGAATCCATTTTCCCTTCTAACATGGATTCCGGCCTTCGCCGGAATGACGCAAATGCCTCCCTACCGCGACATTGGATGCGCGTGCCGCAGGTGGCGGGGCGGTGCTAATTTGGATGAGCGCGGATCGTGTTGACCGCCGTACCAGAGAGGCCGTATGGATGGAGAAGCTACTTCCAGCATGCCGTCATCGGACAAGGAAAAACTGGCCCGGGAGTGGGCGATGTTCATGCACCTATCGCTGGTCCTCGGCACGGTCGCGCCGCTGATAGGTCACGTTGTCCCCATCCTCATCTGGCAGCTCAAGAAGGACGAAATGCCCAGCCTCAACGCGCACGGAAAAAACGTGGCGAACTGGATCATTTCGCTCATCATATACCTCACGACGAGCGTGATTCTGATCTTCCTGTTAATCGGCGTCCCTCTTCTCATTCTGCTCGGCGCGGTGAGCCTCGTTTTCCCCATTATCGGCGGCATCAAGGCGAACAACGGAGAGGTGTGGAAGTATCCTATGTCAATGGAGTTCCTGAAATAGATGCTGCGCTCGTGAGACGGTTCAAGGCCAGGACTTCAGAAGCGCTGCGGATGCTCGCCGCGTTTTGCGTCATGTTGTCGCCCATTCTGGGTGCCTCGGCGGCGCGCCTCGATGCGCAGGTAACGTACGAGGTGTACGCGATTCGCTATGCCACGCTGCCGCAATTCGCGGTGTCAGGACTTGTCGCCGGCGCTGATGCGAGTCGTCGTCTTGATATCGCGATGATGGTGTGGCTCCTGAAGGGTTCCAACGGCCGCATGGTACTCGTGGACGCGGGCTTCAAGCCGCGCGAGGATCTCATGGCGCGCTGGCGTCCGCTGGAATACCAGAAGCCCAGTGATGCGGTGGCGAAGTTTGGTGTGAAGGCGGAGGACATCACTGACATCATAGTCTCCCATATTCACTGGGATCACTTTGACGGTGCCGATCTGTTTCCCAGAGCAAAGATCTGGATTCAGCGCGACGAGGTGGAGCATCATATCGATTCGACCGGTCGGGTGATCAACCGTACAATCGACGCGACCGATGGGGCAATGCTGCACGCGCTGCGCACAGCGGGGCGCGTGGCACTCGCGGAGGGTGATGCGAAGGAGATAATTCCCGGGATCACCGTATATACGGGTGGCAAACATACCTTTCAGTCGCAGTACGTGGGAGTGCGCACCGCAGAAGGCGTTGTCGTGATCGCATCCGATAATGCCTACCTCTACGAAAACCTCGAGGGCCGCAAGGCAATTTCGCAGACGCTTGATGCTGCGTCGAACCTGGCCGCGCAGGAGCGGATGCAAAAGCTGGCCTCGAGCCCGCGGCTTGTGGTTCCAGGACATGATCCGCTGGTGTTCACGAGGTTCGAGACGGTGGCCCCCGGGGTAGTTCGAATCAAGTGACAACTCGGCAAATATTGTGAAGATTGTAGTGATAGGAGCCGGCGGAATCGGCGGCTACTTCGGAGGTCGCTGGGCGGAGGCTGGATTGGATGTAACGCTTGTTGCGCGTGGTGCGCAGCTCGAAGCAATACGGTCCGGCGGACTTGCGATTCACAGCCCACTCGGGGATGCAGTTGTCCCGATTAAAGCAGTCGCTCGACCTGACGAGGCTGGAGAAGCGGATGTTGTGGTTGTTGCGACGAAGACCTGGCAGCTGACCGATGCGCTCAAGGGAATTGCTCCGCTACTTCGCCGTGATACGCTGGTGCTGGGTTTGCAGAACGGCGTTGAGGCCGGCGAAATGATCGGCACGGTTGTAGGCGCTGAACGTGCCATCGAAGGCACCTGCCGCATCATCAGTTTCATCGAGTCACCCGGAGTAATCAAACACGCGGGTGGAAGTCCATTGATTGTGTTTGGCGAACGCACCGGTAACAAATCGACGCGTCTGGAAAAAGTTCGCGACGAAATCGCGCGCGGCAAAGGGATGGAAGTCGAGCTTACTACTGACATACAGCTCGCGGTGTGGCGAAAATTCCATTGGTTTGCGCCCGTCGCTGGAGTGGGATCGGTGACTCGATCTGCGGCGGGAGCGTTCAGGTCAATTACTGAATCGAGGAACATGCTGATTGCGGCGATGAACGAAGTCTTTTCACTCGCTCATGCGCGTGGGGTGAAGCTGCCGGTCGATTCCACGGACAAGGCGATGGCATTCGTGGACTCACTGCCTGAGGATGCGACCAGCACTATGATGCGGGATTTTCGGGACGGGAAGCGTACGGAGCTTGATACGCTTCAGGGGACTATTGTGAGGTTTGGTCTTGAATCTGGTGTGGCTACTCCGGTCAATGCGTTCATCTATGCTGCTTTGCTGCCGTCTGAGATCTCAGCCAGGAATGGTGGATAGGTCCCTACCGCTGATGCCGGACAAGCGACACCTTTCAGCGTACAATGATGACGGACAATGCCTTCCGACGTGCGCTTGTCTACTTTTGCGCGCTGCTTATCGCCTGCGGAGGTGACGCTGTTGGTCGCGCTCCGTCGACGCGGGACAGCACTGGTGTGCGCATTGTCTCCAATCCCGCGTGGCCCGGCGCGGATAACCCCGTGGTGCAGCTTTCGGATGAACCGACGCTTGTAATTGGTGGCAACACCGGCGGACGCGCCGAAGAGCAGTTCTCTTACATATCAGGGCTCTTTCGACTGTCTGATGGCAGCATTGCCGTTGCCAACGCAGGATCGTTCGAGGTGCGCCTTTTCGATTCCAGTGGAAAGTTCATTCGCTCAATGGGGCGAGCGGGAAGCGGTCCGGGAGAATTTCAGTCGTTGTACGGCATCTACCGTCTGCCTCGCGATTCGATTGCCGCGTTCGACACACAGCTGCAGAGCATGACAGTGTTCGCACCCGATGGACGAGTTGGGCGAACATTTTCGGTTACAGGATCACCTGCGGGATCGCGCGTTACTCCAGCGGGTGTGCTGGGGACTGGACGTGATGCCAACTGGCTGATGCTGTTTGCTCCGAATTCCGGAATGCTCGAGCGGGGACAGGCCAGGATGCAACTCTTTCTGGCGCGATACGATCAGAAGGGCGCGCTTCGCGATACGATTGCGAGGTTGCCCGGATTCGAAGTGTTTGTTCATGATGCGGGGAAGGGCCGTGTGGTGCCAACTGTCCTGTATGGATGGGGAGTCGCGGTCGCCACCGCCGATGACGGTTTCCTCGTCGCAGCGAGCAACCTGTTCGAGATCAACCGCTACACACCCGACGGTCGGATCGAGTCGATCACCCGTCATGCAGTTAAGCCCCGCACTGTCAGCGCGCAGGACATTGCTGACGCAAGAGCTGCGCAGCTCCTGCTCTTTCGAAGCCCTGAGCAGAAGGCTCTGTTGCGCGAGGCGCACATACACATGCCGGTTCCGCTGAATATGCCGGCGATTGGCAGCACGCTGGCCGGGCGCGCTCCATGGATTGTTGTAAATGAGAGCGGCGGATTCTGGGTGCTCAACTTCCAGGCTCCGTCGGACAAGCGCGCGGTATGGAGCATTTTCGACCGTGGCGGAAGGATGCACGGCAACATTTCTCTTCCCGAATCGTTCGCCCTTTACGAGGTAGGGAAGGACTACATACTCGGCGTGCGCAAAGACAGTCTCGAGGTGGAGCAGGTGCTGATATACGGACTGTCTGGAAAGTGAAGTTCGGCCTTGAAGCGTGACAACTTTTCCAGCGGAACCAAGTGGGAGCCTTTGGTTGGCTACTCGCGCGCGGTTCGCGTGGGCAATCAGGTGTGGGTGTCGGGCACAACGGCCACGAATGCCGATGGAGAGATCGTTGGCGTTGGCGATCCGTACGCGCAGACGGTTCAGACGCTCAAGAACATTGAATCAGCGCTGGAGAAAGCGGGTGCGGGAATGAAAGATGTTGTGCGCACGCGTATCTATCTCGTGGATATCGCCGCGCACTGGGAGCAAGTTGGTCGCGCGCACGGTGAGTTTTTCAAGGACATCCGTCCAGCAACGGCCATGCTGCAGGTCAGCGCGCTTATCAATCCTGTGATGCTGGTCGAGATTGAGGCGGACGCGGTGATTGCAACGGATTACTGAATCCGAATCGCGATCCGGTGCGCTGAGCCGAGGCCTTTGAACGGCGCGAAGACGTAATCCACCGAGAGCCGATCGAGCCCGAACGTTCCGCCTACCGTAATGGGCGATTCCGCTGATGAACTGCCTTCGCTCACGCGGCGCGCGCCGACACGCCCGACGAAAGTCCAGCCCTGTACCGGATTGTATATCAACTCGGCCCCGCCGGCCGGATTGATTGTCCCGTCGCGTGTTCGCGATACAGCCGCGGCGACGCCTGCGTCGAAGAATGTTCCCAGACGGATCCGCGGGATCATCGCGCCGAGCGAGATGCGCATGGGAAGCTCGGCGCGTTGTGTTCCTATCTGGATGTCCCTGCCCATGTTTTGAACGGCAAAGCCGATGCTCACAATGCTCACCTCGCGCGCAACGCCCACGTCGTATGCGATACTGCTGCCGCGATTGGAGCCGCGGTGTTCTTCAACGTATTTGGTCGCAACTCCCATCCGAAGGTTCATGAAGGGGAACTGGAGTGCAACCGTCGCCGCCAGGCTGCTCTCGTCTACAGAGCCGCGCTGCGTAAGGTCACTTACTCGCGACGGAAATGATCCAGGGTCGGCGCCGTAGTCGAGGAATTGCACTCCGGCGCCCAGCGCGAATCTGGTGAATGGACCGATTGTAGAGAAAGTGCCGAGTGTGCTGGCACCGCCAAGGCGCTGCAGAGAAATCGTGCTCCCCGGAGTACCAGCGATATTCGCGGGATTGTAGAAGAGCACTTCCGCCCCGCGCCCCGCTGTGAAGGCATCGCCCAACCCAAGTGCGCGCGTTCCACCGGAAAGGTTGAGGACCAGAGGCGCGGTTCCTTCGTTTTGTGCGATTGCTTGACTGGCGAGAACGAAAAGGAAGACAACGGAGGTGGCACTCAGTTTCATCGCGGCGACTCGCGCGCCGCGGCGGGTTCGAAAAACGCGGGGCGCATATTCGACAGCCCGATATCCACCAGCACCACGGTTCCGGCGCGAGTACCATCGAAAACCCAGCGCACCGTGCGAATCGCCGCTGGATTGAAGTCGGGTTGTGCCGCGCGGAAGTCAGCGAGAGGAATCACGAACGTTTGCGGCACCAGTTCCGAAAGTGACTGGAACTGCGTTTTGTCGCGTCCCTTCCGTTTGAGCACCGTGACCTCAATGGGTCGGCGCGCCACACCATATCGTGAGATGGGGACGCGTGCGACAGCGCCCTCTGCGTCAATCGCTTCAATGGAAAGTTCAAATGGCAGGGAATCCAGTGCGGATGGTTTTTTCTTCGGCGCCGGCGCAGGCTTCGGTGCTGGAGTGCGCGCCTTCGATGTGTCTCTTGCGGCCTTCGATGTATCCCTGGGAACCGAGCGAGGGCCAGGGGTGGCCGATGTCACCGCGAGAGAAAAGACCAGCGCGCTGGCGTTTCCAACTTGCCACGCTGTGCGTAGCGAATCCGTGAGTGAGACCGAATACGATGACGGACGGCCATCCTTCGTGGTGTCGGCGCCGGCAATGCGACGGTTCCATCCCAGCCAGGTTCCATAGCGGCCGGTGTTGCTGTTTTGCCCTCGCAACGGCAGCACGGCTTCCTTCCACGTCTGCATGCTGTCGGTGCTGATTGTTACTCCTGGTGCCGTTCCCGAAGTGACTTCCACATCCTCGCCATAACTGGCGAGCGCGTGAAAGCCGCTCTCCATGAACCGGGTAGTGTACATCGTTTTCGGCAACCATTGACCCGCGCTGCGGTGGTCGCGGAAAAGAGGCAGGAACTCCTGCTTGTCTCGAAGCGTCGCTTCAACAAATGCAGTGATGTAGACCTGCGCCATGCGTTGTTGTTCGACGGGGTCGATCAGCCCGCGCAGATCGAGCGTGCGTGGACTGTTCGGGCCGGAGTCACCGCTGCCCCATGTGGTGTTCCACTGTCCATGGTTGGCGCGGTACATCCAGACCGCCGCCTTGAACCACGGCTGTCCGTCGGTGAAACGGATGCGATCGTACTGTCGCTGTCCCGAGAAAGACGACACATCACCATCATGCGAGCCGTGAATGACGAGATAGTTGATGTTGTCGAGCGGAGTGGGACGGTTGGCGGGCTCATATTGTCCATCGATCGGTGCGATGGCGATGAGTGAGCGAATGTTGAAGCGAAAATCAAACTTGATCGTTGCGTCGTCGGGGTAGTGGGAGAGACGGTTGAATGCCGCTGCCACCGCTACCGCTTCACCGCCACGGGAATGTCCCATGAGTGCGATGTTGCGCATATCCACTCGCTGATTGAATGGCGTACCGGTGGAATCGTTGAAACCTCTCCAGGTTTTGAGATGCTGCAGCAGCATCCATCCGCGTGCGTCATTCTCACCGCGCAGCGCACCGTTGAGGAAGTTCTCGTCAACCGAGACGGCGATGTAACCGCGGCTGGCGAGGAGCGTTCCCAGATAACCATAGCCGGGGTCGGAGAAGTCCTTCATGTCATGATTGCCATGAACCATGAGTACCAGCGGGAATGGACCGGTTCCCTCAGGGTACCAGACGCGCCCATTGACCGGCATTGCATCGAGGCCGAATCCCCAGAACTTTTTCCTGCTGCTGCCGAGCGCACCAGCCGCGGCCGCGAACTTGCTGCCGTCGACCGCTTTCGTTTTGAGAGTTACCGAGTCACGAAACTCCGCGCGATGCTTGTCGGTTCCACTCCCATAATAGAGTGTCAGCACTTTGAAAGTTCCCGGCTGCGACGGCTGTGTTGCTTCGATGAGCTGCTTTGCGAGAACGACGGGAGAATCGTCGCGCACGAGGCGCAATGGCTGAATGCAAGATGTTGCACTCAGCGCGAGGATGAGAATCGAAATCCGGAATTTGGTCATGACGGTGGTGCTGTGATCTTACGCCAGCGGCCACCCAAGGGGAATGGGTCTAGCGGCCGCCAATACGGATTGGAATCGGCGCTATGTCGCGCAGCAGATGTATCGATGGCAGTGGTTCCAACAAGACCCCCGCTCCAGGCAAGAAATAGGGATCAGCCGCCCCTGCATTGACCTCGTATCCGAGGTCCTGCAGCGAGCGAACGGTCACAATGCTCAATGGATTGGCCCCGTTGGCGACAAAGCCGGTCATCAGTTCGTTTCTGAAGACACTTTCACGCCAATGTGCATCGCGAGTGCCTTCGGCCCCTTGCGTATTCTCTACTGGAACTTTCTGACCTGTGTAGCTGGCACCGCCAATGAGATCGAATGCCGCGATTGCATTCACGCCACTGAAATGTGTGTCCACTCCCGAATTGCTTGGCAGCGATGGATTAACGAGGAGTGATTTCAGCGGCCAAAGCGTCCCGATGCCGAGTACATGACCCATCTCGTGCAGGATCACTGCCTCGAGAATGCCATTTGATTCCAGTGCGGCGATGTCGGCGACGTCAAAGAGCATCAATCCTGAAATTGGAAGAAGGCTTCCACTGCGTATCCGGCATGGTCCGGCCTGTCCGAGAGTCTTTCCGACCTCATCGATCGGCTCGAGTGAAACGAAGATGACCAGGTCATCAACCAGTTCATTGAATGCCGGTGAATTGCCGCCGCAGTCACCCGGGCCAACGTTGAGCGTCACGGGGAGCAGATCGCCCGTGATGATGGACTTCCAACGTGCGGCTGCACTGTTGAATATCGCCTGTTGCGATGGCGTGATTGCGGACAGGAACCGCAAGTCGATGTTGAATTCTGAAGCACCCGTTGTTTGCGCACTTGCGATTGCGGAGAACACGACGGGCGCAGCGGACGTTTCATTGACTCGCGCTGTGACCATGTGTGATGTGGAAGCAACGTTCGGCAAAGTCCAGAGTGTGCTTGCCTCACCGGCAGCGTTTGTAGTAACAGAGACCGACGAGACGGTTCCTCCGTTCGACGACACCTCGAAAAGAACCTGCGCACCTGCAACCGGATTGTTGAGCCGGTCCCGCGCCGACACGCGAAGGGGAATCGCCAGCTGTGAACCGACTGGACCCTGCTGATTATCTCCGCTCAGTATGGTCAGTGTCTGAACGCGTTGCTGCACGCTGAGTGATGCGGTTGCCTGGAGTGATCCCGATTTCGCGATGATTTGTGCCGTGCCGTTCGCTTGTGCGGTCGCGGTGCCTTGTGTGGAGATTGTCGCCACGGCCGCGGGAGCCACAGACCACTGCACTGATTGGCTTTCCATTGTCGCGCCGCGCTGATCTTTCACGATGACCTGAAAGCTTTGCGTGGCTCCCAACGCATCCATGGAGGCAGAAGGCGGCAGAATCGAGATCGAGGCGGGAAACGGGGTGCTGGTAATATCGCCAGAGCACGATGCGAGGACGGCAGCAACAAGCACGAGCGATACGGGTTTTATCGGGTGCATTATGGTCAGTGGTACCCCGCGCATCGTGCGGCGGTTCAATGGCCGCGCACGGTGGGGATTGGGAGTGATCTGGCATCGCCCTTTCCCAAACCACATTGACAGATTTGGCAACAAGGTTGCACGGGTAGCTCATCGAGAGAATCGGAACCTGCTGCGCCACGAAACTGTTGCCAAATCTGTCAATAAGGCTTGGGAAAGGGCGATGCCAGATCACTTCTTCCCGGATGCTAAGCAAGAAGAAGGGTCATGACCGTCGGGCGGCGCGCGCGAGGGTACGGTCCAGTGCATTCGCGAAGGCTTGCTTCTCGCGCGCACTGTACGCGGCGTGGCCGCCGGTGTCGACTCCTTCGGAGCGCAGGCCGTCCATGAAGTTCCTCACCGACAAGCGCTCGCCGATGATTTCCGGCGTGTACTCCTCGCCGCGCGGGTCGATCACCGTTACGCCTTTCGGCACCAGAATCGCCGCGAGCGGGATATCGGCGGTGACCGTCACGTCACCGGCTGCGGCGTTCTCCGCGATATAGCTGTCGGCGACATCGAGCCCATCTCCGACGCGCACGGCCGACAGATGCGGGTAGCCAGCAGGAAGCTGGATGCGCTGATTTGCCACGAGGATTGTCTCAAGCTTCAGCCGTTCACTGGCGCGGAAGCAAACTTCCTTCACAGCGCGCGGCACGGCGTCGGCATCGATCCAGAGTTTCATCTTGCGGTGGTATTTATGGGTTGAGGGTGGACCCGAACGCGCGTGCGGTCCCCCTGACTCGCCGATCCCGACTATTTTGCAGCGTCATGAATTACGGCTTCTTGATCGACAACCGGAAGTGCATAGGCTGCCACGCCTGCTCCACCGCGTGCAAGTCGGAGAACGAGGTCCCACTCGGCGTCAACCGCACCTGGGTGAAGTACACCGAGAAGGGCGTATTCCCCGATACGAAACGCCACTTTCAGGTTACTCGCTGCAACCATTGCGCTGATCCACCGTGTGTGGAGGTGTGCCCGGTCACTGCGATGTACCAGCGTGACGACGGCATCGTCGAATTCAATCCTGATACCTGCATTGGATGCAAAGCGTGCATTCAGGCATGTCCATATGATGCTGTCTACATCGATCCCGAATCGCACACCGCGGCCAAGTGTCATTTTTGCGCGCACCGCGTTGACGTCGGGCTCGAGCCTGCCTGTGTGGTTGTTTGTCCTGAGCACGCGATTCTTGCCGGCGACCTTGATGATCCTGCGTCGGAGATTGCGCGAACGGTCGCCGCCGAACCGGTTCGGGTTCGCAAGCCAGAGCAGGGAACCAAGCCGAAGCTCTTCTATATAGATGCAGAGGAGACGTCGATTGTACCCATGCTCGCCCGACAGGACGACGGCATGCTCTGGGCCCAATGGCCCGATCATGGCGACGGTGACTGGCGGGGCCCCATACATATAGAAGATGGGCGCATGGCCGGTGCACTTCTGAGATCGAAGGAAGAGGCGCGCGAGACGTACAATGTCCCGCACAGGATTCCATGGCACTGGCAGGTGCCGGCCTATCTCGTTGCGAAAGCGATCGGCGCGGGCGCGTTTATTGTCGCAGCTGTGGGGATGGCGCTTGGAGTTCTGCCGCGCACTCCGCTTTTCACCACCGTGGCGACATTCCTCTCGCTCCTTTTCATCGCCATCAATACGGGATTGCTGGTCTGGGATCTTGACCGCCCCGAAAGATTCTTCAGCGTCTTGATTCGGCCGCAGTGGCGCTCGTGGCTGGCGAAAGGTGCTTATGTCCTCGTCGGCTTCTCTGCTATTGCCGGCGTGATCTTTCTGTTGCAGGTGACGGCAATGGAATCATTGTGGTCGTCGCCATTTCTGGTATGGCCAGCGGTGGTGCTCGCGGTTCTCGCTGCTGTGTACACGGGATTTCTCTTTGGACAATGTGAGGGCCGCGATCTCTGGCAGGCGAAGCTTCTCCCATTTCACATGTTCGTGCAGAGCATCATGGCCGGTACCGCAATCCTCCTTGTCGCGGGCATGTTCACCGAAATATCAATCGAAGCACTCACCGCTCTGCGCTGGGTTTTTGCGTCGAGCCTGTTGGCGAACGCACTTGTGACCATTCTCGCAGATCTCGCGGCGCGCCACCCGACGGCAGTTGCCGCAGTTGCCGGCCGAATGATGACGCATGGCAAATACTCAACACACTATTGGGGGTCCGTTTTCGTTGGTCTCGTGCTTCCATTGGCGACTGCGCTGTTATTGCCCACCGTCCCAATGCTGGGATTTGCCGCACTGCTCTCGCTGGGCGGATTGTTCGCATATGAATGGGCCTTTGTGATGGCGCCGCAGGAGGTCCCGAACAACTGATGACTGCGCCAACTGTGAGGGCTCCGCGAAAACTCCTCCCGCAGGCAACCGATGCCGGCGAGAGAATGCAGCAATACCCGCCGTCAGAAATGTGGGACGACTGGACCGAGTGGGATGCACGAGCGTGGCCCAAGAAAGTGGCGCGCAACTACATGCTCGTGCCGACCGTGTGCTTCAACTGTGAATCTGCGTGCGGTTTGCTGGGCTGGGTGGACAAAGAGACGATGCAGATTCGGAAGTTCGAGGGAAACCCCGCGCACCCCGGAAGCAGAGGGCGCAATTGTGCGAAGGGTCCGGCGACAATCAATCAGATCAACGACCCCGATCGCATTCTCTACCCAATGAAGCGCGCAGGAAAACGGGGCGAAGGCAAATGGGTGCGCGTTACATGGGAAGAAGTTCTGAAAGACATCGGCGGCCGGATGCGCAAAGCATTCATGGAAGATCGCCACAACGAAGTGATGTACCACGTAGGCCGCCCCGGTCACGACGGCCTGATGGAGTGGATCCTTCCAGCGTGGGGAGTAGATGGCCACAACTCCCACACAAATATCTGTTCCTCAGGCGCGCGCGCCGGCTACGCATTCTGGATGGGCTTCGACCGTCCCAGCCCCGACCACGCGAACGCCAAGGTGATTCTGCTGATCAGCAGCCACCTGGAAACAGGTCACTATTTCAACCCGCACGCGCAAAGAATAATCGAAGGAAAAATGGCGGGCGCAAAATTGATTGTGATGGACACGCGCCTCTCGAATACAGCGTCCATGGCCGACACCTGGATAGCCCCCTGGCCAGGCTCAGAAGCAGCAATACTCCTGGCAATCGCCAATCACCTGATAACAACAAACCAATACAACAAACAATTCGTAAAAGACTGGGTGAATTGGGAAGAGTTCTTGAACTCACGTGCAGTATCCGGAGCATCCGTGCTTTCGTCCGGAGCATCCGCGTCCAAATTTGAAGATTTCGAGGACGCCCTCAAAAAACAATATTCCAAGTACACTTTCGAGTTTGCGGAAGCAGAATCCGGAGTAGACGCTGGCATCATCCGAGGTATCGCCGACCAAGTAGCAAAATGCGAAGGGAAGCTTGCTTCGCATAACTGGCGCAGCGCCGGCGCAGGAAACCTCGGCGGCTGGCAGGTGGCACGCTGCCTCTGGTTCCTCAACGTGCTGACGGGAAGCATTGGCACAGAAGGCGGCACATCAGCAAACGCCTGGGACAAATGGGTGCCCCGTCCCCACAAACTCGCGCCCCACGTCAAACGCTGGAATGAGCTGTCCTGGCCACGCGAATATCCGCTTTCCTATTTCGAGATGAGCTTTTTGTTGCCGCACTTCCTCAAGGAAGGTCGCGGCAAGCTCGATGTCTACTTCACGCGCGTTTATAACCCCATGTGGACCAATCCCGATGGTTTCACATGGCTCGAAATGCTGCGCGACGAATCAAAAATCGGCATGCACATCGCGCTCACGCCAACGTGGAATGAATCCGCCTGGTGGGCCGACTACGTGTTACCCATGGGGCTCGGCGCCGAGCGTCACGATCTCATGAGCCAGGAAACGCACGCCGGTCAGTGGATCAGTTTCCGCCAGCCCGTAATGCGCACCGCGCTCGAACGGCTCGGCAAGAAAGTGAATCGCACGTACGAAGCGAATCCCGGACAGGTGTGGGAGGAAACAGAATTCTGGGTTGACCTGAGTTGGGAGATTGATCCCGACGGTTCGCTCGGCATTCGACAGTACTTCGAATCGCCCTATCGTTCCGGCGAGCGCATAACGATGGACGAGTACTACGGATGGATGTTCGAGAATTCCGTTCCCGGATTGCCGCAAGCTGCCGCGAGCGAAGGCCTCACTCCATTGGCGTACATGCGCAAGTACGGAGCGTATGAAATCCGCAAAGGCGCCGAGGCCGAGTATCAGCGTGTATTGTCTTCGGAGGAACTCGCGGGAACGGAAGTCGACAATAGCACCGGCATCGTGTACACGAAGGGAGCGGCAACGCCGCCGACGAACATTGTGCCGGCACCGGTGCCCGTAACAACGGCACTGGGTCGCCCCGTCGGAGTGATGGTGGATGGCAGCGCGAAGTTTGGATTCAGGACTCCATCGCGCAAGCTGGAGTTCTTTTCATCGACGCTGCGTGAATATGGTTGGGACGAAGTTGCGATACCTGAGTACATCGAGAGCCACGTACATCCCAGCCGGATCGATCGCTCCGCGGGCGAGTTTGTGCTCATATCGACGTACAGGTTGCCAACGCTCATTCATACACGCAGTGGCAATGCCAAGTGGCTGCTGGAGATTTCTCATTCCAACCCAACCTGGATTCACACATCAGATGCCGCGCAGCTGGGCGTGCAGGCGGGCGATCTCGTTCGCGTGGAAACGGAGATTGGATATTTCGTGGACAAGGTGTGGGTGACAGAGGGAATTCGTCCCGGTGTGATCGCATGTTCGCATCATTTAGGCCGCTGGCGTCTGGCGGAAGGCGATGGCGTGAGCCAGCTCGCCTCCGCTCTGGTGAAGCTCGACGAGAGTGACGGCGACTGGCAATTGCGTCATGTTAAAGGAATCGGTCCGTATGCGTCGAATGATCCGGATACTTCGCGAATCTGGTGGAGCGACGCCGGTGTGCATCAGAATCTTACTTTCCCTGTGCAACCCGATCCTGTGAGCGGAAATCATTGCTGGCATCAGAAAGTGAAGCTGACGCGCGCGCAGCAGGGCGACAGATATGGCGATGTGCACGCGGATACGCGCAAGTCACACGAGGTGTACGAGCGTTGGCTCGCCCTATCGCGTCCGCCCACCGGTGAGTGGCGGCGCCCCAACTGGATGTTGCGCCCATTCCGGCCCGACGTAAGTGCGTATCGCCTCCCGAAGTAACCCCTCGCTCGTCATTCCCGCGCAAGCGGGAACCCAGGGTCGTCTTCCAGGCAATCGTGAGTATGCGACCTTGAAACCGCGTTGAAATGCTGAGTCGACTATGGCTGCACGAGCCGAGTGCAGCGGATGTTGAGCGCGCGGTGCATGAGCTAGGCCTGCCGCGCCCGGATGGTGAAAGCCCGGTGAGTGAACTGGCCGAGGCCTACGCGAACATTTTCCTGCTCAATGTATTCCCGTACGGCTCGACGTTCACGGATTCCGATAGTGAGCTGAACGCTGCGAGCGCACGGCTTACGACGCGAGCATTCGAAGAGCGCGGATTCGCACCGCATGAACTGGGTGAAGTTGCGGCAGCGGATCATCTGGGACTGTGCCTGGCATTTCTGGAAGGAATCGACGATCAATCGACTACTTCGTCGCCGCTGGTCGCTGAGTTCCTTGACGATTTCACACAGTGGGCGCCTGTTTGCTGCCTGGCCGTCGAGCGGGAGCCAGGCGGCCATCCGTTCTACCGTGCGCTTGCTGAACGCACGCGAAGTGTGGTGTTGCAGCGCGCGCGCATGTCCCAGTCACATGCGCCAGAACAAGCCGGGGAATTCGAGAGCATCGCTGCCGATCCACTGAACGACGCGGGATCATCCGAAGATGAAATCCGCTTGAGCGACATCTTACGATTCTTCCTCTCACCGGCGCGTTGCGGAGCTTTTCTATCTCGCGCGCGACTGGGTCACATCGCGCTGCAGTTGAGCGACGGCATCCGCTTGCCATTCGGAACACGATACGAAGTTGCGCGCAGTCTGTTCACCGCGGCCGGTGAAGCCGCGGTGGTCGAGCAACTCCTCAACCTGCTCGCAAAGGAAATAGCAGAGTGGGACAGGGAGTACCGTTCATGGAAGTCAGAGTATCCCGCGTGGGAAAACTCGGCGTGGCTGAGCAAAACGAGGGATGCATCTCACCAGCTCGCAGAGTTGCGCGCGACTGCTGACAGCAGGGCCGCGCGGTAGATGCGATTGCGCGCGCCCATTCCGACGGCCGCGATCACGTTCGCGCTGGTCGTAGCGTGCGCGGACGGTGGCGGTCGCGTAGCGCCCGTGCACTCACCTCGGACGGCACTTGCGACTTTCAAACTCCCACCCGGTTACCGAATCGAGCTCGTTGCTGCGGAACCGCTGGTGCACGATCCCATTGCGATCGACTTCGACGCCGACGGCCGGATGTACGTGGTGGAGATGAGCGGATTCATGCCCTCAATAAGCGGCGAGGGAGAGCAACGGCCCAATGGAAAAATCGTCGTGCTCGAAGATCGCGACGATGACGGCAGGATGGACAAGCGCACTGTTTTCACCGACAGCCTCATTCTTCCTCGCACCGTTACTGTCCTGGAGCACGGAGTGCTTGTCGGAGCACCACCATTCCTCTGGCTCATGCGCGACACAACAGGCGACCTTCGCGCCGACACGCGCGAGGTGGTGCGTGACGATTACGGCAGTGCTGACGCCAATCCAGAACACAACGCCAACAGCGCACGTTGGGGAATGGACAACTGGTTGCACGCGGCGAACCACACAATGGAACTGCGCCTCCGCACCGAGAATGGTGTGACCTTCGAATCGCGCGCCACCGCGTCGCTGGGACAGTGGGGCGTATCGAGCGACGAATACGGGCGGCTGTATCGCAACAGCAACGAAGACCCTCTTCGCACAGATCTGATTCCCGCGCACTATACATCACGCGGCGTGCATACCGCGCTTACTTCAAATGTGGCCGTGTGGCCCGTGCGCAAAACGCCGGCCATTAACCGCGGCTATCGCGAGCGCACCCTCAGGCCCGACAGCACTCTGGCGCACTATACGTCCGCTGGAAGTCCCACCGCGTACATCGGCGATCAATTCCCCGCAGAAATGCGGCAAAGTGTTTTCGTGACTGAACCCGCGGGGAATCTCGTCGGCCAGTTCATCGTCACAGACCGCGCTAACGGCATGCGTGCCGCGGCGCGCGCGGACGACAGCAGCGACTTTCTCGCGTCGACGGACGAACGATTCCGCCCGGTCAATCTCGCCAACGCGCCCGACGGAACGCTCTACGTTGTCGACATGTACCGCGGCATCATTCAGCATCGTTTCTTCCTCACTGATTACCTCGAGGAAAAGATCCGCGAGCGCGGGCTGGAACAACCCATCGGATACGGCCGCATCTATCGGATAATTCACGAGGGCTCCCCGCGCGACGCGCGGCCGCAATTGTCGCGCAAGACATCCGCGGAGCTGGTCGAGTCGCTCACGCATCCCAACGGATGGTGGCGCATCACCGCGCAGCGATTGATTGTCGAACGTCACGACCGCTCAGTTGCACCTGCGGTACGCGCACTGCTCAACAACCCCGACGACCGTGTGCGCTTGCACGCGCTCTGGACACTCGAAGGACTCGACGAAGCCGATTCAACTTCTGTCCTCAGGGTGCTCACCGATGCATCACCCCACATGCGAGCCGCGGCGCTGCGAATTGCCGAACAGGGGATCGAACGCGCCACGGCCGTTGTGCGCGCAGCTGTTCGCGGGTTGATCGGAGATTCATCGTTGCTGGTGCAGAGGCAGCTGTCCGCGACACTCGCCGCGTTCCCGGAGAAGGAACGCCACAGCGCGCTGGCAGCGATGCTCGATCATGACGTGCCCGATGCCATAACAGCAGAACTCATCGCGCGCGCCAGCGGAGTGGGTGCGCAGGATCTGCTCGAACATTTGCTCAGCCGCACCGCGAATGCCGAAAACAACGTGACTGCGGAGGCGCTCGCGGCCGCCATCGGTCGCGCGCGCGATGCCGCGATGGTTCTACGCGTTATCACCTGGGCTCGAGCGCCGAGTCGGACGCAAGGGCAGCGCGTTGCGCTACTCTCGGGACTGGCGCGCGGTGCAAGCGCATCGGGGTCCCGCACGCCGATCGAAATCGCGGCGCGACCCGCAGCATTGCAGGCACTGGGCGCAGACGGCAACAGGCAGCTGGCCGCCGCAGCATCGCGCGTGGAAAATATTCTGCGCTGGCCGGGGAAGCCCGAGCCCGTCGTCAATCCCGTGCGCGCCCTGACACCTGCTGAGTCCACGCGCGTTGCAGTGGGACGCGAGGAGTTCGGCAAGAGTTGCGCGGGCTGCCACCATCTTGATGGCACTGGTGCCACTGGAGTTGCGGCGAGCCTTGTTGGATCTACGTACACGAATGGATCACCCTTGCGACTAATCCGCATCCTCCTGCAGGGGAAGGAGGGCACGATGCTGATGCCGCCCGTTGGGAAAACGATGACTGACGAACAGGTCGCGTCGGTGCTATCGTACATCCGTCGCGAATGGGGAAACTCGGCAGACCCGATTGCCGCCGGGGATGTGAAGGAGATTCGTGGCGCGACCATGGGTCGACGTCGTCCATGGACAGATGCGGAGCTTGCGCTAATCAACCGGTAGACTTCCTTGAATAGCAACACATGACACATCACAACAATCGCATCGACTACATCGAGTTTCCTGCCACTGATATGGCGGCTACAAAGGCTTTCTACGCGGCCGCGTTTGGATGGGAATTCACCGACTACGGGCCGGACTATGTGGCCTTTGATGATGGGCAGTTGAGTGGCGGGTTCACGAGCGACGCCTCCGTTTCAGCGGGTGGGCCACTCGTGATCCTCTTTTCGACCGCACTTGAGAAAACTCTGGCGACTGTGGAAAAGAGTGGCGGCCGGATATCGAAACCGATATTTGAGTTTCCCGGCGGGCGGCGTTTTCACTTTCTTGATCCCAACGGAAACGAACTCGCGGTCTGGTCAGATAGCTAGTCGTTAGTATCGCGCTCCTCGTGACTGTGGGAACCTGTGTGGCCGCTGGCTCGTTCTACCTAGAGCTGCATCAGAAAACCAGGAGAACAGATGTCGATCCGTGCAATCAAGGAAATCATTCAAGCCACGCCGGCCGTTGAAGGCGCGGGTGTAAAACTTCGCCGAGCATTCGGGTTTGGAAAGACCGACGAGTTCGATCCCTTTCTTCTCTTCGATGATTTTCGTAACGATGTGCCCGCGGATTATCTGGCGGGTTTTCCGTGGCATCCGCATCGCGGCATTGTCACAATTACCTATGTGCTCGCGGGAACCGTTCAGCACGGCGACAGCCTGGGCAACACCGGAACCCTGGCCGCGGGCGACGTTCAATGGATGACCGCGGGGCGCGGCATTATGCATCAGGAAATGCCCAAGGGGAATTCCGCCGGACAAATGCACGGGTTCCAGCTCTGCTCCAATCTGCCGTCGTCGCTCAAGATGACAGATCCGCGTTATCAGGATGTTGTCTCCGCCGAAATTCCGGAAGTTACCGAAGATGACGGAACGATGGCGCGCATCATCTGCGGCGATTTCTTTGGAAAGAAAGGTCCAGTGGATGGAATCGCGGCTGATCCGAGCTACCTCGATATTTCGGTGCCAGCTGGCAAGAGAAAAACACTCAAGGTGGAAACGTCGCGTCACGCGTTCGCATATGTCTTCGAAGGATCTGGAAGCTTCCGTGACGCATCGCGTCCTGGCAAGATTCTGACAGAGAGTGTTGGCGTGGATGGCGTGGCAGCTGACGCTGTTTTCGACAACACTGGGAATCGCTCGCTGATTCTTTTCGACAGTGGTGATGAAGTGACTGTGCAAGCGGGCGAGGAGGGAATCCGTTTTCTGCTTGTGTCGGGCAAGCCGATAAAGGAGCCGGTTGCTTGGTACGGCCCCATCGTAATGAACACCGAGGAGCAGCTGCGCCAGGCGGTTCAGGATCTCAGAAGCGGAACGTTCATCCGGTAGGGGTCATTTGATTCCCGAGTCGCTTGTCATCTTCGACGTAGACGGAACTCTTACTGCCACGAACGCGGTCGATGACGAATGCTACCGGCGTGCCGTCGGCGAAGTACTCAGTTGTGACATTGCCCCCGCCGACTGGGCTGATGCGCCGCACATATCAGACACCGGTATTGCTCACTGGTTGTGGCAGCGCCGGCTCGGACGGAATCCCGATGAACAGGAGATTGAGAGCGTACGCCGGCTCTTTCTCGGATACCTGAACACTGAGTGCATCAACGCGCCGTCACGATTCGCGCAGGTTGCCGGTGCTGCGTCCGCCATGCAGCATTTGCGCGCCAACGGCTGGTACCTGGCCCTCGCAACAGGGGCATGGAGTGCATCGATGCAACTCAAACTGTCGGCGGCGGGAATCGATGTGACGGGTCTGCCATTTTCCTCTTCGGATGACGAGGCCCCACGCGCCAGGATTGTACAGACAGCACTGAGTCGCGCGCAGCTTGCCGCGAAAACGGAGTTCAGTCGCGTTGTAAGCGTCGGCGATGCTACGTGGGATGTGGCCTGCGCGATCGAACTTGGAATTCCGTTTGTCGGTGTTGGCGTCGGCGAACGGGCGTCCAGACTGCGCAATGCCGGCGCTACCGTTGTCCTGCCCGACTATTCAGATTTGCATAGCGTCGTGCTCGCACTCGAATCGGCGACGGTGCCAGGTTCGGGTACGACTGAGCGAGGGAGGGAAGGGGATGGTGTCTGACTCAACCGTGAAGAATCGTCCATTGGTGAAATCGTGGGTCGCGTGGCTGCTTGCTTTGTGGGTCGCGCTCGCGATTCATGTCGACTGGCACCTGGGCCGCCCGGGCGAACACCACAACCTGAGTTTTCACCTGCCCCATCATTGGATCTTCGGTATCCTGGTGTCTGCACACCTGGCGTGGTACATCTCGCGGCGCTGGGGACCGGGATCATTCTGGCGGGCATCCGTCTTCATCATTCTCGTCGGTATTCTGATCGGGCAGGGACTCGAGCCTTTGCTGGAGGTTTTTGAGGGGCATATGGATTGGTCGCCACTTACAAACCTGGTGCGCTGGCACATATTCCTCTCCTTCGTGCTAGCCGGGACCGTCACCTACTTTGTTGTCGCGTGGCTCATTCAGAAGCGACGCGCGCGCGCATGATTGACATTCGTCCCGCCACACCGGACGATGCTCCTGCCTGGCTGGATATGCGCCGCACCCTGTGGCCGGAGTACGAAACCAACTTTCATCCCGCCGAAGTTGAGCACTACTTCGCTGGAAAGTTGTCAATGCCCCTCGAGGTTTTGCTTGCCTTCGATGACAAGGGAATCGCCGTCGGATTCGTGGAGCTGAACATCCGCGCCTATGCGGAGGATTGCCTCACTGATCGCGTCGCGTACCTTGAAGGTTGGTACGTCGCTCCGGAAGCTCGTCGACAGGGCGTCGGACGCGCGCTCGTTGCCGCAGCGGAGCAGTGGGCGCTCAAGCAGGGGTGCATAGAGTTTGCCTCGGATGCACTGCTAGATAACGTCGTCAGCGCCGCGGCACATCACGCGTTGGGCTTCGAAGAAACCGTTCAGATTCGCTATTTTCGAAAAGTGCTCCACACACAGGAGGAACAACAATCGAAGAGCGCTACGCAGTCATCCTGAATAACCGTAAGGTTGGCACCATTCACCTCGATCCCGCAGTGCGCGGTACGATCGAGGCGCGAATGGCGCCTTTGCCGGCGTTCCGTAGAGTGGCGCGTATGCAGCGCGTTGTTTCGTCGGCGAGGGAGCGAGATGAGGTCGGGTCGGACACCGATCCGTCCATATGGGACCTGGCGATCGAGGAGGGTGCCGAAGCTGTTATTGGAAGCTTGCAATTCTCACTTGCCGACGATCGCACCGGGCAGGCCGTACCGACAACGGCCATGGAATTGCAATACGACAGAGAACCGCCACGAATGCGGGTCACCTGGTAGCGATTGAGTCCTTTCCTGCACCGAGTAACGAAATGAGAAACAGCGCAGCGTCGATGAAAAGCGTGTAGGGCGTGGCGCAACCGAATTCCTCAGATCTGATTGTAAACGGATCGGCGACGGTCTACCGATTGCACGACGTTGGTTATGCAATCGATCTTGAACGGGCGACCGAGCTGCTGGCTGCACAAGCGCCTGTGCGCGTGAGGCCCGAACGTGGCGAAGCGGAAGCGATACAAATCCAGAATCCGCCCGTCGATGTGACGCTCAACTCGGTCGCTGTGCAGATCGACGGTGCCGTTCATCAAGTCAAGATGTCGGCGCGCGTGTTCGATTTTGGCGTGTGTTCGATTCGAGCCACCGTGGATGTGGCCGACGGAATTTCCTGGGATGACTATGCGCGCCTGGGAGCAGCCGCCGACTCCTCGCAGGAGTTGACGACGCTCGTGAACAATGAGCAGAAGCGCCTGCTCGACATTCTGCGGTCCGCGATCGATCGGCCTGGTGTGGCTCCCGTGACGGAAGCCTACGTCGTTTTCCGGGTAACGCACCTCGCGCATGCGAGCGGGGCGCCTGCGAATCCCGACGAGCCAACGGATGTGCATCTCGTATCGCTGCTCCTCGACGAGCGACAGGAGCTGTCGGAAGGCGCGCGCAAGGAGTTGCTCTCGCATCGCTTTTCATACTACAGCAACGAGCTCACGGTTCTCACCTGGGACAATGCTCTCGTCATTGAGCCTCGACCGCACGATCATGACGTGGAGTACATCCTCGAATTCGCGAATGCGCAACTTCTGGAGTTGCGTTTCTATGATGAGAAGCTGGATCGGGAGCTTCCTCAGATGAACGAGAGGGTTCACATCGCGCGGCGGCGGCGTTTTTACCCCACCACGCGCCGATTCAGTCCACTGCTTTCTGAAATGCAGTCACGTGTTGCGGATGTCACCGAGACGGTCGAGCGTGTCGACAACGCGCTCAAGGTGACCGACGATGTACATCTCGCCCGGATTTATGCAGCAGCGCTGAAACTCTTTCGCGAGGACGCATGGCGCCGCGGGATCGACCGCAAGCTGGCCATCATGCGCGAGACATACGCCATGCTCAACGATGCGGCGCATGCGGCTCGGTCCGAGTTGCTTGAGATTACAATTGTGCTGTTGATCGTGTTCGAGATTATTCTGGGACTGACCCTTCACCGCAGTTGAAGTGCACCAGTCCTGTCATTCCCGCGAAAGCGGGAATCCAGTGTCGTCCTCTCCGGGTGTTCTCGAAGCGTTGGACGTGCGCAGCGGTTACACTCTCGCCACGCGACGCTTCTCAGGAATGCGCAGAGCGCGCGAGGTGAAGTACGGTGCTGACATCCTCTCGGCGACCGTCGACATTGATGCGGATTTTTCAGCGATACAGCTTTACAGCGTCACGCTGAACCGAAGCGCCGAAGTCCGGTTTGATCGCTGCACGCCCAGTTAAATCGTTGCCTGTCAGGCGACACGCCTCGCGAGCGCAGTGGCCACATCGCGGGGGGTTGCGCCGGTTTCCAGCAGGGCTCTGATCAGCAGCTCGAAGGACACCCCAGGATCGCCCGCTTCCATTTTCGCAACTCGGGATTGGCTCGAGCCGACGCGCGCTGCCAAACCATCTTGCGTCAGGCGCTTCTCCCTGCGCCGTTCTCGCAACAGCGAGGAAAGGGACAGGCGCATCTCTATCAGAGTCTCTTCAGCTTCAGACAAACCGAGGAAGTCGCTCGTCGATCCCACGCGCCATCCATTTCGCACGAGCTGTCGAACCTTCTTGGCCTTCATTGGGCTTTCTCCTATAATGCATCATAGTTGCCGATACGACGCCTACATTCGGTCATAATCCGATTCGGCGTTTGCGCTGTCTTCTTCGCGAACACCGCTACGATGATCACCGCATCTTTGTCGATGCGGTAGATGATTCGCCAATTGTGTCCTGCGTCTCGCACTCGTAGTTCGTTACACCGTGGTCCCACTCCCGGCATTGGTCGCGAGTACGGAAACTCGAGCTTTTCGCCGCGCTGAAGGCGGCGCAAAAGCTCTCCCGCACGTATTCGGGCATGCACGGAGAACGGCGGCGACTGCACCTCGCCGTGAAGCCACACAAGTGGTTTGTCGCGATCGTTCATGAGAATAATATGTCAAATTGGACATAGTCGCAAGTATGCTGATCCTTGTCATGTGGCGTGGCTGTGTTGACTCGACCAGAGAAGGCCGTAAGCGGCATACATCCCCCCATCTAAGAAAGCCGCTATCATATGATCGAACCCGGACGCATACACCATCGAATCTCGGCGCACGCCATCATTATTCCGCATTTGGCGCAACTTTCGGGGGCATCGTGCCGAGTGAGCGAAAGGCTTGCTCCATTGCGGCTTGAAGCCTCCATGCCTTGCCCCGGCCGCCCCGCTCAGATACGATAAACGCTGATCCCACGCTCTAAGAGGCAACCATGACTCGGCATTCACTCCGCAATTCGACAACTATAGGCATAGTGACCGTCACGGCGCTCGCGGCACTTGCACCAATCAACAGTGCGTCAGGACAACAGCCAAGCGATCCGCCCTCGTTCCAGCAGCCCATGCCGCTGCACCCGACGCTCGGCAATTTCAAACGGAAAATCACGACGAGCGTTCCGGAAGCACAGGCTTACTTCGATCAGGGAGTAAGGCTCATCTACGCCTTCAACATGCAGGAGGCCTCACGCTCATTCCGCGAGGCGCAGAAGCGTGACCCGAATTGCGCGATGTGTTTCTTCGGCGAAGCGTGGTCGTGGGGCGCATACCTTAATGGTGCGCTGAACGCGGGGAACTCGCCTCGCGCTTACGCCGCGATTCAGCAGGCGGTCAAATTGCGCGACAAGGGCACCCGTGTGGAGCAGGAGTTGATCGATGCGATGGCGGTGCGCTACGTCGCTGTGCACGACAATGCCACCCGTGCGAAACTGGATACCGCATACTCCGCCGCGATGGAGAAGGTGTACGTGCGGTTCAAGAGTGACATGGAAGTGGGTTTTCTGTATGCCGAGTCGCTCATGCTTCTCAACCGGAGTCGCGGACTCTATCGGCTGGAGCAGCCGAATGTGCAGAAATTCCACGCTGTTCTCGATGCGCTGCTGGACAGAAATCTGGACCACCCCGGAGTCTGTCACATTTACATCCACGCGACCGAGGCAACCCAGAAACCCGATCTCGCCGAAGCTTGCGCGCTACTGCTGGGGAATACGATCCCGGGAGCGAGTCACATCAACCACATGCCATCGCACACCTTCAATCGCATCGGTCGCTGGGGCGATGCGGTGAAGGCCAACCTCGAGGCGTGGCACACAGATCTCAAGGCTGGGACGGGCGAAGGTGTCTCGTATTCTGCGGGGCACAATTTGCACATGTTGTTGTTCGCGGCCGCATACGACGGCCAGGGCGCCATCTCCACGCAGGCATCGAGAGACTTCGCCAAGATTACCCCCCGCGGCACTCAGCACATTGCGCTTACACTCACACGCTTCGGCAGATTCGATGAAGTGCTGGAGCTGACTCTTGCTCCGACAAACGAAGTTTCGCGCGCGGAGTGGGAATTCGCGCGCGGATATGCCCACTTGCGCCGCAACGCCGTGGACAGCGCGCGATTCTATCTCGCACGGGTCGACAGCATTGGTCGCGGGATGGGTGCGGGTCGTGGTGGTGGGCCCGCTGCGAGCAACAATCTCATCGCGATTGTAAGCGCAATTCTGCGCGCGGAGTTGCTCGTGAAGGATGGCAAGCTGGATGAAGCCATTCCTGTGCTTGAAGCAGCCGGCAAGGTGGAAGATGATATGGCTTATTCCGAGCCCGAAGCATTGCCCTTCGCGTCGCGTCACTGGTTGGGAGCTGTATTTCTCGAGGCCAAGAGGCCGGCCGATGCCGAGCGTGTCTATCGTGAAGATCTGATAAAACATCCTCGCAATGGATGGAGCCTGTTTGGTCTGGCGCAGGCACTCACGGCGCAGGGAAAGAACTCGGAAGCGGAGAAGGTGCGCGTTCAGTTCGAGGAGTCATGGGCGCGGTCCGACACATGGTTGCGCGGTTCGCGTTTCTGAGAATCAGAGCGAGCTGACCGAGATTCCTTTGGAAGAAAGAACCGCCGAATCCGATCCGGTCGCGGTGTTTGCCGCAGTTGCCGGGCGCACGCATCCGGGGCAGCGTCGTTCCGAGAACCAGGACAATTTTCTCATCGGAGATCTCACTGGTCTCGATGAGGGACTGGTTCTTCGACCGCAGTCAGAGGTGAACGCTGGTTCGGCGACTCTGTCGCTGGGAGAACATGGTGCGGTTCTGATTGTCGCGGATGGCGTGGGTGGTGCCGCCGCTGGACGACTCGCGAGCGGGCTCGCATGCACTTTCATTCTCGCGGAATTGCAGGAGGGTTGGTGCGGCGACAGCGACAGGAGCCCGCGACATTTCGCTGTACGTTTGCGTGAAGCGGTTGAGAAAGCCAATCATCGCATCCACGAACATGCGCGTCGCAATCCGCGATTTACCGGAATGGGCACGACTGCCACGGTCGTAGGAGTTCTCGACGGATTCCTCTACATCGCGCAGGTGGGCGACTCGCGCGCGTATCTCGTGCGAGGCGGCAAGGCCACGCAGATCACGCACGATCAGTCGCTGGTGCAGCAGATGATCGATCTCGGTGCCATGACTCCGGAGCAAGCGGAGGAGAGTGAGCAGAGCAATCTCATACTGCAGGCACTCGGCGTTGAGGCAACAGTGACGGTTGATCTCACTGCCCAGGAATTGCGGCGTGGCGATCTGGTCGTGCTCTGCTCGGATGGTCTGCACAAGGTGGTGCGATCAGATGAAATAGCGGCCTCACATGATCGTCGTCCCGAACCGGAACTGGTTTGCGCGGATCTGGTTTCGCTGGCGAATGTGCGCGGCGGTCCCGATAATGTGACTGTTGTTGTTGCGCGCATGGATGGCGCTGGCCTCGAGTTGCCGCAACCGTGGGATACAGTTGCGTGCACGCCGTTCGCGCAGACTGACGGGTCCTGAGCAGACAGTCGACCAGTTCTCATGAGTCGTGCACGACTGCCGGCGTTCCTCCTCATCGTAGCCTTAACCGGTTGTCAACAGAGTTCGTCCTCCGCCGAGCTTTCGGCGGCCGACATTGCCGCGATCAGGGCTACGTCGGAACGCTGGCAGGCTGCCGTGCGCGCGGGACGTTGGCAGGACGCGGCGTCGACATTCACGGAGGACGCGATCCTGCGGTTTCCAGATGCGACGTTTGAGGGAAGGGCAGCAATCCTGAAGTACTTCGAATCCACAACACCCTGGAGTGCCTCCAGGACTCTTCACATCGATGAGATCCGTGGACGCGGGGATATGGCGTTCGTGGCCGGGCACTCGACAATCACCCCGGACAGTGGAGGTGCGCCTGTCGTTGTGGGACGGTACCTGGACATCCGGTTGCGCCAGGCAGACGGCACCTGGCTCTTCTACCGCGACATGGTCAGCCCGGTGCCGCAGCCCGCAGCTAAACGAGATTAGCGCAGTGCGCAGCCGAATACTTCAGCCGTTGGTTCTTGTCCGCTTCCAAACTGCGAGGTCTACTCGCCGCCTCTACCCGGACCCCACGTTGGTTTCACGAGCTCTTTGTTCCAGCGCAGCCACGCCTCTGCCAGCTCGCGTGCCTTCGCGGATTCCGAGGCAGCAAGATTCTTCGTCTCGCCGATGTCATTGGCCAGGTTGTAGAGACCCGCACCGGCGAGGCTCTCGATTGTCTCGAACAATCCCGTCTGGAGTGCACCTTCATTCGTTTTCACAAGCTTCCAATCACCCTGGCGAATGGCCATGTGATTCCCAAGGCGCCAGTACAATGTTTCATGCGGGCGTGCCTGCGACGTTCCGGTAAGTAGCGGCAGCAGGTTGACGCCGTCCAGATTCCACGATGGCTCCACAGCAATCCGCGCTGCGGTCAGCACGGTGGGCAGCACGTCGAGTTGGATGATCGGGTTTGTGTTAACACGCCCGGCTGGGATATGCCCCGTCCAGCGAAATGCGAACGGTACGCGGATGCCACCCTCCCACGTCTGTCGCTTCGAGCCGCGGAGTGGCGCGTTGCTCGATCCATTGACCGTCGTGCCCGCCATTGTTGGACCGCCGTTGTCGTTCAAGAACACGACGAGCGTATTGCTGTCGAGCCGTTCGCGAGACAGCGCCGCCATTGTTTTTCCGATTGCGTCGTCCATCGCCGAGAGCATCGCGGCGTACGTTTGCCGTTGCGGGTCGGCGATATTCGCGAAGCGGGCTCTGTACGAGTCCAGCGTCTCCATCGGTGTGTGCACAGCGTTAAAGGCAAGGTAGAGAAAGAACGGTTGCGCGCGGTGACGCCGAATGAAATCGTCCGCTCGACTGGCAAGCATGTCGGTGAGGTATGTGATGTCTCCGACTGGTTTTCTGCCGTCCAGAATCGGATCGGCGCCATACTGATCGCCATCCATATACGAGTGCGCGCCGCCGAGGAATCCGAAGAATTCGTCGAAGCCGCGCGACATCGGATGAAATCGTTCACCTGAACCGAGGTGCCACTTTCCGAAGATTCCCGTTCGATATCCTGCGGCCTTGAGCCGATCGGCGAGTGTGATTTCGGTGAAGGGCAGTCCCAACTCGGCCGCAGCTCCGGGCACATTGAACTCGTGGCCGAAGCGTTGTGGATAGCGGCCGGTCATGAGGCCCGCGCGCGTAGGGCTGCAGAATGGGCCGCTCACGTAGGCATCGGTGAAGCGAGTGCCGCCGCGCATCAGCGCGTCGATATGCGGCGTGGGAATATCGCGGCTGCCGTGCAACCCAATGTCCGCGTAGCCCATGTCATCCGTCACGATGACGACGATGTTAGGCGGTCTTACCTGCGCGGCCAGTTCCACGCGGCCACCGGTGAGCATGAGCGCGGCGCCGGCCGCGATCGTGGCAATGACAGTCGCTCGCTTCATGATTGGTCTCCGAATGAAGATGAACATATCTGCTCCCATCAAGTCCCGCGCGGGTGCGCTATCGTCGTAAGCCAGGGGGTTGCCGAGTGCCCGCTCGAACCCGCCTGAGTGCGAATCGGAACGGCGATAGCTGAGATACGCTGCAACATCGCGTTATACGCAAAATCCGTAGTGTTACGCGCTTCTGCACGGGCTCCTCCCGAGGCGTACTCCTAAATCGTTGCCCTGGCACCAGATCGGCCTGACGGCGAAAAACTCGGGTCAGGGTCCCCTTCTTGTACTCATTGCTCTCGAACCAGCCACTCGATGCACGCGCTCTGATCTGGCGCGCGCAACGAATTGGCGCTAACCATAACGGAGCGAGACGCAACCATGACCGCACCACGCATAGCTCTCATCTCACTTCTGATTCTGGCGCAAGCGACTGCATCCAACCCGCAGCCGCAGGCGACCACACGAATAATTGCGACCATTCCGTTCAAAGTCTCGGATGCCGTTGCTACGCTCGAAGGTCGCAGGCTGTATATCATCATCCGCCCGGACACGCTCGCGTTCCACGACATCGCAGAAGGCAAGACGACGCGTATAGGCGTGCGGCGCATGACGAACTTTGACGTTTCCAGACGCGGCGACCTGCTTGCGTATCAGCAGACAGAGGAAGGCGGGAGCCGCACCTTCATATGGTCGCTTCCATTGGACCCGCGCACCGGGATGCCATCTGGTCCTCAGCGACGGGTCAGCTTGAGCAGCGTGATGGCGGCACCCAAGATTTCCCCCGATGGAAGATTCATCGCGTTCGGCGCGGAGGCGGATTCAAGTGGCCGCGATCTGACTGTGATTCCCAGTTCTGGCGGAACGGAGCGACGTCTCTATAGCGGCGAACTTGGCAACCTTGATACGGACGGACTGTCCTGGTCGCCCGACGGCCTGTGGGTCTACTTCGGCGCTCTCCCGCGACGCTCGACTGTCGTGGCGGGCGTGGTCGGAGCGGTTGGCAACGATGAAGCCGGCCTCGCGTTGCGGGTGAGAGCATCGGGTGGTACGGCAGAGCGACTCTCCAGCAAGAATATCTACACGTATCCAGGCCTGTCTCCCAACGGGCAAGCGCTCGTGTTTGAAGTTGATGACAGCGCGGGAACAGGGGTCCACAATCCCGCCGGACAATTGCTCGCGATGATCACGGACGAGGTAGACGGTTGGCTCAAGGACTCCGAACTCTTTGGCTGGGAGACCTACCGGATGCGCGCACTCGCCGCGTATGACGTTGTCGCCGGACGGTCGCGCGTGATTATTCCGGAATCGTACAATGTTGCTGATCCAGCCTGGTCCGACGATGGCAGGCGCATCGCCGCTTTCAGCTGGGATTGGGGCGGCGATACTCTGAAGCTCCTGCTTGCGAATGCAGACGGGACAGGAATTCGTACGCACCGCTTGCCCAACACGGTCGGGCGCGGAATAGTATGGTCGCCGGACGGGCAACGTGTTGCTCTCTATGGCGGCGGCGGAATGGTGCTGACCGTCGACATAACAACGGGGAAAATCGATTCCATCAGGCCCAGCACTACGGGAACGGTATCTGCCATCCGATGGTCGCGAGACAGTCAGCGAGTTCTGTTCGCCCGGACTGAAACACCACGCGGTCCCCAAACTCCCTACGTTGTGCGGGAGGCCAGACCCGGTGGACCCGACAGAATTGTTCGAACAATCAGAAATGGTCCGCGCAACGCGCAAGTACTGTCTTTTGTCAGCGATTCCACCGTCCTCATGAGGCGAGACCCCACCACGTGGGTTTACTCGCTCACAACTGGCGACAGCGTGCGAGTATTCGGCCGAACGTCGCTGGCGGGCGTCTCACCCAACGGAAGTCTGTTCGCGTTTCGCAGTCCACCTGCGCAGTTATCCGCCGTTCCTCTGCACATCGATATCGTTGCAGCCGATGGGCGTCACGTAAAGCAGATTGTGTTTCCAACTGCTATCGGCACCGAAGTCAACGAACGCGTTCTTGTGAGTCCCGATGGAAAGCTGGTGTTCAGCGCAGGGCGCAGAGGTGATGAGGAGTGTTGCTCGCTGTATCAGGGATCGATTGTCGACGGCTCCGTGCGCCAGATTGTTGAGTTGCCCCCGACGGTAAACACCGGCGCGTGGTCGGCGCAGGGAAGCAATGGCCGGCCGCAAATTGCGCTATCGCCCGACGGCAGGACTCTGCTCTACACACTCGGCGGTGCCGATCGAACAGTTCTTACGGGCTGGGATCTGTCAGCGATTCTCCGCGCGCGGCGGCAAAACTGAATGCTGGCTTGATGCGACGCGTTCTCGTTGTTGACGACGACCCGGCAGTTCGCCGGTCGATCGCTGAGGTGCTCTCCGACGGCGGCATTGCAACAACTGTTGCCGAAAATGGCGCGCACGCACTTTCACTCTTGGCCGCGGCAGCGCCGGATGTAGTTCTGTCCGACGTGCGCATGCCTGATGTTGACGGATTGTCATTACTTCAGACTTTGCGCGAACGGATGCCATCTGTTGATGTCGTACTCATGACCGCTTACGACGACATGCCGACCGTCGTCGCGGCCATGCGTGGCGGAGCTGTTGAGTTTCTCGTTAAACCGCTGAACCTGCAGCAGCTCAGGCGCGTAGTGGACAGGGTTTTCGAAGACAGGAAATCGCGCCGAAAGGCGGAAGAAAAAAGCGATGCGCACACCGCCGAAGTCGAGGATCTCGTCCGGTCATCATCCGCGAATGATTGAGGTCTACAAACTTGTGGGTCAGGCGGCCAGCACGCGGGCCACAGTTCTCATTCGCGGAGAGAGTGGGACAGGAAAGGAGCTGGTAGCACGAGCGATTCACGCCAATTCATCCAGCGCGAGTGAGCCATTCGTTCCGGTAAACTGCGCCTCGCTACCCAGTACGCTGCTTGAGTCCGAGCTGTTTGGCCATGTTCGCGGTGCTTTTACCGGCGCGCACGAGGCGAGGCGCGGACGATTCTCGCTGGCGGGAAGAGGCTCGATCTTTCTCGACGAAATCGGCGACACGACAACTGATTTTCAGAGCAAGCTGCTCCGCGTAATTCAGAATCGTGAGTTGCAGCCCGTTGGTGCCGAGCGCGCCGAGCGCACCGAGGCGAGGGTGATCGCGGCGACGCACCAGGACCTGGAGCAAATGGTGGCGGAGCGTCGTTTTCGCGAGGATCTCTACTACAGACTGCGCGTCGTCGAGATCATTATTCCGCCACTGCGCGACAGGGCCGACGACATCCCGCTCCTTGCGCGGCACATGGTAGAGCGGGCCAGCAAGTCGCTCGAAACAGGGACGACGGTGCTGTCGGATGATGCGCTTGATCGCCTGATTCGCCACAACTGGCCCGGTAACGTGCGCGAACTGGAGAATTGCGTCATGCGCGCGGTGGTAATTGCGTCGGGCAGCGTTATTCGACCGGAGCACCTGTCGATAGCGAGTCCGCGCCAGGCGGGAAACACCGCACTTGGATCTCTCGAGCGGCAGCGAATGACCCAGCCTCCATTGGAATTCGCCGCTGCGGCACCGATCACGCCATATGTCGATCCATTCCGGGGCGCGGGGCGCGTCAGTTACGCCGCGATCGGTATCGTTGCGCTGTTCGCGCTGATACTGACTACGGTTCTCACAACGCGACTGTCGACATCCCTCGGCAGACTTGTCGGAGCGGCGGAGGCGGTTGCCGGCGGGGAGCTCACTCGCAAGGCGGAGCCAAGCGGTCCGGCCGAGGTGCGACATCTGGCGAGGTCGTTCAATACGATGACGGAAAGCCTGCGGCGGTCGATTGCTGAACTTGCGGAACGTCGCTCGCTTGCCGCGGTGGGAGAATTTGCGACCGCACTCTCGCATGAGGTTCGCAACGCGCTCACGTCCGTACAGCTTGACCTGGAACGAGTCGATGAGCGAAGCGAGGATGCGAAGAACCGCGAGCTTGTCTCGCGAACACTGACGCACGTTCGAAGGCTGGACGCCGCGGTAACCGGATCATTGCGGATAGCGCGGAGTGGTATAGTGGCGCCGCAGCGGCTGCAGATAGCCCGCGTGCTTGATCAGGTTGTTGGAGCTGCTGAACCGATTTTCGCACGGGCAGATACAGTACTCGCGCATCAGCCATTCGACGAGAGCATTGTCATCAGTGGCGATGTCGATGCGTTGCATCAGTTGTTTCTGAATCTGTTGCTCAACGCGCAACAGGCACTGTCCCCCGGAGGGAGAGTCGACGTATCTCTCGCCGCGCGGGATTCGCGCTCGATCGTTACTGTTGCGGACACGGGGCGGGGAATGACGACTGACCAGGCAGCCAACGCTTTCGAGCCGTACTACACCACGCGGCCAAACGGAACCGGGATCGGATTAACGATTGCTCGTCAGATTGCAGCTGCGCACGGCGGTGAACTCGCAATTCAGAGTACACCCGGCAGAGGAACAACGGTTACTGTAAGCATTCCGATCGTGGCGTAGCTGTCTGGGTTGACGTTGTGGAAACATGACCGCGCACTGGATCAGAAGGGGAAGAATACCGGAATGACAAGCGCCGAAGTAATCAGCAACAAAATGTTCAGCGGCGCTCCCACCCGGACGAAGTCCGCGAATTTGTATCCACCCGGTCCGTAAATAAGAGTATTTGTCTGATAACCTATCGGCGTCGCAAAGGCGAGCGACGCCGCGAACATGGTCGCAATAACAAGCGGCATTGGCGATATCCCAGCCGCCTCCGCAGTCGCAACCGCAATTGGAGTCATCACCAGCGCCGTCGCGCTATTGCTGATGACTTCCGTAATCAGCATGGTCATTACATAGATGGCCACGAGAATTCCGACCGGGCCCAGTGGGCTTGTAACACTCAGAAGGCCCCTGGCCACCATCTCTGCGGTTCCCGTTTTCTGCATTGCAATTCCAAGAGGAATCAACGAGCCGAGCATCACGATCACCATCCAGTCCACCTGCTCGTACGCCTCGTCCGGCGTGACACACGCCGTGAGAAACATCGCGATTGCGCCCAGCAGCGCCGCCGTGACAGTTGGCAGAACGTCGAAAGCTGACAGCAGCACAACTGCTACGATGATTGCTATGGCAAGCACCATTTTGCGACGACGTTTCTGAGGAATCTGAACCGGCCCAAGCAGAGCGAGATCACCGTCTTCGTGCAGGCGCAGTAGCTGCTCGTTGCTGGCCTGCACAAGGAGCACATCGCCGGCCTGAATCGTCACGTCGCGCAAATGATCCTCGAGCGCTTGGCCATGCCTCTGGATTCCCAGCACAGGAACGCCATACCTGTTTCTGAATCTCACAGCACGCAACGACCGCCCGACAATTGGTGACGATGGAGGAACAATAAGTTCGGCCAGCGTTGCATCACCTGCGGTCGAGTCGCCAACGTTTAGATCGTGTTGCCCCGTTGCTACCGCGAGGCGTGCAGCTTCTTTTATCGCTGCGAGATCAACAACTTTCCCGCGCACCAACAGGACATCTCCCACTTCTATTACTGTATGCGCACTTGGGGATAGAATGCGACCGCCGGCGCGTTCGACGCCGACGATCTGAAGGCCGTACCTGGCGGCGAAACGCGACTCAGCCAGCGTCTTCCCGGCAATGACAGAGCCAGCTTCCACAACGAGTGCGCTGAGGTAGTCTCGCAGATGATAACCTGCGGCCAGATCGCTGCTGACTTCGCGAGCAGGTATCAGCTTTCGCCCCACTGTGAGCATGTACGCGACACCCACCAGCGCGACTATCAGCGCGGGGAGTGTGAATTCGAACATCCCCAATGATGGAAGTCCCAGCTGCACCAGCATCCCGGCGACGACCAGGTTGGTGCTCGAGCCGACAAGAGTGAGAGTGCCGCCCAGCTGACTCGAAAAAGAAAGCGGCATCAGAATGCGCGAGGGCGCGACGTTGATTTTTCGCGCAACGCTCAGAAGCACGGGCAACATTACAACTACAACCGGAGTGTTGTTGACGAACGCACTGGCGAAAATCACAAGGACGATCGTTACAACCATCAGGCGCAGTTCGCTGGTTCCGGCTGCGCGCGCCACTCCCCTTCCTACGATGTCCAGGGCACCGGTGCGCACCAGTCCCGCCGAAAGCACGAACATCGCCGCCACGGTAATCGTCGCTTCGTTGGCGAAACCGCTGATTCCTTCGCGCGGTGATAGGAGGCCAGTGATAATGAGAGCTGACATTACCAGCAGTCCCACTACGTCAGCGCGGATCCTGTTCCATATGAACAGGACCAGTGCCGCGGCGATAATGCCGAGTGTGAGAATGATGTCGTTCGTCAGGTCGACCTCCGGAGGAAGAAGCTAACTGGTGAGGTCGACTCTCCCGAACAAATCGGAACCACGCACGCAGCCAAAGTGTTGAATATCTGGGTGCTCGAAGCGGCGAGCGAGCACAACAAACCGCATTCAACGCCGAAGGATCCTTTCATTGGTGAATGATGAATCCACCTCACCGGTTTATATCCACTGCAGAGAGGGGCGTCACCGCACGGGAGTAATGGCTGCTGTTTATCGCCTGACGAAGGACGACTGGACAGCCGGCCAGGCGTACGCCGAGATGAAAAGTTACAGGTTCAAGTCGACTCTCCATTTTCTCTTTGGCCACGAGAATCTGAAGGACTTTGTTTACGACTATCACGCTGAAATGCAAAAGGCCGCCGCGGCGTCGCAGGCACGCGTGAGCGGAGGCTAAGGCCTTCGCCCCTTGCAGTACCGCCCATCTCAGCATCATCGTCTACGGACTATTCTCAAGTTCCCAATGTGAGCAACCCGGGATACTCCCATGACAAGCAGACGCAACTTTCTCACGACAATCGCAGGCGGCGCAATCGGGGCGGTGATTCCCGCGGGGATGCGCGCCCTGGACAGACAGGCCGGCACGCAAACGCAACAAGCCGCGCGGCGTCAGGTGTCGATCGGCGGCCGGCGTGTGCGCGTTGTCGACGTACACGCCCACTGCGTAATTCCCGTGACCGATGTCGTCGCCGGTACGCCGCTGGCGGGCAGTGGTGGCGGAGGTGGAAACAACGCGCTGGGTCCGCAGCGGCTGCGCATCATGGACCAGCAGGGTGTCGACATCCAGGCGCTCAGCATCAACGGGTACTGGTGGTACGCCGCTGAACGCGATCTTGCCGGCAAGATCGTCGCGGCGCAGAACGACGGCCTGGCGAAGTGGGTGCAGGCCAACTCCGACAGATTCGTCGCGTTCGCATCTGTTTCACTTCAGCATCCCGATCTCGCGGCCAGTCAGCTCGATCACGCAGTGAAACAGCTCGGCTTGCGCGGCGCTTCAATCGGGTGCCACGTGAACGGCGAGGACCTCTCTCTTCCGAAGTACGATCCGTTCTGGGCAAAAGCGGCGGAACTTGGGGTGCCAGTGTTTACCCATCCTGGTGGTGCCGAGAATATTGTGAAGGAAGGGGCATTCCGCGGGCGCGGCGACCTGGGAAACATCATCGGCAATCCGCTGGAGACGACATACATGCTCTCGCGCCTGATCTTCGACGGAACTTTCGACAAGTTTCCCCGGCTCCGCATTTTCGCGTCGCACGCGGGTGGCTACCTGCCGTCGTATCTCGGGCGCACCGAAGCAGCGTGCACCGTGCGCACCAGCGCCAACTGTGCCAACACGAAGAAACCGTCCGAGTACTTTCGCTCACAGATCCTTATCGACACGATGATCTTCTCGGAGGAAGGACTGCGCCACCTCGTGGCGGAGATGGGAGTAAGCCAGGTTGTCTACGGAACCGACGTGCCTTTCAATTGGCCGGTGACAGTGGACCTGGTGCTGAACGCTTCATTCCTGAGCAACGCGGAGAAAGAGGCGATTCTGGGCGGAACTCTGGCGAGAATACTGAAAATCAGTTAATAGCTGCTGCGGTTAGCGGATAGTGACGAGTAAATGGAATTCGTCCTTACTCCTAACTCGTCAATCAGCGCTGCCTGTCTTTGCGCGCCTTCGCCAGCCAGTTGGCGACCACCGTTGGGGCGGTTGGGACGAATTCCCGCGCTAGTGTTTTCAGCATCACGAACTGCTGTCCGCCGGGGAAGACGTCATAGTTCCCATGGAGTGCACGCGAATAGACGTCGTCGAAAAGTTGTTCGCGTCGAGCCGTTTTTACTGAGTAGTCATTCCCGCGGAATTGCACCGACCTTATCGAGTCGCCGCCCCGATAGAAAAGTTCGCCGCCAGTCGAATTCCACACTGGCTCGACGCCGCGATCTACCAGCTGTTCCTCGCCAGTTCCGTTAACGGGACGAATGAAGATCTCATTTTCTCTCCCCTTGTTGACAACGTAGGCGACAAAGTTTCCATCTGGTGAAATGCGCGGGGAGTGCTCCTCATATGGTTCGGCAACAAAGGGGCGCGGCATCGAGAGCGAGTCTTTGTGCACCAGCCAGATGTCGCCCAGGCTGGTGCTACTCCTTACTGTGAGCGCGATGTAGTCCCCGCGGGGGGAGAATGCGATGCCCGTGATTGTCCGACTCATGTGCACCAGGACCTGTGGCTGGCCAGGGCGAAACAGCGGCCGCTGCATCACGACGGTGTCGGCTTGCGTGCGACTCGTCAAGAGGCTCGCGATGTTACCGGCATCCGCGCTCCAGGCGGGAGAGGAACTCACGCCGTCACTTGTAAAGGGACTGCCCGACCTCAACCCTGCGTCGATCATCCAAATGTCGGATCGGCCAGCCGTGGAAGACACAGCAATTGCGATGTTACGTCCATCAGCAGACACGCGTGGAAGTGAGTAGCGCGCGATACTTTCAGCAGTGTCGCGCTCTATTCCTTGTCGATCGACAATGACGAGCTCCTTTTCACCGCCCGGGGCGATGCCTGCGAGGTAAACCAGTGTGCCGTTCTGCGAGACGGCAAATGCGGCCGCTCCTCCGGGGCCCGTGAGTACCGACTCGGCTACGGGAAATGGATCGCCTGCAATCCGATTTGTGCGTATGGAAAACTCGACCGCCATGAGTTGCTCGTCCCTTGTGGCGTACAGTATGTGACCGGTTGACGAGTACCGGGGATAGGTGCCGGGGATGTTCAGCTCGGTCACGATGCCGTCAGGAATTGAAACGATTCCCAGGAAGGTCGAATCCAGTAGTTGGCTTCCTATCCGGATGGTAATCAACGCGGCCCTGCCGCCTGGCAAAATATCGGGATAACCATAGGCCACGTGTCGACGACTTGAATCGAGGGCCGCGAGTGGCGCGGCCTTGCCATGCGTAGCAGGGATTGTCCAAAGCATCTGTCTGCGGACAAACACTATTTGACCAGAGTTACCCCATGAGGAGTTGGCACTGCTCGCCGTATCGATCAGGACGCGGGGGATTCCGCCGCGAGTCGCCACCACCATGACGGACTGGTGCGACCCTTCATTGCTGCCTCGCCGAAACGGTGAGAAGAGAAGCTGCTCGCCATCCGGAGAAAGTGACGGCGCCGTCGCGCTGTCGCTGCCGCGAATGAGAGTCACAACCTGCTCGTCCAGGTAGCGAGAATAGAGTGCCATGCCACCATCGGGTCGAACGCCCTGGAAGACCACAACCTTTCCGTCCTCCGATATCGCGATGGCGGCGGCGCCGCCGCCGCTCCCAACGCTCCTTACAGTCACGCTTTCTGGCAGCTGGATGGGGAATTCCATTGCGGCTGCCGGCATTGCTTCCCGCGGCTTCGCGCGTAACACCGACATTACCAGTGTTGCAACTCCCACGAGAGCGAGCGCCAGTGCGGCAAGATCGCGCACTGAGATGCGCCGATTCACAAACACGGAATAGTCGGCCGTTGCAATTCCGCTTGTTGACCGCGCATCGGAAGCCACCGACACTCGGCCGGCGCTACTCGGCGCACGCACAACGACACGCGCTCCCGCAAGTGCTTCGCTGAATTCCTTCGCGGTTGCCCACCGGTCGGCCGGCAGTTTTTCCAGTGCCCGTTCCACTGCTGCTTCGATCTGCTCCGAGACATGCGGCCGCTGCGCCCGGATTGCGCGCGGATGTTCGGTGAGAAGTCGGGCGATGATTGCCTGCGCAGTGGAGCCCGTGTGCGGCGGTTCACCGGTCAGCATCTCGTAGGTAACGGCACCGAGCGAATAAATGTCGGAGCGCGCGTCGATTGTGCGATCGCTGGTTGCCTGCTCAGGTGACATATATTGCGGCGTGCCGAGCGAGAGGCCCGTCTGCGTTATTCGGTTGCCTCCTGCGTTCCTCACCGCGAGAGCGATTCCGAAGTCAGCGACCAGTGGCTGACCTTCGTGGAGCAGAATGTTCTCGGGTTTGAGGTCGCGGTGGATGACTCCGTGACGATGCGCATAGTCGAGCGCACTGGCGACCGAGGTTGCGATTCGCACCGCTTCATCGAGTGGAAGTTGTTTTTCTCGATCCAGGCGCGCACGCAGTGATTCGCCCTCCACATACGGCATCACGTAGAACAGCAGTGAATCAGCCGTGCCGCTGTCAAAAAGTGGAAGCAGATTGGGATGCTGCAGATTGGCGGTGACCTGTATCTCGCTCAGGAACCGGTCGACGCCGAGTATTGCGCCGAGGTCGGACTTGAGCACCTTGAGCGCAACTTTGCGCTGATGGCGGAGGTCGCGGGCGAGATAAACGGTCGCCATCCCCCCTTCGCCGATGAGACGTTCCACGGCATAGCGACCCGCGAGCGCGGAGTTTAGTTGATTGGTTGTGTGCATGCCGGGTTGGGCAATATTGACGAAGTTGGCGTGGGAGCGCCAGAAGAGGGACGGGTGACTGGGGATGTGCTTGCCATGTACGGCCGGTAGTTGCATTATCGCTCAACAAAGCGACGCTTTTTGCCAGTTCGCGGTGCCACCGTGAATCATCTCAGACCGCCTCGTATGAAGCTTGTGTCAAACAAGTGACTGACACCCCCTCTCGCCTCTCCGCCACGACGGGCAAGGAGTCAAAGGCGCATCAGGGTTTGCGCGCGCTGACGCCGAAATGACGCAGCGTCAGATATTGCCTTCCAGAATGTGCAATCCTGTACTTGCCCTGTACGTACACTGTAACTATAATCCGAATGGACAATCTACGCTTCGATTGAGGAACGGTTCTATATACTCGGCATGAGTGCTCGGATCAATCTGCTGGTGGTGGTCCATTGCTATCGTGCTGACGATGACATCGTTCGGCTCATATCGGCTCGAAAGGCCAATACTTTTGAGCGCGTCCAGTATGGCGCGCGGTGGACACCATGAAGCGCACACTCGATTTCTCCAAAGGCAAGCGCAATCCCTACGCTTCCAGGCTGAAGCGCTCAATCACCATCCGTCTTGACGCCTTCACCGTCGACTACTTCAAGGCTCTTGCCGCTGAGACAGAGATTCCCTACCAGACCCTTATCAACCTGTACCTGCGCGAATGCGCCGGCACCAAGCGGCGGCTCGCAATGCAATGGCGCACGGGGAAGCCTGGGGCTGCTTAAGCGGCTCAAACCGCGAACGCGCTTGTCCGTTTCCAGCTCGAGCGGCGCAAAGTTGTCGCTCCCGACTCCGGCGCGCTTAACACCGTCCCGGCATCGTCGTCTCATTGATGGGTTGACTGGAGTGGGCCTGCCGGCATCACTCCCGAACCCGCGGCTCGCGAGTGGGTCGTTTTTTTGTCATTATTGTGAAACTCCGGAGGCCTGGGATGCTCAACACGTTGAATATTCGCACGGCGCTCGTTGCGGCGCTTCTTCTGGCACTTGCTTCTCCTGCGTTGGCGCAGGGCCGGCGCAACCTGCCGCCACTAACGCCCGAAGAGGCGGAGCTTGCACTCAGGTACGACGTCCAGAGGCAGCTGCAGAGGCGCGTGGGCGTGACGGACAGCGCGACGATGCAGCGCCTGATCACAACTGCGGTGCGTCATAGCGACAGCACGAGTGCGCTGCTGGACCGTGAGAGCATCATCCGCGCGGAACTCAATCGCGAGGGCTACCCGGAGCCACGACGAGCAATCAATGAGACGCGCATCAGCTGCCTCCTCGGGGAGCTGACAAATGTGGAGCGGCGGCGTTTCGATCTGCGAATGGCGCATCGCACCGAAGTCGCGTCCTTCCTGCCGCCGCTGTCGCGTCTTCAGTACATGGGCACTCACCAGAGTATCATCGACATTGTGGACGACAGGCGCAGAGACTCTGGTCAGCGCCGGACGATGCTGGAGCGAGCAAGTGCTCTGCCGCCGGCGTCGCCCACTGTGCCGCAGACGAGAGCGCAGATAGGCGCGGCAATCTGCAGGTAGTAAAGTGACGACTGACGAGTAGGCGCCTATCTCATTCCCGCGAGCTGCGCCTTCGCGCATTCCGCCGCTACCGTGAGATACTCTGCGATTCCCTGTCCGCCCACTACATATGGATGTGGATCGCCCGCTCTGCGCGTCGAGAGCGTGGCGAGCTTTGCCTTCGATCCATCGAAGTTCGTGTGGTTTGCGATCAATACGTCCGCGCCGGCAACTCTGACAATTCCACGAAAGCGCTCGGCAGACTCGATATACGTGCGGAACCAGTAGTCGCGCGGCTTGTCCGGTGTGACCGTGAAATTGAACGCGGTGCCGCCCCACGCGGCAGCAATGTGTCTTTGACCGTTGTCGGTAACGGGAATGATCGACGACATCGTTCCCGGCGTATGTCCGGGTGTGAGGTGCAGTGTGATTGTGGTACCGCCGAGTGTGAGCTTGTAGCCGTCGGTCGCGATGATGTCGCGTTTGGGATTGGTGTTGGTGGCAGTTGCACCTCGAGCCTGGGCTCTCGCACTCGCACGAGTAGCGGCGCTGTCCAGCAGATCCCAGTCCGCCGCTGACATGACGATGCGCGCGCCGCGATCCTGAAGAAATCGTGCACCTCCCGAATGATCGGCGTGCGCGTGACTGATGATTACATAGCGAATCGTTGCTGGATCGAGGCCGAGTTTTCTCAGGCCTTCTACAACCTCCTGTTCGACTGAGTATTCATAGATCGCGTCGATGACGATGATCCCTTCGGGCGTTGTAACGGCCCACGCCGAATACTCGGTCTGTCCCACAAAATAGAGATTGTCGAAAACCTTGCGTGGCTCGGTGTACCACGCTGGTCTGCCGGCGACGGGAGCAAACTGCCCGCCGGGCAGCGTCACAGGTTGCGGGGGCGGCTGCACGAGTGGGCAGAGGTTAAAGAGGGTCGCGCCAGGCCCGTTTGCGGCCGCGCGTGCAGTTCGAATGTGCGCGAGAACGCTGTCCGGTTGTGCGCGCGCAGTCTGAAGTGGCAAGGCGAGAATAAGGATTGCTGAAATCGCTCGTGCGAGGAAGCGCGGATGCATGGAGACTATTATGGGGCGGTGGCCTTGCGCACGCAACAAGAGGCCACCGCGGCTCCAGTATTCCCACTTAGCCGCGTGTCTTAGGATTAGGGATGCGTAAACACGTACTACTATATGGGCTGCTCTGCGGCATCCTCATTGCAGGCCTCAGACTCATCGAGTACCGCTGGCTCGTGGTGGAGCACTCGATAGAGATCTATGGCGCGCTCGTCGCCGCGGTTTTTGCCGGTGTGGGCATCTGGCTCGGACTGCGACTCACTCGGCACAGAGAGACCGTTGTGGTGCGCGAGGTACGCGTAACGGCACCGGGCAACTTCGTGCGCGATGTGAGCAAGATTGTAGCACTCGGCATCACGCCCCGTGAACTCGAGATACTTGAACACATCGCCGAAGGGCTCAGCAACAAGGAGATCGCTGAGCGGGTGCATGTCAGCGAGAACACGGTCAAGACTCATTCGAGTCATCTGTTCGACAAGCTCGGAGCGCGGCGCCGGACCCAGGCGGTGCAGTTGGGAAAAGAGCTTCGGTTGATCCGTTGACCTCCAACTTTCGTATGATTTCGCGCGGAATCCTCAAAAATCATTCGTTCGGGTGACGCGCGCGGTGGGGGATGGCTTGTAGGTTCGTCCGTCCTCAAACCAGGAGTTGTAATGCGCAAGATTATTCTGACCTTCGGGCTCATCGCCGGCGCCATTCTGTCTGCGATGATGCTCTTGACGCTGCCGTTCATGGACCAGATCGGCTTCGACAAGGGCGAGATCATTGGCTACACCACAATGGTGCTGGCCTTTCTGATGGTGTTTTTCGGAGTGAAGTCGTACCGCGAAAATGTCGCGGGTGGGCAGGTGACATTTGGCCGAGCACTCAAGGTGGGTCTGCTAATCACCGCCATCGCCAGCGCCTGCTACGTGACAACCTGGCAACTGATCTACTACAAGCTCGCTCCCGACTTCGGCGACAAGTACGCGGCGCACGTAGTTGATAAGGCAAGAGAAGCCGGCGCCAGCGACGCGCAAATCGCCGAGAAGACGAAGCAGATGACCCAGTTCAAGGAGATGTACAAGAATCCGCTGGTGAACATCGCGATTACCTTCGTCGAGCCGTTGCCAGTGGGAATTCTGTTCTCGCTTATCGCCGCAGGAGTGCTGAGCCGAAAGCGAGCGCCAGGGAGTTGAACGATCGCTCGATCGTTCGATCATTTGCGCACGAAATGTTTGCTGTTCGTTGATCAGCTACTGACGTGCGCGGCCGGAACGCAAGGATCGAACGATTGATGACTGAATGAGTGTAGATTGCTGATTTGCAATTGGTGATTGTCATTGAGAGTCAATGCGCAACCATCAATGATCGATCAGCAATTGCCAATCATCGATGGTTCGATCGTTCGATCGTCAATCATGGATTATCCGAGGGCACGATGACCAAAGAGCTTGCGGTCCCGCTGATTGTCACCACGCTCCTCGTGTGCGGCTGCCGACCTGCCGGTGATGCAGCCGGTGTAAGCGACAGCGCCGGAATCAGAATAGTCGAGTCGAAAGGACCCGCTGGGAAAACAGCGACATGGTCATTCTCGTCAACGCCGACTCTCAGTATCGGGTCCGCGGACGGCGCGCCGCAGAATCTCCTGCATCGGGTTTACTCCGCCGTTAAGCTCGCGACGAGGGAAATACTGGTTAGCAACTCCGGTACGCATGAACTACGCGTGTACGCGCGTGACGGGGCGCTTGTCAGATCATTTGGTGCAATGGGTCAGGGCCCCGGTGAGTTCGAGGAGTTTGCATCGATGCGAGTATATCCGGTGTCGCGCGACACACTCGCTATCACAAACGGCAATAATGTCGCCCTCAACGTCTTCAGCAGCGACGGAAAGTTTGTGCGCGGTGTTTCGTTTGCGCCTGTTGCAGGGTACGGCAGACACGCGGCGGTTGGTGCATTCCAGGGCGGCGACCTCCTGACTTCTGCACCGCGTGGTGATGGAGCACTGCGCGGCGCAGTTGGCGATCGCATCGAGTCGTCGTATGGCCTTTTCCGCCATTCGGCGGCCGCCTCGAGCGCGTTACTCCTCGCGAGTGCGACGGGAAGGCCGCGCATCGTGAACGATCTTGGAAACGGCTCCACTCACTTTCCATTCGTTCCCCTCACCCCTGATAATGTGCACGCTGTTGATGGCGACGATCTGCTCATCAGCGACAGCGGCGAGCCGCAGTTCAAACGGGTTGATCGCTCTGGCCGCATCGTATCCATAGTGCGGTGGCGGCGTGCGCTGACTCCGGTTGCGGAAATCTGGACGCGCTTCTCGAAAGAATTTGTCGCGGTTGTTGAGGAGGAACGCCGCCCGGCATACGCGCGCCTGCTCGAGCACAAGAACCTTGGTGTGCCGACACATGTCCCAGCGATCGAGGCCCTGCTGGTCGATCAGACTGGAAATGTCTGGGCGCAACGCTACCGTCTTCCATGGGAAACGGAGCGGCGTTGGGATGTGATCGCGAAGGACGGGGCGTGGCTGGGTGATGTAGTCACACCCGCGGGTGTCACGGTCTTCGAGATCGGCAGCGACTATTTGCTTGGTCGACACCTCGACGACATGCGCGTCGAGCGCGTAGTACTCTATGCACTCGTTCGTTCCTACTGAAGACGCACATCACCGAGGACGACCAAAAAAACCCCAGCGGCCGGACTTCGTAAGTGAATGCCCGCAGCAAGTGTTTCCTTCCTGTGGTCGCCATAAGTTGAAGGCTGGATTCCAACCCACGGCTCTGGATCACGGGAATGAAAGCCATCGCACTCGACGCAATTCCATCGCCAGAACCGCAGACGGCGCATACAAGCGCCGTTTCTGTCGCGTCGAGCGAAACCGAACACGACTTCCGCGTCTTTGTCGAGACCTATCAGGAGCTGGTAGTCAACACATGTTACCACTTTCTGCGTGATAGCGATGAGGCGCACGATGTAGCGCAGGAGGTTTTTGTTGCTGCGCATCGGCATCTGTCACAGATCACCGAGCACTCATCCCGGCGCGCATGGCTCTATCGTACTGCGTCGCGCCGCTCGCTCAACGCTTTGCGCGCCCGCAGGCTGCGCCGCTGGCTGACGCCATTTGAGTCGCTGCGCGATGAAGGCATCGACCCTGCGGCCGTCGCGATTTCAAGCAACAAACAGCCGGACCGTGAAATCGAAACAGCAGAGCTGCGGCGCGCAATTGAAAACGCCGTCGAAAACCTCCCCAAGCGGCAACGCATTGCCTTTGTTCTGCACCGTTACGAAGAACTGAGCAACAGTGAAATCGCAGTCATCATGCTTCTTCGTGTAAATGCCGTGGACCAGCTGCTGCATCGCGCGCGCACATTCATGCGCAAGCAACTGTCACAACAGTATCAGGAGTTCACCGAGCCATGACCAGCCAGGCATCCAATAACAGAGGACGTACGCTGCTCGAGCGAGTGTTTGTCACCGAAAAAATGGAACGTGTTGCCGTGCGCGCTGACTTTGCCGATCAGGTGCAGCGATCGGTGTCGGTGGCGCCCTCCTCAGCGCGCCGCCGCATCGCCGGAATTCCTGCGCTCATCGTTGTTGCCGGATCTGTGGTTGCTGCCTCGGGGGCGATCGCGGGTATCGCACAGCTGCTTCGTCAGGACGTCGTGAGCGAACGCCACGTTTGCATCGATTGCGACGGTAATCCGCAGGCGCTCGTGGCCGCGGCTCTGGGTAACCCCCCGGCGAATGAGATTGATGCGCAGGCGCTTCCGACAGCGGCTCTGGCTAAACCTCCGGCGAATGCGTTGGAGGCTGGCCCAGATGGCAACGGACCGCAGCAGGGCACTTTCCCTCGCGTCAATCTCACGGAGGATCTCAGAATCTCGGGTGCGAATCACCAGTTCTACGACCTGAGAGTCTCAGCTAGCGGCGCAATTGCTTCTCTCGATGGGAGCACTGGTCCAATTCGCATCTTTTCTCCCGCGGGAGTTGAAGTTTCAACACTGGCGAGCGGCCTCCCTGATCGTTTGGCTAGTGCCTACTGGGGGTGGGCCGGCGACTCCATCTGGTTCTTTGATCCGAGGTCTCGTGCGCACTATCTCGCTGCGCTAACCCCGACGCCGCGTGTGATTGCAACTCGTACCATCCCGATCGAAACACCGGTTGTACCGGGAAGGCCGGCGCAACCACCGCCGCGCGTCGCTCCATCACTGAGGGCAACTTACGCCGACGGGGGTTTGCTCATGCGACTGTCCTATCCCCTTGAGGAAGCTCGGGCGATGCTCGGAATCGTAGGTGGCGATGATCGTTTTGTTCCGAGAACCTTCATGATTCGAACCACTGCTGACTATCGTGTGGTGTCGTTCAGCTCTGATACATTGATCCCATTGCACGGCAATTGCGAACGACTTTCTCCGGCGCCTGATATGGCAGGGAATCCCGTGTTTGTCTCCGTTCCCTTCTGTAGTAACCGCACGTCGGCAATATCCCCTGATGGTCGCCTTGTTGCTTATCTGGGAGTCACTGCCCCGATTACCGATCCGGCCGTTATAGGCATTGCGGAGTCGAGGGTTGACGGCGCTAACATCTTCTTGCGTTCGTACCGCGTACCGACAATTGCGATTAGCGCGGCTGAACTGGAGAGCATTCGCGCCGAACGAGTGGCGCAGGTCGCGCGATCGGTGGAACCTCATCAGGCAGGACGCGTCGACAGCATCCTGCGCGCCAACCCGCCCACGCACAAAGCTCCCGTGGACTACATGTACCTGGGTAACGACGGCTCCGTCCTCATCTGGCTTTATCGATCCTCGTTTGCAGAGCAATTTCTCCTCATCGATGGCAAGGGAGATGTGGTCGGAGTCTTCGCGCTGCCGCCCGACGTGTCGCCGGCCGAAGTGAGTCGCAAGGCGATTTGGGCGGTACAGCGTCGTGGCGGCGCGTCCGACATTGTTCGTTATAGCATCGGATCCTAGCGGCAGCTCAGCGCGCGGCCGTATGATTCGTACTCACTCCAGCCACGTGCGATCATGGTACCGCCGCGCAAATTGGATTTCTCACTTGCGATTGTAGCGCTGAATTTCGCCGCGTTACCCTTGCTATCTCAAGGTGCCGCACAGCCTCAGATTGTCGACCTGAGACAGGCCGTTCGGCCGGCGTTGCGACTCTCGGCTCTCGAGTCATGCCCAGCGGTGTATGGCGACGCGAAAGAGTTGCCCGAAGGACTTGTCTCGTGTGCTGGTGCCATCCGATTGCAAAGTGGCAACGTTGCAATCATTGATGGCGGTGCACGCAAGCTGCTGCTGTTCGACGCGGCCGGCAAACTGCTCTCACGCTCGGGCCGCGCCGGACAGGGCCCGGGCGAGTTCTCTGGAACGCCAACGTTGTTCCCCTACAGGGGAGACTCGCTGCTCGTGCTCAACAGGTCGCCGGGATATGTGGCGAACTTTCTGGTTTTCTCCGGAACCGGCAACTACGAGCGCAGTTTCTCAATCAGGTTCGATCCTATTTCGGAGAAACGACCTTCAGTTATCGACGCGTCGGTGCGCGACGGCAGCATCAGCGTTGCTACGTTCGCTTCATCAATGGCTGTGCAGGGACGGGGAACAGGCGTCGATTCCTTGCGCATTCACACCTTTGATCCTTTCGGAGTGCTGGTTGCCAGTACGCGAGACGTGCCGGATGTAATGTGGGCGCGGGACGTGGTGGTAACAGGGCTGCCTGGATCCGCGGCGCGCGGTGGATCGAGCATGAGAATCAGCCTTGTCAGTGCGGGGCCTGTGAGCAGGGCGCGCGGAGGACTTTCGCTGAAAGATGCGACGCTCGCGGTGCACGGCGGCCCGCTGTATCACTTTGAGGAATCGAACGACGCGCTCGTTGCGTATGCACCCGATGGCCGCATGCTGCGACGCATCCTGCTTCCACCCTTGGCGCAACGGTTGCGTCCAGCACCCAACCGCATTGTCTCACAGGTGGAAGCACAGATGCTGCAATTGCTTTCCGACAACCTCGGCCGCGCCTGGGTTGAGTTGGCGCGCGAGAGTATCGAAGCGCCGCGCAAATGGTGGATTATTGACCAGTCGGGCGTGCTGGTGGCGGAGGTTCTCACCCCTCCGCGCCAGGAGATCCTTTTTGCGGGAGATGGCCGAGTTTTGCTCCTGCGCAAGGATGGGAATGATGTGCAGACGGTTGCGCTGTGTTTATTGATCGCGCAGCGTTAACAGTATGAAACCCATCGTCGTCTTCTGGCGGACTTGCGCGGTCGCAGCGCTCGCGGCAATGAACTTTTCTGCGACGAGCCTCTTGTCTCAAGCCCCGCGCGTGCGCGACAGCGCCGGCGTGCGCATCGTGGAAAACGTTGCGAGGGCGACCGCGCCGATCGCCTTCACTCTCGCGCCCACATCGACATCGGACATTGGCGGATTGAAGAACGATCCCGCCGATGAGTTTACGTACTGGTTGATTTCCTTCAACGTTGTGCGCCTGAGCAATGGCGCCCGAGTCGTCGGCGACATTACGCGCCTCCGTTTCTTCGATTCATCGGACAAGCAATTCAAGGTTGCCGGCCGCGAGGGGCAGGGACCGCGTGAGTTCATGCACACCTCATCCATTTGCTCTACCCGCGGCGATACGGTCGTTGTGCGGGATGGCACGAACGGACGCATCTCAATCTGGACCCGGGACGGAGACTATGTGCGCGAGTTCAACCTGGAGCGCCGCATGGAACGAATGGGGTGCTTCGACGATGGCACGATGCTTCTCGCTAGCTGGGAGGGCCCGCAACTGCGTCTGGAACATCGCCGGCTCGACGGCGCAGTCATCAAGGCACTCGGTGCATTTGGTGGTGCGCTGCCGCAGACGCGGTACTACTATAGTCAGACGAGTCTCGCCGTACGCGGCACGCGATTCTACATCGGCGATCCCCGGACGAACGAGGTCAAGGGCTTCGACCAGCAGGGAAAGCTCGTGAGCATCGTTCGCACTGCTGACCCGGTCGAGAGGGTCACGGCCGCGGAGACGAACGCGATGGTGCCGCCGGGCGGCGGGGCCGGCACGACATCGGGAGGCGCGCGAACATCAGCGGCTCCGCCTCCGCGTCCGCCGGGACCAACTCCTACCGTATGGCCGGCTTACGATCAGATCGACTTGGACGAGAGCGGTCGGCTCTGGATTGAGGAATTCCGCAAGACGCCGACCGCGCCCTCGGTATGGACGGCGTTTGATGTAGACGGACGCTTGCTCGGCAAGTTCACGATGCCCGCGCAGACCAAGAGAGGCGATCCACACCTGCTTGCGTTCACGAACGGCAGTGCGCTCGTGCGACGTGAAGACAACGATGGCGCCGTGCATCTCGTCGAGTACCGCCTAGTGAGGAAATAATGGAGGACTTGCGCACTACTGCCATCTTCCTTTGCCTCGGGGAAGCTGCAGGGGCCAGTCGATGGCCCTCCTTACGCTGCATGACGAATTCATCTATTCCGTCGGATAGCCCAGCGCCGCGGCGTTCTCGCGAATGCGCTGATCACGCGTAATGATCGTGACGAGCGCCGGATTTTCCCCCAGTGTTTCCGCGGTGGCGAGGTGCATCGCATCGAGGGTACGGACCGGCTCCAGAGGAAACGTGCGCCCCGCCCGCAGCAGTACTTCATCGGTCACTGAAACCAGATCGCAGCGTGCCGCAAAAATTCGCAGTGCACGGCTGGCCGCGCGCATCTGCTTCGCATCGATCCGACGAGTAGCGTGCGCTCGAATCAACGCGCGCTGCGACTCGGTGATTGTCAGCATGGATGTCACACGTCTTCCGCGAGCACGCACAGCCCGCATTGCCGCGGCTTCGCGCTCCAAAATGGCGGCGAGGAGTGCACTGGACTCGATGTAGCGAATGTGCTCCGACGAATGCGGTGCGGCCGACTGATCACTCTCAGTCACCGCGGTCGTCCCGGATCAGCGCGGCGACCGTGCCCGGCGGTGCGGCGCCAGCTTTGCCAGCGGGAAGCTTGCCGAGCGGATCACCTTTCTCCCGTGCGCGATGAATGGCACCTTGTGCCAACAGGCGTGCGTAGCCTTGCGGCGACGGCGCGCCGACCGGCTTGTCACCCGGAGTTCGAAGCTCCGCCACAATCCGACCGCGGTCAGTGATGGCGATGACGTGGCCAGGTTTTAGCTTGCGCAGGTAGCGACTGAGATTGTTCTTCAGCTCCCGTATGCCGGCATATTCCATACCGGCAATGTAGCCACAAGGAGCCACATTGGGCAAGTGGGTCCCAACTAATAGCGTCTTACTGTGGATGACGTTCTCGGATACCTCTCAATGAATTCGAGATCGACGTCATTGAAGTGGGTGAGGTAGATGTAGTTGTCGCTGAAGGCGATCAGCTGTCTTCCCAGGGGCAGCGCAATGCGCTCGGCGCGATTGCCATCACTCGCAAAAACATCGTGTACTTCCTGACTGTCGCTCACATCTCTTGACCGTCTCACCCAGATGCGACCGTCCGGATCGGCACGCACAGCGTCGCGCCCTAGAAATGGCGGTTTTGTTTCAGGAATTATCGGTGAGCCGCGGGACTTTTTCGCCGGTGCCATGCTGCGCGGCGCATGCCCCTCGGTGATCATGGCGCCAGGCTTCGCGCCTGCGGTAGCGCTGATGCGTGCGTCATCTTCTGCGACAGCGGCGCGATCAGCGGCTGACACTGGAAGTGGTTCGACCGGGACCGCCTTGCCTTCCACTGATACCCTATTGTGAACAAGGGCCACGCTGTAGGGATCAGGCCGAACAACAGCAACAGCGCCCGAATGTGTCACCGTCCACTGCACTCGCGGAGGCCACACTCGCGGATGAATGGTCATATTTCCCTGACCGTCCCGCTCAACCACGGTAGGCTGCATGTCAGCAGTCAAGGTGTAGATCGCGGCGGTGTCGATTCGACCTGATATTCTGTCGAAACGTACGATTGGAATGCTGCTGCTCTGTCCTTCCTCCACGGGTTTTGGAGCCGTTTCAAAGTAGATCCGTCCCAGCGAATCAATGGCCCGCGCCTCAAATGCAAGTTGAAAAGCAAGCGATGCCTTGGGCGACTCGGCGCTGACCCCTTGCTCTTCCGGTTGCCACGTTCCGGCCGGCACTCCATCAGCTGCGAGCACCAGAAAACGGGAGTTACCAGGATCCTGAATGATGATCGTGCCGTCAGGCGATCTGAAAGCGCCGAGTGGCTGCGAGTATTCCAGTGGGCCTTCACCTTTACGTGCGATCTGCGCGACATTGTTGGCGCGGAAGTCCGCGATGTACGCATCGCGATCCTTCTCATCGGTTACCAGCACTCTTCCATCGTTGAGCTCGAGTACACTGTGGATGGAACTGAAGCCGTGATCGAGTCGTTGCGCCGGGCCTGCGAGCCTGATTACGTCGGGTTCCTGAATCGCATCGTTAGATGTGCATGCGGTGATCAAAAGCGCAGCGAGAATTGTCCCGCGCGGCAGCGAAGTCATTGGTCGCACCTGTGCGTGAATTGGTTTGACGACACGTCTTCGACATCGCTGAGCCGTAGCAGGGTTGCAAGGTGGAGGCGCGCTGACTCATTACGTCATCGCACGGCTGGCTGCACCGCAACCTTGATCTGCAACGCTTCCGCGCGCCGTAGATGACTTAGGACCGCGGGCCGAACCTCTTTCTCGAGCGCGGTTTTGAGTTCGCTGCGCTGTGCCCGTTCAATGGCGGTGTCGATCAGGTCAAGCACCGAACGATGGGCATTCACCTGCTGCTCCATGAACGCGCGATCAAATGGCGACGCGACGGTGCCGGTATCCCTGTTCGCATTCCGGAGTGAATCAACGTTGCGCTCGTGGATTTGCCCGATGGCGTCGGGCGGATCCAGCAATATGATGCCGAGTACCTTTGCGAGAGAATCAGCACGCCTGATGAGTCGTTTGTGGTCCTCAATCATCTGCGTCGCGAACGAGCGCACATCCGCATGTGATGCCCGCGTCTGCGCCACCAGACTGGCCTCGATCTCCATGCTATTTGTCGCGCGCAAAGCGCCCATGATCAGGGCGTCACTTCTGAGCGAGTCGCGAATCCAGGTTGCCTCGTCGAGCGCGACGGTTCCGGAGGCTGATTCGGTCTGATAATCGTTCCGGCTCCGCTCGCAACCCGCGACAGCGAAGGCCATCGCTATTGCAGCGGCAAGGACTACGGATGAGTGCGCGTGATTCTGCATTTCCCCTCCCCCTCCTTGCACCGTTAAGCGCCTCGTAATGACCAGCCCGGCATGTAACAAGAGCCGCAAAATGCGTGCGCGGCTCGCCAGCAGAGCACGACGTGCGTATCGTTTGGTTGATATGAACGACTCTTCAAACTCCCCGTTCCTCATTGCGGCCGTGCAGGCGACCCCGGTCTTCCTCAACCGGGCCGCTTCGTTGGAGAAGGCTTGCGCGCTCATTGCCGAAGCGGGTCGCGCCGGAGCCAAGCTGGCGGTTTTTCCCGAGGGATTTATTCCTACGTACCCACTTTGGGCGTGGTTCATTCCTCCATACAAGACCCAGGAACTGCGAGAACTTTACACAGAACTGCTGGAGAACTCCGTCGCAGTGCCGAGCAGAGAGACGGATCAGCTCTGCGCGGCCGCTGCGGCCGCGGGTGTCAACGTGGTGATGGGCGTAAACGAGCGGAATGTCGAGGCGAGCGCAACGACGCTGTACAACACATTGCTCTTCATCGGTTCCGATGGAACTCTGCTAGGCAAGCACCGAAAACTGGTCCCCACAGTAGCTGAACGGATCGTGCATGCACAGGGAGATGGCAGCACGCTCAGAGTATATGACCTGCCGATCGGGCGACTTGCCGGGTTGATCTGCTGGGAGAATTACATGCCGCTGGCGCGCTACGCGATGTACGCGTGGGGAGCGCAGTTGTACGTCGCGCCGACGTGGGACCGCGGTGAGCCGTGGATATCAACGCTCCGGCACATCGCCAAGGAGGGGCGTGTGTATGTAGTTGGTTGCTGTATGCCGATGCGTCGCGATGACATCCCGGACCGCTACGCGTTCAAGGGATACCTGCCGGAATCGGAGTGGATCAATCCCGGCGAGAGTGCCATTATTGATCCAGATGGGAAGTTCCTCGTGGAGCCGGTGCGAAACAGAGAAGACATCTTGTACGCCGAAGTGGATCCGAGGAAAATGAAAGGCTCGCGCTTTCAGCTGGACGTGGCGGGACACTACGCGAGGCCCGATCTGTTCGAACTGACGGTGCATCGGAACGCTCGCCCGATGGTTCGGGTGCTCGATCAACCAACGGGCGATGACGTGACAGGGGAAAATGACGCAGCAACCGGTCACAAACCAAATTAAGTCGCTTCACTAAGCGTTCGGTCGTTACACGGGAGTCGGCAAGACTATTGACTGTAACGACAAGGCGTTTAGTTAGCCGGGGATGACGAACTGTAACACGTCAAGACTGCCCACTACCGACTCCCGGAGCTTCTCGACAACCAGCGTGCACACGGCTATGGTTCGTCGATATCCTCTGCCAGTCGCGACTCTGTCCCATCACCAAGGAATCTGGATGCCATTCTTCTCTTCCGTCCGTGCTGCGTCGTTGCTGGTCCTTTTCGTACTTGTCTTCGCGACGCCAACGTCCAGTGACGCGCAAGCCACCACTGAAAGGAAGCAGGTTATTTCCGCAAATCCTTTCGGTTTGTTAGTCGGCTGGTTCAATGCCGAGTACGAGAGAAAGGTTTCGCCGACTGGCACAATGGGTCTTGGTGGCTCATTTCTGACGGTCGATGATGCGGATTACTTCAACGTGGATCTGTTCTACAGGTACTATCCCGGCGAACGCCCGATGGATGGATGGGCCTTCGGGATCAAGGCTGGTGTTACGAGCGTGACCGACCTTGCGAGCTACCTCGGCATCGGCTTTGACATCAGCCACAGTTGGCTGCTTGGCCCGAAGGACGGCTTCTACGTTGGGCTAGGCTTTGGACTCAAGCGCCTCTTTGGTACTCCGGGGGACAACGTGGACTTCGATGTTTTGAAGATCATTCCCACGTTCAGAATAGTGAACATCGGCTTCGCGTTTTAGACAGAAAAGCTTCGTCATTCCGGCGTAGGCCGGAATCCATGGTGAATGAACATGGACCCCGGCCTTCGCCGGGGTGACAGCTCCAATTGGCGCAGTTGGCAGTGCTGTTGGCTCGTGGCAACGGAGAAGTATGACTAGCAACTGCTCTGCAGTTCTCCTCATCGGAGTCGGACTGTTCACGGCGTGCAACACCACTCCGCAGATGTCGGGGCCCGATTCAACCGCTGGCACGTGGTCCGCGCGCGCAGCATTACCGACTGCGCGCCAGGAAATGCCGTCGGCGTATGTTGCCGGTAAGATCTACACTCCGGGTGGTTTCAATTCGATGGGCGGCACCGTGGCGATACTCGAGATCTACGATGTCGCAACCGATAGCTGGTCGGCGGGACCATCGATGCCCGCGGGTCGCAACCATCCGGGCGTAACGGCAGCCAATGGAATTGTCTATGTAACCGGTGGTTATACGCCGACTGCTGCAACCACCAGCACATTTGCATTCGATCCGGCTACGCAATCGTGGAGCACGAAACAATCAATGCCGGCGGCGCGCGCCGCACATGTCACCGTGGAGTATGGGGGAAAGATCTACGCGATTGGCGGCGTAAGCGGTGGAGGTGCGGTGGCGACTAACGAAGTGTACGACCCCACGACCAATACATGGACTGCATTGGCGCCCATGCCCACGCCGCGCGAGCACCTCGCCGCCGCGGTGATCGGCGATCGCATCTTTGTTGTTGGCGGTCGCGCGCCAAACAACAACGCGATTCTGGAAGCATACTCACCTGCAAACAACACGTGGGAGCGTTTGCCGGATATGCCTACGGCGCGAGGTGGGCTCGCGGCAGCTGCTGTAGCGGGGCGCTTGTACGTCTTTGGCGGAGAAATCCCGGGCGTTTTTCCTCACACCGAGGAGTTTGATCCAGCAACCGGCCGGTGGCGTCGATTGTCGGATATGACAACGCCGCGACACGGCATGGGTGCGGTAGTGATTGGCAACGCGATCCATGTGATCGGCGGCGGAATCGTGCCAGGGTTTGGCGCCTCGTCAGCACACGAAGTGTTTACCGTTCATTGAACGAGACTCGACCTTCGTGCACAGAGCAGAACCGCTCGATGTCCTGACGCAATACGCAGAAAGACTGAAGCGCGAGCAGGATGCGCTCGCAGTCGTGACGCGGCGGATGCAGCGGCTTTCAGTCGCGCGACTGACGGTTTTCACGGCGATGATCGCGTTCGCATCGTACGCAGCGTTCGCGAGCGGAGGCGCTGTCGCATGGGTCGTCGCACTTCTGCTACTGGGCATATTCATCGCGCTCGTGGTAGTACACAACCGCGAGAAGGCGCGCGCACGCCTGATAGGCGCGACTGTCGCGCTCTTCGAAATACGACTGGCCGCGGCGCAGGGAGATTGGCCCCGCCTTCCGGCGGTCGCTGTCATCACCAGAGACTTACCGCACTGGGCGGTTGAACTCGATGTGGTTGGTGACGTTTCGCTTCTGCGCTTATTGTCTGGAGCAGCAACACTGCCCGGTCGCCGCACGATCGCAGAATGGATCTTCGCCGCGGCAAAGCCGGATGAAGTGTTGCGACGGCAGCAGGCAGTCCAGGAACTGCTGCAGCGCCTGGAACTTGTCGAAGAGATCCAGACGCGTGCCTTGCTCGCGCCGCATTGGGGCAACAGGGCGTTTGTACCCTTTGTTGAGTGGTCTGAGAATCAGACGGACGTAGTCAGCCAGTCGCTCCTGTTGTGGTGCCGCGCGGTTACGGCTGCAGTCGTCGTCACTTCCATTCTTTGGGGCGGGGGGCTTGTTGCGGCGAAAATCCCCGTCATTGCCATATTCACTTCGATCGCGACCCTTGGCGTCGTTGGCTGGCGTGCAGCCCGGGCGATCAGCGCGGTGCAGGGAAGAGAGGCGCCACTCGAGTCATTCAGCGGCATGATGCAAATGGTGGAGGAGGCCGGATTGTGCTCCGCCAAGTTTGTGGAACTGCACGAAGCTCTCGTCAGCCACCGAATGAATGCGAGCGCCGCGCTCCGCAAACTCAGTCGCATGACCGAAACTGGGGGCATCCGTCAGTCGCCAATGATGTACGGTTTGTTGCAACTGCTGCTGATGTGGGATGTTCACCTTCTTGCGTCGATCGAGAATTGGCGACGCCTGCATGGTAGTCATGTGAGACGCTGGCTCGACGCGCTGGGAGAGATGGAAGCCTTGTGCGCGCTGGCAAATCTGGCACACGCCAATCCTGATTGGTGTTTTCCGAGTGTTTCAAATGGTGCCGGAGAAAAAACACGTCGCTACATATTCGACGCAAAGGATCTTGCTCACCCTCTCATTCCGCGCGGAACGCGCGTAGCGAACGATGTGAGCGTGGGTCCGCCGGGGACATTTCTCCTCGTCACCGGCTCGAACATGTCCGGAAAGAGCACGCTCCTCCGTGCCATCGGACTGAACACCATTCTCGCACAGGCAGGAGCACCGGCCTGCGCCAGCTCGCTCACAATGCCGCCCGTTGTTCTCACGACGAGTGTTCAGGTTCAGGATTCGCTGGCGCAGGGGGTGTCGCGCTTCATGGCGGAACTGTTGCGGCTCAAGGAAGTCGTGGACGTCGTGTCACAACATAACGCGAAGGACGATGCCGTTCTCCCTCTTTATCTGCTCGACGAAATTCTGCAGGGAACCAATAGCGCGGAGCGACAGGTCGGTGCGAGAATGGTGCTCGCTCGGCTCGTTCAGTCACACTGCATCGGGGTTGTGACAACACATGACCTTGCGCTCGCCGATTCTCCGGAACTGCGTAGCGCGGCGCACATGGTTCATTTCACCGAGGGAGTGGAGGAGAATGAGGGTGGGATCAGCCTTTCCTTTGAGTACAAGCTGCGTGACGGGATCGCAACCGCGACCAACGCGCTCAAGTTGATGAAAGCTGTGGGTCTGGCGCAGTAGATCACAAAGGCCGCAGATTCCGAAGTACTTGATCACACCGGCGACCGAAATACGGTGACTGGCAAGACTTCTCGTAAATCAACGAAGGTGGCAACGAAGCGCGCGGCCAAGCGGGTTGCTGTGAAGCCAAAGCTGCTCTCGGGCGGCAACCCTCAGATCGCGAAGGCCGATGGCGACGCGCCCGTGCAGGTGTACATCGCGGCGATGCCGGGATGGAAAAGCGCCGTCGGTCGTCGACTTGATGTGCTCATCGCGCGCACCGTCCCTGGTGTGCGCAAGGCGGTCAAATGGAACTCGCCATTCTACGGAGTCGCGGGACAGGGTTGGTTCCTCAGTTGGCATTGCCTTACGAAATACATCAAAGTGGCTTTCTTCCGCGGTACCTCGCTTCTTCCTCTCCCGCCCGGCAAGTCCAAGACTCAGGAAACGCGCTACCTCGATATCTACGAGCACGACCGGATCGACGAGGAGCAGTTTGCGAAGTGGGTCAAGCAGGCATCCTCCATTCCCGGCTGGGATGGCGGATCCAAGAGCAGCGGCGGAATCCCGCTGTAACAGTCAAGTCGCTGTCATTCCGGCGAAAGCCGGAACCCATGTTAGCGCGAAAATGGGTTCCGCCCCGGCTTTCGCCGGGGTGACGTTGATTCGCCGGAATGACAATGGTCAGCCCTTATATGCCTTGACACGTATATACGCCGAATGGTATATTAAGGCATGCAAACAGCGTTCGAAATCATTTCGGAGCCAAACCGCCGGGCGATACTGAGCCTCCTGGCGTCGTCACAACAATCGGTTGGAGATATCGAGCGTCGGCTTCGTATGCCGCAGCCGACTGTGTCAAAGCACCTGCGTGTGCTGCGCGATGCCGGTTTTGTGGAATCCACGGTGGACGCACAGCGGCGTCTCTACCGACTGAAAGCTGAACCGCTGCAGGAACTCGCCGCGTGGCTGGCTCCGTTTCGTAAACTCTGGTCCGCTCACGTGCACGCTCTCGAACGCCATCTTGACCGCATGCATCCGCCAAAACCACCGAAAAAAAAGACAAAGAGAAAAAAATGAACCATCGCGAGCAGTACACACCGGGTCCGGCCACCGTGGCGCAGGTACGAAAGGATGGAGAGAAGTGGGCGCTCATTCTCGTCAAGGAACTGCGTCACTCGCCGGACAAAGTCTGGCAGGCGCTTATCGATCCAGCGCAACTGCGCGAGTGGGCGCCCTTCGAAGCCGATGCGGGCCTGGCTACAGTTGGAACCACAGTGAAACTCACCACCGTGGGAGCGCCCAGGCCACACGTTACCGAAACAAAGGTGACGCGAGCAGACGCTCCCCAATTGCTTGAGTACAACTGGGGCGGGCAGGATATGCGCTGGGAACTCGAAGCTGTTGGTAGCGGCACGCGTCTCACGCTATGGACCAGCATCGCTCGCCCCTACATCTCAATGGGTGCAGCCGGGTGGCACATTTGCTTTGACGTTCTGGATCACCTGCTCGACGGAACTCCCATCGGTCGCATCGTTGGTCCCGAGGCGATGCACTTCGCCGGCTGGCAGCGGCTGAACGCCGAGTACGCAGAGCAGTTCGGTATTGAAGCGCCCAACTGGCCGCCTCAGGCGGCTCAAAAGTCGTGACCCGCGGAGGTGCACAATGAACTGGAGTAGTACGATTCGGCAAATCCTCTCTTTCTGCTCATGCTCACCGGTTTGTACATGTTCGTGCTGCCGTATGCCACCAGATGGCGCAGTTCCCGCAAGGATATCAGCTCAAGGATGAAAACATGAAAAAGTCAGGCGCGAGCGATGGCCAGCCGGCATCGGAGCTCATCTCGAAAAGAATCGAAGAACTCGGCGACTGGCGCGGGGAAACACTCAGCAGAATGCGCAAGTTCATCAAGCAAGCGGACCCGGACGTCGTCGAGGAGTGGAAGTGGATGGGCACTCCGATCTGGTCGCACGACGGCATCATTTGTACTGGCGAATCCTACAAGAAGATCGTGAAGCTTACCTTCGCCAACGGCGCATCGCTGAAGGATCCGTCGCGTCTCTTCAACTCAAGTCTCGACGGAAAGGTACGCCGCGCTATCGACATCCATGAAGGTGAGGAAGTTGACGAGTCTGCTTTCAAAGCGCTCGTGCGCGAGGCGGTGGCGCTCAACAGTTCTCGCAAGTCGAAAGCTTCGAAGAAGGCGAAGTCCTAGGACTGCGGGAGCGACGCGCGCTTTCGGAGTGCTCCGACAACATCGTTTGCTCTCCTTCACCGGCCGGAGACCGCCCTGTACGTTAGCCATTACACAGCTCGTCCCCGGTCGGCCTCATGAATGGATTGGCAAGGCCCAGAATTGTTGAGTGGCTTCACCCGCGGGTGGGGCTCGCGCTCACCGTCGCGACAACATGTATCGCCGTCGCCTGCGCCGGTCAGAGTCGGGTGGGTTCGGAGGCACGCAATCCCAACCTGATCTCCCCCGCCGAAATTGATGAGATGCACGAAGCGGGCCTTTTATGAATTCGCTCGCGGGTTAACTTGGGTATTAGGCGCGCAGTATCCACATCCGGCCTGCAGTTCACATGCTTTCAATCCAGCGTTCAACCGGAGTCTCCATGCGCAGATCCCGTCTCATGTTGCACGTTCTTGCGGCGATCGCCGCGAGCGGTTGCGTAACGGCGCAGGCGCAAAGCCTGAGCCTCGATGGAGTCGCGGTGTCCGGGCAGCACGAGCTTCTCGGAAGGCCGCTCGTCGGCGTCGGCATGACCGTTCGACTTCGTCCAGATCGTTGGCTGTCATTTCGGCTGCGCGCTGAACTCACGTGGAGCGTGGCGAATCGAACCGGTTATCCATGTACGGTGTCAATCGTCGAACCGCCAGCCTGCGCGCTGCAGCCGCTGCAGGATCACGGCAAGCTCTTGATCGCGAGCGTGGGTGTGGCCGGCAGAGTCGTCGGCAATCAGCGATGGAGCATGGCGCTCACGGGTGATTTCTCGGCGGGACGGGTGAGTGTCGATTCGCGCGGATCCTCCAGCGGCAGTGAAGTGAACGCCAGCGGCTCGCTCATCGGGGTTTCCGTCGGCGCGCTGGGTATCTGGAGAATTCCCAGAACGCGTCTCGCTTTGCAGGTGGCCGGAGAAGTCGGCGTACTAGGGCAACCTCCGGGGGGGGATGATTATGTCGACCGCGGCCCACCGTTCAGCGGGGACTTCGACGTGCGTCGTCTCGTCGTCGGTCTCAGTATTTCGAGATAACCAAGGCATACTCCGTGCTCCACCTGATCTCACACACTTCCTTCGCGAACTGACGTTGCATCGGAACGCTCGCCCGATGGTTCGGGTGTTCGATCAACCTATCGACGACGGCGTCCCGATTCCGTGCTTCGTCTCCTCTGCTACGGCGAGTTTAGTATTCGTCCAAATTGCCGATCGATGTCTGCGTACCTCCTTGGTGGACCGCATATCTAGCCCCAGACGGCGCATCTGAGCCGACGCAGCGTGACACCGGCGCCGTCGTAGTGGTGCTTGCGCATCATCACTTGCGCGGCGGTTCGCCCGGACCCGTTCCGTTGAGGAAAGGCAGAACGGTCGACGCGAGCGTCGGCGCCACACCCGATTCATAGTGTGTCACGTCTGGCAGGATGGCGAGACGGTTCTTCGACATGGTCTCGCGCATCCATCCGGCGTCACGCAGACCGCCGCCGAGCAGCTTGTAGAACGAGACGATGCATCGCAAACGCGCCATCGCGATAGGCGAGAAGTTGGGAATCTATCGCGACTGTCCAGTGTCGAAGGGATGCACCTCTCCGTTCGCCCCGATCTGGATAAACGAAATCGTGCGGCGGCAAGATTGACCAGTCAATCCGTAATCAGACAGGGAATGCAGAATACTGAACTCTGAGTACTGAATACTGAACGAACAACGAAAGAGGAGGTGACCGATGGGCGCGCGGTTCCAGTTCTTCCCGTGGATGATCTCACTGCCGCCAGACAGTTCTTTGTCGATGGTCTGGGCTTTGAGGTGTCTTTCGAGACTACCGAGGACGGCAAGTCCGGATTGCTCGGCGTCCGGCGCGGCACTATTGCGATTACCCTGGACAGTCCGATGGATGGGCACCGACGCGATGCCTGTGTGTCTCTTGAGGTGGAAAACGCCGATCGGTACTACGAGGAGTGGCAGAAGCGCGTCCCCGTGAAGCGCCCGCCCAGGAATGAGGAATGGGGCGGCCGCACCTTCGACGTGATTGATCCATTTGGGAACACGATCTTGGTGGTCGGGCCGCCCGTTCCAAATGCGTCCTGACCGCGCCCGAAACAACTCCGCTAAGGGCGAATGAATTCTCTTGCGGCCACGACGCTTTGCAGGTAGCGCACAATGTTGGATTCAGCTGTTCCGCCTGCGAACAGCTGTGCGCGAATCGCCGCAGACTGACCCGACACAATTGTGTCAGCAACCTGTGACACAGGCAGGAGCGGAACTGCGATACTCTTGATTGCCGGACGACCACTCTGAGCATTCCGGTAGTCAAGCAGGAGTATCATGGTTGAATCGAGCGAGAAGTTCACCGTGTCGCGCCTGTTGATCAGAACGTGTTTCATGGATGGATCGCGAGCCACGCTAAATGTTCCGCTGTCGGTCGTGTACTCCCTGTACTGTCCTCTCCCCATTGATGAACCACCGCCGCTGCTGGTCTTTCTGCTGCTCTGCCCGCGCTCCAGGACAATCAGCGTGACGAACTGAGTGTTGCGCATTTCATAAAAGTAGAAGCCATCAATATTGGCGCTGACTGGAAATGAATGGCTTCCACTCGAGGTGCCTGCGCCGGAACCAGCACGACCTGCGCCGCCGCCTCGGGGCTGCCCAACAACTGTGACACGCGGCGGAGGCCCGCTGTCGCGCTTTACAGCGACCGTGTTGTTTGGTCGCGTCCTGATGAATTCGCGCGACGCAGGATTGGAGTTGAGAAAAGTCACGAACGAGTTCTCTTTCCCCTGCGTTGCAGCGGCAGGCGCTTGCACCTGATCACGGCTCGTCAGAGCCATCGGTTCGATGGAGTTCCTGAGAATGAAGGGGACAGCGACCGATGTTACGATTGGTGGTCCACCAACACGGTCGACGCGGTCAACCATAATGATGTTGGTGGAGTCCCCCGAGATCCTCACCGTGTCCGTCTCATTGATCACCGCACGGTTGCCAAGTGCATCGACTGAGACGGAATAACTGGTGATCCCGTTCGTGCCGCTCATACTCTGCCCGCTGCTGCCGCCGCCACCCGACGCACGTCGTGACCTTCCTGCTTCGAGCCAGCCTTCTTCACCGCGCCAGAGTACGATGAGAGTGATAACGGTTCTTCCCCTGTTCCCCCAGAAAAGGCTGCTGAAGACACTGGGAGTGACATGTCGCTCGCCGCGTCCGTCGGACATGCCGATGGTAGCTGCGCGCGATTGTGCCGCGCCGTCCAGCGGAAGAGTTACGGTGCACGCAACAGTTAATGCGACAGTTAGCCAGCGCGTCCATGTGGACATGGGTTCCCCGCTTTCGAGAGTCGTCTGGTCTTCCTTGGCAGAAGACCATCCGTATTGGATACTACGATGCTCTCCAGCTAAATGCTGACTTCCCCAGGATGCTCGGCTCAAAATGTCGGCAGTCCGCGCGCTAGGCTGCGAGTGTCGCGCAGCCTTTGCTCCTGGCAACACGTAGCTGCTTGCGCTAACTGCGCGCGAAGCCACAGGTTATTACTGGAACCAGGAACGATGGGTCATGATAGGTCGCGAGGAAACAGCAGTGATTTGCATCATTCGCGGTCTATCACCGCTGGATAACCCGCTGCCTGATTCAAATTAGACAGACTTCAATTCAGTCAACACCGGAGGAGCACACACTTGCTCTTGGTAGCCACGATCGCGCTTGCTGCTACCGCAGCACTCCGCGGTGATACCACCGTCGTCCTCGGCGCTGCCGAGCGCGACCTCACAGGCGATGGCAAGTCGGAATCGCTTCGGCTCGTCGGCATCGGAGCTTCCGTCGACAGCTTGAACGTCACCTTCACTGTCGAGGATGGTGGAAGGACGATCTTTCGAGCCAGTGTTCGCCTGGCCAGTCGCACCCAGTACGAACGGCGCCTCCGGAGCATCCTCCGCATGGAGTATCGCGACTGGTTGAAGGACGTGGGCACGAGCTTCTTCGCAGAGGTCAAGTTCCAAAAGCCCGGTGCGTTCCTGGCACGCCTGCGTGAGTCCATTCCTGGACGAATCACCGAGATTCCCAGCATCATCGCGGGTCAACGCGCGACCGTGAGAGACTCGCTCACCGGAGCCGACATCTGGAACGAGATTCAGCGCGCCGATGTCACGCTCTTTGAATTCTCCACTGGCGGCGACGCTGTGACGGCCATAGGCTGGAGTCGACGCGATGGAAAATTCTATCGCCTCTTCGAATGCTGCTGAACACGCTTGCGCTGTCTAACGAGCAATTGCTGCTGTCGGCGCACGCTGCGGTGCGCGGCTGGCTCATTCCATTCGCCAGCCGCATTCTTGTGATCGCGCCGCGGCAGAATTGCGGGCGTTAGGCCGCCAACGACATCCCTCAACAAGTTGAGAGTCTGATGCGATTGATCTCACGCGCCGAACAGCGTTCAATCATTCTCGTAATCGCACTAAGCTCGATCGCCACGATATCCGTCCTTCCAGTTTCTCTTCTTCGCGCTCAATCGCCCCAGGTTGCGGCGCGGCCGAACGTGCGCCTGCCCGACGAGGCCGCAGGTCTTGACGCGATTGTCCGTACCCTGATTGCCGCGTTCGATCAGGTCGACGTTGTCGCGCTAGGCGAGGCGCACTTACGACGAGTGGATTCCGATCTGCGAATTGCTCTGGTCCGTCATCCCGATTTCGCGAAGAAAGTGAGATCCATTGTGATAGAGTGCGGTAGCGTTACGGAGCAGTCGACGCTTGACCGTTACATTCGAGGCGAGAGCGTACCCAGAGTTCAATTGGAACGGGTTTGGAAGGCCACCGCCGAAACTACCAACGGTTTCTGCGACGCTCCGATTTACGCCGATTTTCTCGCAGCCGTGCGCGACGTCAACTCAAGACTGCCGGCCGAAGCGCGCATTCGCATGTTCGGGGGTCACCCCGGGCCAGGAGCCAGCCGCGGCGTTGAGACCACCGCCCTCTCCGTGCTGAAAGAGCAAGTGCTTCAGAAGCATGGAAAAGCCCTGATGATTTATGGGGCCGCGCACTTCTACCTGACGGGCACGCCGGATTACCTCGCTTCCATGGGCGACGACATCGGACTCGCAAGGAGATTGGACGTCGATTATCCCGGTCGAACGCTCACAGTCATTCCAATTGGTGGTCTCGCTCGTCCGCCCGCCGTCAGGGCAGCGGACATTGATCCCGACTATCGAAAGTTCGACCGCGCTTTGAAGACGCAGGTGCGTCCGGTCCTGGTGTCCCTGCAACGATTGCCCTTCCGGGATTTCACGGCTGAGGAGTTCCTTGGCCGCTCGTTGACAACCTGCCGCGGTGCCAGCGGCTGCAGGAGCGTTTTCAAGGGCAGCACTCTGACACTGGGCCAGATGGCTGACGCATTCGTTTACGTAGGCCGGGACGCCGACGCTCCCGTGCAGATCGACGACACTAACATCGGTAAGCGAGATAAGCCTGAATGTTGCAGAGTGTTCCAGGGCGGGTACCACGCACCAGGACCGACTTTTCGTTGATGGGAAGCATGCCAATGTTTGCAGCAAACGCGGGCGTCTTCCCTCCGCGACCCAGATAATCTTCAACATTCGAAAGGTAGAACGCCGTCACCTGAGTGTTGCGCTCCTTCAGGTAATTTCCAATTGCACGCAGCGCTTTATCCCCTGCGAAGTCGCCCACTATCGGAATGATCAGGTTCTTCATGTGCAACTGACGAACCGCCTGATATCCATCCTCGTTCGCGAGAAAGCTGCGTTCTACGCCCGCAAAGTCAGTTGTGCTGGTCAGATTCGCGAATGTACCAGCCGCCCCCTCAGCTCCCATACCGCCGCTCGACACGATACTTGGACCGGACACGTAAAAGGCTGAGTAGGTGTAGCGAACGAGTCCGGAATCCTCAGCACTGAGCGGGAATTTGTGTTTCTTCGTCAGGTGGTCGAAGACACGATTCAGATTTGAGATGAACCGCGATGTGTCGGTGGGGATGAACCAGAATGCCGTCCAGGTTTGAAAGGCTGTTGCATTTGCGGCAATTCCCGCGGGACGCGGCTTGGTGAACAGGAGCGAGATGAAATCGGCGCGATCCGGGCTCAGCTCGAAGATCGCTTTGAACATGAGGTGTTGAATGACAGCCTGCCGTCGAATGTCGAGTATGAAGGCGATCTGCGGACGAATCGCCGCGATGTAGTGATAGTTCTGTTCTGGCGCGACTCCGATGTAGCCGCCACCGCGTGCATTGAGTGCGACGAGGGATGACACCATGTCGGGAAAAAAGTTCTCGTTGGATACGAGATAGGTGGTGAACGGCTGCTCCGACTCTGAAAAGTTTGAAATAATGTTCCAGAATGCCGAGTCACTCAGCTCGGTGGGGAGTTTTTGTGCCTGCGCGGCCTGCGCGAGCGGCGGCAGCGAAGTGGCGCGAAGTGAGGCGAACGAAAGTGCAGTCGCGGCGAAAGCGGCCAGCAAAGGAACGATCAAACGTCTGCGCATTGGGTTCACCATTGTAGGGTGTGGTTTCTGGAGAAGAGCGTCTTGCTTATGATGCTGTGATGATCGCATGGCGGCAAGTCGGCCGCTGGCAGCAACGCCTTCATGGACTCTCCTAAAGATTTAGTAGATCTAGTCTGGTACCGGCTGTTTTGTCAACTAGAGCTTTAGGTGTGCGCAGTTGGGCGGTAGCGTTTGAGCATGGCCTTCGGCAGCGTAGCTCCGGCCGAGTTGCCGATTGCGCGTATCGTTGTTTCCCTGGTCATTGGAACACCACCCCGAGGATGCCAATAACTATTGTAGCTATCGCTAACCGACAGCGCATGTCGCGGGCCTCTTGCCCGGGTGTGCAACAGCAGGATGAGCGGCACGTCTCTCAGTGACGCGATCCTGATGACCCACATGATTAGACTACAAATGACTCACCCACAGATCATCCTTCTATTGCTCCCAGGGCTACGATCAATGCGACAAACCGTCCTCGCTGTGCTCACGCTCGTGCTGTCATCGGCCGCGGCAACGGCCCAGACGGACACCGCCGCGACCTCGATCAAGAAGGCGGCGCTGTCGGCGTTCCCGGACCATCCCAGCGCTGCTCGAAGCAGTGCCGTCAGGTCCAGGCCACTTGTACTCGATCCGATCGTCCTGCCGTTCTGGTATGACAATGGCATTAAGCGAGAGTCACCGCCGGTGCCGGTGATCCGCGATTCCGCTCAGTCGCTGGCGCTGGCGACCGCGATGCGCACCACCGTCGCGAGTAGCGCAGAGATCGCGGCATGTAGCTCATCACGGGGGCAGTCCGACTGCAAGCTGCTCGACGTTGCCATCGTGGCCGTTGGCGAGCCGCGACCGGTGGGGAGCGAAGCCTCGCTGATGATGCGGACGACCGCACCCGTGAAGCTTCCGAACGGATCGATCACGTTCAACCGCTACGGGTCGACCTACCTCGTGCGTTTGACCCGCGTCGACGGCACCTGGCGTGTGCGGTGTTTGACCAATATCCCGACAGATTCCGCGATCGGTCTAGCCACCGGGGGCGCACGTTGCCCCCCGCCGTGACTGGAGTCGGGCATCGGGTCCGCCGGGGACAGGTCCCCAAGCCGCTGCACTGAAACGGATCTCAATGCGCTGAGACGATTGTCTCCAGGCTCGTCGGATGCACGAATTCTCGAGACCTTGCAGTCGCGCCGATGATCCTCTCAGCGCGTGGTTCCACTGTGCAAGACTGCACTCCTCGATCGTCCTCAATTTGACAATTGTGCGGAATGAGCGCACTGTTCAACGTGAAATCAGGTTCACTACCCTGTACTCAGCGGAGACAATGAAGACGATCCGAAATCGCAGCGTCGCTCACCTGCACGTGCTCCTCACGGGAGCAGTGATTGTCGCTGTTTCCGGTGTCGTGATGTCCGCGCAGGCGCAAACCCAGGACCCTCCCGGTGGCGCTGTCGTAAGCGCCGGCGCGCAGCAAGTTCAATGCGTCCCGGTGGATCCAACTTCGGGTGGAAGTCGCGGCGGACCCCCTGGTGGCCGAGTCGGTGGTGGGGATCGTGGTGGACGCGCAGGTGGTCGGGGTGATGCTGGGGATGGTCGCGGACGCGCCGGTGGTCGTGGCGATGGTGGGGACGGACGAGGGCGCGCGGGTGGTGCCGGAGCTGGGCGCGGAGGTGCCGGCGGACGTGGCGGTGGTCCGCCAGGTGGTCGTGGGGGGATCGGACGCGTTGGCGGTCGCGGCCCAGGAACAGGTCGGGTTGGCGGGCAGCCTCCGAATCCATGTCCTCCCGGTACCCGTCCGGGGAGAGGTGGCTGAACCGCGAAGCACTCCAGCGATTGACGTACGTTGATTCGACGTCGAGCTGAAAGCGCCATTGCAGCGATACTCGCGTTGTTTTCCCTGGCGACGACGTGTCTGCTGGTCGCGTGCGCGACGCAGTCGTCCGGAGGCCGCGGCGGTGTAGAACCCGCCGCCCCCGCAGGGCAAGTGACAACAGGACGGCGCGGCCGGGCGGCACGCGGTGGGACACCAGGAGAGGGCCGCGCCGGGCGAGGCCGCGGCCAGGTACCGCTGAGCCCCGCCGTCCAAATACGCAAATACCGTTTCGAGGAAACGGGCGAGATGCTGGAGTACGCGGTATTCGTCTCCTCGAAGTTGACGAAGGATTCGAAGAAGATTCCGCTTGTCATCGCACTTCACGGTCGGGGCGCGCAGCCCACCACGATCATGCGACACGCTCAGGGCCCTGCGGAGCAAGGCGGTTACATCGTGGCCGCACCAATGGGGTACAACGATCACGGTTGGTACGGCCTGTTGGAAGGCGAGCACTCAACGCCGCCCCACGTGCGCGAGTACAGCGAGAAGGATGTCATGAACGTGCTGTCGTTCATGCGCAAAGAGTTCGACATCGACGAGAATCGCATTTACCTCATGGGAACGTCGATGGGCGGTGCGGGCGTCTTGTTTCTGGCGGTAAAGCACTCGGACATCTGGGCGGCAGTGGCCGCGGGCGCCCCCCCTCTCCGGCGCGCCACGCACGGCGAGACCATCGATGGCATCCCTAACATCCGCCACATGCCTATCATGCTGGTCCACGGCGAGAACGACAGAGCGGTCACGGTGGAGGTGAGCCGGCGCACTGCCAATCGACTGCAGCAACTGGGGATGACATACGAATTCCGCGAGATCCCCGGAGGCACGCACCCCGATGCTGGCCGAGTGGGCGCGCCGTGGATGTTCAAGTTTTTCGAGCGTCACACTAAACCCAGCGCCCCGGTCGCAGCGGGACTACTGGCCGGGCCGTCGGCGGCTGCTCAGCCTATGAACGGGACAATGACTCCGCTTCCGGGCGCTCTGCGCAACGGTACCGCGACGATGGAACAGATCCGGGCGTGGATGCAGGCAGAGCATGTGAATGTGTGGCCGGAGATCCCGGTGGAACAGGTCCCTTTCACTGTTCAGGAAAAGGATCTCGACTCTGATGGGATCAACGATGTATTGATGCAACGCTACGCACGAACATCGGGCACGGGAGCGCACAGCGCGTTTCTAAGCACATCGCGAGGTTATCGCTTCATCGGGACGTTCTTTGGTGACATTCGTCCCCTGCGCGTTGAGAGCGGCCAACGAAATCGGTTTGTGATTGTGAGCGCGATGGGAAGCGGCCGCGCGCACGTTCGTCTCGCAGAGTTGCAACCGGACGGTTTGCATCAAGTGGCCACCGCGATTCTGTCAGCTGGTGACAGCGGTTCGGCGGAAGGCAATCGGCTGTACCGCGAGCTGATGTCCGTTGACGTGGTCTCAGCGGAGACGTTGAGGCAGGTATTTGGAGTTGATCAATCGATCAAATGATCAAATGATCAAATGGTCAGGTGATCGCGATCCAAGATCTCAATCACTTGATCATTTGATCATTTGTTCGATTGTTCACTTGATCCTTCCTTTCCCCTGCCGTCATCCGCGCCCAGGTATCCGAGGTGCACACTGAAATGGCGTGTACACCGGCGCATTTTTCCCGATTGTCTCCCACCAGCGCCGCCACTCCATTTGCGTCTGCTCCGGCGAACGCAACGTGCTCATCGCGGGAAGACGGTGGTGCGTGAGAACGAAGAGCGACCAATCCGCTTCGATCGGTTTACCGCCATCACGTGAGACAATCAAATCAATGAGTCCCTGCACCGCCACGCGCGATGCCGTATGTCCGAGCACGGTGACGGCATCGTTCGACATGACGCTGCCTCGCTCTTTGCGCGCCATATCCAGTAACACCGCGACTCCCGCATCTCCGCCCAATCTGCCAACTCCCCACACTGCTGCTCGGCGGAGCAGCTCATGAGGACTCGTTAGATGCCGAATCATGAGCGCGTAGTACTGGCTGTCACCCATCTCCGACAGCGCTGTGGTTGCTTGGCTTTGCGTGTACGAATTCGGCTTGCTGGGCGTAGCTGCGATCACAGCAAGGGCTGCTCGCGACGCGACTGAGTTGAGGTTCTTCAAACCCAGTATCGCGTCGTCCTCAAAATCATTGGAACGTTGCAACCACTGTTGAAAGACCTCTTCCATCCCCGGCGCGGGATGCACTGCCAGTCCGTGCCGCAGCTGTCGCAGATTGAGCACCTCTCGATACATTGCCTCGCGCTCAGCAGAAGTTGAAGCACGATCGTCGACGCTGAGCAGCGCTCTCTCGTAATCCGCCGCGAGTTGTATTTCACGCGTCAGGAGAGCCGCATCGTTGCGTGGTCGCACAACGAGCACACGCGTTTGCGTTACCTCAACAATTGGCGAGTGTGCCACGGTGTCGCCGCTGAATGGGAATATCTTGCCCGGATGCGATGTGATGCGCACATCGTACGTCCCGGCGCTCACGAAATGGAAACCACCTTCGAGGAGATATCGCCATGTTGCACTGGCTGCGGGGGCGAGCACCGTCGTGCTTCCGCCCACATGACAACTGCTCGGCGGGGTTCCGTACGTGCAAACGGCGGGCGCGTCATTTCCCGGAGCGGCGCCCGGCACAACAGCGCTCACAGGCGCAACCAAACCGGGACAGTAATCACCGGGATTCCAGCGCAGCGCTACACCTGTCGTGTTGCGCGCGGTGACGAGCACCCACACGGGTTCGCCGAGCAGAATCGTGTCGCTGGAAAGGCGCAGGGTTACCTCGGGGGCGCGAACAGTTTGGACCTGCGCTTCGACACGCGTGCAGCACAGCAGGGCCATAACAGCAAGCGTACCTACAATGCCATAATGGGTCATTTCGTCGTCATTCCGGCGAAAGCCGGAATCCATGGTAGTCGCGAACATGGATTCCGGCCTTCGCCGGAATGACAAAATGCCCGCATCACCGCGTCAACTCGAAGCTGACGCTCACACTGGCCCGCACGGCGACCTTGCCGAGTGCGAGTGCGTCTGTCGCATCGCCACCGCTTACCTGTGAAACGATCTGACTCGACATGGAATTGTTGCCACGAGGGTTGTCCCATCTGTCTCCCGACCAACTCGAGTAGTACGAACTACCGGAGTATTGCTGTACTTCACTGATCTGGAGGGCAGCACCCACCTTCACGCCCAGCGCGGCGGTCATTTTCTCAGCTTTCTCCCGCGCTCCCTTGACGGCCAGCTCGCGCGCCTGCTCGCGATGTTTCTTGAGTTCACTAGTCTGAAAACTCACGTTCAACAAGTGGGTGACGCCAGTCGCCAGCACGCTGGAGATCAACGCATCAACCTTGGCAGGATCGTTGAGCGTGACCGCAAACATGTTCCTGACTGTGTATCCGTCAAGCACCTGGGCTCCCACCCCCCTGCCGTCGTTCACGAATCGCTGGTTGATGGAGAGGTGATCGGTTTGGATGTCCTTGTCCGCGATCCCCTGCTTTGCGATTGCTGCCAGGGCAGCTTTTGCAATCGCGTCATTCTGTTGTTTGGCGGGCAACAGGTTGACGGCGCGCGTGTCGATACCGAAGGTCACGATTATCACGTCCGGCGCGACGTTGACGAGCGCCTCGCCTGTCACAGTGATACCACTGCGAGGGTCGAAACCGGTTGGCTGTTGCATCCGTGGCGGCGAGCAAGCGCACAGCGCGGTCGCGAGTGTCAAAGCCAGTCCAGCGATTTTCATCGGGCCTCCCTGTACGTTTGTGCGGCGTGCGCCTCGTAACAGGACGCACCGCTCGCTTCTCGTTTGCACAGCGCCCGTCTGATAGCTGCGGATCGCGATCCATCTCTGGGCTGGGGACATTGTAGTGTGTGAGAAAGGCTTAGGAGCGTTCTTAAGGAAAACGTCTTATGGAAAACGTCGGGAGGTACTACCTGACCGCATACCTCACAAGTATGGGAACATCGTCCGCCGTTGCCCCAACTCCCCAAACGCGACGCAGTGTGGCCTGCACGAGTCGTACATTCGCAGGCATACGCAGCGTAGACAGAGCGCCGCTGCTGGAAACTACAAGCCAGGTGCGACGATCGAATCTGTCGTTGATCCAGATGGACCCGTCTGCGCCGGCAAGCGCCGCAGATACAACGGGAATGTGGGTTGGCACAAATATCTTGCGGCGCACTTCTGCTTCAAAGGCCGCTGCCTCGGTAACGTTTACGTTGCCCTCGAAGTAAGAGGTCGCAAATCCTGACGCTATGCGCTTGACCTGACCGTCGGCGAATGAACGGGTAAGCACGCGCGCTGGGAATCTCAGTGTCGATGTATCCGCCCTGAAGCTTGAGCCAACAGTAACAACGCGCACCTCTCCAGGCCTCCCGTTCCAGAGGTCGGCGTCGATAAGCAGTTTCGCGCTGGACGGCGTCGTAGTAGCAATCGCCGTGACCATTGGCTGAAATATTTCCGGGAACGATTGCGCCCGTTCACCATTCATATTGGCGCGCAGATAACGAGCAGGCTTGTCGTGTCTCCACGTGTAAACGTGGAGCGACCTGTCGCCGGACGCACTGGCAACGGAAAATTGTACTGAGTCGTGCACCCAGTTAAGCGAAACCACACCGTCGTGCGGCGGCTCCTGCGAGATATACGCCATTTGTCCCGCGACGGTCGTCCGAAAATTCTTTCTGTAGAGAATTTGATCATTCCCAAAGAACCCTGCGAAATCACCGTGCTCTCGCCGGATGGCAAGAGGTGGAGCCACTATGCGGGGGTCCCCTCCGCTCGTGGAGAAAATCGTTACACGTGCCTTGCCTATGTCATGAACCCAGACACTGTCCCGCCACGATCCAATCGATGAAATCCCGCGGAACTCGCCAGGTCCATCGCCCAGTCTGCCCAGTGTGCGAATGAACCTTCCCGTCGAATCAAAGACGCGGAGGATTCCTTCGGACCCGTGCGCCGAAACGATTTTGCCGTCGCTTAGCACAACCAGTCCATGCACGTGTGTCAGTGAGCGCTCGCGCGAACTTTCATCGGACTTGATGCGCAGATCTTCCGCTAGCGTCATGTTGCGGATCGACTGCGATTCCAGCGCGCTTGAACCCGAGAGGACCAATAGGGTCACCATCGTGGGAGCAGCAAACAGGCCGGACATAGTTGTCACTCCCTTTTCAATTTGGCACGCAGAAATCACCACAACTCACCGAAGTGCCGCGAGCGCCTCGTTGATTGCAGCGATGGTCCGATTCAAGGTCGCGTTCGCCCGCCCGCGACCGGGACTTGCCCCACTGAGCTGCTCCACTGCCGTCGTGACCGATTGCACTGCATTGGAGATATGAATAGCGATTGAAGCGTCCGGAGCCTCGGGCCTCGGCGAGTTCGCCGGCGGATACAGATATCCAATGTTCACCTGAGCGTCCGCCAACGCGCGCCTCGTCGCCGCGAGCGCATTGGTGGCGCGCTCGGGCCGACCCCTGGCCGGGATTGCCTCAATTTCCGTAATGGCTTTCAGCAGTTCGGTAATCGCCACCTCGCGTCGAGGTGCCCGACCGAGATTCGGGTCGGCACCCGCTGCGCGCGCGGAGTCAGCGGCTGCCAACCACACGGGCGGAACGGAGGAATATCTTTGAGACTGACCTCCCGCTTCCGCAAAGGCGACGAGTGCCGCGTAGGAGACGCTCCCGCCCGACCACGCGAACCACGTGTTCCGGGTTCCCCGGTACGAGTAGGTGATGATCAGTGATTCGGTTACTGTAGTCGGCAGCACCATCATCGCGGAATCGCTGACAACAATCGGACCGTCTGCCTGACGAATGATCTGGTTGGCGCGGGTCGTAACGTCCTGAAAGTTTCGGCCCTGACCGTAGTACGCGTGAATGATGACGACGCCGGCGGCTGTGTTAATGGGCCGAGGTCGCAAAACCGGATCAGCGTGCTCGATCAGAATCGCGTGGCTGACTGCTGCGAGCTCTGTAGTCGTGAGCACATGTGGCGCGCCCCGGTACTCGTAGAAAATCACAAGGTTCTTCGTCTGCCCGATAGCAGGATCTACTTCGAGCCATCGGGGCGTGGTATAAAACTCATCGATGCCCGGCTGGGTGAGGCGCGTAACAACGGGTGTGACATCGACTGACCTCTGGGCCGCGCCAAACACCGCCCGCGTGATACGAACGTCACCCGCTGGTCTGTCCTGAGTCTGGATAACACCGGTGGGAATAATCCCCTGAGCAACGAGCGCCGTGGCAAATAGAAGTGTCATCACGGTGACTAGTCTAAGCGGTTTCGGGAGCCAGGGCCAGATTCGTAGGGACGTTCTTCCAGAAGGCGTTTTCCTGAGAACGCTGTTATGGAACGTTGTCCGGAATACGTTGTCGAGAAAACGTTTCTTACCGACGTTTTCCTGAGAGCGTTCTTTCTGAGAACGTTGTTAAGGAACGTTGTCCGAAAGACGTTTTTCGAGAAACGTTTCTTACCGACGTTTTCCAGAAGACGTTTTCCTGAAAACGTTGTTAAGTAACGCTCTTGCTCGGTTCCGTCGGCATTGGGAAGCGCTCTTTAATCCACGATTCCCACAGCGGCTGCTCGCGGCCGACGATGCCCGCTGCCTGATCTCCATACATATAGAAGTTGAGCGTCACCATCGCTGAACCGCCCCAGGTGACGGCGCCGAGTGCGGCGGCGGCCGGCCCGGGCTTATCGAGTCGGAGCAGAGCGTTGCACGGATGCTGACTGACGTGCTCCACCACGCCGCCGAGCGACGGGACGCCCACCGGGGCGACGCAACGCTGCCCGATGTTCAAGCCTTTCAGTCCGAGCGCCGCGGTCAGCGTTTCCCACGCCTCCGTTTCAGTTCCCGCGACGGGCGCAATCCACTGCATCATCGCTGAACGTTGTCCACGGAAGTGCGTGAGATAAATCCGCAGGATGCGGAAGTAGCCGGGCCAGCCGGATTCGGTGCCTTCCAGTTGGTTGTCCCAGTCGTCTGTGCTGGCGAAGAGACTATGCACCACGCGTACGACGCAGACTCCACCCGCGCGCGCTTCGACCGTCCACTCGGTCGCCATTGGCGGCGACCCGCCCCAGCCCTTGGATTCGGCGGCATATATCCGCGGCGGGTCCCAGGCCGTCACGACGGAACGGGACTCCATGCCGGGCCCGAAGTTCTTTGTCATCGCAACGGGCTTCCCGTCGCGCTCCTCGAATTGTGTCGGCACGAACCAGGACGAGATGCCCTGCCCGGTGGCGATAGCCTGCCAGACCTCTTCCGGCGTGCCGGGGACTTCGACCTCCACCTGGACCGATCGGCGTCCGGACGGCTCCTTCCTCACTGTCATGATTTCTCCCTGGGCTGAGTCTTGTGCGGCAGTGGGTGCGCCATGACGATCAGGCGGTGCGCGCGGCCGCTCGGAGCAGATGCATCGTGGTACTTCGAAACGAGTTTCGTGACCGCGTCGGTCAGCTCGGCGCTGAAAGCCGCGCGGTCCTCCGCTGACCGGAAGCGAACTTCGGTATCCAACGCGAGAGTCGCCAGGCGCTTGCCGGCGCTCTTTGCACGACGAAGAAGGTCGCTCAGCTCGCGAACGACGCGCGCGCCCAGAGTGATGAGATAGCTCGCGGCCAAACGATCCATTTCCCGATTCGGATCGACGGCGACCGGGCCCATGGCGCTCGGCGATACTATATAAGAAGACGCGGTCGCCACCAGCAGCCGTTCCGTCAAGCCACCCCACTTGCGTTGCTCAGCCACCTCGATCAACCCATGCGCCTCGAGGGCGCGCAGGTGGTAGTTGACCTTTTGCCGGGCCAGACCAACGCGCGTGGCCAGCGTCGCGGCTGAGGCGGGCTTCGCTAGTTCGGAAAGCAGCCGACTGCGTATGGGCTGCAATGCAACCGTCGCCGCCGCCGGATCATCTATGACTTCCACGTCAAGCATTGGGCGATAATAGCATTGACAACTTTTGTTGTCAATGACGCGCTGCCTGATCCCTAACCTAGGGGTAGGTCGGCCTAAATAGGGTAGTATTGACTCATTACTACCCCATTTCTGGGTTGGACTACCCTATTTCACCGCTTCGGATCCGAGTTAGGTCTTCGCATCATTTACGCAGGAGTATGCAATGAACTTCCGATTGTGGTCTGCCGTGGTGGGCTCGACTCTGTCTACGACGTTGAGTCAAATCTGTGCCGTCGGCACTATCGCTCAATTCTCCTCCCCGCTCGTGGCGCAGAGTGTACCGACCGTCAGGATTGGCGAAGCACCGTCATGTGCTCGCTGTACCATCCGCTTGGACAAGGAGGTCACAATCGGCGACCTCAATGGGCCTGGTTCGTTTGTCCGCTACTCTGTTACCCTGTCACGTGACAGCCGGGGGCGCCTTTTGGTAAGCGATCCAGGGGCTCCCGTGCCTCTGCTGTTTGAAAGCACTGGGAAATTCATTGGTGCGGTGGCGAGGCAAGGTCAGGGGCCAGGCGAGATTAGTAAGGGTGTTGACGCACTATTTACCCGCGGCGACACGATCATGATCGTTGAGCGGGGTTCCTTGTCATTCTTCGCCCCCAACCTGACCTTCGTGCGAAAAGTTCAAACGCCCACCGTCGCCGTCAACTTTTGGGCTCTCCCAAGTGGCAATTTGTTCTATTTCGGCAGCATGAGAACGCCGGCTACCGCGGCATTCTGTTACCATATTCTATCGGAAACCGGGACTCATATTCGATCATTTGTCGAAAGCGTTCGGTCGGGGACGTGCACCCCCGAACCCGGCGTGATCACGCAGCACGCGTTGTCAAGAACGCAGGGTCAGTTCTGGACGCACACGAGTCGGCAGTACCGCTTTACGCTAAATGACAGTGTGGGTGTGCCCAAGCGAGTTTTCGAAGGAACACCCACGTGGTTTACCGAATCCAAAAAAAAGGGGGAAAGTCCGATTGTTCGGGCGGTGCTCGAGGATAGCCGGCGGATCCTTTGGGTGATCGGCCTGACACCTTCTCCCAGCTACAAACCGCTGGATCTGAACGCAGATGTAATCAGCGTTAGGCCCGAAAATCCAGCCAACGATAGAGAGACCACGCTTGATGCGATCGACCTCGATACGGGCGCTATTATCGCATCCGTTCGGATCCCAACCTTCGTCGTGCGTTTTGTCGACGACCAGAGAATTGCGGTCTTAAAGGAAACCGCTGGAGGAATCCCACAGACTGAAATATGGCGGTTCGGTTTGAGCGGTTACTCGCGCTAGTAGTTCCCAACTAGCGCAACTTGTGATACGTCAGATGCACGATCTGCTCATGATCGGTCCATCGCAAGAGCACGTTATCTTTGCCAATCCAAACTATCGACGGCACCTCGATTGCTTCAGCCACATATGGTTGCTTCACGCGTCCAAACGGCGCGCCCGTGGAATCAAAAACGGTCCACAACACTGGTGGCTGGGGTTCGATCAGGACTTCGGGATAGTCAAGCATCCAGATTCTGCCAACTTCATCAACGCGAAGTTCATGGTACACGGGGAGTGCGTTTGGATGCGTAGTTGTGAACGTGCGATCGAGTAGTGCATCCCATTCAGCAACCGCCACCGTGTTTGCGATAAACATGCGTAGCACGTCGGGCGAAACCAGCGTCGTTGATTCATTCCAGCGAATCACACGTCGCAATCGTCCGTTTATGCGAAAAACCCTGATTTCAGCCTTGCGGCCATCACCCGATACCAGCAGGTCCCTGAAGACCACGTTGTTGGCTCGCATGAAGATCGTCGGCGAACTGGTACCTGCCTGGACCGCGCCGAGCATTCTCACGTCCTTCCCATCTCTTCTGATTCGTCTGGCGTTCGCGGCGAAGAGTGCAATGGCAGTAGAGTCTGGACGGCGATCCGTGAGCAGGAGGAGAGTACCATCATGAAAGCAGCCGCTTGGTTCGATAAGGCCCGTAAGAACAGGGGATGATCGTACGAATTTGCCATTGATGGTAAACACGCTGACCCGATTTTCCTCCAGCGCGAGCACCGTGTCTGCATCGGTCACGCAGACACCATTCAGCTGCTGGAGTTGGCCCAGTCCTATTGTGACGACGTGCTGGTTCTGCGAATCAAAAAGTTTGAGGTTGTTGTGATCCTTGACGAGGTATCTGAGGCCCGGCAGTTGCAGCGCGTACTGATCGCCTTCCGGCTGATCGAGATTGTGTTGCGGATTCTGGCGCCGGCCGCCAAGATCCAATAACGGAACGCTGTCGATACTCAGAACCACCGGAAGATTTTTACAGCTAGCGGAAACTCGAGTATTTCGATTCCGGCGCTATCGCGGGTGTAAGTCGCGCGCCCTGGCAAGAAGAATCCTGGCGCGGAAGAGGCGCGCTGTCGAGGTGCGTCCTCAGCACACGCGGCCACGGCGCAGAGCATGATACCGGCGAAAAAAGGAGCTAATCTCATCTTCAGGACAACGCCATTGTGAGCTTAATCGTTGGCGCGAATCAGGCGTAGCGCGCGATGTGCTCGCTGCTGCTCAATCATCCAGAAGTGGGCCGAGGCTCATGGATCGCCTAATTCACGCGGACTATGGTCGCGACGGCGTAAGAATGATGACATTCGTTCGAGCCGCGAGTTCGCTCGCCGGATCATCCCTGCTATCTGGCTGATGCAGACGGCGGTACTGCAGAGGGCGGTACTGCAGACGGCGGCACTGCATACAGCGGCACTGCATACAGCGGCACCGCATACAGCGGCACTGCATAGGGCGAGTCGCTTTTCGCCGTACCGCTGTTAGCAGTACCGCTGTTCGCAGTACCGCCGTTCGCAGTACCGCCGTTCGCAGTACTGGCGCGCGTGACACGTTCAGCGCATCGTCCAGTGTGCACGTAGTGTCGACACCGACTCCTCGGTCAACATGATCACCCTTGAGGCTACACCATGATGAAATACAGCCGAGTTCTTTCTATCGTGGCTCTCGCTGTTTTGCTCCCAGCGTCACTCGCAGCACAGCAGCAGCCGGGCCGATCGATTGGCAAGGTAAAGATGATCGGCAACCTGATTCATCTCGAGCTCGATAGCGGAGCTGTAACACCTGGGCGGCTATTCGACATGGATCATCGCACATTGCGATTCATTCCCGAGGGCGGTGCGTACCGCGTGGAAAACATCGCTCTCAAGTGGGACTCTGAATTCGGTCCGGCAGTGCCAGCGGGCGCCGCGACTCTCGCGAACTTCGCTTTCCCATTCGCCGGCAAAATGTGGAACTCGGTCAACATAGCATCAGGTTCGGTGACCTTCAGCGATGCCCCAGCCGGTGCTGGACGTGCAGGACGCGCTGCCGGCGCAGCGACTGGTGGTCGCGGTGGCGGCGCCGCTGGCGGAGGACGCAGTGGATTTCAAATGGAGCGATATCCCACGTTGCAGAACGTCGGCAGGGAATTCATCAACACGGCCAACGGCATAGCAGCTTTCGTAAAGCCCGGGCTCAACGGCGAACGTTTCATGAAGGAACTCGCCGATCGTGTGGTAATTACCTGGAACCTGAGTGAGGGTGCAGGCGGCATTCAGGCTTTCACATGGGTACGCACGGTCAACCGCATTCAGGCTACGCTGCACAAGGATGGTCTGATAGAGATCTCCTATAACGATGTCTCTGCGCGTGATGCTGTCGTCGGCGTCTTCCCTACGGATACGAGTGGAGCTGCTGGTATCGCGCCAGCCGTGATTGATCTTTCAACCGTCGCGAGAAGCGCGGGACCCTTTAAGGTTGCCTATGAGGGCTTTCACTGGACGCAGATTCCGCGCGCACGGGATGTCACTTGCTCGATCATCAATGCGCTGGGAGACAAGTTTGATCTCGTCGTGCACTACTCCGACTTCCGCGTGGATAATCCTGAGGGTGGTACGCCGAGCACTGGTCCTCGTGGTGGCAACATCTCGGGAATCGGAACCAACACGGGCAACACGGAAGCTTATTGCAGCAAGGGTCAGTTGCAGTGGATGTACGCGCAGCCCGTTTCTATGGCAGCAGTTCAGAGCCAGGAGAAGTCGCCCGATGGCCGCATGACGAACTACAACTATGCGATGTCTCAGGTGGGTCATGAACTCGGCCATCGCTGGGCCGCGAACGCGAGTGCGCTTGTGAATGGCGAGAGAATTGTGCTCGGTCCAACGCACTGGCAAGCCGGCGTACATCTCCCGGCTGCGTTCCACTACACAAATCCCAATGAATCAGACCCTATGGGTGGGAGCACGTGGAAGGAGAATCCTGATGGTACGTACACGCAGCTGGACCGCGATTACTACTCGCCCGCGAAGGGATGGTCGTGGCTTGCGCTATATCTGATGGGTCTCGCGAAACCGGAGGAAGTGAAGCCTTTCTTCATTCTTCGCAATCTGCAGCGTACCGGTCAGAACGATGCCGAGGGACATCCGATCTACAGGGGTGACAAGACGGTCATTACTATCGAGAACGTGATTGCAGCAATGGGCCCACGCGTCCCCGCGTTCGAGAACTCGCAGAAAGTGTTCAACACGGCAATGATTGTGATGACGCTTCCCGGGAAGCAGCCGACTCCGGAACTGCTGACTGCGGCGAACAATATCAGTGCGCGGTGGATCCCGTATTGGTCAACGACAACGGGTGGTAGATCGACGATGACGGTGAATGGGCAGCCGGTCGCGGGATTCCAGCGGTAGAGTCATGATGACTGCCGGGACAACTGTCGCATCGCGAACAGACAAACCCCTTCCATCCGAAATCGATGTTTTCGGATTGACGGACATTGGGCGCGTGCGGGCAACCAACGCCGATCACTTTTTGATCGCGAGTTTCCACCGCGCGATGATGGTGCATGCGTCGAGCGTCCCAGCCGAATTGTTTGCGCCTCTCTCAACATTTTCACGCGGTTATCTCTTTCTCGTGGCTGATGGTGTGGGTGCCGCGACACAGGGCGGAGAAGGCAGCTCCACTGCGATTCAATCACTCGCGCAATACATCCTTGATCTCGCGGAGATTTCGCTGCAGGCGCAGCCGGAGGGAATCGCAGAGGAAGTCGCGCAGAAGCTGCAGCAGGGTGTAGTTGCCGCGCACAAGGAGCTGTTGTCGCTCGGCGACGGCGGCAACGCTGCGACAACTCTCACGATGTACATAGGGATTTGGCCACGGGCCTACGTGGTTCACGCCGGCGACAGCCGCTGTTATCGCATGCGCGATGGAGTGCTGGAGCGCCTCACGACAGATCAGACGATGGCGCAGGCGCTGATAGATGCCGGTGCACTCAAGGAAGGTTCACAACAGGCCAATCGCCTGAAGAACGTTCTGCTCAGCGCGCTCGGTAGTTCTCAGATGGATCTGCAAGTGACAATGACGGACACCCAGCGTGCGGATCGGATTCTGTTGTGCAGCGACGGACTCACGCGGCACGTCAGTGATGAAGAAATAAGGGAGCGCGTAGCGAGTGATGTGAGCTCGGAGACCGTCTGTCGAGGACTGCTGGATCTGGCGCTCGCGCGCGGCGGTGAGGACAATGTCACTGTGATTTCGGGCAGGGCGAGCACATAGGCGCCTGCGGCGATCAATCCATCAATCGATCAATAGACCAAGTGAGCAAGTGATCGCGATCCAAGATCGCAATCGATTGCTCACTTGATCATTTGTTCATTTGATCGATTGATCGCCGCAGGCGCCTTGCTGTGACCTCTGTGGTATTAAATGAAACGCGATGCCTGATTCCGCGCTGAGCCGCAGTGACCAGCGATCAGCTCACCGGACGAGTTCGGTGAAATTGTGTCTAATCGTTCCGACTCAAAAGGCGTGTTGATCGGCGATCCAAGTTGTCATCCCGGCGAATGCCGGGGATCCATGTTGCCGAACGAAAATGGATCGCGGCTTTCGCCGGAATGACAACTCAAGTCGACTTCGCAGCAGGCGATCCGAACCATATGGTTAGTGCGTCGACGAGCCCCGTTTGCGCCACGTCTCCCACCCAAGCCACATATCCGTCGGGCCGAATCAACACGGCGGTGGGAGCAGCGATCGCGCCGATCGCCGGAAGCTCCCATGTACCGTCGTATTTCGCGTCGACTATTTGAACACGATCACGCCATGGCGTGATGTCAATTCCGCCGAGCTCACCGAAGTTGAGTAGCACCGGCCGCGCATCGTGCAGCAACGTGAACACACGCAACGGACCATTCAGGGTGACCAGATCGAGATCAGGCATGCGACGTCCGAGCAGTGGATGTCCATCGCCGAGTTCGTAGTGAATGTCGAGACCGAACATCACCGCGCCGAATTTTCTGCTCGGCTCTTCCATCGCGAGCAACTCGGATATTGTTTCGCGCAGCGCCTGCGTGCGTTCGTCCGGGCGTCGAAGCATCACCTGCGCCATGTTGGTGCGCAGCACGCGCGCAGCAACAGGATGACGTTCGGCCTGATATGTATCGAGTAAACTCTCAGGCGAAATCTTTTTGATCACTTGCGCGAGTTTCCATCCCAGGTTCACCGCATCCTGCATACCGGTCTGGATACCCTGTCCACCGTCGGGTGGATGAATGTGCGCGGAGTCGCCGGCCAGCAGAATTCTTTTGTTGCGATATGTCGCGGCCTGCCGAGCCATGTCGGTGAATCGGGAGATCCATGTGGGATTGTGGACTCCGTAATCGGTTCCGTAAACGGTTATGAGCGCAGCGCTGAGTTCGCGCAGTGTGGGTTCGGTTGTGGCTCCGACGTTCGCCTCGGTCACGAGGACACCAATCGTTTTTCCATCCTCCATCTTGCGGAGGGCATGGATGCCGCGCGCGTCGCGGCGGATGCCCCATTCCTTCGGCTCCCCGGTCATCTCGACCTCGGCGATGATGTTGCTCATTGTCGGATCCCATCCGGGGAACTCGATGCCGGCCGCTTTGCGAATGAGACTGCGACCGCCGTCGCACCCGATGAGATATTGCGCGCGCAGCGACGAGCCATCGGAGAGTGCGACGTCGACGCCGCTGTCGTCCTGCGTGAAGCCGATCACATCACGTCCGTAGTGGATGGGCACTGACAGTTCGCGAACCCAGCCTGAGAGGATGCGCTCGATGTGGTTTTGCTTGAGCTCGAGCACGTAATTGTGTCGGGTAGGGAGGTCGTTGATGAACGTGGTTCCGGCGAACATCGTGACCTGGTGTTTCTGTCCCTCGGAGATGAAGCGCTCGGCGATTCCACGCTGATCGAGAACTTCGATGGTGCGCGGGAGCAGACCGCCCGCGCGCTGGCCGGCGAGGTTCTGGTTGGGCCGGCGTTCGATGATGACAACGTCGACCTTCGCCAACGCCAGCTCGCCCGCCAACATCAGCCCCGTCGGGCCGCCTCCGGCGATCACCACCGCGTGTTCGGTCATAGCCATTATGATACAGGGTTATTGTTGGCAGCAGGAACGATGGCTGGTCATAGCCGTCCTTTTTCGTGTTATCGTCAAAGCGACTGGAGCTGCCGAGCGGGGGAGCGACGAGTGGGACGCGCTTGTAGGTAGGGTGCTCGCGGCGAGACTCCGGTAGATGGAATAGATTTCGGGCATGGACACCCGGCCCCTGGACACCGACACGCAGTCCTGGGAATTACGGCAGGACATCGTTCGGCGACTCACTGGTGAAGAACGTCTTCGCATCGCTTTTGACCTCAGCGATGTCGTTCGTGAAATCCATCTGGCGGGCCTTCATGCCAGAAATGCGAGCGTAGGCGAGCCAGCACGAGTTCGTCAGTTTGTGCGTGATGCTCATCGCGTGACGCTTCCTTCCGCCAGATGAGCCTCGCTGCATTCGTGCAGCGCGTCGTCGGAATACTGAATGTATCCGGAATACAATACATGCTGACCGGATCGCTCGCAGCCGCTTACTACGCGATCCCGCGCGCGACCCAGGACGTCGATGTTGTTGTTGAGGGAGATGCGCTCGCAATTGGCCGTGCCGTAACCCAGTTCCTCGCGATCGGCCTTTACGTAAGTCCTGAGGCTGCGACCGAGGCGGTTGAAACACAAGGTCAGTTCAACGTGATCGATCCCGATACTGGCTGGAAAGCCGACATCATCATCCGGAAGAAACGACGGTTCAGCGAGATGGAGTTCAGCCGCCGCAGCTCAGCGCAATTACTTGGCATAGAAATGACCCTGGTGAGCATAGAGGACTTGATAATTGCGAAGCTCGAGTGGGCGGCCAAGGGTGAGTCGGAACGTCAGTTGCAGGACGTTGCACAACTGCTGCAATCCGGCGCCGATGACATCGACCGCGAGTATGTCGAGCGCTGGGTTGCATCACTTGGATTGTCCGACGCCTGGCGCAGAGTAGTTGGCTGACGTGCGCGGCATGCGCACCGCAGCATCGCTTGTTGCTCTATCGCGTCACCAGAGATTAATTGAGCGCAGGAGGTGCGTATGAAAAGGTTTACGGTACTACCGTTTCTGCTCCTGCTCGGCAGCTCCACAATCACTTCTGTTGGATTCGTTGTGGCGCCGCAAATCACTTCGCGCGGTTTTACGCAGGAGCTGCGCATCGCTTCCGACGATCGCAACCCGGCAACGTCCCTCACCGCCGCGAGTGATCTCATTGTGAGCGCCAAGGGGCTGCACTTCACTGCACATACGAGGGAAGGGATCGTTCGGGTATTTGACGGCGACGGGAAATATTTGCGCAGCATCGGCCGCAAGGGAGAAGGACCCGGGGAATTCGGACGTTCGTTCTCGCTGCTCGCTGCCGTCGGCGACACCGTCATCGTGCACGATACCGACCGCTGGTCGTTGGTCTTCTTCCTCGACAACGGTCGCTACCTCCGCACTGTAGACCTGCAGACCTTCGGCGATCCGGCACGACGCCCATTGCCGGTTTCGTATCTCGGAAACGACAGGATTTTCGCGGAAGTCAATTACTTCGCGCCTCGCGGCAGTTCTACTGCCAATGATTCAACCGTGTTCTGGATGGCTGAGACTTCGGGGAAGTTGATCCAGCGGCTTGGCGTTTACAGCATCAAACCCACCGTGCAGCCTCGGCCTGGCGCGGGGTTGACTGACCCCGAAGCGACAGTCGCCGGGTTGTACGTGCTCAGGCCGAGGTATCTGCGTGCAGATGGCGGGCGCGGCATTCTCATTTACCCCTCCGATGTATTCGGAGGCACGCGCGATCAATTCAAGGTGCTCACGATCAACAAAGACGGTATCGCATCCGAGCGTGTATACACGATGCCAGCTCGCACGCTCAGCACGCGCGATATTGATGACCTGACAGCGTTGACGACGAAGAGCATCGTTGACAATTACAAGACCGTCATGAGGGCATCAGGGGGACAATCGCAGTTGCCGCCCCCGCCTGCCGACGCAGAGGCTACCGTGCGCAGGACCATTGTGCGAATGGGTACTCCTCCGCCAATGCAAGTCGCCGTGGCAGGAGCGGATGGAAGTCTCTGGGTAATGTCGATGCGCCACAGACTTGACTGGACCGTCTTTGATCCGGCCGGAAGGCTCCTCTACACGGTTCGCATCCCGGTTGAAATGCGCGTCATGCGCGTGACGGTGGATCGCTTCTGGGCGATTACTCCTGACAGCGATGGGCTTCCGGTGATCACGCGCAATCGAGTTGCTGCGAGGTAGGAGCCGCTTCGTTTGGCGCGGCTGCAGTGTTGCGGGATTAGGCTGCAAGCCGTAACATCGAACCGGCTTTGCGGGTCTCCGCCTACGGAGGTCCAATACCTGTTAGATAGACCAAGGAGTCGCTTCAGGCGCCTCTTTTATCGCGCGCTAGGTAGGCAAGCCGCAGTCGCCCCAAGACACTCCTGCACCGACGGATGTGATCCCTTTGAGCCTTCTCCTCGCTTTGCAAGATCAATGGCAAGAGCAGATGCCGGAGCTTTCCATCAAGGCACTGCTCGAAGTCAAAGGAAAGACGAGCGAAGGCGCTCTCATTCAAGCGGTTGCCATTCCGTGGTTTGAAATACTGAGGATACTGGAGAAAAACCCGGAGGCAGCCTATCAGATCGATTCGAGGGCGTGGGAAGAGATCATAGCCGGTGCCTACGATCGCGCGGGCTTTGACGAGGTAATCTTGACGCCTCATAGCGGCGATAAGGGCAGAGACGTTGTCGCAACCAAGACGGGCGTGGGCTCTATCAGAATATTTGACCAGGTAAAGGCTTACAAACCAGGTCATGTTGTCACAGCTGAAGAAGTAAGAGCTATGCTCGGCGTGATTACGGGCGCGCAAAATGTATCGAAGGGAGTGATAACAACTACATCGACCTTCGCTCCCCGACTCGCAGATGACGAATACATAAAACCGTACCTTCCTCACAGACTCGAACTGAAGCCGCGAGACACTCTACTTCCATGGTTGACCGAGTTGGCCAAAAATAAGGCGGGTACGGAATAACTGCGTCCAACTATCGAAGTCAATTTCTGGAGCTATCTGAGCTATCTAACGAACGTTGCAGCTGTCAAGCACTTTTCGGATGCGACTTCGTCGCAATGGTGGTAGTGTGCTTGCAGCTGAACTAAGGCGTTAGACCGACACATTGGCCCTTTCCCATTGAGTTATTGTGGCTATCCGCATCTACTGTCCAAAGTGCGAATGGGCGCCTGGACCCAGCGACCGCTGGTTGTGCAGTCCAGGATGTCACACGGAATGGAACACGTTTGACACTCATGGGCGCTGTCCAGGTTGTGGCAAGCAATGGAGCGTCACGCAGTGTCTGAGTTGTCTAGTGGTTTCACAGCACGAGGACTGGTACCACGACGAGTGGACGGATGCCGACTCCGACAAGGACTCCTGCGACCGGGAAGAGGAGTTAGTTGGAGTATCCCGTGCGGTCTAACGAGGAGTTGAGGCTGACGGCGTCCCCAAGCAGTTTGGTTGAGTCATTCACAATCGACGCCGCAGCTTAAGTCCGGTGCGTTAGGCCGCGGCCGACTCGTGGCGGACGTGCCCACGACCATTGACTTACCTTCACGTGAATTGCGACTTTCCGATAGAATGAGGGAGATGCGCACCATTCGGCTAGGGCTTCTGGCCCTCTTGCCCTTCCTGCTTTGGTCCTGCCAGGCGGACGGCCCGACTGCCCCCGATGAGTCGGGCGTGCTCGCCTCCGGCTACTGGATCCCCGATGGAATTGCGGTGATCGGCGAGGGCGAGTTCCTTTTCGCCGATCGAGGAGGCGCGCTCTATCACTACGTGGGCGGGGGCGTGACCAAAGTTCAGGGCCTCCCTCCGTCCAGGACCAGTGACATTTACGGCGGGCTACTGGACGTCAGCCTACATCCGAGTTTTTCGGCCAACCGGCTCGTGTACATCGCCTACAACGACGCTTCATTCGACCTTGCGGTCGCGCGCTTCGAGCTCCGCGACGACCGCGCCGTGGGCCTGAGCGTGATCTATGAGTCCGACGAGTTCTCGATCGGCTCGAGAATCGAGTGGCAGGACCCTTCGCATTTCTTTCTGTCCTTCGGTGTGGGAGGCAGTCCCTACCCGCAGGCCGGGCCTCAAGACCTCAGCGCCGACGTCGGGAAGATCCATCGCCTCTCGGCAGACGGACAGATTCCGCAGGATAATCCGATCTTCCCTGGCGCGTCGCAGCCTTCAACCATCTGGTCTTACGGTCACCGAAATCCTCAGGGACTTTACTACGATGCGTCAGAGCGAACGCTGTACGCGACCGAGCACGGTCCGCTTGGTGGGGACGAGCTGAACATCGTGCTCGCAGGTGGCAACTACGGTTGGCCGTTGTTCTCCTACGGTCTCAACTACGACCGCACACGTGTATCCGACATCTCGGAGGACGCCGCCCGCGCGGTGTCAATCCTGCCGGCGAAGTTCTGGGGTCCAGACAATCGCGTCGCACCGTCGGGGCTCCTCTTTGTCGAGGGTAGCCAGTTCACCTCTTGGAACGGCGCGTTCCTGCTTGGCGCTCTCAACCAGCAGCACCTGTTGCGTTACGATCCCACCACGGATGAGACAGAGATCGTCCTCAGGAACGTCGGGCGGGTTCGCGACATCGCTCAGCTTCCGAGCGGCAAGCTGCTGATCGCCGTAGATGCGGGGAGCCCGAAGCCGTCGGATCGCGGACGGATCATCGAGTTGTCGCCCCGATAGCTGGCACGAAGGTTCAGTCGACCCAGCGTTTGTTGTTGACCGGGCCTCGCCTTATCGATGCGACAAAACGTGCCGGCTTCAGTTACGCTTGAGGTATGAACACAGTTACTTCCCCAATCGCATCCTCGTTAGGCCTAAACACCGACCATTCTGCCAATTGTTGTCCTCCTCGACGCAGCGCTCCCTCAGCGAATCGAGCGGCAGATCTCTGTGTCGATGCGCGCCCCAGCAGTACACCTCGTGCTCAACGGTAATTCCGCACACGCGATTCTCACCGGCAGAGAGACTGAGCCACCGTTTGTTGCCCGTGACTTCAATTGGAATGGGAGAACAGCTGCCCCCGTTCGGACACTGTCTCGAGGAATCGATAACCTCAACGCTGAGCTGACCTGAGCCGTTAGTGCCCCAGCAGAATGCGCGATAGTCGACCGTTATCGCACAGGCGAACCTGTGGCCGACATCGATTTGGGCAATTTTGGTGGGCAATGGAATTCGCAAGGGCGCAGCTGAGTGATCCGGTTTACAGGTAGCAAGCTCGCAGCGGCTGTTGGAGCCCCAGCACCACGCGTCGTCGGCGACCGACACTGCACAGGTGAGATTGAGTCCGGCAGAAATCTGTTTGAACCTCTGTGACGTGTTCACTCTGACTGGGCGGTCCACAGTGCACGGTGCTGTGCTGTAGGGGGGCGCGCCGGCGCAGTATGTAGCCACGGAATCAATTCCGAGCTCACCATTCCGCCCAGAGCCCCAGCAGTATGCTTCGCCCCTGAGTGTCAGGCCGCAGGCGTGCTCGCTCTCGGTGCTGATACTCCGAAAGCGCAAGTCGCCGACGACAGCGGTCGGCACCAGCACTCTCGGACCGCCGTCCCCTCTGGAGGGAGCGCGTTGACCGTTACCGAGCTGGCCCATGTGGTTCATTCCGAAACACCACACGCGCCCATCGCTGTCCAGCGCGCATGCGTGCAGGAATCCAGTTGTCACGATTGTGAACCGTTGTCCGGGTGGCGTGGGAGCAGCGTGCAGGCAGTTGTGACTGCGACAGTCTGCGATCGCGGGATCTTCCCACGCAATTCCCAGTATGTCGCGCGAGCACAGGATTTTTCCGGAGGTCGACAAGCCGCAGGTGTTGAATCCTCCCGTTTCCACCATTGCGATTGGTTCCGCGGAGCGCAGAAGGAACGGAAAGACAGAGTCCGTTCGGACGCGTCCCCAGCATGCCGCAGTGTTGTCACGATACACAACGCAGGTGTCGGTATTGCCCGCGTGAATGCGCACGACCGGGTTGCGCTCGGTGGTCGGATCGCTATGACCGCCGCGCAAAATGGCGCAGCCGCTCAGTGAGAGAGTCAGTGTGCCGCAGAGAAGTCGGATCTTGTTCATTGAGCGTGGACGCGGTGTTGTAGCCCCTGGTGTGTGACGCGCAACGACGTGGCGGTTGCACGCCGCTGCATGTTCGGCCGCCACTGTGCGCTAAACGGCGACCTGCATCGTCTCCTTTTTGATGCCAATCTCCCGATACAGTTTCGAAGCAAATCAAGACTCGTGAAAACCTTACAGCTTTTGTTGCTTCCTAATGTCGCCGCACGCCTTTGTCTCGTGGTTATGGCCTTCGCTGCGATCAGTGGCTGTGTGAGCGCGCCTCGGCTTGCCGCCAGTCGAGGAGTGATAATAGGGCGAGTCTTCGCCGATGGCGATACTAGCGGCCTCGCCGACGTCATCGTTGCTGTATCGGGAGCACGCGCGTCCACCAGAACGCGCACAGACGGAACCTTCATACTGCGTCGATCCGCGACCGGAAGTGGCTCAATCAAGCTGTCCCGCAGCGGCTACCACACCTTTCAACTGCCGCCGCTCAATCTCAATTCAGCTGACACGATTCACCTCACAGCCACACTCGCCAGCGCGGCCGTTCCACTCGCTGCGCCACGGGTCTGCGCGGAATCACTGTTGTTGGGACCGACTTGTCACAATCCCTTGTTTCAGGGCGTGGAACCACTGCTGATCATAGATGGTGTCATCATGATGCAAGATGATCCATCGTTAAAAAATCTCGATACGGATCCGAAATTGATGCCCGTCGCCACAATTAACGTCACCAATGTGGCTGAGGCTGTGCGCCTCTACGGGCAGATGGCGCGCATTGGGATCGTTGTCGTCACGACGCGCCGCAAATAAGCAAATAATATGAGTGTGCCGCGTGCCCGCTGCGCGACACCCTCACAGCCGAATAGGGCGTTAGCGCGTCCAGTTCGGTGTGAGCGCCGTGGTCGTGGTCAGGCGACGCATGCCCCGGCCGTCGTTGCTCACTACATGCAGCGCTTCGGCGTCGCGGGGGCCCGAGATGAACGCGATCATTCGGCTGTCCGGCGACCAGGTGAAGCTGCCGTCGTACTCGGGCGTCGCGGCGACATCAATTAGCCGCTTGTCAGCGATGGTGAGAACACCGATGTCGTAGTTCGTACCGCGCGCCATCTGAATCGCGAGCCGCGTTCCGTCGGGTGACCACTGCGGCAAATCGTTCGTGGAATTCGCACCGGTCGTCAGCCGTACCAGGCCCTGGCCGTCAGGGCTGATGCGATACACGTCCTTGCTGTTGTCACGATTCGAAACGAAGGCGATGGTCGCTCCGTCGGGCGACCACGATGGGCTTCCATCGGCAGCCGCATGATTCGTGAGACGTCGTTGATCACTGCCATCAGCGCGCATCACGTAAATCTCGCGATTCCCATCGCGATTCGAAGAGAACGCGATCATCCGTCCGTCGGGCGACAGCGACGGATCGCGGTGCTCTCCCTTCACCGTCGTCAGTCGCTGCATGGGAACCGTGGCGGTCGCGTCGACGATGGCGATCACCGTGTCCGTGCCGACAATCGCCGTAACGACCAGCCGACGTCCGTCGGGAAACCATTGGCGCGACGCCTTGCCGATGATTCCTGTTGCCAGTCGCCGCGGCGATCCGCCCGTGGCGCTCATCACCCAGAGCTCCTTCGTCTCTTCTGGCTCCGCGACGAACACGAGTTGCGACCGGTCGGGCGACCACATCGGAAATCGTTCCTGCACGTCGCGGTTCGTCAGTCGGCGCTCGTTTCGCCCATCGGGATCAGTCGCGTAGATCTCCCAGTTGCCATCGCGACGCGATGCGAAGGCGATACTAGCGGGGCCCTTTTCGCCGCCCGGTTCCGCCGCGGGTGCGCTGGGCGAACGGGCGGTATCGCCAGTCGCGTCGAGATTGCGCTCAAGTGAGAGAACAACACGAGAGCGCGAGATACCGCTGTACCATGCTTCGTACACGCTCAACCTATCGGGGAGCTCCTCGAGCATCACGATATTTGTTTTGCCTGTGGAATCGGGTTGCGTCACGCGCATCTTGAGAGTGCCGAGCTGAAGGCGCCGTGCATAGAGGTAGGTGCGCGCTCCGCTTTCATCCTCGACATAAACTTGCCAGGGTTGCCCATCGTCCCAGGCTGGCTGACCGCGGTACATCTCGACCTTCGCCGTTATCACAACTCGTTCGGCCCGGCCATCGCCATTCAGATCGCGAGAAACACTTTGCTGGTAGTTCCATCCGTCCTTCCCGGCGATGGCGGGCGGAATTGTGGAGTCAATCGCGACGATAGTTGCAGGCTGCAAAGCAGACATGCCGATTGCTGCAGAGCTGTCGCGCGACGCGTGCCCGGTGCCGTCCGGCGCGCATGCACACAGAGCAAAACAAAGCGCTGTGAGATTTCTCCACCGCAGGCAGGTAACACCAGCGTGTGCGGTGGAGGCAGACCTCTGCATGAGCGCGAGAATCAACTGAGAGCGATTCATGGTGATGCATTGGTGAGATGCATATTTTGCTCCTTTACGCCGTAAGCTGACGCCGCTTCCTGACTGGGTTTACTTGTTATTCGTCAAGTACTTCGCCGAAGTATTCCGCAAGATTCATCAGGAAAGGGGTGGGCGCGTTCTCCGGTTGCCACTCGATCGAATCGGAAATGATTTCGGGTCGTGAGTCGCCCTGCCGCCACCGCTCAATAAGCCGTGCATCGACATCGACAACCCAGTATTCCGGAGCACCCCGGTCAAGATATAGTACGCGCTTTTTCAGCCTGTCCGTGCGGGCCGACGAAGGTAAAATAACCTCGACGACGAGCAACAGTTTCTTCACGTCCTCCCACTTGCGCGGCACCTTGCCGGTTCCACGTGGGACCACGAAAATATCTGGCTGAACCTGCGTCACTTCATTGAACTCGATGTCAGCAGGGCCACTCTTGAGATGCCCAATCCGATTGACGCGCAGGTAGACCAACAGTCGTGTAAGGAGTAGTTCAACTGCGGTCTGGTGCGTCCACGAGGGGCCGGGGCTCACGATAAGGTCCCCGTCGATGAACTTCGTAGCGATTGCCGTCGTCGGGAAGGCCGCGAACCATCTCTGCGGTCCAGCGTGTGGGTGCGTGCACCATATGCATACAGTAGTCTCCTCGGCGCCGAGCGGGCAAGTGGTCATGAGGACACGGTAATACGCGTTTGGATAAATGCGTCACCAATTTGTTGCGCACGCCATCCTTTTTACGCAGACCACGACCCGCCCAACCACGCAGGCACCGCCTCCGGCGATCACCACTGCATGTCCGGTTATAGCCACCATGATACTATTGAAACGCAAGACTGGCTCCCGGAGAGGATCGATGCCGGCTCGAGCGCACGTTACTCCAAGGGCGGCGTCACAATGAGGCAGATCCTATTTGGAAGAAGATGAAAAGACAGCGTGGGAGTGATGACGCCAATTCTGTCGAACATGACAGCGTAGCGCAGGAATTCAGGATTGCACTGGGCGATGAGACCGCGGTGCTGCAGTATCGCCGCGATGCGAGGGGACTGAACATCTTTCACACCGAGGTTCCGATAGCGCATCGGAGACAAGGTATTGCACATCGGCTTGCCCATGCTGCTCTCGAGTTCGCGAAGGAAAATGACCTGCGCGTCACGCCCACTTGCCCATTCGTCGCTGATTACATCAGGAGTCAATAGAGGTTGATCAGCTTGACGATGACGACAAGTTCATGCGGCACCTTGCGCAGGTGGTGCGCAACGGACTGGGCGATCGCGCGGGCACGTGCATCGATCCAAAGACGCAGATTGTGCAGGGGAAGACGGTGTGTGTCGTGAGCTGCCAGCGGAGCCCAGAACCGGTGTTTCTCAAGTGGAAGGGGCTTGAAACGAGTCCTGATGGCGATCTCTATGTGCGGAGTGGGCCGGGCACGGTTAAGCTACCGCCAGCTAGCGCAACCGAGTACATAAGAACTCGATTCGCTGGCGCCACTGCGATGAGGAATTCGGACACGAGCGCCTGATCTTGTAGTGTTCACCGTCCCCGCACTACGAGCTTTGCTATCATGAATCGCACGTACCCGTCGGAATCCTGTCGCGACGATGCGGCCATGCCGCCAGGAAGCATTCGAATATCCTGCCTGTCGTAGCGCGCGGACGCAATAATTTCGCGTCGGTTCACATCGTATGCTTCCAGCACACTGGCCGCGTCCGCAAAAGGATCCATACTGCCGGCGGCAACCATGCCCTGTGCGTTACCGGTTGCGAAGAACGCGGCTCCGACTGGTACACGCGCACTATCAATTGGCAAGGCGCTGCGGATCCAGAGGATTCCCGCGTCGTTGTCATAACTCATGTCCATCACCCGCGTGTAGCGGCCAGGCACCTCGGGGTTCCACTCGCGGAACCACGGCGAATCCGTCAGTACGATATGTTCGAGCAGACGTCCGTTGAGGTCCCAGCGGGTCAGCTCCTGACGCTGTGGAGCATGACTCCACACTGAGTTGTTTGCACCAGGCGCCACGCCATACAAGTCGCACCAGGCACAGCGGGTGCTGAACTTTGTGATGGATCCGAATGAGCGTTCGAGATCGCCGGAGGGAGTCAGCAGGTGGACGGGAAACATTGTTTGCGAGGTGTCGCGAAAAAGATGTCCTGAGACAACAATGCGTCCATTGCCGAGCACAACGAAATGATAGGCGCCCGGAATGTTGAAGCTGCGTACATATGTTCGTGCGGGTGAAAAGACCATCACGTCGCGGATGCCTCCGACGAAAAGCGAATCGGCCGGCGCTCGGAAAATCGGGGGATTTGGACGCGGGAATTCGCCAGGACCGCTTCCAAGTCGGCCAAAGCCGGAGACGAAGCCGCCCCGTTTGTCGTAAACAGCTGTTGGTGAGTCACCCTTGCCTGTGGCAAGAATGTGCTGCGACGTGATAGCAATGCCGGTTGAGAAATCCAGCAGAATGGGGTCGCTCGTTTTGCCAATGCTGACTGTGTCTGCAAAAACAATGGTGCATGTGGAGCACGCTGGTCGGTCAGGTACGCGTGTGGGATTCGTTTGCGCGAGCGTCGTCGGCGCGGCGAATGTTGTAAGAAGCGAGCCAACGATAGCAGCGCTCATTGTAACTGCGTTTTGGAGCGAGCGTGGCGGAATCATGAGCTAATTATGGTGCACGGCCGGCGCAAATAGCCAGTTAGCACGAGCCCTGCCCTAAAGTGTCCTCGAGTCGGGAGTCGGGAGTTGATTGGTGAACTCTCGACTACCGACCGTCGACTATCGACCAGCGACTATCGACTCCCGACTGAAGACTCTCGACGAGCAGCGCAGCCAGTCAGCGGCCCATGGCTACTCATGTCGCCCACGAGCCCACCGCCACAGAATCGAATCACTACGTAACGAATCGTTAGGCAAGTAGCATCGGCAACGTCTTGCCACAATAACGCAAGTCCTTAGCGAACAACAGTATGTCGTCGAGAGTCACCCGTGGACGACGGCGGCACGCATCGTGTCAGTGGTAGCGTCAGTTTCGCCAACCTCGCTCCTCGCTTTCACGAAAACTCGGAGATCCGGTGAAGAGAAAAATCACGGTAGCTGCGCTCGCGGTCCTCGCTACAGCATGCGCTGAAGATCTCGGCAAAATCACTGCCCCCCAATCAGAAACCAGCGCACAGATGCAGATTGCCTTCAGCCGCAGAATACCTGGCCAATACATCGTCGTGTTTGCGAATAACGATGCGAGCGCCGAACAGCTGGCGCACGGAGTCTCCAAGCGACACGGCGCCACGGTTCTTCATAGCTATAACTCAGCTCTCAAGGGAATGGCAGTGTCCCTCCCCGATGGAGCCGCTGCCGCACTCGCGCGCGACCCCGACGTCGCATACATCGAGCAGGATCAGATCATGACAATCAACTCGGCAGCGTCGGGAAATGGAGCGCTCGCCAATCTCGTGGGAGGATCGCAAACAAATGCGCCCTGGCACCTGGACCGAGTCGATCAACCCGCGCTGCCACTGGATGGATTGTACAACTTCGCGAGCAACGGTTCAGGTGTGAGGATCTACGCGATTGGCGCCGGTATCCGATACTCACACAGTGAGTTCAACGGCCGCGCTGTACTGGGTATCGACAAGGTGAATCCCGGCGGCGACGGATCCGCATGTCTCGGTTCTTCAACGTTCGGCGCCGGCATCAGCGCAGGCAGCACTTACGGAGTTGCCAAGGGCGCGCAGATTGTTTCCGTCGTCGTCGTATGCAATGGATCCGCGACCGCGTCGCGCATCATAGCCGGAGTGGACTGGGTTTCGGCCAACCGGGTGCTCCCGGCGGTCGCGAGCCTGGACGCTGGATTCTCATCGGTTGTGGCATCGCTCAATGCAGCCGTTGAAGCATCGATAGCCTCGGGCGTCACATATGTCGTTCCCGCAGGCAACGGCAATGCTGACCTTGGAATTCCACCAGCGAATGCATGTTCGGCCTCACCTGCGAGTGCACTCAACGCTATCACTGTCGGCATCTCACGAGCTGATGATTCCTTCGGACCGCAGTCGAACTACGGTCCTTGCGTTTCTGTCAACGCCCCCGGCTATCAGATCACATCGAGTGACTTCGCGAGCGACAACGGAACGCTTACATCAAGCGGATCCGGTCCTGCCTCTCATGTTGTTGCGGGCGTGGCAGCACTGTATCTATCCGAATATCCCGATGCCACTCCGGGCACCGTACGCGCGGCGCTGCTGAATGGCGCCACGTCCGGCGCGCTTTCGTCCCTTCCCGCCGGTACTCCAAATCTCCTCATCTACAACGGTGGAACTTCACCGCTGGCACAGCCAGCGACGGCTGCAAGGTTCAGCTACAGCTGCGCGAAGCTCTCATGCACCTTCAATGCATCAGGCTCGGTCAACGCGATCAGCTCGACGTGGACTTTCGGTGACGGTACTACCGGAACAGGAGTGATCGTCTCGCACACTTATGCGAAACCGAAAGGGAAGATTGCATTCACCGTCACGCTGAAGATCGTGGACGGCATTGGTGCGCAGGTCACTACATCGAAGACTATTAACTGCAACAACACGAGCTGCTCATGAAGTGCCCCACAAACTTCGGAAACGCCGCAGCAGTTCCTTACCTGCTGCGACCCCTTGCAACGCCGGCAGAGCGATTCTGTCTATTATTGGCTCGAGGAGACGAGGCATGAGAGTTTTTCACGCAGCAACAATTGCACTGACGATCGGCGTAGCTTCGGTCGGCGCCCTTATGGCCCGACAGCAGGATGATGTTACGATCAGGGAGATTGCGGTGATCCCCTATAGAACCGACAGGCTTCACCCGGTGCTGGGAGGCAGGCGCGTCTACTTCCAGAAATTCGAGGACCCTTCCGGGGGGCGGGATACGCTGTGGATGTACGATGTGGCATCGAAAAAGACAACGAACCTCGGCGTAGCTGTCCGGGCACCTACCGCGTCCCCAAAGGGCGATCTCATCGCCTATCGGCAGCAACCCGAAGGTGGTGCGAGTCCCGGCTGGCATATTTGGACCATCCCGCTGGACCCGCGCACGGGGCTGAGAACGGGAGAGCCCCGACGTGTCAGCACTCGCCTCGGAACGGACCAAATAATCTCGCCGGATGGAAAGTGGATCGCATTCGGCGCTGTAAAACCTGCAGGTACGCCATCACGCCCAACTTCTTCGCTGTCGGACACGTTAATCGTGGTGCCCTCCAACGGCGGTATGGAAAGAGCAGTGGTGGTGCAGGCAGGACTGTTGGCACCGTTCAGCTGGTCTCCCGACGGGCGCTGGATCTATTTCGGAACTCGTGAGCCGAATCCGCCGCGATCAAGGAAGGTGAGTCGTGTCGCGTTTCAGGGAGGCGCTCCCATTGTTGTCGCCAGGAGTCTCGCTGTTGGTCCGGCGTGGGATCCCGGTGTCGCTCCAGCCGGGGATCTGCTGGCGCTTCCAAGACCGCATTCATACACCCAATGGGGCGGCATTACCATTACCCGATCTGACAGCATACCGATAGGCACTCTATGGTGGCCGTGGTGGAATAGGCTGCCGGACACGGGCCACGGGTGGCTCTCCGGATCCGAGCTGTTCTACCACGTAAATGGGCCAATCAGCAAGACGGTAAAAGCAGTTGATCTGGCGAGCGGAAAGGTGCGGGAGATACTTCCTAGGACGCCCTATGCATTGGGAGCCGAATGGTCTCCCGGTGGAGATAGGATAGCGATAACTCGTATGACACCGGACAGCATCGTGCTTCTACTAACTGATGCCGCTGGTGGAAAGCCACGAGCAGTATGGAAAAGCAAGGGCGTACTCCTACTTCACGGTGAAAAACCTGTCTGGTCGCCGGACGGTCGTCTGATCGCGCTGATGGCACAACGCGTTCCGACTGCCACCACTGAACCTCCGATGGCAGTGATGATTATCGATGTTACAACAGGAATTGCTAAGGAACTCGCTATTCCGGGCAGGGAGCGGCAAAGTATTCGTGGGCTCAGATGGATGCCGGACTCCAGAAGCGTACGCTATGCCCTCACGGTTAACTCCGACACCACACAGGTCATCCGCGAGGCAAGGATGGATGGACGCGATTCCCTGGTGGGATCGTTCAAAACTCCGGGCTCCCCATACATGGAATTCGTTAGCGATACATCAGTCAGGGTATGGGGCAGGGGAGGGACGACCCACCGTTCTGTCAACACCGGCAGCAGCATCCCGCGGGACAGCGGAAGCGCCGCGAGGTCACGTGGTGGAGAAATGCTGGCGAAATGGGTGGACGCCTCGCCGCGCTCACTTTTAGTAGTCTCGCTGTCGGGCAACAAGCTCATGTCTGTCACGTTGCCTACTGAATGGGATGACGTCCAATTCACTCCGGACGCATCAGCGATCGTGGCCATGTCACGCACTGCTGCGGACGAGTGCTGCGTGCTGTATGCTGCCTCAATCCCGGGAGGTCAGGTTAGAACTCTGGCGACTATTCGAGCACCGTTGCAAATCAACGACGAAAATGCACCGCTGTGGTCCATTTCGCCGGATGGCAAGACCGTTCTTGTCACCTTCGCTGAAAGTGTGGAGACGCGGCTCAGAGCCCTTAATCTCTCTGGGATGATGCGCCGTGCCGGCATCAAGTAGGCATGTCTGATAACTCATGCCGCGGCTTTGCACCTAAAGTGCGTCGTTCGTGCGCATCGGGAATCATGATGATAGTACGAAGTTCGTCATTCCCGCGCAGCGGGAATGACGACGGAGTTCTCCTGTGACGGAACGGCGTATGCTGGTCGTCGATGACGATCCGACCGTTCGTGTCTCGATCGCCGAGGCGTTGAGCCAGGATGGCATCGCAGTGTCCGTCGCGGAGAACGGTGTGAGCGCCCTTGCGGCGCTCGACAACGTGCAGCCGCACATCGTGCTCTGCGATGTGCGCATGCCCGAGATGGATGGATTATCGCTCCTCCGGATTCTGCGCGAGCGTGCACCGGAAACTGATGTCATCCTCATGACAGCATACGACGACATGGACACCGTCGTCTCGGCGATGCGCGCCGGCGCTGTGGAATTCCTCGTCAAGCCTGTAGATCTCGACCAGCTTCTTATCGTAACCGCACGCGTCTTCAGCGACCGCGACGAGCATTCCCGCGCATCGATAAGAAACAACCGGAGTGATCACGACTCGGCGCGCATCGGTGATCTTGTTGGGCGGGATCCGCGCATGATTGCCCTCTATAAGGTTGTGGGCCAGGCGGCCGCCACACAGACCACCACGTTGATCCGTGGTGAGAGTGGCACCGGAAAGGAATTGGTAGCGCGCGTCATCCATTCGCATTCATCAAGTTCGCGCGAGCCGTTCGTGCCGGTTAATTGTGCGGCGCTGCCATCCAACCTCCTCGAGTCCGAGCTCTTCGGTCATGTGCGCGGCGCATTTACCGGGGCGCACGAAGCGAGGAAGGGACGCTTCGTACTGGCGGGAAGCGGAACGATCTTCCTCGACGAAATCGGCGACACCTCGGTTGACCTACAGAGCAAACTGCTGCGCGTGCTGCAGAACCGCGAGTTTCATCCGGTGGGAGCCGATCGCGGCGAGCACACAAGCGCCCGCGTGATTGCTGCTACGCACCAG
>CAZKXZ010000011.1:0-98725 GCA_964556695.1 uncultured Gemmatimonadales bacterium
GTGCCGGCGGCGGAGGAGGCGGTGGTGGTGGCGGTCGCGCTGGTCTTGCTGGGCGCCTGGGGCGCGCTGGTGGTGCCGCAGGCGCTGACACGGCAGTAGCAGTGGCAGCCGGTGGGGCTGGTGCCGGCGCGTTGGGCGTGCCACCTGACGCACTTGCTGGACGTGGCGGTGGAGGAGGCGGTGGTGGCTTCGGCGGGCGTGGCGGTGGTGGTGGAGCCCCCGCAGACCCGGCTGATACCGTTGGGCGGGCTCCGCCGGGTATTGGCGTGCCCCCGATCGTCGCTGCGGCAGGTGTTGGTTACGGCAACGGCTTCGCAGGCAACTCCCACAGGCCGCGTCCTGGTGGCTGGATGCCAGCCATGAAATACCTCGTCGAGGAACTGGGGCTGGACGTGAACACGCGCGACGCACAGGGCATGACGCCCATGCATCATGCCGCCGCTCGCGGTGACAACGAAATGCTCATCTATCTCAAGTCCAAGGGTGGCGACCCGAAGGCCGTATCAACGAATGGTCGGACCACAGTGGATATGGCTAACGGACCGGTAACGCGTCTCACGCCATTCCCCGATACCATGAAGTTGCTCGAAAGCTGGGGTGCCAAGAACAATCATCGTTGCGTGAACTGCTAACGTAGTCATGCCGGTTTACGAGTATCGCTGCAATAAGTGCAAGACTGAATTCGAGACGCTGGTGCGAGGGCAGAAAGTGCCCTCGTGTCCAGCGTGCAGTAGTGAAGATCTGGAGCGGCTTCTCTCTATCCCGACGGTAAAGTCTGAGGGGACGAAGCAGCTGGCGCTGAAGGCCGCAAAGAAGCGCGACAACGCACTTGGGCATGAGCGCGTCTCTGCCCAGCGCGAATACGAACTACACCACGACGACTGAGTTCGCGTACATCAAAGCAAAAGCGCCAGGCCTTATTCAGGCCTGGCGCTTTTTGCTTTGCTACGTGTTGTCATTCCGGCGAAAGCCGGAACCCATGTTCTGCTAACTAGCGGCCGCTGCCCTCACCTCGAAGAAGCAGCGTTACATGATCCTCGGCCTGCTGCAATCCGCCTTCGTTCTCTTCCCAGGTGATACGTCCGTCGCCATTGGCATCGACGCCAGCCATGAGCTGCTGAGTCAGAGGAACAATCTGATTGAACAGAACCGAAGCCTGCGCGGCTGTGGTGGCTTCCTGAAGCTGCTTCGCAAGCGCAACTATCTGATCCACCTTCTTCACGGTGTTTCTTGCAGAGGTTGCGACGTGTGCTGCGTGGGTCTTTACATTCGCGGAGGCACCATCAACACCAGCCGCAAGCTCAATGTGCGCGGCAACGCCGGTTGCTGCCTTCTTGACGCCGTAGCCCTGACCTGGAGCCGTCAGTGTAACCGTGGTGGGATCCAGAGCATGAAGGACATGTCCAGCGTGCGTCTTCATCATGGCGAGATCGTCGGGAGTTCTCGCTCCCAACCCGGCATGCTGAATTGCGACACCCGCTTCAGCGGCTGCAACTCGCAGTAACCCCGCCATTCCCGGCGTGTCGCTGAACGAATTCATCACGTGGCCGATGTGAGTACCAACTGGGCCAGCTGGAACGGGCACCGGCGCAACGGCTCCTCGTCCACCTCGACCGCCACCAGCATCCGCTCGCACCGCACCCGGAAGAGCAAGGCCGGTGAGCGCGACGATCACGGAGTCGTAAATCTTGCGCGAAGCGTTGTCGCTGCTGACCAAGTACACCTTGCGCTGATAGTCAGCCGGCGTCAGTCCGTTGTGATGAAGAATCTCATCGACGTCCTTGCGCATTCTCTCTTGTATCGACGCCTGTGATTCAGGCTTCTTGTTACCGACCTGCGGATACTCGTACTGCAGTGAATCGCGCACGCTATCGATCTTGATCTGGATCCTGGCGAACGCGATTATGTCTGCGCGCGGCATCACCGGTTGCGCCGGCGGCGTCGCCTGTGCCTGTACAGGTGGTGTCGGATTCTGTGCGAACGCTGGCGCAACTGCGACCAACATTCCGAAAGTAAGAACTGGCAACACAATGCCAGCCAGGGATACACGCCGCATGCCGACCTCCAATGTCAGAGCGGATGAACGCCAACCTCGCATGGTGAGGCAGGCAACTACTCAATGTAAGAGCGCCAGTGCCCTATGGTCAAATACGGGCTCCTCGCCCAGACTGCTGGCCATCGCTTGGCGGCTCTGATCCGTTTATTTCATATGGCCCAAATCGAGAGGAATTCCGCCGTGTCCCGAAAGTCCATCGCCCTCGCAGTTCTCATAACCGCCTGTGCCGGCGGAGCAGCTACCGTGCGGACTACTCCTACCCCGCCAGCGCCACAAACGGTCGCTTCAGCACCACAGGCGACCTCTCCCGTAGCAGCGACCACGAGGCTGCCGGGAACGGTATGGCCCGACGAGGGAGTGCGCACCTGGACACCGCGCCCGACCGAGCAGGCGATTTCCCCCAACGATCTCCGGACTCGGCTCTATCAGATTTCCGATGATTCCATGAAGGGCCGCGCCGCCGCGACCCAGGGCAATTTCAAAGCGGCCGAATATGTCGCTGCTGAGTTCAAGCGACTCGGTCTCAGGCCGGCCGGTGAGAATGGCACCTATTTCCAGGAGATCCAATTCGGGCAGCTCGTCTTCGACAGCCTAAAGGTGCAGTTGATGGTTGAGGGCGCTCCGCTGCGGCCCGGAGTTGACTGGACCCCCATGCGTCCCGATGCAGCCTCTGCAATCAGCGGAAACTTTGCCGGACAGAATGTGCGAGCTGTATTCGGTGGACGTCTGGGCGACACCGCCAGGATCCTCGATCCTAGTGCGGTGCGCGGCAATGTTGTGGTATTCCTCCCCGCACTTCCGGTGGCCCCGGATCCCAGTGCGGCTGGCGGTGCTGGAGGGGGACGGGGCGGCGGAGGAGGTGGTCGCGGCGGTGGACGTGGAGGTGGCGGCAATGCCCCTCCGCGTGACCTCAGGGCGCAGACCGCCGGTGCAGCTGCCGTTTTTCAGGTTGTTGATTCGCTGGCCTCTGCCTTCGGTGCCAGACGTGCCCTGATGCCGTTCACCACTTCCACCACTGCAGGCGCCAACATCAAGGCTGGGGTCGCGGCTGGTCTGTTTGACCGTCCGCTGGATCAGCTTGCAATCGGAACGGTCGGGAAGAATGTGAGTGGTCGGTGGACTTACGAGTACCAGAGCCCCGAATTCCCGGCGCGCAATATCATCGCTGTCCTGCCCGGCTCTGATCCCGCGTTGCGCGGACAATACGTTCTCGTCGGGGCGCACAATGATCACGTCGGCATGCGCACAGGCCCACCGCTGGATCACGATTCATTGCGCGCCTTCAACCGCGTGATCAAACCGCAGGGTGCCAACGATCCCCAAAGAACGCCGACGGCCGCGGAGCAACGTCGCATCGATTCTCTGATCGCGTACGCCCGATTCATACGACCGCCGCGTCGCGACACTGTGATGAACGGGGCGGACGATGATGGATCCGGCACCGCGCTCCTTCTCGAGATTGCCGAACGCTTTGCGATGGAAGGGGCACCGAAGCGATCCATCATTTTCATTTCGCATGCCGCGGAGGAAAATGGGCTGCTCGGCTCTCAGTACTTCACCAACCACCCAACTATTCCCCGTGATTCCATTGTGGCCGCGCACAACATGGACATGGTCGGCAATGGTGGTGTGACCGATGTGAAGTTCGGTGGACCGTCGCAGGTGCAGATGCTGGGCGCCCGTCGCCTCTCGAGCGAGTTCGGTGACGTTATCGATTCGCTGAACGCGGTGCGCAGTGAGACGATGGCGATCGACTACTCCTGGGATCGCACCAACGCGCTCAATAGATTTTGCCGCAGCGACCAGGTGAGCTATTTCCGATTTGCGATTCCGGTGACGTATTTCTCAACGGGCTATGGGATCGACTATCACATGGCGACTGATGAGCCTCAGTACATCGATTACGATCATAGCGCCCGGGTGGGGCGGTTTGTGTATGACATCATGGTGGCGGTTGCGAACCGGCCGTTGCGGCTGGCAGTGCTGCCGCTCGAACAGCGCGATCTTAGCGCTCGCTGCTGAGAGCTCAGTTGGAGATTGGATAATTTGGGGACAGCCCGGACGTGCACTTTGGGGGACTCACTACCTCGACTACTTGCAGCCTTGTCTTGTCCCCAAAGTGCACGCCCGGACTGTCCCCAAATTATCCAATCTCCAACTCGGCGCTACCGAAAGGTCATACGTAGCTGCTCTACAGCCCATTCCAGGTCTTCTCGACTGACAACCAGCGGCGGCGCAAGACGGATGACAAAGTCGTGCGTCTCCTTGCACAGTATACCCCTCTCTTTCAGCGCCTCGCAATAGGGCCTCGCCCGCACTCGCAATTCGATCGCGGTGATCATCCCGCGGCCGCGCACCGCGACGATGTCGGGATGAGAAAGAGACTTGAGCTCGCCGAGAAACCACTCGCCAAGTTCCGCCGCACGCTCGACAAGTTTCTCGTCCTGCAACACACGCAACGCAGTTCGCGCCACCGCGCATCCGAGTGGGTTTCCCCCAAACGTGCTGCCATGCGAGCCCGGTGTGAACACACCCAGTACATCGCCGCGCGAAACAACCGCTGACACCGGATAGAATCCGCCGGAAAGAGCCTTCCCCAGAACGTACATATCGGGCTTCACCCCCTCGTGATCGCAGGCGAACAACTTGCCCGTGCGACCAAGCCCGGTCTGTATTTCATCGGCAATGAGCAGCACCTGTTGTTCACGGCACAGCGCAGACAGTTCGCGCAGGAAACCGTCTGGTGGAATCAGCACACCTGCTTCGCACTGAATTGGCTCAAGCAACACTGCGCAGGTATTTGGCGACATTGCGGCCCGCACTGCGTCGATGTCGCCGAACGGCACAATGATAAACCCGGGAGTGAAAGGACCAAATCCATCACGATATGACGGTTCCGACGAAAATCCGACAACAGTGGTACTGCGGCCGTGAAAATTGTTCGCGAACACAATGATTTGCGCCGCGTCCTGCGGAATTCTCTTGTGGCGGTAGCCCCAGCGGCGCGCGCACTTGATGGCTGTCTCGACGGCTTCGGACCCTGTGTTCATCGGCAGCACCATTTCCATCCCGCACAGTTCAGCCAGTTCCTTGCAGAAGAGAGGAAGCTGATCGTTGCGGAACGCACGCGACGTCAGCGTAACGCGCGCTGCCTGTTCCGTCAGTGTCGCCAGAATGCGCGGATGACAATGTCCCTGACTCACCGCGGAGTACGCGGCCAGGCAGTCGAGATAGCGGCGACCGTCGATGTCGGTAACCCACGCGCCCTGGGCACTTGCGATGACTAGATCCAGCGGCTGGTAGTTGTGCGCTCCCCACTGCGCCTCCAGCTCGATGAACCTGACGGTGCTCACAGAATGCGCCGTCCGAATGCGCTGGCGATCAGCGCCACCGACAGCTCCGCCGTGCGATTGTGATTGTCGAGCGTCGGGTTGATCTCGACCAGATCCATCCCAAGCATCGCTCCCGAATCATGAATCATCTCCATCGCGAGATGCGCCTCGCGCAGGGTCGCTCCCCCACGTACCGGTGTGCCGACACCGGGAGCATAGCTGGGATCAACCCAGTCGGCATCACAGGAAACATGAAAACCCCCGGTGCCTCTCATTGCGATGTCGATAGCGTCCGCTACAACGGCCCGCAGGCCGCGTTCGTCGATATCGCGCATCGTGAACGCGTGCAGCCCTTTCGATTTCACAATCTCCTTCTCGGCTTCGTCCAGGTTGCGCAGTCCTATGTAGACGAGATGCTCCGCGCTGATCGCGGGATTCCGCGATGAAATTCGTGACAGTCTCGGATCACCCATTCCCAGCAAGTGCGCAACGGGCATGCCATGAACGTTGCCAGTGAGACTTGTCTCGGGCGTGTTGATGTCGCTGTGCGCGTCAATCCAGATCAGACCGAGCGACTTGCCGCTCTCCGCCAGCGCCGTCGCGACTCCTGCAACGGAACCAGCAGCCAGGGAATGATCGCCGCCGAGTACCAGTGGTGTTGTGCCATCTCGCACTGCCGCCGCGGTCTCCGACGCCAGCTCCGCGCAAACCTGCGCTATTGCTGCGATGTAGTCGCTGCTTCCTGTTTCGAGCCACTCGCGGTCGGGCACAGTAAGGTTGCCGGCGTCAACAACCATGTGTCCCAGTTTCTGCAGCGCATCGCTGAGTCGGGCGAGCCGTAGCGCCGACGGCCCCATGTCCACGCCGCGACGACTGGCACCTAGATCCATCGGTACACCCAATATGCGCACGTGACGTTTCATCAAACTGTCCCCTTCAACGTCTCTGATTTCGGTTTGAGGTAACCCTCGAGGCCGAATCCCATGAACAGCGTTCCAACGACAAGCACAGCTGATGTCAGGAATGGCACTGCGACACCAAGGTGGTCGTACGCGTAGCCAGCCCACACTGGTGCTATCACTCGCGCGACACCACCAAAGGTTTGTTGCACGCCCATATACAGGCCGCGCTCGTGATTGGCGATCACCCGCGACAACATTGCCGACACGCAGGGAAATGTGAATGCGGTGCCCAGCGGAACCATCGCCACCGAAATGGCAAGCTGCCAGTAGTTGGTGGTGAAGGGAAGTGTGAGCAGCCCCAGCGCCAGCAGACCCTGTCCCAGCCTTGAAAGCCGCGGTTCTCCGAATCTGTCCACGGCCCAGCCCAGTATTAACGCCCGGGTAATGACGGAAATGGCGCCGATGTACATGAAGAAGTATCCGATGCTGCGCTCATCGACGGCGAAGCGAAGATTGAGAAAGAGAGCGAGTATCGCCGTCATCCCGGTGAACGCGCCCATACCTATCGCGTAGATCCAGATGAGTCGAGGCGCGGGCTCACCAGGATGTTCGATCACGCGCATGACCGCGTCACGCGACGTGGTGATTCGCGCCGATGGATGCGGCGTGACGGTGAGATCGTGCGACTCTCGAAGAAAACGCCACGCGAAAGCCATGTTGAGAATGCAGAGGCCCGCGGCGAACAGGCCGGGCGCGGGCCGTCCCAGGCCCATCGACAGTGCACCGAGCGCCGGCCCGATGGTTACGCCGAGATTTGTTGCGGCCGACAACCATCCGAGACTGCGTGCCCGGTTCTCTGGTTTGGTCGCGTCAGCAACGTAGGCCTGAATTACTCCGACGGTTCCGCCTCCCGCGCCTTGCACGAGTCGCGAGATGAACAACATCAAGAGAGAGGTGGAGAACGCGAAGACGATGTAGGCGAGCGACGCGGCACCCAGGCCGATAAGTAGTGCAGGCCGGCGCCCGTATCGGTCAGAAAACCGTCCCCACATGGGAGCACTGATCAGTTGCGCGACTGAGAATGACGAAACCAGGAGCCCGACTACAAGGCCTGATCCGCCGAGTTCGACAGTGTAGAAGGGAAGGATTGGCAGGACCATCAGGAGTCCTACCATATCGACGAAGGCGGTGATCATGAGAACGATCAACTTTCCCACGCCGCCATATGCCGAGCTCGCGCGAGCTCCCTCTGTCTGAGCCATATCGGTGTCGAATCTAGTGAGCTGAGTTGGGGGCTGCGGCTTGTGTGGGTGTAATGCGCAGGTCTGCAACTTCTGATCACTGAGCACTGTTCACTGCCAACTGATGTCATCCGACCGGGATCCCAGGACGGATGACATCAGTTGGCAGTGCTCAGTGAACAGTGATCAGAAGCGAGGCCAACCTCGTCGAAGGTAAAGGCAGGCGTTACCTTAGGCGCACAACCAGTATGAGCATCGACGAAACGACAGACCCGCCACTTCCCGGGCGCAACATTCTCCTGCTGCCGGCATCGGTTGCCGCGCGGTTGCTTGTTGCCCGCTTCATTGCGGAGGCGAACGGCGCGTATGGGCGAATGGACGGTGCGAGTGCGCGTGGTGCTGATGCTAGTACTGCTGATGCTAGTGCTGAGGAGACTGCGCTGCACGATTTTCGGGTTGCGTGGCGCCGGCTGCGGACTACGACTCGTTTCTACCGTCCCCAACTTCGCAAAGTCATCTCCAAATCCACGCGCGAGGCACTGCGTGATATCGCCGATATCAGTGGTGAGAGCCGGGACATTGAGGTGTATCTGCACTGGCTTGCTGCCCGGCAACCTGATGATCCGCGGGAGCAGCAGGCGCATCTCTGGTTGACTGAAGTGTTCACGTCGAGAAGGAACGTCGCAAATCCTGGAGGAGTGCGTCAGGCGCTCGGCGGTTTCCCCCAAGTGCGTGATGCGCTTGCGAGCGCACTGGCTCGCGAAGAAAAAAGGAAAACAGCTCGCGATTTGACAGCATTTGCGGTGGTGGTGGGTGCCACGCTGAGCGATGCAACGAAGGAACTCGACAAGTTGCTCCGCAGAGTGAATTCCATTGCCGATCATGATCGGGCGCACAGGTCACGCATTGCCGGCAAGCGTCTCCGCTACGTGCTGGAGCCCCTGGCCGAAGCCGAGCCCGATGCAACGAAGCTTGTGGAGAAGCTGAAACACCTGCAGGACGATGTGGGTGAGATGCGCGATGCGAACCTCTTCCGTTCCCAGATCGAGTTGTTCCTCGACGCCGAGTCCACTGTCGTTGCCGACCCTGGCCTTCGGGAAGGGTTGGCGGCTGTTGCGGCTCAGCTGCACAGCGATGAATCACGCGCGTATCACCGTATGCGTTCCAGGTGGTCTCGCAAAGCGAGCAAGTCTTTTTTCGCTCGCGCCAGGGACTTCGCACGAACTGTGACAACGATGGGCGCTCTTGCGGACAAGAACGTCGAGATCGAGCACAAGTTCCTTCTGAAGGCGCTCCCCAAGCGCGCAAAAAACGCGCGCTTCATTGAGATCGAACAGGGATGGCTGCCCGGCGAAAAGTTCGCGGAACGACTGCGGCGCGCGCACTCGGGCGGGCGCAGCAAATATTTTCGCACGGTCAAGCTGGGTGCCGGCGTTCGCCGCATCGAGCTGGAGGAGCGTACCACGCGGGCCATTTTCGAAATCATGTGGCCCCTCACGGAGGGGAAACGCATCTCAAAGCGCCGCTATGTAGTGCGCGACTCGGGCCTGGATTGGGAGATCGATGTGTTCGCCGACAGAGATTTGGTTCTGGCCGAGGTCGAGCTCGATGACGTAGGGTTCCCTCCGCGTATCCCGCGCTGGCTCAGGCCATATGTGGTGCGCGAGGTGACCGATGAGCCGGAGTATGTGAACCGGAATTTGGCCAGGTAACCCATGACGGCAGAGTGGACTATCGGCGAACTATCGGCACTGTCCCCGTAAACTTTGCAATCCGTCCGCGATCACCAACCGCCCATCCTGCTGCTGCTGATGCAAACGCTATTGCGTTCACATTGTCATCGCTGAGCGCGCTCCACGTGCGGCCTCCGTCAACAGAATAGTCTGTACCGCTGTTGCCGCCGGCGATGAGAGTGGGAGCTGGTGTACCGGGAACCATTGCAACCACTGAGCGAAAACCACGAGGCGGTTGTGCTTCAACGGCTGTCCATGTCTTGCCGCCGTCGACAGTAAATGCCGCGTTGCCCGCGGTTGACGTCGGCTTCGTGTAGGTCCCTCCAACCGCAATGCCGTGCAAACTGTCGGTAAATACCAGCGAATAAATCCCCGATGCATCGACCCCGGTGAGCATGGGAACATCAGCGGCGCGCCAACTTGTTCCTCTGTCATTGGTGAGAAGCGCTCTCGTGCGCGCTCCGCCTCCGGTCCCGATCCAGCCGTGTGAACGTCCCGCAACAGCGATACCAGTGCCGCTCGCCGCGTAGCCCGCCTCACCCTGAAGCGGCAGAGGTAACGCATCACCAGCGATCTCCCGCCAGGTGAGTCCCCCATCGGATGTGGCAATCACCAGAAAGCGGCCATTCACGGGATCGCTGAAGGCAATGCCATTGCGCGCATCCCAGAACGCCATTCCGTCGAAGAAGACGCCGGGTGTGCGGTTGGAATAGCGCAGTGTCCATGTTCGGCCGCCATCGGTTGTGCGATACACCCGAGCGTCGGCACCGGAGCTGAGCACGATTGCCGTGTCGGCGCTGAAAGCCTGTATGTCGCGAAAATCAAGCGCGGCCGCGCCGGCAATCGTGTCGGCCTGCCATGTCGTCCCGGCATCAATGGTGCGAACGAAAGTGCCGCGGTTGCCACTGGCCCATACGACGCGCTCGCTCACGACGCTGAGTCCGCGCAGCGACTCGCGCGTGCCGCTCTGCTGCACAGTCCACTGTGCCTGCAATCGTGGCACAAGCCCAGTGCAGAGGCAGACTATGGTTAGCAGCGACCTCATGGATGCGACAGCAATCGAACCGCAGCTCAATCTCGTCATTCCGGCGAAAGCCGGAATCCATTTTTCCCCTAACATGGATTCCGGCTTTCGCCGGAATGACAGGAAAGTGGCCCACCGGCAATCGGTTTCATACCATATCTTGCTTCGCAGCCGCCGAATGGACAAGCTCCCACCCAGGATTGAACGACCTCGACCTTTGAATCAACATGCCTGAACGGAGACGAACGCGGTTTCTGGTGATAGGAAGCGGCGTTGCCGGACTGCACACGGCGTGGCGCGCATCCGAGTCGGGCGCGGTGACGCTCATGACGAAGCGATCGCTCTTCGACAGTGCAACGGCGTATGCGCAGGGAGGAATCGCTGCGGCCCTTGGCGCGGGAGATTCTCCCGAATTGCATCGCCAGGATACGCTCGCCGCTGGTGCTGCGCTCTGCGATGCCGAAGCGGTCGCTGTGCTCGTTCAGGAAGGTCCGGCGCGCGTGCGCGAACTCTATACTGCAGGCGCACATTTCGATCTCGAGCCCGGCGGCAGCTTTCAGCTGGGGCGCGAAGCAGCCCACTCGCGCAGGAGAATAGTTCATGCTCACGGCGACCAGACGGGCGCCGAGGTTGCGCGGACGCTCATTGCGCGCGTTCACGCGGCCAGCAGTGTTGAGGTTCTGGAGCGCGCACGCGTGCTCGATCTCATCGTTGAGGACGGGCATTGTTGCGGAGTGCGCGCATCGATCGCGGGCAAACCGGTAGAGATAATTGCCGATGCAACTGTGCTGGCTACGGGCGGATGTGGCCAGATCTTCCGTTACACAACCAATCCGCCCGTGGCAACGGGCGACGGGTTTGCGATTGCGCACCGCGCTGGCGTGAAGCTGGCTGATATGGAGTTCGTGCAGTTTCATCCCACGGCGCTGGACACGCCCGAGAATCCACTCTCTCTGATTTCCGAAGCCGTGCGCGGTGAAGGTGCGACGCTCCTGAACGGCAGGGGCGAGCGCTTCATGAAGAAGAAACACAAACGGGCCGAACTCGCGCCGCGCGACGTGGTGGCGCGCGAAATTTTCAGGGAGCAGAAGTCGACCGGGTCGGTGGCGCTCGACGCGCGCTCGATCGAAAACTTCGCCACCAGGTTTCCCGGGATTCATGCTGTTTGCAGCGCGCGCGGAATCGACCCTGCGAGTGATCTTATTCCGGTGACACCGGCGGCACACTACATGATGGGTGGAATTGTCACCGATCTCGCGGGACGTTCATCGCTGCAGAGGTTGTACGCCTGTGGCGAGGTGTCGCGCACCGGTGTTCACGGAGCCAACCGGCTGGCGTCCAACTCTCTGCTCGAAGGATTGGTTTTCGCAGAGCGGGTTGCTCGCGATGTGGCTCCGACACCCGCTCTCGAGAAGGAGCCGAAAACGGCACGCTGGTCAGTGCCAGTGCTGCGCGACCGCGGCGCTGCTCAGGTGGTTGCCGACCGGATCCGTCAGGTGATGTGGGAGCGCGCAGGCATCAGCCGAACAGCGCGTGGTCTTCGCGAGTGCATTGTTGTGATCAAGGAAATCCTCAAGAGACTCCCCGCCGGCGCAACGGAAGAGATAAACATGGCGCAGACGGCGCAGCTCATTGCCGAAGCAGCGCTTATGCGGCGTGAATCGAGGGGAGGCCATTTCCGCAGCGACTTTCCGAAACAGACGCGACGATGGAAGGGAAAGCACATCGAGTGGTAACGATGGAGATTGGAAATTGGATATTGGATAGCGCAATGGCGAATGGAAAATGGGAATGGAAATTGTGAGCGGGCAATTGGCGGTTAATTGGTGATTGAACGCAACCAGGGTACTTTCTGATCGTTGGCTCCATGCTCCAATTGCAAGTCTCCAATTTCAGTTTTCATTTCCCATTCGCCAATTAGTTATCCAATATCCAATTTCCAATCTCCAACTTGACTACTAAATCCCGCCTGTTCTTCCCGATCGCCATCACGGTAATCGTTCTCGACGTCATCACCAAGCATCTCGCACAAACCCACCTGCTGATCCACCAGCCCAAGGAGGTCCTCGGCGATTTCTTCCGCCTGACGCTCTCCTACAACACCAACGCCGCCTTTGGCATGAGTGTGCTCGGCGGATCGCGCTGGATTTATGTGGGCCTCACCGCGGTCATCGTGCTCACACTATGGAGCATGTACCGCGAGACTCAGCCGAACGATCGCTGGCAGGCGATCGCACTCGGTCTGATCGTTGGTGGCGCGCTGGGCAATGTGGTGGACCGCCTGCGCTGGACAGGTGGCGTGGTCGACTTCATCGATGTCGGAATCGGTGTTCACCGCTTCTGGACTTTCAACATCGCCGACTCGGGAATCTCTGTGGGAGCGACCATGATGGTACTGCTGTTCATCTATCACTCGTTGCAGAAAAAGAAAAACGCAGTCACGCCGTGACAGGATCCTCCAAATACGCCCCTGGGCGGATCCTCGACACGCGCGAATCGCATTCGATACCGTGTGACCTGTAGGCGAGCGACATCGCCGCTGCCACCCGTTGCGCGAGGGCATCGCCCCGGACCAGCGCGAAGGACGTAGGGCCGCTTCCGGAGATTGACGCGCCCAGGGCTCCACTCTCCAGTGCTGCTGCCTTCGCCGCAGTGAATCCGGGCAGCAGCGGAGCGCGATAAGGTTCCGCTACGCGGTCGCTCATCGCTCGCGCGATCATTTCATAATCATTGAGCGTGAGGCCGGCCACGAGTGCGGCAACCTGCGCGGCCTGATACACCAGAGTCTCGGTTGGAAAACTCTTTGGCACGATCGCGCGAGCTTCGCGCGTATTCATCCGTTGATCAGGATGCACGAGCACGACTCGTAGCTCGCCGGGCACGGGAAGCCGAATGACATCGAGCGGCTCAATGCTCCGCACCAGGACGATGCCGCCGAGCAGCGACGCGGCGAGATTATCGGCATGGCGGCCAGCGACCGTTTCTTCCGCGGCAAGGCAGGCTTCGAATAGCGCCTGCTCACTGAGTGGTTGTCCGATCAATGCGTTCACCGCTACGGCGCCCGCAACCGCGGACGCTGCGCTGCCACCCTGTCCTCCGGAGAGGGGAATGCCCTTCTTCACACGCAACTCGACACCAATGCCACTTTTTCCGGCGCGGCGCAGCACCTCACTCGCGGCGATGGCGGACGAGTGCAGTTTCGCATCTGTCGGCAGGTCAGGATGTCCAGGGTCGGCGACGACCACGCGCCCCGTATTCGTGCTGATTGCCAGCACACTGTCCACTGCGCCGTCGACGGCGCAGCCGAGGATGTCGAAACCGGGTCCCATGTTGGAGACCGATGCAGGCGCGAAGGCGCGTGCGCTTTGAGGGGATGGCATGCGCCAGAAAAATACGCAGGACCGAGGGGACAGGTCGGGCGTGTACCAACAACCGTACACGCCCGACCTGTCCCCGCTCCAGTCGAGTCGCTGACGCCTCGCTGACGCACTCCGCCGATACTCCAGGCACTCAAGATGCCGAAAGAACACAAGCAGGGAACCATGCGCCGAACGGCTACCGTCCTTGTTACCGGGGCGGCTGGTTTCATAGGAAGTCATCTCGTCGACCTCCTGCTCTCCGAAGGCTGGAACGTTGTCGGTCTGGACAACTTTGACACCGGCTACGATCCCAGGCTCAAGAGGGAAAACATTGCGGCGCACATACGCTCGCCATCCTACAGGCTCATTGAAGCAGACGTGCGCAAGCTGGATGAGCTGAGCGGACGCTTTCCGGATGACATCCAGATTGTGGTGCACATGGCGGCGGGCACTGGCAGTGCTGCCGGCGTACTGCATCCTCTCGAAGCAGCCGCAATCAATTTCCAGGGAACGCTCAATCTCCTGGAACTCTGCAGAACACGGCGGATCCGTCAGTTCATCCTGTCATCATGTGGCGGAGTGTACGGCGTCGCACATGGTTTGCCGTGGACTGAAAACACCATTCCCATGCCTGTGAATCCACTCGACGGCGCCAAGCTGGCGTCCGAACAGCTGGGCCACTGCTACAGCAGTCAGTATGGGTTGCAGTTCGTTTCGGTGCGGCTCTTCAACGTGTATGGTCCTCGCGAACAACCGGGTTCACTGGTGACGATGCTTTGCGATGCACTCGTAGCGGGCCGGCTGCTGCGCATACCTGGCGACCCGCAAGGGAGGCGCGACTTCACCTACGTGGGAGATGCAGTGCAGGCGCTTCGACTGGCGATGTCGTTTGGCGCAACTCCTTCAGAGGTCTTCAACGTGGGGAGCGGTGAGTCGAGTTCCATGATCGAACTTGTGCACGCGCTGGAATCGATCACTGCGATGCGCGCTTCAGTGGAAACGGTGGCACGTCCTGCCGGTGATCTGCTGGACAGCTGGGCTGATGTCGGCAAAGCACGCCGCGCGCTGGGATTCACACCCCGCGTTTCGTTGCGCGAGGGACTGGAGCGCTTTCTCGACTGGTATTTTGCGCAGCGACCAGGTAGTCGAAGCTGATAGCGGATAGCGCTCGATTCTCCAAGCGATAGTTGGAAGAAATGAAGGGTTAACCACAGAGGTCACGGAGGTCACAGAGGAATTCCTCTGTGACCTCCGTGACCTCTGTGGTAAACCTTCATTTCTTCCAACCATAGCCGTCAGGAATCCATCCCGAAGCCCCCGGAACTGGTACGTGCTAATACTTCCTGACTTCTGGCTTCATCACGAGAATCAGGGCGCGGTCGGGACCGCCTGGCTGCGTGCTTCCCAGGACAACTGTGCGCCCTGGTGAAATCGTCACCGTGGTAAACAGCACGGTTCGCGAGGGAGTAGGGCCGGCTACGACAGGTCTTTCAGGTTCCCCCGCCATCTTCACAGCGCCCTGTGCCCGGCCACCCTGCTGTCCTCCGCCCCCCTGGTTCATGGCATCGGAGAACGCTGGTACTGTCTTCAGCGTTACGCGCATCTGGATGGCAGGAGGCTGAGGCGCCATTGCGGCATCGCGTCCACCCCTGCTTATGGGTGGCGACATGACAGAGACGTCCAACTGATAAGTCTCACCGCCGCCGTTCAGAATCAGACTCGAATTGCCGCCGTCTGCTGTAGCCGCGATGGCCGCCTCGGAAATCAGCCGATATGATGAATAGCGAAAGAGGTCCCGCAGGACCGTGTCCACGCTGGCAATTGCGGGGTCGCGCGTCGCCGTTGCCGGTCGCGAGGACGCCTCGATGAGCTGGAAGCGCAGCATGAGCTGCCCTTGATCGGCCTGCGACGCTGCGATCAACCTGGAATAGTCTGCGGCTACATAGCGCGACTCCACGCTCGTAACCACCTGCGCGCTCGCTTCCCCGAAAGGCAGTTGTAGTACGCACCCGAACACGACTGCCGCAACAAATCCTCTGCATTCCATGATCAGTCTCCTGAATAGAGCCAGACAACTGTGATATTGGGATTCTTTGTTTCAAAAACGATTGCATTCTGGTTCTCAGCAACTTCCACTTCGATGGGAACTCTCTGCGCGGAAGGTTGCGGATCGCCGGCGTCTCTTCGGTCGATTGTATTGTTGTGCAAAACAAGGATCGTGATCGCCGCAGCGATCGCGGCACCGAGTAATGCGGTCGCTACAATTCCGCGGCGCTTGCGCCCCGCTTGAACCATTGAACCGCGCAGTTCAACGCCGCGCGATGACAACGGACGCAGCAAACGCACGGTAGCTCGCTCAATCACTGTGGACGCAATCGCATCGGTGCTCATGCGTGGCTGCAACTCTTCATAGTCAGCGCGTACCGCGACAAGCTGATTCTCAAGTGCCGCAGCGAGTGCGCCGCAATTCGCACAACCGCGCAAGTGCATCGCGAGAGCCGAATTGCCATCGTCATTCTCAAGCGGCAACTCTGCCTCGAGAAGTGCCTCGCGTGCTTCATCGCAATTCATGATCTGTATTCCTCCATCAATTTCGGCTGTTCGCGTAGCATTCTGCTTCTGATCGCCCTGCGCGCCTTGAGCAGGTTCGTACGAACTGTCACCTGCTCCACGCCGAGCAAATCTGAGATCTCTGCGGGAGAAAAACCGTCGAGGTCGGCAAGCATGAAAACCTCGCGCTGTCGCGGCGGCAAGGCCTCTAGATAGTCACGCACAAGCGCAGACAGCCGTCTGGAGTCAATCGTGTCTTCACCATCCTCGCCATCCACCGCGACAGCACTAGTCTCGTTCTCTCCCGCCAGCAACGTGCCGCGCCGCTGTTGCCGCCGAACCGCTTCGAACAACACATTCCTGGTAATCCGGTAGAGCCAGGTAGTGAATTTCCCGCCGCCCCGATAGCTGCCGAGCGATGCATGCACCTTGATGAGCACGAGCTGCGTGACATCCTCGGCTTCGTCCCTGTCACCGAGCGACACTGCCGCCCAGCGATAGACAGTGGCATGATACCGGCGCACCAGTTCCCGGAATGCGTCGTTCTCACCGGCTGCCGCGCGACCGATCAGGTCACTGGTGTCCGGAGAATCCTTGTTCTTTTCGTTGGCCGCCGGGTCCCGAGCGTGCATGCGACAATAAGACGTCGTGATGGGGGAAAGCGTTCACTTCACTGGCGCGCGACGCAGTTAGCCTCACTTCTGACCACTGAAAACTGTGCACTGCCCACTGAGGTCATCCGACCGGAATCCAGGACGGATGACCTCAGTTTGCAGTGGTCAGTGCTCAGTGATCAGAAGTTGCAGACGTGCGCAGACTAAGTAACCGAATCGAACTTGTCCGGAACCGGATCGTGTGCGACCGCCGTCTTGGGAAAGAGGAGCGATGCTACGACAGCGAATAGCAGAACCGCGACAACCACGCCAAGCGACAGGACAATTGGTATGTGGTACCACTCCGAGATCAGCATCTTGACTCCCACAAAGGAGAGCACCACCGAAAGGCCGAGCTTGAGGAAGTGAAAGCGGTGCACGAAGTCGGCCAGAACGAAATACAGCGCTCTCATTCCCAGCACCGCGAGCACGTTGGATGAATACACGATGAACGGATCGCGCGTTATCGCTATGATGGCCGGGATGGAATCGAGAGCGAATACGAGATCTGTGGTGCCGATTACAGTGAGAACCACCAGCAGGGGAGTTGCAACCCGCTGCATGACGCCTGTCTGCTCGTTTTTCTCCCGAATGAAGAACTTCTGCGCGTGGTACGTCGGCGTTACTCGATAGAAGCGTCGCACCAGCTTCAGCATCGGGTTCTTGTCGGGCTCAATGGAAATATCCGAACTGGTTCCCATCCGGATTCCGGTGATCAGAAGAAACCCGCCGAAGATCCAGATGATCCAATGAAACCGGTTGATCAGCGCCATGCCGGTTGCGATCATGACACCGCGACCGATTATCGCGCCCAGTATTCCCCAGTATAGAACGCGATGCTGGAATTGCTCGGGGACCCGGAAGTACGACAGGATGAGCACAAAGACAAAGACATTGTCCATGCTCAAAGTCTGCTCGATCAGGTAGCCGGTGAGGAATTCGAGGCCCTGCTGCGGAGAAAGGTAGAACCAGAGGAAGGCCGCGAAGCAGAGTGAAATGAAAAAGAGTGTAATGGCCCATGCGCCGGCCTCCTTGAGGCCAATCCGGTGCGCCTGCTTGTTGAAAACAAGGAGATCAACGGCGAGCAGCACAGTTACGAGGGCTGTGAATCCGATCCACAACATCACTAGTGAGAGACTCCGTTCTGTCGCGCGAGTACGCGCGAGCTGTTCGAAGGTCTCGCCCAGTCTTGTTGACCCGCTGAACCGGGCGCCTTGTTGGCGCAGTGTTGTCGGCTCAGCATCACGGACGTAAGGCCCGTGGAGCTACTCCCCTTCTGTGCAGGGGAGAAATATAGTGCTTCCTCGGGTCAAAAGATTAAGTGATCAAAGGGATTAGGTGATCAATCGATCAATCGATTGCGATTTGCGATCTCGATCGCCTGATCAATTGTTCTTTTGATCATTTGATCATTTGATCCCCGCCGATGTCAGCCCCCGCAGCGAAAAGAGCGCCGCCGTCAACAGCAGCACCGCCCCCGTCTGATGCGCCGCCGCCAGGGATATCGGCGCGGCAGCAAGTAAGGTGGCAATTCCCAAAAGAACCTGCAGCGCCGCGACAATCCCAATCGCGCCGACCCCGACCCGGGCAACCGCCGGCAGTTCGCGCTTACGTGCCCACGCCCAAATGTGTATCGACGCGAGCAATGTGAGCATGGCCAGCAACCGGTGGTTGAACTGCACCGCCACCGGGTTCTCGAAAAAATTCAGATACCAAGGATCTTGCGCCAGATACCCGGGCGGCACGACGCGGCTGTTCATGAGCGGGAATGTGTTGTAAATACGCCCCGCGTTAAGTCCAGCCACGAACGCTCCCGATACGATGGTTATCGAAACCAGTACCAGAACGGCGCGAGCCCGCGCGGTCGCTGCACGAATATGAGCATGCGCAGTCGCTGCGCTGTTCTCAACGCCCGGTTTGTGAGCCAATAGCAACGACAATCCTGTCCAGAGCATCAGCGCGTAGATCACAAGCGCCAGCGACAGATGCGCTGCCAGGCGGTACTGGCTCACATCCGTGCGCTCTGCCAGGCCGCTCTGCACCATGTACCAGCCGAGCGCTCCCTGTAGTCCGATGAGCACCGCAATGCCTGCCAGTCGAGGAACGTGCGCTCGCTGTATTCTCCCACGCACGAGGAAAAACACAAATGGAATGACGAACACGATGCCCACAAGCCGTCCCCACAGGCGGTGCAGATACTCCCAGAAAAAAATCTTTTTGAATTCACCCAGCGTCATCCCGCTCTTGAGCAGCTGATACTCCGGTGTCTGCTGGTACTTCGAGAATTCAGTGCTCCACTGCTGCTCGGTGAGAGGCGGCACCACTCCGGAAACTGGTTTCCACTCGGTGATCGACAGCCCTGACTCGGTGAGCCGGGTCACACCGCCGATCACCACTATCAGGAGCACCATTGCAGCGCAGACGAGCAGCCATAGTGCGACGGCCCGGTCAGCGCTGACCGGTGCCGCCGGCTGGTGGACCTGCTCGACTCTGTCTGGGAACCCCACTCCGGTACCTTGAGTTAATTAGGGGAGATTGGGCGGATGGGCCCGATTACGCGTGACCGCGCGATTGTCGCGCCTGTTCGGGCGCCATATACTACGAAAGTATACCGCCATCCCTGTTGCCTGATCTACATGACCGCAATCGCCGAACTCACCGAACTACAGACGTCCATCCGCGCTCTCGCGAAGGAACGGGACGCGGTGATTCTGGCGCACAACTACCAGCGTCCCGAGGTGCAGGACGTCGCCGATTTTGTCGGTGACTCCCTGGGACTTTCACGGGAGGCCGCAAGCACCGACGCCGCGGTCATTGTTTTTTGCGGCGTACACTTCATGGCGGAGACAGCGGCGATTCTGTCCCCGGACAAGATGGTCCTTCTCCCGGACATGGCCGCGGGCTGTTCACTGGCCGCGACAATCGATGCCGAGCAACTGCGCCAGTGGAAGAGTGAATACCCGGACGCTGTTGTCGTCTCGTACGTCAACACGTCGGCCGACGTAAAAGCGGAGAGTGATTACTGCTGCACCTCCGGCAATGCCGTTGAAGTGGTGAATTCCATTCCTGCCGATACGGAGATTCTTTTTCTCCCCGACATGTACCTCGGCCACCATGTTCGCCGTCTCACGGGGCGCGAGAACATGCACATCTGGATGGGAGAGTGCCATGTGCACGCCGGCATTGATCCGGAGCACATAGCGCTGCAGCGTGCCGCGCATACGGGCGCCGAGTTCCTCATACATCCGGAATGCGGTTGTACGACGCCGCTGCTCGAGGCAATCTCGGCTGGCGATGTAGACCCGTCCGGGGTCCAGATACTTTCGACAGAAGGGATGATTCGGCGGCCGGCGCAGTCCAGCAGGGACGAGTTCATTGTCGCTACAGAGGTAGGAATCTTGCACAGGTTACGCCGTGAGAATCCCCGCAAGCGCTTCTTTGCGGCGAACGACAAGGCGGTTTGTGCATATATGAAAGTCACACGTCTCGAAGGAGTGCTGGAGTCGCTGCAGAAACTTCAGCATCACATCACCGTGCCAGCGGAAACGGCGCGGCGCGCCATGTTGTCGATCGAGAGGATGGTGGCCATTGGCGCCGCTCCCGTGCGTTCGGGCAACGGCGCGACAGCGGATCCGGGCGAATGAAGCCGGCTGCGCGGTCGAATTCGCCGCTGGTCCTCACGCCCGGCACGCTACGCCGTGTGATAGTGGAAGCATCTCCGCTCGGCTTTCCGCTCACGCCGGACCAGACGGAGGCACTTGTTCGCGCCGCACTGGAAGAGGACCAGGCATTCAACGACGTGACGACGATTGCAACGGTGGTGAGCAATCGTCGCGCGCGAGGGGCACTCGTATCCCGTTCACGCGAGGGTGGAGTGATTGCAGGACTACCGCTCGCTGTCTCGGCCTTTCGCGTGATGGATCAGAAGATGACGGTGCGCGTGGATGTGCCCGATGGAATGACGGTGCGCGCCGATACCAAGGTCCTTTTTCTGAGCGGACATGCCCGCTCAATGCTTTCCGCGGAACGAGTGGCGCTCAACTTTCTGCAGCGGCTTTCCGGAATAGCAACTCTGACCCGGAAGTTCGTCGATGCAGTCGACGGCACCGGCGCAAAGATTCTCGACACACGCAAGACCGCACCGGGGTGGCGCGTGCTTGAGAAATACGCCGTGCGCGCCGGCGGCGGCGTCAATCACAGGATGGACCTGGGCGAGTCCGTGCTCATCAAGGACAACCATCTTGTGGCGCTCGAAGGCGATGTAACCAAAGCGATCGAGCGCGCGCGCAAACAGTCCGAAGGCTTGCGCATTGAGATCGAGTGCGAGTCAACGGAGCAGGTCCAGGCCGCGGTTGATGCCGGTGCGGATGTCGTAATGCTGGACAACATGGCAGTGCGCTCCATGAATGCGAGCGTAAAGATCGCAAAAGGCCGAGCGATCATCGAAGCATCCGGCGGAATTACTCTCGCGAATGTTCGGGCCGTTGCCGAGACTGGTGTGGACTGGATTTCAATCGGCGCGATCACTCATTCGGCTCCTGCGCTTAATCTGTCTTTGGATTTCGCACCAGCCTGAGCGCGTTTTTTGGATCGGAGCGCGGGGGCGAGGTGAGCGACGCGCCAGCCGCGACCCACGCGATCTCAATCCATAATGGAGTCCTGCACAAAGTAACCACCCGCCTCGCGCACGCTGGCAGCGACGTCGCGTCGCAGATCGTCTTCCTCGGTGCCCAGCGCAACGCGCGCCGCACGAAAGCGCTTGCCGGATTCAACGCAAACCAAGTCGCACAGACGCAACTCGCGTTCGCACTGGTCCGCTCCGCGATCTTCAATCAGACTTTGCGTGCGTGAAATAACAGCCGTGGTCGCGAACAATTCTACGGCCATGTCGGCCAGGCGCTCTAGCTCCATCTGTTTGCTCACGATTTCTTTCCCGTGATGCCGGATCATTCTGTCAGCGGCGCTACTGAGTTCAAGCACATGCTTCTCGAGGTACTTCCCGTGCTTGTGCAGCGATTCATGCAATTCCACATCGAGCGTGGATGTGGCGCCGAAGGCACTGCGCACTCTGGTCGCGGCATAACCGCCCAGAAGACCGAGGTGCCGCAGCGGTTCGCGTAGCGCCGAACCTACCTCCTTCAGTCGTTCGGCAGGACCCTGAATGCCGTTGAGCGCGATGAAAAGTCGCAGCACCTCATTGGTGCCTTCAAAAATGCGATTGATGCGCGCATCGCGCAGCATCCTCTCATACGGGTACGGTTTTACAAATCCGCGCCCGCCTGCCACCTGTACCATTTCATCGGCGGCGCGCCATATCATGTCGCTGGTGAATGTCTTGGCGCACGCGGCCTCCAAAGCAAAGTCGGCAACGCCTCCATCCATGAGACCGGCAAGCGCGCCGAGCATGGAATCGGCGGCATAGATGTCGGACGCGGTGCGGGCCAGCTTGCGCTGCGTGATCTCGAAGTCGGCGATCGGCTTTCCGAACTGAATGCGGCTTTCCGCGAACGACGTCATTGCGGTGAGGATCTTGCGCGTGCCGCCGGTGCATCCGGCGGCGAGGGTGAGCCGGCCTCCATTCAGAACATGAACGGCGACCGCGAACCCCTTGCCCTCGCTTCCGAGCAGATGATCAGCCGGCACACGCAGATCGTCGTAGACGAGTGCGGCCTGCGTGGATCCACGAATACCCAGCTTGCGCACCGTGCCAGCGACCGAGAAACCCGGCATGTCGGGGCGAATCAGGAATGCGCTTGGCCTGAGTACCGTTTCGCCGCGTCGCATGGTTTCTGTCTGCGCGAAGGTCGCGATCACACCGGCGCGATGGCCGTTGCCAATCCAGAGTTTGCGCCCGTTGAGAATCCATTCGCTGCCGTCCGACGAGCGACGCGCCCGAGTCACAATGTTCTGTGCATCCGAGCCCGTCTCAGGTTCGGTGAGCGCATATGCCGCGAGATATTCTCCGCGCGCCAGTGGTGGGAGATAGCGCTCCTTCTGTGCGTCAGTTCCGTAAAGCACGATCGCTTTGGAACCCAGCCCGCAGTGCACTCCCACGAGAACTGCAAGCGACGCGTCGGTGGCGGATAATTCCGCGAAGAACCGCGCGTAAGCCGTGGAGGAGAGCTCCAGACCCCCATATTTGCGTGGAATCGTGAGACCCAGGAATCCTGCCGCGGCAAAAGCGCGAATGACCTCCTCTGGTATGGACTCGGCTTCATCGATTGCCTCCGAATCGATGAGAGTCACACTCATCTCGTGAAGGTCGCGGATGAGCCGTGTGAGTGTTCGTGCTTCGTCAGCGTTGCGACGCTCAAGTTGCTGCGGGAAAGGAAAGAGCAGCGATTCGTGCAGAGCGCCCGCGAAGACACCGCGCGTAAAGGAGATTCCCTCGGACATTGTGGCCACGCGGGGAATCTATGTGGTACTAGCTCATACAGAACAGCGTTACCGCGCAAGCCTGCCGCACGGGTCATTTGGTAATACCAACAAGAGAGCGAGAACTCTCGCCTCGGCGTTATGCCTTCGCCAAGTTACTGCGGCAACGCTACATACCGAGAGTCCGCGGTTATTCGGTTGTGCGTGCAGCAAATTGGTGATGCTAACGCCGCGCTATATTGTAAAGTGACGGGACACGTAAACGACACGAGGTCGCATGCCCGTCACGGCAAAGCTGTCACGCAAATTCTACGACTAGTTTGGCGACGAAATCGCCAACGAACTGGTCGACTGGTTCAACAAAGTGGATGATACGTACCGCACAAAGCTGCGTGAGCTGAACGAGCTCAATTACGCCAGGTTCGATGCCAAACTCGAGCAGCGCCTGACGGAATTTGCCGCGACCCTGCGAGCCGAAATTGTCGCTGGCGATGCCGCCCTCCGTGCCGAGATTGCTGCGGTCGATGCCGCGCTCCGCGCTGAGATGGCGAGCATGAAGGTCGAACTGCACAAGGCAATTGCTGATTCGAAGTCGGATCTCATGCGCTGGATGTTCGGTCTATGGGCTACCCAGATGGTCGTGCTGATCGGAGTAATCCTCGCGATTCTGCAGCGCGGTCCTTGATAGCGGAGAGTGAATAGCGGATAGTCAGGATTGTTGTGACGATCGCAGCATTTCGTCGATCCGTTCCAGCATGTTTTCAGGAGAAGTCGTGGGTGCGTCGCAGAGGTAGCTGCGGCACACGTAGGCAGTTGCCATGTTATTCACAGCGGTCTTTCCCGCAAGCAGTGGAATGCTGCTGTCTCCTTCTCTGGAGCCGGCGAGCAACAGAGCGGGAATGTAAATGTCCGCGAGCGCTCGCCGCATTGGCCGCGCTTCGGCAGTGTCGCCGATGATCGCCACCTGCAGGGTGCCATGAACGCAGGTGTCTGCGGCGCACAGAATATTCCCGAAGGCCGTTGGATATTGCGTCACTGTTGCGCCGAGAGACGCGACGACTGATTCGGCCATCTCTGTGGCCGCCGCGTCGCCAAAGTACTCGCCGACGAGAAGCAGGAGTTCAGCGGCGAGTGACGTACCTGAGGGAATGGCGTTGTCCGAAACGTCGCGTGGTCGCGTTACGAGTACTTCTTCTCCCGTCGCAGTGTCGTAGAAGTAACCTGCGAATGCTCCCTCTGCGCCTGTGCCGCCAAACAATTCCTTGCAACTGCGCGCGAGCGCACGAGCTCTCTCGAGCCACGCAACGTCGAACGTCAGTTCATAGGCGCTGATCGCAGCCAACCCCAGCGACGCATGATCTTCGAGGAACCCGCCAATGCGCGCTTCGCCGCGATTGTACGTTCGCATTGCGCGCAGGCGATGGCTTCCATCAGTGGCGCTCTCTTCTCGCGTCATCTTGGTGAATAGAAATGATGTGCATCGCAGACTCATGGCCGCGTACTCGTCATTGTCGAATGCCTGAGCTGCCTCGGCAAGTGCTCTTGCCATGAGGCCATTCCACGATGCGATAATCTTGTCGTCACGTTCGGGCGGGACCCGCAGTTCACGTGCTTGCATCAGTTTGGCGCGGGCTCGCGCGACGACCGTCTCCAACTCCTCCACTGAAACTCCGGCCCGCGCTGCTACAACCCCGTCCGGAGCCGGTCGCGTGAGAATCGTCTTCCCCTCGAAGTTCCCCTCCGGAGAACCACCAAAGTATTCCTTGATGACAGCGGAGTCGCTGCCCAGCAGCGCATCAAGCTCGTCGGGAGTCCAGACATAATAGAGACCTTCTTCACCGTCACTGTCAGCATCCCAGGATGAGTAGAATCCTCCTTCCGGTGAGCAAAGGTCGCGGCGCGCCCAGTCGATCGTCGCCTCAGTTACCCGTCGTACCTCGTCATCGTGTGTCGCCCGCCAGAGCCGCGCGCCGAGGCGGATGAGCAGCGCGTTGTCGTACAGCATTTTTTCGAAATGCGGCACAATCCACTTTGCATCAACAGAGTAGCGCGAAAAGCCACCTGCGAGTTGATCGTAGATGCCGCCTCGTGCCATCCGCGTAAATGTCTCATGCACCATTCGCAGTGCATCGGCATTCCCCGTGCGGCGCCAGTAGCGCAGCAGGAATTCCAGCGCCATTGTTGGCGGGAATTTGGGAGCTGCATCAAATCCGCCGAACGCGCCATCATATCGGCGCGAAAGATTTCTGAACGCCATCTCGAGCGTGCGCGCGTCGGGTTTGGTGGATGGGCCTGAAGCCGTGGTGACATCGCTGTAGAGACGCCGCATGGCATCAACGGTTTCCGCCACGCGTCCACGCTGGTCGCGATACGCGGACGCGACAGTTGTCAGAATTCGTGCAAAGGATGGAATCCCATGCCGATCCGCGGGCGGAAAGTAAGTGCCTCCGTAGAATGGCACACCTTCAGGAGTGAGAAACATCGTCATGGGCCAGCCGCCGTGTCCGGTCATGGCCTGGACGGCCTGCATGTAGATGCTGTCCAGGTCCGGCCGCTCTTCGCGATCGACTTTGATGTTCACGAACGACTCGTTCATGAGCCGCGCGGTATCGGGATCTTCGAACGACTCATGCGCCATTACGTGGCACCAGTGACAGGCAGCGTATCCGATGCTCAGGAGGATGGGCTTGTCTTCTGCACGGGCGCGTTCGAGCGCTTCGGCGCCCCACGGATACCATTCCACGGGGTTGTCCGCGTGCTGGAGCAGGTACGGGCTCGTTTCAGTACTGAGTCTGTTTGGCATTCGCGTGAAGGATGGACGGGAATTGCTGTCCGCGTAAGGTTTCCAGGTGACCGGTGTTCTATTTACATGAACCGGCCGGCTCCTGGTCCTATCTCACTCCCAGCACCCATACAGTTGTCGAACGAGACGCACGTTGCAGATGCACCGGGGGACGCCAGCGATGAGGCGCAGGTACAGGAATTCGTGAAAAAGTACCAGAAGCTCGTTGTCGGCACCTGTTACCACTTTGTGCGCGACATCGATGATGCTCATGATATCGCACAGGAGGTCTTCCTCGCAGCGCTGAGCATTGCGCCAGCGATAGTGGTCGAGGCCGAGTGGCGTGCGTGGTTGTATCGTTCCGCTTCGCGGCGCTCGCTCAATGTGCTGCGCGCACGCAAGCGACGCAGCTGGATCCAATCCCTGTGGGGTCACTCACGCGATGGGAAAAGACTGGAGAATGTCGCGGGCGCGGAGCGTATTCGCCCCGACCGCGCCCTTGAAAATGCAGAGTTGCAGAAGGCGATCGACGCTGCAATCGCCGCGTTGCCGCAGCGCCAGCGGATCGCGTTCACACTGCATCGCAGCGAGGAGCTGGGCAGCAGTGAAATCGCTGCCATCATGCGGCTCCGCAGCAACGCAGTCGACGCGCTGCTTCACCGTGCCCGCGTTCACCTGCGCAAGAGTCTATTGAAACACTACAGGGAGTTCATCGACCAATGACTTCGCGACATGAATCCGATGTGAGTGTTCAATCTCGTCTGGACAGCGCGCTTGCCGAACCGCGACGCAGCAACATCGACGTGCGGCCCAGCTTCGCGGAGGACGTAGCGCGCGCCCACTCGACAGCGCGCCACGCAACTGGCCGCGGTATCCGTCGCGCAGCGATATTTGTCGTCGCATCGGGGGTGACAATTGTTGCCGGGGTCGCAGGGGTTCGCACGATGACGCAGCAAACACCGGTGCGCACACTGGCCGCGCCGCTTGCGGAGTTTCCCCAGCCGTTCAGCGAGGTGCGTGGAGTGCGGGAGCTGAGCGATGGGCGCGTTGTAGTGAATGATTTCCGCGACACGTACGTGAAGCTTGTTGATTTTCGAGCTCGCACTGCAAAGCAGATCGGCGGACACGGCAACGGTCCCGGTGAGTACCAGATGCCGGTCATGATCCTACCTCTCGGCCGCGACACCACTGCCGTCTACGACATGGCAAACAGTGGGGACATGGTTCTGGTTCTCCCTGACGGTTCACCTAGTCCTTCTATCACGACGACCTCCAAGGAGCCCGGTGTCGCTCGTATCACGATTCGCAGTCGCGGCGATGGCCGCGGCTTCATCTACTCCGAAACGCGAGCGGGAATGGGCGATTCGCTTGCGGTAGAGCGCTACGATCGGGCAACCAATCGTCGGGAGTATGTCGCTTACGTGAGCCCGCTGGGCGTTTCACCGCTTTTGCCGCGTGCTGGTGGACGCGCACCCGCCGGCCTCGCCTCACAACCTGGAGGAGCTGGTCTCGCCGGACCACCATTCGAGTCGAGGGACCAGTGGGCGGTCGCGAACGACGGGAGAGTGGCAGTGGCTGCCGTCGAGGAATACCGTATCACATTCACCGAGACTGACGGTCGGCGGTGGACAACCAATCCGATTCCCACGTCTCGGATTCGCGTCACCGAACAGCACAAGGCAGAGTGGAGAGCTTCGAAGGCTCGACCGCTAGCCACGATTTCAATAAATGCTGCGGGAAATCAAGTGGCATCCTTTACAACTCGACCCGTGGAAGAGCCACTCGAGTGGCCAGCCTTTCTGCCGGCCTTTCTCCCGTCTGCTGTTTCATTCGCGCCCAATGGAATGTTATGGGTACAACGCACCACTGCCGCAAATGGACCAGACACATTCGATGTAATCGATGCAGCCGGCCGCCTCTCGTACAAACTGGTGTTCCCACCGCGCACCCATCTGGCAGGGTTCGGCGCAAACGTGGTGTACGCCGTGCGTCTGGACAATGATGATTTCCAATACCTGCAGAAGTACCCGCTGCCAGGTCGTACCGCAGAGGGCGAGCCGCTCATGGATCGGTAGGGACCCACCTTCGCACATCGGCCTCCGCTGCGGCATACTTAAGGCCCACGGAGGAAAACCTGATGTCGGCATCAAACGGCAACGATCTCGAAAAATTCTTCACTTCAAATTCCGCACGCATACGCCAAGAACTTTACGAGTTCCTGCGTATTCCCAGTGTCAGCGCGCGCTCGGAGCATGACGCTGATACTGCGAAAGCTGCTGAGTGGCTGGCCGCGTCGACGCGCAGAATCGGGCTGGACACTGTCGTTCATGCTACGGCCGGTCATCCTATCGTTGTCGCGCGCTACGACAAGGCGGGTGCGAATGCGCCCACGATGCTCGTGTACGGTCACTACGACGTGCAACCAGTCGAGCCACTCGATCTGTGGACTTCCCCTCCATTCGAGCCGACGGTTCGCGATGGCAAGATCTTTTCGCGCGGATCGGTTGATGACAAGGGGCAGCTATTTCTGCATGTCAAAGCGCTCGAAGCACACTTGAGCGCGCGCGGCAAACTCCCAGTCAACATCGTCATGCTCGCCGAAGGCGAGGAAGAGGTGGGGAGCGAAAACCTTTCACCATTTGTCGAGAAGCACGCAAAATCACTCGCGTGCGACGCAGTTATCATCTCCGACTCCGCCATGTTCGCGCCGGGACAGCCGTCGATCCTCTCGTCGCTGCGCGGACTCGCCTACTTCCAGATCGACATTACCGGTCCATCGGGCGACCTGCACTCCGGATCGTACGGCGGGGCGGTCATGAATCCAGCTACTGCGCTCGCGCGGATCATAGCTTCGTTTCTCGACGAAAACGGACACATCGCAATCGCGGGGTTCTACGACAGCGTGCGCGAATGGGACGCCAAGGTGCGCAATCAGATGCGCGCGTTGCCATTCAGCGATGACGAATTCCGCAAAGAGGTCGGAGCGCCGGCGCTCCATGGAGAAAAGGGGTACACCACGCTGGAACGGATCTGGACGCGCCCAACATGCGAAGTAAACGGACTGCTCTCCGGTTACACAGGTGAAGGAGCCAAAACGGTACTGCCAGCGAAGGCAATGGCGAAGGTCAGCTGCAGGCTCGTTCCCGACCAAACCCCCGAAGAAACGGGAACGCTGATGCGCGCGCATGTGGCGAAGTTCACCCCGCGCGGCGTCACGGCAACTGTTACTCAACTGCATGGCGGCCGCCCGTGGAAAGCGGAGCTAGACGGCCCACTGTACGAAGCCGCACGTCGTGCCCTGCGCTCAGCATTCGGAAAGGATCCGGTTATTACCGGGGAAGGAGGTTCCATTCCCGTAGTTGGCGATTTTGCGAGAGTGCTCGGCGCACCGGTTCTATTGATGGGCTTTGGTCTACCGGGCGAAAACGCTCACGCCCCGGATGAATGGATGAGCGAAGAGAACTTCGAAAAAGGAATGCGAGCCGTAGCAACTCTGTGGGACGAAATCGGACGATAGCGGATCTGTCCGCGCAATCCGGAGCATCCGCGAGCCTAGAATCTCCATTCCCGAACAAGAAACAATCCGAAGGAACGCTTCGTAACCGAACGCTGCTCGCTCAATGTTGGTTCGAGCAGAACCTGGCGTGGCTCCCATGACATTTCCAATCGATAGCCATTGAGGCTGCGATGAACCGCGCGAATTCCCGGTGTGGCCGACAGTCGCAGCTGTCCGGCTACATAGGTCTGTCTGGTCACGTAACGGCCCACCTCAAAGCTGGTCTGTCGCAAAAAGCCGAACACATCTCCCGTGACGATTTCCGTGTACGTCTCCGCCGGAACAATGTTCAGGAAATCCAGTCCCAGCCTGCGCATCCCCGATCCCTCGGCTGCGCGTTCCACCTCGTCCATGAGAACACCGAGCGCAATACCCGGCAACTGCTGTCCCGCAACCCTGCCGAGTCCCTGTAATCCACCGCCCGGCGCAAGCGTGGAAGCTCCGATCTGCAGCAGTGAACCGGATGAGTGCCCGAAGGCCAGGTACGAAAACATATCCGACTGGGAAAGAGGCGGCTGCGCGTCGCTCGATAGCGAAATGCGTGGCCGCGCCATTGTACCACCAATGACCACGCTGATATTCACTATCCCCGTTCCCGGCAGCTGAACCTCGTGATCGCCGGTGATCTGGAGGTTCGGATTGATTTCATTCTCCGTGCCGACAAATGTTGCAGATCCCCGCTTGATCTCGAAACGCTTACCGAGGAACGTGTACTGACCCTGCTCGGTACTCAGCACGCCGTCCAGCGATAGAGAGCGATTCGCCCGTTTCAATCCGATTTTCAGAATGTCGTCGCTGAAGATTTCAATGTTTGCGTCCGCAGATCGTGCCCACGTACCACGATCGACGCCAAGGTCAATGTTTACGACAAGGTTCTCCATGAACGGATTGGGTTCCTGATAGATCAGTCGTGAACGCTCGTTCGTGGTGTCCAGTACAACGAGAAAGAGGGAATCGTTTGGCGCGAGGACTGTCTTCGTCGAGTAGTCAGGGAGATAGACGACGCCGCTCCTTATGCCCACATAGCCCTCGACAGATGCGCCGAGGAAAGGCCCGTACATGTTCACGTCCATGTAGGCCCGCAGACGACCCAGCTCACCGTTCAGTATATAGGCGTTATTGGCCACCAGATGAAGATCAAAAGATGGTTCATTCAGTTTTGCCAATCCAATGCCACCCTCGAGTCGTACCAAGCCACCACTTTGGGCGGTGAAATCTTTGATGACGACCGTGTCATCCTCCATGTCTATTTGTGCCGCGATGTGTTGTAGGCGAACTCCGATCGTGTTCAGATATGCGGCGCCATCGACAATTGTGAAGTCACCATTCACCTCCGGCTTGTTGAATGTCCCCGCGATGTGAACTTCACCACGGAGGTCGCCAGCCATGTTCGAAACATTCTGAACGACGTCCGGGACAAGCTCCAGCGGCAAACTGTCCAGCGTGAAGTCGGCGCGAATGGGACGGTCAACAGCGCGAACGCCCGGAACTGTGCCAAGGTCCAGTGGTATTTCGGCCGTGCCTTTGGCAAAGGCTTCGCCAAGCTTGCGCGAGGCAGTCACATCGGTTTTGAGGGTGCCGGTGGCGTAGTTGAAAATTGCGTGCAGCTCCGGTAGCGGTCTCAGGCCCACCACACCGTCGACAAACCCCGCCGCGCCCTTGAACACAGGGTTGTTCAGGTTGCCGGTGAATGTCAGGCCGCCGCTGAAAACGCCGCTGATGTCCATGTCACTCTGCATCACATCGAAAAGATGCGAGACTTCTATTCCATAGGCGGCAACCTCGATGTTGCCAATCCCGCCGCTTCGCGCCAGCCGCCCGCTCGCATGTATCGAACCGGTGCCGCCCACGCGAACATCGAGCGAATCAACTGTGATCGCTTCCCTGGACACAACGACCCGCGCCGGATGCAGTGTCTGCCACGTGGTCGCCGAGTCGAAATGGAAGCGCGCTTCAGCCAGATTCACCACGGTGGAATCGCCCGATCGCAGAAAGTCGAAGCGCGCCTCGTAACGTTCCTCGGCTCCTTGCCGGACTTCCGCCGTGACTGCCGCTCCCTTTCCGGACCACGCGATAGTTGCAATAGCGGTGTCGATCTCGAATCCGGCTGCTGTCGCAGTTGACGCGCGCAATTGCGCGTTCACCGCAACCGAGTCACCCGGAAGTATCGTCGCTGTGACTGTCGCATGTACCGTATCCACGGTCATTCCCATCGCAACAATCCGCGATGCAGCAAGCTCGCCCTGCGCTGTGAGCCGTTTCGTATTGCCGCTGATCTGGCCCACAAACAGAGCGCTGCCCGCAAGTGAATCGGCCGGAATAACAGGTGGCACTTTGACGTTGAGGCGCGGCGGCGGCAAGCCCTCGATCAGCCGCTGTATTTCGGTCTCCCGCGCAATTCGCGCCGAGTCCGCACGGGCCCGGCGATACGCTTCGGCAATTCGGGAAGGGCGCGGGGCGAATTTCACACTGTCACCCGGGATCCAGCGAGACAGCTTCGAGAGCGAATCCACAAAAAGTCTGAGTTGCAGCACGCCAGTTGTGGAATCGGTGATTCCCAGCGAGCCGTTCGCGACAGCGATCGCGCCATCGAGATGCGCGTTGAGGCTGTCGACCAGGAGGACACCGCCCGACAATGTGCCGTTGAATCTCGCAGAATCCAGCTCCGCGTCGCGATAGCGCGACGGTCGCAGCACGATGTCCAGCGAAGCAACGAGGGAAGCGGGATCCACGCCGCGACCCTGGGCTGTGGTGACCGAGTTTAGTGACGTGGTCTCCATGTCGGCGAGCACAGTGGCCAGGTTCAGCTGCTCAGTGGTTAGTGTCGCACTGTACTTGAGCGTGTCGGATGCCAGGTCCAGCAATCCCTCCAGCACCACGGTCCCGCCGTTGCGAATGGAAAGATCCGCACCAACATTCAGCGCTGACAACGGTCCATCGAAAGTGATAGAGCCCTGAGCATCGCCCCTGAATCTGCCGTTCGCCACGAACGCGTTTGCAATCGACAGGTCGAGTGGACCGGCGCGCAAATCCCCTCGCAGCACCGGATTCACGGTGCCCACGACAGACAGTTTTCCGTCGAGGCGCGATGTTCGCCCCTCTGTCACCAGATCCAGATCAAGCACAGATGCCACGCTGTCGCCGATGACGCCATTCAGCATGGCGGTGCCTGTGGCTGTGCCCGCAATCGGGAAATCCGGCGCGTAGTTGCGCACTATTGCTATCTGTGCCGGTGACATTGTCACGGCGAGATTGTTCAACGCAACCTTGTTGCCGAGACCCAGCCCGCCTCGCAGTGACACAATGGACCGGCCCGAAAGTCTGTCATCAAATGTCACGTCGACAGCAACCTGTGAAGCGCGCAGCGGTCCTTTAGTGATAACCCTTCCGCTCAACTTGCCCTGGGCGTGCAGATTGATACCTGGTACCATCTCGCTAACGAGCGCGCTTCCGAGCTGGGATATGCGAAGGTCGGCATCAACCAGGCTCTCGCTGATAGAGCCGCCCTTGAATGTGACATCGAGCATTCCCTGCACTGTCGCTTCGCCAACGCTGACGTTCATGTCCCGCAACAGATAGTGTGATTCCTTCTCGGTGACGTCGAGATTGAGCGCGAACGAACCTCGCAGTGCTTCGGGGATGGCGGAGTAGAAGCGACGCGCATCGCTGCCGCTGATGCTGTCCGCGAGGACGCGCGCAGCGATGCTTCGGGTACGCAATCCGTATATCCCCTCGGCGCGCAACAGGGAGCCCGGCAGTCGCATGTGCATGCCGCGAAAAACGAGCGAATCCTGTGCGATCTCGACCTCACCAGAGGCCTGCCTGATCGTCATCGGATCACCACGAAAAGCCTGGGCATTTCCCGAGAGAGAATCGATGAGCACGAGCATGGTCGTTTGCCCCGGATCGACTATGCGCACCGTGGGCAGAAACGCGTAGATGCCGGTGTACTCCTGAACCATTTGATATGTGCCGTCCACTCTCTGCACGCGCAACAGGTTGCTATCGGACAGAGCGCGCGCGATCGAGTTTTCACGCTGCGCGGCCGTCAGTGTTGAATCGGGTCGCCAGGAACTGCGCAGAGTGATGTCGCCATTCACCAGTCGCACGCGGTCAAGCCGAACCACCAGGTTGTTCGCCGTGGTGTCACCTTGCGTCGTGTCCGCCTGCACGCGGAAGATCCGTGCGTAGTTCCATTGCTCGCCCGTTCTCTGGTCGAGCAGCACCACGGGCCTGACCAGGAGCACATCGCCCAGCACAAATCGCCGGTGGAGAAGCTGCCAGAGATCGTAGCTGGCGCGCACGGTGTCGACAGCGATAAATGGCTGTCCCTGCGCGTCTTTGATCGTGACATCGATGAGAGTGAGATCGCCCAGCAGTCCGCCCCGTGCGGCGCCTATTCGAATCTCGCCGTCGATGATTCCTGCGATCGTCGATTCCAGCATGCCGCGCACTTTTTCCCTCGCGAAATTGCTGCGCAAAAGGACAATCGAAGCGATTGCCACAAGCACAAACAGCGAGCCGACAACGATTGCGATGATCTTGAGTGCGCGGCGCATCAGAAGGCCTGACCTATCGACAGATGCAGCGTGAACCGCGTGAGAAATCCGAGGAATCCACCTGATCGCGGAGGAGTAAACGTCCGCCGCGCCGCCACGATCTCTCCGTCTTGCAACATTTCCAGAGTTGCAATCCTGCTTCTGCTGTTTGCCTGCGTTATCTCGGTTACGACCGGGAGATCTTCCGCGAGAAACGGATTGAATCCGAAATCGACGCGAATGGGCCCGGCCATGGAGTTGTATCTGATGCCAAATCCCGGCGTCACCGCTATAGTCGATTGTTTGAGCTTGCCAAGTCCACTCGCACCAACGAGCGCGCCGTCCACGAACACCGCAGCGCCGAGATTCTTCATGAGTGGAAAGCGCAGCTCCACGCTCCCCTCGACAAGGGTGTTGCCTCCAAGTGGGCGCGCCGTAAACGCACTGTCGGGAAGCAGAGTTCTGTCGGCCAGTATCGCTTCGTCGCAGACTGCGCTCTCCGCACCAATCTGGCAGCCGGCGTCCACGAGTCTCTGGCGGGGAATGGTCAGAATGCGCGGCCCCAGTTGTGATTCACCAAATCCGCGGACTGATTGCGAACCTCCTGCAAAGAAGCGCTTGCGCGGGTGCAGTATGCTGCGTCCCTCCGCGTCCACACCGAGCGCGCCGCTGGTGCTCCCCAGAGATCCCACCCATCCCGCACGAGTGTGAATGCCGAGCACCATGTCCCGTGGCAAGGGCATGAACCAGGCGGCGTCGACGAGAGCCCTGTTGTAGCGGTAGTCAGACAACGTGAAGGAGGACGCGTGCTCAACACTGGCACGCAGGACGAAACCCCTCGTGGAAGAGATGGGATCATCGGTCTTGTCTATCGTTGTACTCACCGACAGTGGCGACATTGCCTTCGCAGATCGCAATGCTGCCACGGTGGGCGGATCACACAGTGCAAAATTGACACAGAAGTAGAGGTCACCGGCATCTACCCGCGTCACCTCGTATTGATAGCCGAAACTGACCGGGACCCGCTCTGCCACTTCTCTGGTGAACACCCCGTTGAATCCCAGGCTGCGATCCACAAAAACGCCGGGCAGGCTGCGACGCTGCGCGAACGCCGAGATGAGAAGCTCGTTCCGGGGAGACCTCCACCAGGGGAGTTTCAGCTCGGCGCTGGCGCGCCATGTGGGGTCGAGGTAGGCCGAGTTCGCCGTGTCGATACCTTGAAGCGCGCTGGTGAAAATTGATTTTCCATTCAACTGCTGCGCCAGCAGATTGCCGAGCGTTAAGTTGAGCGTCACGCGTCGCGCATTGCCCATCCAGTTGAAATTCGTGAATTGGGCGTCCACCTGAAAAAACTCCACCGTGCTCAGTCCACCGCCGAGACGTGCCTGTCGCAGCGTTGCTTCGTCCACGGTTACGATGACCGTCTTGGCGCTATCCTGACTATCCGTCGCGTCGACCGATGCGCGCTTGAAGAGACCTGACTCGTAAAGTGCGCGCCTGCTGCGCACAACATCGGAAAGACGGAATGGTTCGCCAACTTTGAGAAACATCGAGTTCTCGATGGTCGTCGTTTCGATCTTTTTGTTGCCCGTCACCTGGATTCTTGCGACACGCGAGATCCAGCGGGGCTCGATGTTGATCGTCACGCTCATCCCGCTGTCACGACGGGTGGTATCCGTTCTGATGATCGCATCCGAATAGCCTTGCTCCCATAACGCGCCGCGCAATCTGATGCGCGTGCTGTCCAGCGCGATGAGGTCCAGGGGATCACCCGCTCGGAGCGTCACAAGCCTCGTGACCTTCGCTTCAGGAAGTATGCTGTCGGGAGGGCCGACCACATTGAATTCGGCTACGCGAAGTGGTTCGCCCTCGTTGATCGCGAACGTTACCTCGACTTCTCCTGAGCCGGTGCGCCTGACGCGTGTGCCCACCGCCGCACTTCTGTAGCCGCGCAGCCAGTACTGAACCCGAAGCCGCACCGAGTCTCGTGCGAGTTCAGTGTAATCCAGGTATTTCCGGTTTTCGAAGAAAGACGCCGACGTGAGAAGGCATGCCGGAGTGAAGAAGAAGTTCTTGCAGCGCGTCTGTTCCGTTGCGATATAGTTGCGCAACTCGCGGCTGGAGAAGGCGCGATTTCCTTCGAATATGATTTTGGAAACTTCGCGTTCGGCCGAGTCGCGAATGGCCGGACTCTGCAGCGCGAGCGTTGATGCGGGTGTCAGAAGTGCCAGGGCACCGGCTGCCAGAAGGCAGAGGAGCGGCAGTCTGACACGCATCGCCGCTCCCGTTCTCTATAGCCCTGCCAACAGCGCGTCGTTGTTCGGCGTGGAGGCGATACGCTTGATCAACCACTCCATTGCGGACGACGGTGGCATTTGTTGCAGTCCCCGGCGCAGTGTGTAGACCGCGTCGAGCTGCTCGGGTTTGAACAGTTTTTCCTCTCTGCGTGTACCGCTTGTGGCAATATCTATTGCCGGATAAATACGTTTTTCAGCGAGACCGCGATCCAGTTTGATTTCGCAGTTGCCGGTTCCCTTGAATTCCTCGAAGATCACATCATCCATTCGCGAACCGGTTTCCACGAGAGCGGTGGCGATGATCGTCAGCGACCCGCCGCCATGGACTGGCGCGACAGACCTTGCTGATCCGAAGAACGCCTTGGGTTTCGCCATTGCAGTTGCATCGAGACCGCCGCTCAGCGTTCGCCCTGTTCCGCGTTCGGCGGTGTTGTGTGCGCGTGCCAGTCGCGTGATGGAATCCAGCACGATCACGACATCGCGACCACCTTCCACGAGGCGCCTGGCCCTTTCGAGAACCATCTCCGCCACATCAACATGGCGATCAGCGGGCTGGTCAAAGCTCGATGCAACTACTTCTCCGTAACCCCATGTGATCATCTCGCTCACTTCCTCGGGACGTTCATCGACGAGCAAAACGAGAAGAACTGCATCGGGATGATTGACCGCCACCCCCTCAGTGATTGCCTGCAGGAGCATCGTCTTTCCAGCTCGCGCTGGAGCGACAATGAGTGCGCGTTGACCGTATCCGATGGGCGCGATGAGATCGATGGCGCGACGTGTGACTTCGGGTCCGCCCTTTGCGGGCCGTCCCGTTTCCAGAGTGAGTTTGCGCTCCGGATATGATGCGATGAGAGAATTGAAGTCGGGGCGGCTGAGCGCCAGGGCGGGTTCATCGCCGTTGATCGTCACAATATCGACGACGGTTGTTCGGCCGCGGTGATCGCGCCCTGTTGAAACGTTGAGGAAATCTCCGCGTCGCAACGCAGATTGGCGAACAACATGTGGTGGTACGAATGCATCGCCGGCTTCGGCGAGATAGCTGCTGATTGCGCGTCTTACAAACCCGCCGTCGCGTGAAGGATCGAACCAGCCTTCTGCAATTGCATCTGCTGCAACAGGAACGGGCGGTGCTGACGGCACTTGTTCGCGTCGCGGCCCTCCTCCTCCTCCTCCTTGCCGTCCGCGTTGTCGTCTGCGCCTTCCGTTATTCTGTCGCTGGAAACCCCTGCCGCCCCCGCCGCCGGGAGCCACGTTTCCGTTGTCTGAATTCTGCTGGTCACCGGGGCTGTGCGCGCCATCGTCGGCGCCGGGTGTTGGCTGCGAAGCGGGGTTATTGAAGACGTCGATCGGTGGGGGACCGAGTGAGGGTTCGCCTCCCGGTTCGCGATAAGGATTAACCTCGCCTTGCGCGTCGGGCGCGTTGCGAGGAAAGGGGCGCGGACCACGCCCGCGGCGATGAGGACGACGACGTTCGCTCATTCAGATTTGAAGGTTGGGTGGATTAAATCGCGTCCACTCGCACGGTCATTCCGTACGAATCGCGATATATGTGCCACGTTGTATAGACCGCTGGCCGCCACTCGCAGATGCGCCACCGCGGCGCATTACTGTCGAGATTGAACGGACTTATCAGTGAGACGGGGTGCTCGCGCTCAGATGGCGCTCGTCGAAAGCTGAAACTCGCGTGTTGCAAGCTCTTGGCAGTGCGCTGCGGTGTGCACGGCAAAACTGGCGGTGCAATGGGCGTCTGTCACTCGTCCCGACGCAGCTACGCGAGTCGGCTCGTTCGTGCCTCTAAATCGCAGCGGAACTTCAACTACTGTGTTCCGCCACGCGAGCGTGACACCTCCAGTATGGGGACAGACCCGAATTCGCGCAAGGGGAGGGGGTGGAAAGGACTAGGATAGGGGCCAATGGCAAGAACTGCTGAACTGCGAAACCCACGAACGGCGAAACACATTAACAGCGAAACACATTAACAGCGAAACCCATTAACAGCGAAACCCATTAACAGCGAAACCCAAGAACGGCGGCTTGGCAGTTGGCGTTTCGCAGTTGTCAGCTTCGCAGTTCATGAGTTTCGCAGTTTATGAGTTTCGCTGTTAATGAGTTTCGCAGTTAATGAGTTTCGCAGTCAATGAGTTTCGCCGTTCAGCAGTGTCACTGCGCGCCCGTCCCGCCATCAACCTTCGCCGGCACTACAAGTCCGTCCAACTCTTGAATGATTGCATTCACCCGACGACACATCACGCGAATCTCGCTCACCATTTCCCGATGCCGCTCCGGCAGCGATGCGTCCAACTCCATCATCTGCGCCTCCGACGAAATCACCGTCATGGGATTGCTGAGATCATGGCGCAAGCGCGCGGCGATCTGGCCCAGTGCAATAAAGCGCTGCGTGCGTCGCAGTTCTCCGTAAAGTTCTCGCCACTCACCCGGAGACATTGCTGGTCTCGCGGCTGCGACCACGGCGGCGGACAAACGCGTTGATATCTCGCGCTTGAGCACAATCAACGGAGCGCCCAGGGCTGCAGCGCGCATCGCAACTCCGGGCGCCGGCTCGGTGAGAAGCAGAACCGCCGCACCCGCGAACCCCGCCGCGCGAAATCTTCGCAGCGCGTCAACTCCCGCGGAGTGTTCCAGTTTGCTGTCGAGTACCATGCAGGAAGCCTGCGCCAGCGAATCAACGGGAACCCACTCGCTCTCTTCAATCTCCACAAACGTTGATGGGAGCGATGTCACAAGCGTCTCGCGAATGAGAGTTCCCAGTTGCGCGTCGTCGGTAATGCACAGGACGCGCAGAAGCGGATCGCTTCCCATCAACATGCGGCTACTTTTCCCGAATGAGTGATCGTACGTCGGCACCGGCACGCGCCATGGACCGGGCCGTGGTGACTTATCGCCGGGAACTGGACTACCCCGCGCTGCTCACGGAGATGACGTCCATCTTCGACAGCGCGACCGCTGAAGAGATCATCGAGGCCGTCGAGCCGTTCATCAACATGCCCGAAGTTGCGGGTCCCGCGTACGAACGCGTGGTGGACCAGCGTCCCAACGATGCGCGCTCGCTCGTGGTGCTGGCCAGTGCTTACTGGCTTACTGGGCGCGGACCGGAAGTTGTGGGTGAACTTGCATCCAGAGCGCTCGCGGCTGATCCGGGCAACCGCGGCGCATGGCATCTCTGGGCACTTACCGAAGCTGATCCCAGACGGCGAATGGAGAGATGGATGCAGGTCACACGCAGATTCACGGATGATGCTCTCGCGCGAGCAAATCTTGCCGACAATGCCACCAGTCTGGCCAGCGCGGAAAACGATCCCGTTGCCCTCGCAGTCGCTATCGACAGTTACGAGTTGCTTCTCGCCGGCGCCGAACACCCTGACCAGCGACAGGCCATCCAGAAAGCCCTGGACACGCTGCGCAACTGGCGAGTGTGAGCGGCTCACTAAGCCGACTCTTCGCGGGCGTGCATTAGGAGCGAGTACATCAGATTCGTCAGCTCGCTCAGGTTGTACGGCTTGAGGAGCATGGGGCATCCGGTAGCGCGTATGAGTTTCCATCCGCCTTCCGTGATGTCACCCGTCATGAAAACCGACTGTCGCTCCAGGTGCGGCTGGCAGCCGATTGCGTGGTAGAAAACGTCGTCGCCTCTGCCGTCCTTGAGACGCAGATCGATAACGGCCATGTCGAACCACTCGGTGCGGAAAAGGGCTTCCGCCTCGTCCCTGGTGCACGCGGTCGCGACTTCGAATCCGTCCTCCTGCAAAGCTCTTCGCAGCGACTTGCAGATGTTTGGTTCGTCGTCAATTACAAGAACACGCGGCCGATCCAGGTACAATCCAGTCTCTCCATTATGGGACCGCCGCCCCACAACGGAGAGGTGGTCCATTTCAGTGCGGCGGGTCAGTTCCCGCGCCCGGGTACAGCTCTTCAGCCAACCTCCGTATAAATGCATCCTGCGGCATGCTTCTCTTCATCACGTATGGTGTCGTTCGGAAGAAGATCCGCACCTGCCGCCTGAACGCACCTGAGTCGTAACCCAACTTTGTCCCAGCCATTTCCAGCGTGTTGCCCGGCTCCAGCATGTAGGCGTAAGCCCGCAACAGTCTTGCAGCAACCAAAAACTTTCTCGGTGAATCCAGCCCCGCCATCGCGAATCGCCGATAGATCGTTCGTGTACTCACCATCGCCGATCGCGCCAGATCCGGAATTGTCTCGAAGTGAACCGGCGCTCCGAACATCCGCTCTACACCCCTCCGAAGAGTCGACCCGATTTTCTCCAGAGGTGTTTCCAATCGCTGCAGAAGCATTTGGGCCAGTGCTGCTCCGGGCTGAGACTCGATGAGCTCCAGAAAGCGCGCCTCGGCGTCGTCGTAGCGATAGAGCACCACATGTCGCACACCCTCGCGGGCCAGGTCCACTGTGGCCTGAAGATTCTCCGGAGACAGCTGCGCATACAACACCACTGGTACCGATGGGAACTCATCAAGCACCGCCAGAATCGACTCGGCGCGGACCACACCATCCGCCATCGGGTCCAGAACCGCCAGATCGATAGGCTGGGTTCTGATCCTGAGGTTGAGACTCTCCCAGCTGTCAGAGCCCAGGATACGATGCTTCCCGCCCGCTACGACTGTGAGATGAGACAGCAGATTTGGGTGTAAGTAGGCGGCAATGTCCATAGGAAACCGGAAAATGGCACAATTTTCAAGCATTTTGGCACAAAATGCATGTTTTCCTTTCCTAGGACGATCCTAACTTAGAGGCGGTCGCAACGCCAGCCACAACCACTCTCGCCATCGAGGATCATTTTATGAGCCGCAAACTGTCCCTCCTGTTTTCTGTAGCCGCCATCACACTGATAACGGCCTGTTCCAATCTCACGGGTCCCGCCCACGACGATCCGCCGCCGCCACCGCCCCCGTGCATCGACGGCGTAGTCGCCGGCACACAGACCGCCTGCTAAGACCTCTCCCTGATTGACTTATGGGGACGGCGGGTACGAACCGCCGTCCCCCTTCGTTGTTCCCGAGTGTTAAGCCGGCAGTCCTGCTGCCACCCGCATCTCCCCTATCGCATGAGCGATACGCTCTATTTCGAGGCTCGGCTCCGCATACGTCTTCTGTTCCACCCGTTCGGCCACCTGCAGCTCGCGCAGGCTCTTCTCTGCTTCGAAAATCAGCTGGTTGAACTTGTGCGTCGTCGCGACAGTTAGTGCCTTTTCCAGTGCAACGCGCGACAGTTCTGTGCTGCCAAATAGCTGGTAGCCGCGTCCCACGTGCAGGTGGTAGTTGGCTTCCAGGGTTGCCGGGAGATCAGCGTCGGCCAGTTCACGCCGATACATCTCAAACGCTGGCTCTTCGCGCTGCTTCGCCGCAATCTCCATCAGGTTGATCTCGGCAACCCAACGCAGGTAAAGCTCCTGCGCGGTCGCGGCAACAATGACAAGTGCGTCGCGTGCCGCAGTCAGCACGCCGAGCTCGGCGAACGCTGCCGCGATGTCCGAGAGAACTCGATCTCTCGCCGTCAGATTCTGCATTCCGTTCAACGCATCGTACCCCAGCTTGACGGCAGCCTCGAAGTCGCCCTGCATGTACGCGACGGCAGAGCGATCGTGCAGTGCGTAGGAGCGCAATTCCGTCAGCTCATCGGACTGGCTCGCCCGAACGATTGTGTCATCAAGCAATGCCTCCGCTTGCGGCAGGTTACCGCGATCCATGGCGAGGCGCGCATCGGCGATACGCGCGCGAAGAACGCGTTCGATGTCGTTCTGCGCGGATGCAATCTGTCCCGCTTGCGCGTACGAGTACGCGGCGTCTTCCCACTGCGCCATCATGCGCTGGCAGTAACCCATTTGCATGTGTGCATCGATGACCACATCCGGCTCATCATCCGCCGTGGCGTAGTCCAAGACAGTCTGGTACACATCATTCGAGATTTTCCACCTGCCCTCGTAGTGAAGTGCGCGCCCGTACGCCATAAGCCGAGGGAGAATTCCTGACATCTCCGGATGTTTGGCGCGCTCGATTGTCTCGAGCAGTCCATTCAGGATGTTGCGAACGGGATTCCCCTCCTCGATCGCATCGATGGCCGCGCGAATGTTCTTCACCCCGCGGGCATTCTCGCGAAGCGACGAGGCACCGAAATCGTGCCACGTATCCAGCAGACGAAGTACCACGAGACCCGCCGTCGTGGAATTCCACGTCTGCGTGTTCTCCTCCGTTTCGGCCAGCACCTCAAAAAACACCAGGTGCTTCAGTGCGTTGAACATTTTGACCTCTCCCCTCTCCTTAAAGAGCTGCTGCGCTTGCGTCAGCAGTTTCCGAGTGACATGTCCTCCTCTTTACAGTGACAGGGGGGAATGCAGCGCACAAGTACATTTTGTGCCAAAAACCCTTGAAAATTGTGCCATTCAGTCATTTTGTCCGCGATTCCTTGTAGGTTCGCGGCGTCAAACCGCACAAAGCATTGTGTTTGGAGAGGTTCAGTAGCGAAAAAGCACCGCCTTCGCGGTGCTCTTCTCCTGAGGGGGCGCCTAAAGTTTCAGCGCGGCGCCGCGGATCCGTCCGACACGTAGCGCTGGCCGCTGCGATCGAGTTGGTCAAGCACCCTGACCAGTTCGTTGTCCAGCACTTGGACTCTGGTGATGCGCCGCGGATTGAAAGCAGGATCGTAAGGGCTCCGAGATGGGCCACCGGACACTTGTAAAACAGCATCGAAGTTGTAGTTCACCACGCGACCCGTGCGCGCATCCTTCCAGCTTCCGGTATGCGCAAGATCAATCTGTTTGGGCCACTCGCCGAGTGGTAGTGCGAAGGTGCGCACACGATAGTTCGCAACTGCGGAATCGATGGCGAGATTGAGTCTCGCTATCTGATCCACAACCGTCTGGTCACTCTGCCTGGCCAGATTCGCATGCCAAACGGTGTGGTTGCAAAGTTCAAACCCATTGTCCACAAGCAGTCGCAGTTTGCGATGCCGCCACTCACTCTGCTGTCCCTCGATTCCCTTGTCGCCGAAAAACGAACGTCCCGCTTCGGCGCCGGAAAGCATGCAGAAGACCGCGCGGTTATTCCAATCGGCGTGCGTTTTCTTGAAATCGAGCCATATGCCCACTGCGCTGCTGGAGTCGACTACAAGCTCGCCGTCCTTCTCGATGAAACGGAATTGCGATGGCGACGCGTCGTCGAAAGTGAAAACCACCGGCGATAATCCTGCAGCGATATCGATGCGCTTGTCGACAAGATCGGAAACGGATATCGGCCGGTAGCCGCGCGAATAGAGCAGCTCCAGATCTGCGCGAAAGCTCTCGACGCTGCGCTGCCAGCGCCCGTCGGTCCCCCCAATCAAGTGGTATTCGAGCACGGGAATTCTGCCGAGCAGATTCGGCTTTCGGACGCCGGGCTCACCGCCGGGCGTGGGGTTCGCCCTGTCTGCATCGGGCATCGGGCCGGCATCCGCCTCAGTACCCGTCGATTTCGCGGCTGGCTGCTGACCGCTGCCCTTCTCGGCGACCACTGCATCGGCTGCATGCGCGATGCTGGAGCGCGAATTGCCGGGACTGTTGCAGGCGGTGACGAGCGATACCGCGAGCAACGTTAGCGATGCATACAGTCTTAGCACGATCTTTTCAGGAGCAATTGGTGTCAAAATGATGAATGTGGAACGGACTCGGCAGGAGCCCTGGCGCGGCACGATTCTGTCTATGCAGTAGACGAGCGGCGCGATGCAGCGCCACTCGGGCGAACACATCAATACTATCTCATTTTCATCGCGGGCTGGACAATTGTCGGAAGATCGTCGAAGCAAGTACCTGACTGCGGATGCGGCACGCGAGCGCCTGCAGAACATGGTGGCCAAAGCCAAACTTCTCAGAGAGAAGCGTGCGCTGCGCTGGATCACGATGCAGCGTCTCGCAATACTTGCCCTTGCCACGAGCATTGTACTTGTACTGACGCTCAACGCCTGGTTGTTGAGTTGCGGGTTCCAGGGATGTCCCAGTGGAGAAGCCATACGTGCGTGGCGCCCGACCGAAGGCGGAAAAGTACTGGATCGCCGCGGTGCGGTACTCGGCCAAATGGAATCGGTGCGACGTGAAAACGTTGCACTCGCCATGGTGCCCCAGCACGTACGCGATGCATTTCTCATCACGGAAGACCGGCGCTTCTATGACCACCATGGTCTTGACTTTCGCGCGGTTGTTCGCGCCATGCGCCGCAACATCCAGTCGTTCAGTTTTCGGGAGGGGTTCAGTACCATCACCATGCAACTGGCCCGCAACAGTTTCATTGCAGCCGGCAGCGTCAGCAACACGCTGGGCCGCAAACTTCTCGAGCTCAGGTACGCGCGTCTCCTCGAGCGCGAACTGTCCAAGGATGAAATCCTCGAACTTTATCTGAACGCAATTTATCTGGGCGACGGCGTGTTCGGTGTTCAAGGCGCCAGTCGCGACTTGTTCGGCAAGTCCGTTGACAGGTTGTCCGTTGCTGAAGGCGCGCTCCTCGCAGGGCTGCCCAAAGCACCTTCGGTCTACAACCCGCGCAACGATACGCTGCGTGCGAAGACAAGGCGCGACCTTGTGCTGTCACTGATGGCGAAGCAGGGTGCAATCGACAGTGTCGCGTTGCGCCAGGCGCAGCGCAACCCTATCCGCGTCGCGCGCACGCAGTGGGCCAATGCCAGGGGTGAGCCAAGCGCGCTCACTCCGGTGCGCGCTCTCGTGGATTCCGTCCTGCATTCACTCGGCCGCGATGGTCAGGAAGTGCTTGTCAGAACAACGCTGGATGTCGCAGCGCAGAAAGCAGCGGACAGCGCTGTCACTCGCAGAGCCGCGGTGATACAGCGCGAGACAAATGCGTACTATCGCGCAGCACAGCCGGATATTCAGGGCGCAATGGTCGCTCTCGATCCTTCCAGCGGTGGAATCCTCGCGATTGTTGGTTCAGCAAAATATGAGAGAGGCGGATACAACCGAGCATTCAATGCGCACCGGCAGCCCGGCTCCGCGTTCAAGCCATTCGTATACGCCGCCGCGATGGCAAAAGGACTGACACCAGCTTCTCTTGTAGAAGACGAGCCTGTGTCGGTTCGCGCTCAGGGGGGCAAGACGTGGACCCCCGCCAACTATGGTGGCGAATACTTCGGGCCATTGACGTTGCGGATGGCGCTGGCGAAATCGGCGAACGCGGCGACTGTGAAGGTGAGCCGCGAGGTTGGCGAGGCCAATGTTGTGAAGGCCGCTCGGCAGAACGGAATCGTGAGCAACCTGTTGCCTGTACCGTCCATTGCACTGGGTGCGCTCGAGGTGACGCCGCTGGAGTTGGTGACCGCATACGTTCCGTTTGCGAATGGTGGATTCCGTGTGTCGCCGTATCTGATTACCAGTATCGAGTCACGCACAGGTGAATTGTTGTGGATGCGCCCACTGGGCGGCGACATCGCCTCACCGGTGATGGATGTGCGCGATGCATTCCTGGTTACCTCGATGCTTCAGTCGGTTGTTGATGAGGGAACGGGAACAGCGGTGCGTGCATATGGCGTGCAGGGAGCTGTCGCGGGTAAGACCGGAACTTCAAACGATGCGACTGATCTATGGTTCGTTGGCTACTCACCCACGATTGTCGCGGGTTTCTGGTTTGGATTCGATACGCCGCGAATGATTAGTGGTGGTGCAAATGGTGGCCGCCACGCGGCGCCGGCATGGGCCGAGTTTTACCGGAACGGCTGGCGTGAACGCGACCCGTGGCGCGGGTGGTCGGTGCCGCCGGGCATGGTGCAGCGCGTGATCGATCGGGAAACCGGCGAGCTCGCGATGGACTGGTGCCCGCAGGTGCGTGAGGAGTGGTTCAAGGGCGGGACGGAGCCAACGCGATTCTGCGAGACCCACTTGCAGGACGAGTTCGGAAGCTGGATCGGACGCATGGGCCGGGACATCGGGCGCGCCATCGGCGGGGTATTAGGCGTGCGGAAAAACGGCGCTGTTGCGATAGACACCGCAGATATGCGTCGCCGCCTGGATTCTGTTGCGACCGCCGGCCGGAGAGGGCGGAGGGGTGGCGGGGGACTGTAAGGGAAAGTGGAGAGCGGAAAGTGGAGAGTGGATAGCGGAATGTGGAAGTCGATTGGCACCGCTCTCCGCTCCTCCACTCTCCGTTCTCCACTCTCCGCTAGTCCCTCCCTCCCTATCCCTCCAGAACCGCGTTTCGTACTTTGGTCCCTGTCATCCCACTTCTTGATTGGAGGGCAGCGTGGCCATTAATGCCGGGAAGGTTGTCGCTGGAGGGCTGGTCGCAGGTGTTGTAATGAACATCATCGATTTCGCGCTGAATCATTTCGTTTTTGCGGAGCCGATGAGGACAGCTATGGATGCACTCAACCCCACGTTGATGGCGGGGATGGAGGGCGTCAACACGATAGTTGGTTTCATCGTGCTTGATTTCGTGCTGGGGATATTGACCGTTCTCACCTACGCGTCGATCCGTCCACGATTTGGTCCGGGACCGGGCACTGCGGTCAAGGCGGGCCTTCTCGTTTGGGCAATAAGTGGCGCAACATGGGCGTTCCTTTGCGTAATGGGGATCCTCTCGACGAGCTTTTTCCTCATGAGTGCCGCCGGCGCACTGGTGAACTTTCTGATCAGCGCCTGGGCTGGGGCCAAGTTCTACACGGAGACTTAGACTTCGTCGTCCACCAATACTGTCATTCCGGCGAAAGCCGGAACCCATTTGCCTGCGATTAACATGGGTTCCGCCCCGGCCTTCGCCGGGGTGACGTTTGTTCGCCGGAATGACAAGTTCACTAAGGGTTTTCGATTAATCGTATTAGGAGATTTGTCACATGTCGCAACCGTCGTCCCAGCTAACAACATCTCAAAACGCATCAGTCCTGGGACTGGAGGGCGCATGGCGGATGCAGGCCGTTGCCAACGCGCTTGAGGAAAAACTCGGACCGACCGGGCAGAAAATTCTACACGTCGAAATCGGTGCTCCTGATTTCCCCACTCCGCAGAACATTATCGATGCAGGAATTCGTTCACTTTCCGCCGGCCAGACACGATATACATCACCCGACGGAATACTGCCGCTCCGCGAGGCGCTTTCCGGTTTCATGCGACTGCGCGGTGTGACCGCTGATCCCAATCGCATAGTGGCCGCACCGGGCGGCAAGTGCGCGTTGTATTGCGCGCTGATCGCCATTGTGAGTCCCGGCGATGAAGTGCTGGTACCAGATCCCGGGTTTCCCATGTATCCGTCGGTAACGCGAGCGTCAGGCGGGCGCCCGGTCTATTACCCGGTGCGCGCCGAGTCGCCTGGTGTGGACGCCGGCGAAATCGAGGAGCTGATTACAAGTCGTACGCGCGCCATCGTGCTCAACACGCCGCACAATCCCGCTGGCAGCTCGATAAACGATGTGGAGCTCGCGCGCATTGCGCAGCTCGCGCTCAAACACAATCTCTGGATTGTGTCCGACGAGATCTACGGCATGTTACAGTTCGACGGCAAATTCCGCAGCCCGCTGTCGATTCCGGAAGTGAGCGACCGCTGCGTCATCGTCGACAGTTTGTCGAAGTCACACGCGATGCCCGGCTTCCGGCTTGGCTTTGCCGTGATGCCGCCGCAGCTGCGCGAGATTTTTATCAAGATTGCAGTGAATGTTTATTCCTGCATCACCACCTTCGCGCAATACGCCGCTGTCGAAGCACTCACCGGTCCGCAGGATTGCGTGGGTGAAATGCGGCGCGAGTATGAGGCGCGAACGAAGCTGGTGTCGGCGCAACTGGACAAGGTTCCAGGAATGAACTGCGCCGCGCCGTCGGGTGCGTTCTATGTATTTCCCGATGTAACGGAGATGCTCGCTGCGGCTGGCAATGCGTCAGACGCAAGCGCAACGAGCAAACTTGCCGACCGGATGCTCTACGAAGCTTTCGTGGCCTTGCTGCCAGGAACCGATTTCGGACCGCGCGGTGCCGGCTCGATTCGAGTGTCGTGCGCTACATCGCGTGCGAATCTTCAGATAGCTGTGGATCGCATCTCGAAGTTCGCCGACGGAGTCATGAGTGGTGGTGTGGCTCGTCCTAAGGAGATTGTGCTGACTTCGTGAGGTTGCCACTCATGAACGCGAGAAGCCCCTGCGCTCAAGAACGGCGCACCGAGTTTCGGTGCGCCGTTCTGATTACAGCTCTGTAGAAAACCTGGCCGTTCTCTAGCCGAGCAATCCCAGCCACCCCGCCTTTGCATCGAAGCGAGGGAATACTGTATCCAGCTTGGTCGCGCCAAGATGTGCGCCCGCGACTTCCGCGAACACCGTACGGAAATCCGTCGTGAGTGCCAGGTCGCGACCCTCGTAAAGTTCGTTCGGGGCCAGACCGGGCCACTTGCCGTAAACCTTCTTCCCCTTCACCGGTCCACCGATCACGAACATCGCGCCCGCGTGACCATGATCTGTTCCGCGGTTTCCATTTTCTTTCGCGGTGCGGCCGAACTCCGACATCGTCATCACAACGATATCAGACATCTTATCGCCCATGTCGAGCGCGAATGCAGCGATCGACTTGCCGAATTCATCAAGCTTCTGGGCAAGCTGGCCGGTACCGGCGCCTTCGTTCACGTGCGTGTCCCAGCCGCCGACATCTGCAAATGCGATCTCCATTCCCACATTGGCCTTGATGAGCTGCGCAATCTGCCGCATCCGCTGTCCGAACTGGCCCGGAGGATAAACCGCGCCATGTTCCGCCTGATACTTCTGCGGATTCGCCGACTGCAACATCTTCACGGCATCGAACATTTCCTTGCCAGTGCCGTGAACGAGATCGGCGCTGCCAGTGCGATACAGCGCTTCCAGTCTCTCCACCTGTGAGCCCGACGCGCGCACGCTGAACTGCTCCAGACCATTCATCGCGATTGTCGGAGCCATGCCCTCGAAAATTCGCGGCGTCTGCTGCGTCATTGCCACCGCGCGGAAAGGCGATTCCTTGGTGGTGCACTCCGCACAGGTTCCATGCGCGGCGAGATAACGATTCACCCAGCCTTCAGCCGTTCCCTTGCGATCAGGTGTCGCAGTCTCCATGTAGTCCTGCGCATCAAAGTGCGAGCGGGTACTGTTGGGCGAACCCACCGCATGAATCGGCGCGAGAATCCCCTGGTCCCACAATGGCTTCAACGAATTCAGCGCTGGATGCAATCCGAAGAATCCATCCAGATCAACAGCGGTACCCGCGACACCTGCGGCCGGACGGGGAATTCCGATGTTGGGACGCAGTGAGTAGTAGGTCTTCTCACCGTGCGGCACCACAACGTTCAGTGCGTCCGCGGCTCCACGCTGGAAGAGACAGATCAGGATCTTCCCCTTGTCCATCCCCGTGAGTTCAGCCCCGAACGTAGTCCGCTTGAGGAATTGCGGACTGAGCCCCATTGTGACAAGAGCCAGTGCGCCTGATTTCAGAAATACGCGGCGTTGCATTGTCCTGTTCTCCTCGCGCTCAGCGACGTTGAAATTCAGGTGAACCCAGCGCCAGCCCGATCACCTGTGGCAATCCCTTCAGATTTACAGCCGGTCCTCGTGCCAATGCACCACCATCACGCCCAGCTCGCGCGGCGCGCGCTGCTTGTGCCGGCGGAAGTCCTGCACCACCCGCACGTGCTGCCCTTGCCGCTGCGCGTCCAGCGCGACCGGCCGGAGGTGGCTGCATTGCGCCACCCATCATGCTGCTGTCGGTTGCTGCACCAGCATTTGCCGCTAACAGCGGGTTTTCCCCAGTCATTAGAATCGTGCGCGTATCGGCCGAAACGGATCCGCCAAGGAGCGCTGCCACAACGCCATCCACCTGCTGTTCACGTGTTGCATTGAGAAGTTTTTCTGTGCTCGGCCAGCGCTCCAGCTTGACAGCGGGAAGACCACCAGCGGCAACCGCTGTACCAAAGTTGATGCGATTAAGAATTGAACCGGTATTCATCCATTGGTCAGCGACATCGGGATAACCGTTGGGTGTCTCCTTTCCGAAAATCTGCTGCCCCAGGGTCCCAATGAGCTGTGCCGCCGCCGGAGACGGATCGGGGAGAGAGTTCATGGCCCGCATGGTGCTCGTCACCAGTTCGAACGGAGTCTTCAGTTTGCTGCGATATGCGTCGGCGGAGAAGAACTCCGGCGATGTTACAATGGTGCGCACTACTTCGCGAATGTCACCCTTGGTGCGGGTGAACGTCGCGGCTGCACGCTTCACCAGCGCAACGGACGGCGAGTCCGCTACGAAGCGGCGGGCCAGCTTGGTCGCAATGAACGTCGCTGTCGACGGATGGCTCGCGACTATATCCAGAACCTGCTCGCCATCCTGAATGCCACGACCACCCGGAAGCGTTGTACCCAGCACTTTCTTTACCTCGGCATCGTGCATCTCGGCGCGGAAAATGAAAACAGGATTTTGCTGCGGATTCGCGATCGTCCACCCGGTGAGCGCACGTGCTACTTCGATGATGTCTTTCTGTGTATAGCCACCATCGACGCCCAGCGTGTGCAGTTCCATCAATTCGCGAGCATAGTTCTCATTGAGTCCGGGTCTGCGGCGCTGCGCGTTGTTCGGCGTGGGAGCGAGAAGTCTGCCCCTGCCCAGCTGTGCGCCAGCGCAAGGATCGGGGTTTCCAATATTCCCGTTAATACCACGGCCACGTCCATCCTGCGGGCGCACCACTGCATTGGCGGGAAGCCCGCACATTACCTGAATCAGATTTCTGTGATTGCTGTCGGCCGCGCTCTGGTGATTGTCAAGATAGAAGAGCATTGCGGGACTCTTCGCCACGCCACCAAGAAGCACGCGGAAATTCCCCAGAGCATTCTCGCGGATCATTCTGTCGTAGTCGGTCAGGTAATAGCGAACCTGCCCCTTCTGGGCGAAAACCGAGAAATGATTCTCCCAGAACTCGACCATGATTTCGTATAGCTGCTTTTCCGACATCACAGCACGCGCCACCTGCGCTGACGGAAGTTCCTGGTTTACGCGCGACGCCACCTCTCGCATCTGGCGCTGCATCTGCTGAACGGCCTGGCTATCCGCGCGGGTCACGCTCGCGCTCTGTGCTTTCTGGGCATTTGGCGGTTGCGGATAATCCTGAACCAATTCCGCGGCAGTCTTGGCAACAGTTGGATAGCTGATGCGTACGAATTGATCGGTCAGGGCATCATCAATGCGCTCGGGGTGGAGTTGCAGGTCAATCCACTTGTCCACTCCCATCTGGCGAACTTTCTCCACGTCGCCGGGACGCGCGCCGAAGGTAAGGCGGCTCAGAACATGATTGACCTGCTGATCCGCGGTCTGTTCACGAACCTGCCACGTCGGAGCACCAAGCGCGGGTTCTATCGCGGGTGAAAGGGATACTGCCACCATTCCGGCGGTGATGATCTGTACTGCGGCCAAGTAGCGCATGCTAACCTCTCGTTGTCGAATGCCAACTCACTGCCTGAATAGACGACCCGCTCCCAAGGCTGTTAAGCACAATCAATTTACCCCTCGGCACCACATTGGTGTGGCAAGCACGCATCGGTTCCGCCATGCTGGCAATTGGCCCCTTTTGCGTAAGCCGCTGGGGGGGTGGAGGTTGGCACGCCAAGGGCCGCATGCCGACCCCTCGTATCCTCTTTGCAATACAGTACTTCGACTGGCAGGGCTCGCCACTCATTGCCATGGTATATAATGGTTTCCGGGTCGGGTGGATGGTCGTCGGTTTAACACAGTAATTAGCTCTGGCACAGGAATGCACGGGCAACGGCGGCTCATATCCGCTGTGCCCGCGTTTTCCGTGTCGCCATTTCGTGCCGCCGATTGTTGGTCATGAGAATCAGCCCCAGGGGTTTCCACGAGCAAGGATGAACTGACGCAGCTGTTGCTGCGAAGCGCATTTGTAGAAGCGTCCCACACTGCAATCGAGACAGCACGTGCTGCCGAGTGCGCGTTGGCGCTGCTCGTCGTGGACGTCGATCACTTCAAGCTGGTGAACGACACCTACGGGCATTTGCAGGGCGACAGCATTCTCGTCGAGGTTGCCGAGTTGCTGCAGCGCAACCTGCGCACCTACGACATTGCGGCGCGGTACGGTGGCGACGAATTCGTCGCGCTCCTGCCGAACACCACGCGAGATGGTGCGCTCGAAGTAGCGGAACGCACCTGCGCCGCAGCGCGAGGTCACTTGTTCCGCTTGCGCGATCGCGTTGGCGCTGTGCCGGTCACGCTGTCGATCGGCGTCGCGGTATTTCCGCAGCATGGCGACAACATGGAAGCGCTCTTTGCCGCTGCCGACCGCGCCCTGTATCAGGTCAAGCGACAGGGACGCGATGGCGTTGCCCTTGCTTCCACCGCGGGACTGGAGCAGGCGCATCTTCCTCTCTCCATCGAGAGATTCGTGGGCCGCGAAGATGAGATGCGCACCCTCGTTGATCTTCTCGAGGATGCCACTGCGGGCCAGCCGCGTATTGTCGCGATAAGTGGTGAGGCTGGTGTCGGCAAGACAACACTCCTGCGTCAACTGCGCCCCGAAGTGAGATTGCGCGGCGGCATGCTCATACAGGGAAGGTGCAACGCGGCGGAAGTACAGCCGCCCTACGCCCCGTGGGTCGAGATACTGTCCAACATCAGCCGTCAGGATCGCGACGATGAACGAGAGTGGCCCGAGCTTTCGCAACTGGTTCCATCTCTCAACGCTCCGGCAAGAGAATCGCGAGGAGGAACGAAGTACGCGCTTCTCGCCGAGATGGCCGAGTTTCTGCGACGCTCGTCGCAGCGACGCCCGCTGCTCATCGTACTGGAAGACATGCAATGGGCCGACTCGGCTTCGTGGGACACTCTCGAGTATCTGATTCCCCAGCTCGAGTCTGAGCGGATTCTCATCTGTCTCACATTGCGCATCGAGGAATTGCGCGGTGAAGCACTGGAGCGGCGCAGGAGGTTGTCGCGCAATCCGTTTTTCAGCGAGATAACTCTGGCGCGACTGTCGCGAGAGGAACTCAAGCGCTGGATGGAGGCTGCATTCCACCGTCAGGACGTGGGGCGCGAGATGCTGGCGTTTCTGCATCGCCACACCGAGGGGAATCCACTGTTCGTGGTGCAGGTGCTGCGCACGCTGGTGGACGAAGGGGCAATCTGGTATTCGGGTGATCGCTGGGAGTGGAAGCCTGTTTCCGAGCTGAGACTTCCCCTCGCGGTGAGCGATCTCATACAACGAAGGCTGGCTCGCCTTTCTCCGAAAGCGCAGGCGATACTCACGACGGTGGCGGTGATGGGACGCGAATTTGATGTGGATCTCGCCATTGCCGCAGGCGCGGGAACCGAGGACGAATTGCTGGACGCCATCGACGAAGGGATAACCGCGTCGGTACTGCAGCCATCAACGGAACGCGCCAGCGACAGGTTTGCGTGGACGCATGGAAAGATGTCGGAGGTGTTGCGCGACTCGATCAATCCACGGCGGCGCAGGAAGATTCACGAACTCATCGCTGCGGCAATGGAGCAGCGCTCCCCGTCGGCGCATGACGAAATCGCTACGCACTACGATCGCGGAGGGAATGCGGCCAAGGCTTACGAACACGCTCTTCTCGCTTCGGAAAGCGCGCGCACCGTGCACGCGCACCAGGAAGCGGCCGATTTCCTGAGCGTGGCAGAGCGCAACGCCTCTGATCCGGGACAGCTCGCCGACGTTCGCGCGCACATGGCGCGCATCGCGGAGGTAAGTGGCCGCTATGACGAGGCAGCGGAATTGTGTGACCTCGCCATCGAGTGGTTTTCGGGGCAGCAAATGCGAGAGCGAGCATTGCCTCTCAGAAGAATGCGCGAGCGACTGCGATCCATTCTGGGACAACCAGCAAGGCTCACTCTGGAATCATGTCTGGGACTGGAACGCGAGGCAGCCGACCTCGGCGACCGCACCGAGAGAGTGTCGCTCCTCGCCATGATTTCCCAGGCATATGAGCGCCTCGGTGACAAGAAGGCAGCGGAAAGGATTGCCTGGGACTGTGTCAGCATGTCGGAGGGAGTGGGCGATGGAACTCTGCTCGCCGACTCTCTGAACAGGCTCGCCATAACTCTGGAGCAGGACCAGCCGGAGCAGGCCACCGAGATTTACAGGCGTGCGCTTCTTATCTATCGCGGGTTGGGAGACTCGCGGGGAGAGGCGCGTTGTCACAACAATCTTGGAATCGTGCTCTCGCTCGGCGGCGACCACGAACAGGCGCGCCGCGAGTTTCATACGGCGGTGGCGCTGTCGCGTACGAATGGAAACGCGGACATGTGGGGCCTTGCGTCGCTCAACCTGGGCGTTTGTGCCATGAAGGCCGGAGAGTTTGAGAGCGCGCGCGAACTCTTCGGCGAGTCACTGGCACACTTCGCCGGAGTGAAAAACAGCGAGCGGCAGCTCTACGCGCTCTACAATCTTGCGCACCTCGACAGGGCGCGGGGAGACTTTGAGTCGGCGTCCGAGCTGTACGATGTGGCGCTGGGCTCAGCGCAACGCCTGCAGCAGTCCGATGTCGAGATTGGCTCGATGGCGGGTGGTGGACTCTGCCGTCTGGAGATGGGCGATGAGAGCGCGGCTCGACACGCGTTCAGCGCCGCGACGGAAAAACTTCGCAATCGTCCCGACTGGTTTCAGGGACGCGAAGTTGTGGAAGCGCTGGCAATCAGGCTCGCAGAAATTGATGGCAACGTTGACGAGGCATTCGACCGTTTCGAGAACTCGCTCACGCTTTCATCCTCGTCTGACGTTTACTCCGCCGCGTGGCTGACCGCGGAGTGCGCAGAGGTGCTTTACAAGCACGATCCGACGCACGTGCGTTCGTCGGTAATGAGGTATGCGGAGCGAGTAAAAGGGCTGGGTTATGCGGAGATGAGTCGCCGATACGAGGTGCTGCTCAGCAAGACAGGTTGACCGAACGTGACCGGTCGTAAAGACTGATGCGCCCTTTCCCCAAGGGCTCCTGCCGTTCGGACAGGCATACCTAAAGAATTAAGCCACAACATATTACAGCATTTTTATCCGCGGACTCAGCCGTGGTACGCGCTGTGCTTTAGGGTATGGCGAGCACTACCGCTCAGTAACGGAGAAGAGGCAATGCTGAGGAGTAAACTGGGACTGTCTGTGATGACGCGGCCGCCCAACGATCGGCTTGGGATGCGTTGATGTTTCGCATATGGCGCGAGCCTGAAGTTGCTGTGCGATTTGGTGGCGACTCCATCGTTCAATCGACGGGAGAGCGAGAGATAACGCTCGCCGATGTTGTGCGGGTTGAACCGCCAATATGGGATTCATTTTGGCTGTGTCGACCGCAAATGAATGGCTATAACGTTCACGATGGAGTCTGTGATGAGGTGCTGCCCGCGGATCTGTAATTGTCGCGGGTTGCTCCGCTAACGGGCCCTTGAGGTAAAGAGCGGCGCTTGGTTGCTTTCGCGCGTGCTAGCGGAGAGGTACACAGCAGGAGTTCGGGCGGGTCTGATATCAGTCGCCGCGACGAGCGGCGTGCTCATAGCCTTCGGGCTCGGGACGGGGTCGCTCGCACGCCCCTTTCTCTTCCTTGGTCAGCATCTGGGCGGTTACAGGGATGTGACCACACCGCAGACGGCCGTGATACTCGCCGGCCTTCTATTGCATGCTGCGTGGATCATTGCGTGGTGCGTGGCTTTTTCGCTGGTCGCTTTCGACGCGCGACCCTGGTTGCGGCTTCCTCTGGCGATCGTGACAGTCGCGATCGCGTTCCTCGCATCGTCTCGTATCATAGGGAGCGCGCTCGATTTTTCGGGTCTGGGAGGCGCGCGCTGGGTTCTCCTTCACATCGTCTTCGCGATCGCGCTGTACAAGGGTACGCGATTTGCCCATGTGGGGTTGTAGAACAGCAGGTCGCAAGGTCGCAATGTGAAGTTTTCGGTGCTGTGGTGGTGCGTTGCGTCACTGCAGGGAACGCCGACGCTTATCCGGGCGTAATACGGATGAATACCAACATTCGGGAGGCGACATGGATATCCTCGTGATGGTTGAGGAATCCCAGACTCAGTCGGTCGTGCTGGCGCACGTCGACTCTGTGCCGTCGCCGCTGGAGCGGGAGAGTGTGCCACGCGATGTGGTGACATTCTATGGCGAGCCTGATACAGAAACGCTCGCTCTCGCACTTGCGGCTGTGGTGGAGGGTCACCGTGCTGTGCAGGGGATTGCCGGAACCATGCGGCACATCGGAATCTGGCCCGGGCGCGGTGCGATTGGTGACGCATCGTGGCGCGACGACCAGTCCGGTGAACTCATTAAGCGTGATGTTGTGGTACCGCTGGACAAGCTTACCGAAACGTCGCGTGAACTTCTGGGAGAGTTCGGACATGCAATTCGGCGCCTGGTGGCCGGATTGATCATGCCAGACTGGCCTGAGGGTTCAAGACGCGCAATCAACTTCACAATGTCCCCGGCTGTCAGCCCTGCAATCAATCAGGGTGGTGCTGACGGTATGCTGGCCAACTTTCGCGAGGCCCAGGGCCTTGCATTCGAAGTCGAGGGAGACTGAACACGACGGATACTCTGTCTGAATGAAGTTTGAGCGGGCGCCTCTGGTTGGGGCGCCCGCTCTGGTATTGGGAGAACAGAAATTGGAAAGTGGATAGTGGAGATTGGAGATTGCATTGGCAATTGCGATCGCCATATTGATTTCCACCATCCACTTCCACTTTCCAATTTCCCATGATGACCTCCCACCTCATCAGCGCGCGCGCCGGAATCATGCTTGCCGCGGTTGCAACGACGGCGGTATTTGCCTCGAACCTCCGGACCCAGAGGGCACAGCGGACCGCGCTGATCAGAGCAATGCAAATTGCCGAGGACTCGCGCGGGCGCGATTCCGCCTCGATGGCACCACTGCTTGAAGGAATCGGGAACGCCGATCCGGAGCTGCAAGCTCTCGCCCTCCGGGGATTGGGGCGGCTCGAGGTGCCGGACCTCATTGTCGAAATAGCGCCTTTCTTGTTGACCTCACCGGCGGTTTTGGTGCGGGTCGAGGCAGCAAATGCTCTGGCTCAGTCCGCGGCCGGAGGTACAGCGAGGGCGGTAGCCGCGAGCCTGGTATTTGACGCGCTGCGCCGGCGCAGCGCCGTCGAGCAGGACCTGCGCGTGCGCTCTGCCATTGCGCGATCGCTGTCGCGGCTACAACTGACGCAAGCGGCGCAGGTCCAGTTCGCCGATTCGATGGCTCTGACGCTATTGAGGTTGCCAACCGACAGTGCTGCATTCGTCACAGCGTTGCTCACGATTGAACGACTGGCGCGCGTTCACTCGCGCGTCGCGCCATTGTCGGCTAATTCAATCGCATTTCTGCGCGCGATCGTATTGGGTCGTCCGCCAGCGATCTCGCCCGTACCTCCGGCATACGCTCGTCGCCTGGCGTTCATGTCATTGACGGCGTCGGGACAGATGGATGCACAAACCCTCGCCGAGACGCTTCGCGATCCTGATCCGTCGGTGCGCCGTCTTACCGCGGCCGCGCTCGCCACCTCACAGACGGTGGAGCAGCGCGAGCGCATGATGCACCTGTTGCTCGCAGATTCGGCACAGATCGTCCGGCTCGAAGTAGTTCGAGGCTGGCTGCGTCGTGGAATGGCCACGGAGTGCGTGCCGATTGTGCGCGCCATGAACGATGCGGCGATCAATGTTGCAACGGGTGCGATCGACATTCTCGCGCAGGCAGCCACTGGTTGTCCGGCAGCGGAACGTGATTCAATTGTAGCTACGCTCACCGCGGCAACCGTAGCGCTCCAGGGAACAGGAAGGGATGCCGCGAGCGCTGTTGGTCGCGCCGCCATGCACAAGGGTGCTCACGCGCTCGTATCTCTGGCCGCACTTGCGCCGGCTGCGGCACGTGCGGCATTGCCAGCTGCGATGCAGCATTCATCCTGGGTTGCACGGATGTACGCTGCGCGTGTAGCTGCCACCTTGCGGGATACGAGCGCGCTGCTGCGCATGGCAGCCGATCAGAACGGCAACGTTCGATCAACTGCCATCGAAGGATTGCGCCGAACGGCGGTGCATGCGGCTGATACCCTGTATATCTCCAGCCTCGCACACGCCGACTACAACGTGGTGCGCGTTTCGGCTGCCGCGCTGGCGCAATCACCGGCAAGAGCCGCGGCAAGCAGGGCTCTGTTTGCTGCACTGACCCTCATCACGCAGCAACGGAAGGAAACTTCGCGCGACGCACGCGTTGCGATCGTTGATCGCATTGGTGAGCTGGCAGCGCCGGGCGACTCTTCCGCACTCACGAGCTATTTGCGCGATTTCGATCCGGCGGTGGCGGATAGAAGCGCTCAGATTCTTTCAAGATGGACGGGGAGAGCACTCGCGAGTTCACCCACGCGTCTCCCTCCCGCGGACAGGCCGCCGGTGGAAGGCGGAGTAGCTGCGGGGACTCGCCTCCGGTTCACAATGTCGCGCGCCGCGGGTGGTGGGATATTTGAAATGGAGTTGCTCTCCAGTGAAGCGCCTTACACAGTCGCGAGGCTCGTCCGCCTCGCTCGCGCCGGCTACTACAACGGTCTCACTTTCCACCGTGTGGCGCCCAACTTTGTTCTTCAGGGCGGCAGTCCCGGAGCAAATGAGTACGTAGGTGATGGACCCTTCATGCGCGACGAGATCTGGCTGCACTCGCACGAACGCGCCACTGTTGGAATCTCGACTCGCGGACGCGACACAGGTGATGCGCAGCTTTTCGTGAACACGGTCGATAACCCGCGTCTCGATTTTGACTATACCGTTTTCGCTCGCGTGGTCACGGGAATGTCGGTGGTCGACGCAACGGTCGAGGGCGACATCATCGATCGGGTGGAGGTCATCGCGCCGCGGTAGGATCTGAAAACATTTTTTCCGGCGTTGGTCTGCAACTTCTGTTCACTGTTCACTGACAACTGCCAACTGAGGTCATCCGTCCTGGAATTCCGGTCGGATGACCTCAGTTGGCAGTGAACGGTGTTCAGTGATCAGAGGTTCGCGGTCGCGGGGGGCGCTACCCGCGGCACACCATCAAAGAACTCCACCACTCCGGTCTCCAGCGAATATTCCGCTCCAACCACAAGCAGCCCCTTGTTGAATATCAGGCGCTCCAGCACCTCGGACCCGTGCCGAAGATGATTTGCCGAGGCGCGGATGTTGGCTCGCACCGCTTGTGGCACCAGAGACTCCAGGTCCTCGTTGGCATGGGACGTCATCAGGGGCTCGACCGCTGGCCGTATGCGATCCACGATTGAGCGCATGTTGCGCGACTGTTGCTCCAGCGGACGTCGCAATTCTTCCAACGTGGCCAGGATAGCGCCGCAGGTGGAGTGACCCAGCACCACCACCAGCCGCGTATGGAACCGATCCGCGGCAAATTCGACGCTTTCGACCTGGGAGGGAGCAACAATATTCCCGGCTACCCGGATTACGAACAGATCGCCGAGCCCCTGGTCGAAAACAAGTTCCGCAGGGACCCGGGAATCGGAACAGCCGAGGACAATCGCGAAGGGCTCCTGTCCTTCCGTAAGTTCACGCCGCCGGCCATGATCGCTCATCTCCTCGGTGTTGCGCGCATCGGAGATGAAGCGAGCGTTGCCGTCGATCAGACGCTGTAGTGCATCGGCTGCTGGGATCATGGTGCGTGAATTTAGCGGATAGCGGAAAGTTGATAATGGAAAGTGGATAGTGGAAAGTGCCGAGTACGGTAAGGACCCCGCTATCCAATATCCACTCTCCGTTATCCACTTTTTTTCCGCCCCCCCTTGACGCCTTCGCCGATTAGTCGCACGCTCATGGAAGACAGGGCAGGACGGAGGAACCAGATGCCTGAAGGGGACCTATCGGACGCTGACGAACCAGTAGGCCGCATCTTTCAGGATGCGGCCGGCAGGAACTGGCGAGCCACATTCTCCAGCGCCGACGGCGAGAGTGTACTCGAGTTCACTTGCAGTGGGGATTCGCGCGAAGCGTCACGGGTCATGGCGGTTGCCAGCGGCTTCTCCTTCACCGGAATCTCCGACGAATCGTTGCGCGGCTGGCTTGCCAGCGCCCCGCGAGTGGGGCGGCTAACAGAATAACCGATTGAGAGGACGTAATCATGCGGGAGTACCGTAGCTCGGAAATTCGCAACATTGCTGTCGTGGGACACGGCGCGAGCGGCAAGACATCGCTGGTCGACTCGCTCGCATTCGTTGCCGGCTCGAGCAAGCGCCACGGATCCATAAGGGACGGCACCACTCTCACAGATTTTTCACCCGACGAGGTCGAGCGCGGCTACTCCATCAATCTCGGTTGCGCATATGCGGAATGGATGGATACGAAGATCAATCTCATCGACACGCCAGGCTACATGGACTTCATCGGAGACGCGGTCGCAGGACTTGCGGCGGCGGATGGTGCACTCCTTGTCGTGTCATCTACCGCCGGCGTGGAAGCGGGAACCGAAACGATGTTTCGCCAGGCGGTCAAGCGGCGCGATCCCGTTCTCTTTATCGTGTCGATGCTGGACAAGGAACACGCCAACTTCGATCGCGTTTACCAGGACATCAAGAACCGCCTGACTTCCGCAGTTGTGCCGGTGGAGATTCCCATCGGCGAGGGGCTCGACTTCCACGGCATCGTCAATCTTTTCTCCAGAAAGGCGCACATCTACAAGAAGGGGACAAAGTCAGGTGAGTACGAAGAGACCGACGTCCCGGCCGAAATGGAGAGCAATGTTCGCAAGTACCACGAAGAGTTGATGGAGACGATCGCCGCCACCGACGACACCTTGCTGGAGCGCTACCTCGAAGGCGGAGAGATAACACGCGACGAAGCGCTCAACGCGATGAAGGAGGCAATGAAGCGGGGTGACATCTTCCCGCTCTTCTGTGTTTCGGCTGAACTCACGTACGGCACGCAGGCGCTCCTCAGAAAAATTGTGCAACTCATGCCATCCGCGTTCGAAATGGAGGAGCTGCACGGACTGAAAGGTGCTGAGGGAAGTCAGACAGTTGAGATTCATGCGGACGACAAGGCGCCTTTCGCGGCGCTGGTGTTCAAGACGCAGTCGGAGCCGCACGTCGGCGACGTTTCCTTCTTCAGGGTTTTTTCTGGTTCGGTGCCCAATGGTGCCGATGTCTACAATGCCACGCGCAGTTCGGCGGAAAAGCTGGGCCACCTGTCCATTGCGCAGGGAAAGGAGCGCATCGAGGTCGGGCGTCTGTACGCGGGTGACATTGGATGCGTGGCGAAGCTCAAGAACACGCACACGAGCGACACGCTGTCCACGCGCGAACATCCGGTGCGGCTACCGGACATTGAACTGCCTGAGACGCTGGTGACATTTGCCGTTCATGCATCGGCGCGTGGCGAGGAAGAAAAGCTGCAGCAGGGGTTGCATCGCCTGCATGACGAAGACCTCACGTTCCAGATGCACTACAATGGCGAGACCCACGAGACGATTGTGTCCGGAATGGGTGAGCGGCATCTGGAAGTCATCATGGCGCGACTCAAGCGCAAATACTCCGTTGAGGCGGTGCTTGAACGACCGCACATTGCGTATCGCGAAACGATTACCGCCCGGGCGGAAGGGCAGGGACGGCACAAGAAGCAGACAGGGGGTAAGGGACAGTTCGGAGATTGCTGGATCCGCATGCAGCCGCTGCCGCGCGGCTCGGGATATGAGTTTGAGGATGGAATCGTCGGCGGTTCAATCCCCGGGAAATTCATTCCGGCAGTTGACCGTGGGGTGCAGGAAGCCGCGATACGCGGTGTTCTTGCGAGCCAGCCGATGGTGGATTTCAAGGTTGAGGTGTACGACGGGTCGTATCATTCCGTCGACTCCAACGAAATGTCATTCAAGCTTGCGGGCATCCAGGCGTTCAAAGCTGTCGCTCCGAAGTGTCGGCCAGTGCTGCTCGAGCCCCTCGAGAACGTGGAGATCGTTACTCCCAACGCGCACCTCGGCGATGTAATGGGCGACCTCTCCTCCCGGCGCGGGCAGATACTGGGCACCGATGCGGCAGAGTCAGGTTTTACATCCGTGAGAGCGGTTGTGCCTCAGGCAGAGTTGCACTTGTATGCGACTCAGCTCAGTTCACTGACGCACGGACGCGCGAACTACTCGCACAAGTTCAGAGGTTACGAGCAGATGCCGGCGGATGCCGCGCAGAAAGTCGTTGCCGCGGCGCATAAGGAAGAAGCAGCGGCGGGCTAGGCAACTATTGATTGACGATAGACGAGGACCCAACCACGATCCACGATAGACGATAGACGCAAGACGATTGCACCACGCACTGGTTCCCATCGTCTTTCGTCTACCGTCTATCGTGGATCGTGGTTCAGGCCTCGTCTATCCTAAATGAGTTCTTAGACCTTGTGGTAAGCGATTCGAGCCGCTTCCCTTTTGTCTTCCGCGGCATAGATCTCGAAATCAGAAAAGAATCCCGGCGCCTCGGACTGCAACAAGCGCAAAGTCATGACGGCCATACGCCGGATTTCCAGTTCCGCTCCTTCACTCGACCGCAGCTCCAACATCGTTCGCCACGCACGGGTGTTTCCAGTGACAACGATTTTGGTTTCGGTGGAGTTGGGCAACACGCCGCGTGCTGCTTCGCGCGCCATCTTGCGCCGATGCACTTTGTCGGTCACCCATTCGTAGCGCTGCATCAGCTGTGCGACGAGATCGATGTAGCTCTGCTGTGCTTCATCGATCTGCTTGCGCCAGCGTTCTTCGAGAGCCGCGTCACCGATTATTGCAGGGGGAACCACGAACGCCGCGTGCGATTCGTCGACGTACCGCTGCGACAGCTGCGAGTACGCGAATCCGGCGCGGTGCCGAACCAGCTCATGGGTGAGCGAGCGGCTCACTCCCTCGACAAGGAGCGAATAGTTGGCGTGCTCCAGGACAGAACCATGTCCCTGAATCTTGATGTTCTCGAGGTAGACACGAGTCGTGCGGCTCGCCGGGTTGTTCTGGCTCATGTAGCAGAGCCGGCCAGCGAATTCTGCGAGTCTTTCTCCGTCGGAACTGTCGCCTATCCAGTTGACCTTGAGATGCTCGGGCTCCTTAAAAACAGGGCGCGCGAGAAGTGTTATTCGTGGCTCGTGGAAATACACGCGTTGTGTGGGTTGTCTGCTTCTGGTGAGTTGCCGGTGGGGTTTATCGCCGACCGAAAAGTAGTCGTGACGAACAGCCTTCGCATTAGATGCGAACGAGCTCCGTCCACTGTACCGGGTCGGCCGCTGCGTGTGGGATGAGTGATCGCCACAATCTGTATCGCAGCCGGCGCATACCCATTAGGGGCGCGCCGCCGAACACGAACGGGATGAGCTTTGCTGCTCCGCGTTCCAGCGCACGGCGGCTTTGACGGAAGCGCGGCGTCCTGCCGTCGCGGGGACGGTGCTGTGCCCACGCAATCGAACCCACAAAACCCGCGGGCCCGAAATCATCCGAACGCAGGATCTCCTCGACGAAAACGCGGATGGGGCCCTCATAGTCGTGCAATGCGTCGTGCATCGCGACGATCGCACCGTCGGCGAGATGCGGTCGGAAGAGATCGATGTCGGTCTTCGCGCCTTTATAAGTGTGGTCGCCGTCGACCCAGAGAAAGCGGATGGGTCGGTTCCAGGTTTTCGCGAGATCGCTGGAGAAGACCTCGTGCACTTCGACGTGCTCGCCAAGTCCGGCGCTCTGGATGGTAATCTGGAAATCGTTGAACGATGAAGAGGCGCCGAGCAGGTCGGGATCTGTAGATGATGGTGCGGTGAATGGGTCGACCGCGACTATTGGTTCGAGCGAGTAGTGGCGCGCGATACTTGCGAGTCCGACAGTCGATTTTCCCTTGAAGCTTCCGATTTCGAGGATCGTTCCGGTCGCTGGTGCGGTGGCGGCGACAAGCGCGAGGAAGCGACCCTCACGTTCGGTCAGGAATCCTGGTGCTGCTTGCATCCGCGCCCACGCCTCATCGCTGGCGGCCTGGAAATCGGTGGGCAATGTTGGTTGCGGGGTCAAGGTCGAGTTCGCAAAGGTGGCGGGACTCGAAGATATGCCGCCTGAGTGGCATGTCGCGAGTGGCACCATCCAAACAGCCCATTCGCATAGGAGCGCAGTCCCTTGTAGCGCAGTGGCGGGCAAGCGCAGTTCCTTGAAGCGCTGTTCCTGGCGGCGCGGCACCTCGCAGCGCGGTTCTCTGAAGCGCCGTTTCCCCAGCAAGCATCGCAAACGACGCTGCAGGAAAAGCGCTTCAGGAACAGCGCTTCAAGGAGCAGCGCTTCAAGGAACAGCGCTCGCCTGCCACTGCGCTTCATGGACCTGCGCATTCAAGGGATCGGCGCTTCCGGAGCGGCTCTGTTGACTTATCTGCCCTTACTCGTAGACTAAAAAGGTGGTTTTCGGCTCACAAAAAGCCTCGAATCAGGTTTCCAGACAAAGCTTCGCGCGCAATCGAGGAGGACTCGATGAAGTGGCGGTTCGTAGTTGCAGGAATTGCAGTCGGTTTTGTGGTGTCGGGCGTTCCATTTCCGGCGGCGGCGAGCGCGCAGCGATTGCCGCTTTCGCCGTCGCGTGATGCTGGGCAAACAGTCACTCCCGCGTTCGAAGGCTGGTACAGGAATTCTGATGGCACGTTCAGCCTTTCCTTCGGCTATTTCAATCGCAACGAGCGCGAAGTTCTCGAGATTCCCATCGGGCCGGGCAACTTCGTTGCGCAGGGCGACTCCAATCAGGGTCAGCCAACGCGCTTTGAAGTCGGCAGACACTGGGGAGTGTTTGCGGTAAGGGTTCCCGCGGATTTCGGAACGAAGGTCGCTGTTTGGACGATCAACTTTCGCGGCGCCACTTATACGATTCCTGGACATCTCAAGCCCAACTGGGAAATCGACGCGCTGCAGGGCGAGGCCACTTCAGGTAACACTCCTCCAAGTCTGAAGTTCGAGGCAGAAGGATTAGTCGCGCAGGGTCCGGCAGGCGCGTACGGCAAGCCATTGACCGCAAAGGTCGGTACGCCGCTTACCATTGAAGTGTGGGCGAGCGATGAGAGCGGACGAAGTGCGCGAGCTGCTGCAGCGGGGACGGGTGCAGCGGGGACAGGTGCAGCGGGGACAGGTGCAGCCGCAGGGGCTGCTGCCGCCGCCGGTGCGGGGCGTGCTGCGCGGGGCGGAAGAGGCAATGCGGCGCCAACATTGGCCTGGTTCAAACATCAGGGACCGGGTGACGCCACCTTCACTCCAGCGGCGCCCAGAATTGACGCGGCAACAGGCAAAGCGTCTACGTCAGTAACATTCAGCGCACCAGGAGTCTATGTATTGCGCCTCCGGGCCAATGACTCCGCCGTTGCAAGCGCTGGACACGCACAGTGCTGTTGGTCAAATGGGTTTGTTAAAGTCACCGTATCCCGATAACAGAGGGAACAGGCAATGACGGCAAGGGTCAAGCGCAATCTGCTTCACAGCACGACACTCACAGCATTGGGTCTTGTTGTGATGGTCACATTACTCGCGGGCGCACGCGCGCCGCAGGATCAGGTGGCACAGCAACAGGTGACCTACACCAAGGATGTAGCGCCAATCATTCAGGAGAAATGTCAGGTTTGTCACCGGCAAGGCTCCATCGCGCCGATGCAGCTTGAGACATACGACCAGGTGAAGAAGGTCGCGACGATGATCAAGTCGCGCGTTTCGGCCCGCACGATGCCTCCCTGGCACATAGACAAAACGGTTGGCATTCGCGCCTACAAGAACGATCGCTCGCTCAGCGATGCGCAGATCAAGACGCTCGTAAGCTGGGTGGATGGCGGCACGGTTCAGGGCGATCCCAGGGATTTGCCGGCGCCGATTGCATGGCCGAACGATGCGGAGTGGCAGTTCTCTCATAGCTATGGCCCGCCCGATCTGGTAATCAAGTCGGCTCCGTACTCAGTACCGGCGCGCGGCCAGGACAAGTGGTGGCGCCCCTCGACACCGACTGGTATTACCGAAGAGCGCTGGGTGCGCGCGATCGAAGTGAAACCATCCGTGCCAGGTGGACGCAAAGTTGTGCATCACGTGCTCGCGACTTTGCTGCAGAACGAAGGGGGCGGCATCACGGGACTTGCCAGTACGGCTGAACACGCCGACATGCCGGTCAGCAACGCAGGACTCTTCATGGAATGGGCGGTTGGAAAAACAGGCGAGATCTTCAATGAGAACGCAGGGAAGCTGATGCTGCCTGGCTCGAGCATCCGCTGGGAAGTTCACTACTACACAATTGGCCAGGAGCTGAAGGACGATCAGGTGGAACTGGGCGTTTGGTTCTACCCGAAGGGATTTGTGCCGAAGAATCGCACAATCCTGCGCATGTTCAACGCTGCGGCAGGCTCCGAGCTGGATATTCCTCCGGGCGAGACCGCAATGACGCAGAACTTCTTCGTGATTCCTGCTCCCGCGCGCATCGAGAATTTCCAGCCGCACATGCACATGCGTGGCAAGGCGTTCTCAATGGAAGCGATTTATCCGAATGGCCGCCGCGAGATGCTCAGCATGGTGAGCAACTTCCAGTGGAGATGGCATGTCAATTACATCTTCGCGGATAGTGTCGCGCCACTGCTACCCAAGGGCACGACGCTGGTGTTCACCGCTTGGCATGACAACAGTGCCTCGAATCCCAACAATCCGGATCCCAAGCAGTGGATTGGCTGGGGCGACCGCACTGTTGATGAAATGGCGCACGTATGGGCGGACGTGACATATCTCGAGCAGGACGACTTCGACAAGTTGACCGCGGAGCGCGCAGCCCGTGGTCGCGCAGGACGTGGTGGTGGTGCTGCACCAACAGCTCCTCCAGCTGCAACCGGTCGAGGTACTGACACTACGCGACGGCGATAGCGCAGTCTGAATAACAAAGCGCCAGCGGAAGAATCTCTCCCGCTGGCGCTTTTTTTGACAGGCCGTCACTCCAGCCCGTCATTCCCGCGAAGCGGGAATGCAGAAAGGCGTTACAGTCCCAGCTCGCTCGCCTTCGGCGGATCCTGGCTGTAGTCGTAGAAGCCTTTTCCGGACTTCCTTCCGAACATGCCGGCCATCACCATTCTCTTGAGGAGCGGCGGCGGTGCGTAGCGCTTTTCGCGATACTCGTCGAACATGATCTCGGCAATCTTGTAAGTCGTGTCGAGGCCCACGAAATCGAGCAGGGTGAACGGTCCCATCGGATAACCTGTGCCGAGTTGCATTCCCTTGTCGATGTCTTCGATGCTGGCGACTCCGCTCTCCAGTGCATGAATTGCATCGATCAGATACGGCACGAGCAGAAGATTCACAACAAATCCCGAATTGTCCTTGGCACGGATGGGTTCTTTCCCCAGCGCGCGTGCGAACTGGTACGCGCTCTCGAAGGTGCTCTCGCTTGTGGTTACCGTTTTCACAACCTCCACAAGTTTCATGAGCGGTACAGGGTTGAAAAAGTGCAGCCCCACCATGCGGTCCGCACGTTTGGTCGCTGCCGCCATCGCGGCGATGGTGAGGCTCGATGTGTTGGAAGCGAAAATCGTGCGCTCAGGACAGAGCGCATCCAGTTCCTTCCACATACCGTTCTTGATATCGAGATCTTCGATAACCGCTTCGATGATAATGTCACACTCCTTCAACGCACTCACATCGGTAGTGAAGGAAAGATTGGCCAGGGTCTTCTCGCGCTCCTCGGCAGTGACTTTCCCTTTCTCAACTCCCTTGGCAAGCGTCTTGTCGATGCTGGCGCGCGCCTTGGCGCAGAGCGCGTCCGACACTTCGCGCAGAATCGTCGTGTGCCCCGACTGAGCCGCCACCTGAGCAATACCGCTTCCCATAAGACCACCGCCAAGCACGCCCACTTTCTTGATCATGGATTCCTTCAGATTGAATGTTGCGTTTGAATTGTGTTACCAACGGCGGGAATCCAGCGAGGACGACCCTGGATTCCCGCTTTCGCGGGAATGACGAAATCCAGGCAATTCCACTAGTCACTACTCAGCGCAGTTCCCGAATTGCCGCGTTCAATAGTCCGCCGAGCATCGAGGTTGCTGGTTCCTGACCCTGCTCAATTCTGTCCAATGCTTGTTCCAGTGCGAGCTGACCGCGCGCCGTGAGCTCGCGATTTCCCTTCGCAATGAGCACTGCCGCGCCGCCACCACCACCGGCCAGTGCCGCACACACTCCGCCCGCGATCAACAGTGAACCACCAAGAGAAACCGCCAGCGTCATCAGCGCCACCGCGCCAATCCCCACTGTGCCAGCTGTTCCGAAAGCCCCCCACACCGCATTGCGGTGAGTGTTGCTGAAGTCCGCCGTGAGTTGCACGAGGACGTTGTTCTCATCAACCCATGTTACGGTAGCTCCAACTTCGTAGGCCGACGACAGCGCATAGTGGCGGCCGCCAACATTGAAGCCGCGCCGGATGCTTCCCAGAAAATCGCGGCGCGCCTCCCACGTAATGCGCTCCTGATGGCGCCTCTTGGGCTGAAGGCATTCTTCCTTGTCCATCCAGCGCTCCAGTCGCTGAATGACAAGCGCCGCGGGCAGGCGCACCATCCGCTGTGCCTCGAGTCGCAGTGGGCCGAAATAGTCTACCAGGCCGCGACGATCGCCGGAAACGTTGACGCGGGTTCTCTCTTCGGCAATTGCCTGACGGATGTGAAGGGGAGAGAGGCCGACCTCCTTTCCCAGTTCAATGAGCTGCTGCTCCGAAAAAAGTTCACCACTGTCGGCGCCCGATGCCTGAAGCTCTGCCGCGCGGGAGAGGACACGCTCGAAAGCGGCTCTGTCGAGCGGAGTGCGCTGAGTGGGAAGATCGCGCGAATCGTTGCTCACTCTTGATTCAGATCCCGCTCATCACAGCGTCGATCTGCCTGACAATTGACTCGCGTATCAACTGCGGAATTGGAAATGCGGCAAGGAACGCCGCCTCCAGTGAGCCGGACCCTGTGAGAATCCGTGCTGATTGCAGATAATAACGCGCGTAACCATCCGCGAGCTCCGGTGCTATGCGCTTCAGGACAAAGTATCCGCCCACCACCAGCCCGTCGCTCTCGTAGCCGGCCCGCACACCATTGCGCCCCTCCGCGGGAGTGGTGTGATCGTTGACTGCCACTTCAACAACACGGCCGGAAACTTCGTGCGCGAACACATAGATCGCCTGCAGCGCATCGCCGGCCGAAGCAGGGAAGTTGATAGCGAGATAACTGTAGTTTCCACCGGGCGAGGTGGCACTCCCGGGAAGCAGACGTCCTTCGCCGTTCAGCGGTAGCGACAGGATAATGTCGCCACGATTCTGCTTTGATCCATCCAGAAAGCGCTTGAACTTCGGATAGTAGATCCGTTGCCAGAGAGAATCGATCGCGGCGAGCGCGGGAGCGCGCTGCTGTTGTTGTGCTATCCAATAGTTCTTGTAGAACTTGTTGTACTCGTCGTCGATCGATTGCACGAAGAGGCGCGCCCACTCTCTGTCGGCAGCAGTGCGAAAATACCCAGCGATGATCGAAATCCCTTCCTGAACCGCGGCGCTACTGGCGCGGCGCGGATCGCCTTCAGCCTTGAAGAAGTAATCGAGGAACTCCCGCATCTCTTCCCAGTTTGCGAAATAGATCGCGAGGAACTGGCTGTTTACAAGATTGGGATTGATTTCGAAACGCGGCAGAAGCTTCGTACGGTTCTCATCGAGCTTCGTAAAAATGTTGCGCTGGTTCTTGTAGACCGTGAGCTCATCAAAATATTGGGGCCGGAAATAAGGCACCTTGGAACTGTCCGGCTTGAGAATCGCAAACGCATGCAGCCAGATATCTACATGTTCTCTTGTCTTGACCGGCCAGGCCTGACCGGGGATTGCGGCCGGTTGCCGCGTCGCAGGAGAATTGCCGCGCGCCGGGCCGGATGCGCACGCCGTGACAATTAGCCAAAGTGCGAGGACAAACGCGAACATGGGTTCCGCCCCGGCTTTCGCCGGGGTGACGTTTGTCCGCCGGAATGACACCACTGGTTTGTCATTCCGGCGGAAGCCGGAACCCATGTTCCCCTGAACGCAATGAGCTCGCGAAATAAACATTCTACCTATTGATATGCCTCTACAATTACTGCGATCCCCTGTCCGCCGCCGATGCAGGCGGTGCCCAATCCATACCGTTCGCCGCGCGCACGCAATGCGTGCAACAGGTGGGCGGTAATCCGCGCCCCCGATGCAGCCAGCGGATGACTGATCGCGATGGCACCACCATGTACGTTTAGTTTGTCCCGCGAGATTCCCAGCTCCTGTTCCACAGCACACGTTTGGGGAGCAAAGGCCTCGTTAACCTCAATGAGTTCCATGTCGCTCAGCTTCATGCCGGCTCGCTCCAGTGCCTTACGCGATGCGGGCACGGGGCCAATCCCCATGATCTTAGGTTCCACCCCGGCCACTCCCCACGAAACGAGGCGGCCGAGTGGTTTCAGGCCGCGGGCCTGAGCAAACTGTTCGCTGGCAACCACCAGCGCCGCAGCGCCGTCGCCGATGCCCGAGGCGTTGCCCGCGGTGACTACTCCTTCAGCCTTGAAATACGGTTTGAGTTTGGCCAGCCCTTCCGCGGTTGAATCGGGACGCATGTGTTCGTCACGCCGGAATTCCTCAGTCTGCTTCGTTTTCTGATTGTGCACCGGAATGCCGATGACTTCGTTGTCGAAAACGCCGCTCTGCCACGCATCGCGCGCCAGTTGCTGCGATCGCAATGCGAATTCATCCACGGCCAATCGCTGCAACTTGTACATGTCCGCGAGATTCTCCGCAGTCTCGGCCATGGAACATCCAGCGATCGGATCCTTGAGCGATTCCCAGAGAAGATCTTCAACCGGAGGGCTCTTGCTGAGTGGCAGACCCCACCTCAGACCGCGCACAATGTGCGGTGCCTGCGACATGGATTCGCCGCCACCCACGAGACACACATTGGCTTCACCGAGCACGATTTCGTGCGCGCCCTGAATGATGGCCTGGAATCCGGAGCCGCAAAGCCTATTGACGGTGACAGCCGGCGTCTCGATAGGGCATCCCGATTTGAGTGCCACATGTCGCGCGAAATAAATCGCGTCAGGGGTTGTGGGCAGTACATTGCCGAAAATCGAATGCTGAATGTCGTTCGCCTGCACGCCGGCGCGCTCGATGGCGGCCTTTGCAGCGAAGACGGTGAGATCGATTGCGGTGAAGTCTCTGAGCGTGCCGCCAAAGGTTCCAAAAGGAGTACGAAGCGCCGAGAGAAACACGACGTCTGTATTGCTGTTCTGAGTCTTCATGACTACAAAGTTAACGGAATGCGCCGCCCTATCGTGCCTCGGAGCGGATGCGACCGGCAATCCAATCGCCTGTCGCGCGCGTGCCCAGTATTCCACCGACATCGTCGGTGCCAAAGCGTTCCAGGAGCGATGCTTCGGCGGCCCGGACCACGAGCGCGGCGGCATCGCTGGCGCCAATGTGGCTCAGCATCATGGCCAGTGTGAGGATCGCGGCCACCGGATTGGCTTTGTCCTTTCCGGCGAGTGCCGGCGCGCTGCCGTGCACAGGTTCAAACATGGCGCTCATTCCGGGATGCCGGTTGGCGCTGGGTGAAATACCCAATCCACCCACGAGCATGGAGGCGAGGTCCGACAGGATGTCGCCGAACAGGTTGCCGGTGACGATAACCTGGAAAACCTCCGGCGTGCGAATCATGTCCATCGCGATGGCATCGATGTAGCGGGCATCGCGCTTGATGTCGCCATATCCCGATCCGACTTCGTCGAAGACGCGGCGCCAGAGCATGTGTGCTGGTATCGCGTTGGATTTGTCCGCCATCGTGACGCGCGTGCGGCCTGTTGCGCGCGCCCAGTCGAAGGCGTGACGCACGATTCGCTCGACTCCTTTGCGGCTGTTTATTTCTTCGGCGACATAAATCTCGTCCGGCGTTCCCTGCTTGAAGCTTCCGCCAATTGAGCAATACAGTCCCTCGGTATTCTCGCGGATTATTGTCATGTTGATGTCGGCCGGTCTCTTGCCCTTGAGCGGGGTGAGTCGCTCGTCAACCAGGCGTGCCGGCCGTTCATTCACATAGAGATCCAGCTGAAAGCGCATGCCGAGCAGGATGTCGCGCGCATGTTCGTTGCCGGGCACGCGCGGATCGCCGAGCGCACCAACGAATATCGCGTCGAACGCGCTACCGAGTTGCTGCATCACCGCCGGTGGTAATGTTTCGCCGGTTTTGAGGTAGTGGTCGGCGCCATAGGGTAGTTGTTCCACCTTGATGCCGAGCTTGAATATCTCCTCGACGACAGCGAGGACTTTCAGTGCTTCGGCGGTCACCTCGGGTCCGATTCCGTCGCCGGCGATTACCGCAATTTTAGGCATTCAGTTTCTGAAGTTGGGTGAGCGCAGCGTTTGATGCGCTGTGTCAGGAGGAAGTTTCGCAATTGGTGGAGCGCCGGCGGGGAGCGATGCACTGTCCGGCACCGTAACTCCCGCATGCGACAATGTGTATATGTACGCGGCGAGCTGGAAGATCTCCTTTTTGGCGAGCTGCTCTCCCTTTCCGGGCATCGGCGATCGCGCAGCGCCCGGGTCAGCCACACCATCGCGAATTATCGCGTAAAGGAAAGAGAGCGAGCCATCGCCGCGCATCCACTCCTGATCAGAAATATTGGAGCCGAGTCGCACGACTCCCTCGGCGCGCGTATTGTGACATGAGATGCAGTTCCCCTCGCGCCGATACAGGCGCAATCCGGCGATGCTGTCGGCCGCCAGGATTGTCGCGGGGTTCGGCAAAGAAACGGATGAGGCACCTGTGCTTCTGCCGGAAGTGTCGGTTGGTGGCGGAACCGTGTAGATCACGGCGGAGTCACTTCTCGCCTTCGCCTGCAGCACTGCGCTATCCGCAGTCTCTGTGCTGCGATCGGCGCGCCGTCCGCATCCCCCGAGACTGATCAGCGCGCAACAAGCCAGCAGCGCGGCAGCACGTGCGGCGCGCGAGTGGACTACTCCTCCACGCTGCGTCCGCATGTAACGCAGAATTTCCATCCGACTTCCAGCTCCGTGCTGCATGCAGGGCAGTGATGAACCGTGAGGTCCTGGCCGCAGTGCGGGCAGTAGGTGAGATCTCTTCCTTCGGGAAGAACCCCATGGCAGTAGCGACAGGTGCCACCGAGCGCCGCTGAGTTTGTTGTGCGCTGACTCGAAGGCATTTTCTTCTCCTTGCTCGACGCTGTAGGGGAGCCACTGGGTGAGCGAGCAGATGGTGAGCGTGACCGTTTCGGTGCTGGCGGAGCTTTCATCTCAGAACGGATCGCCGCCGTAATTGCGGGAGTGGGCGACGATGTTGTGATGCGAATTGCTTCAGCCACGCTGTCCTGTGGCGTTGGCTTTGGTTTTTCGGACGCGTTGATCACTGGCACCGGAGCCAGCGCGCCAGTGACTGCGGAAGCCACACGGGCCGGTACAGTGAGAGCCAACTCGCTCAACTTCACATCGACGTTGCCAAAGTCCTTGAAGCGAGCTGAATCCGGATTGGGACTCTGAAGTTCAGATTTCAATGCCGAGCGAAGTTCATCGGGTGCGAGAACATAACCGCCCTCACCCGAGAGGAGTCTGGTGAGCGCCAGCTCGTAGTACTCGTTGGTTTCCACACCCAGTTCGTTGCGATGAATTTTGTATGGAATCAGCTGCTCGTGCAATTCGTGAACGCGAAATGAACCGGCGAGGTAATTGGGAAAGTTTGACTCGATACTGCGCACGAGAGTCGAAACAACGCGTTCGAGTTCGTTCATGTGAGCAAATCTAGACGGGAGAGCGACGGCGCACGATCCCGATCGTTCGGGGTCGGAGGCAACGCTCCTGATGGGCGGAAGTTCGTTCGCGAGGGAAACGTTTCCGGAGGGACAGTTATCCTTTTTTTCTCCTGCTCCACTTCCATCCACTCTGCGAATCCGGACTCAATGAGGCCCTCTGACCTTGTTTGCTGCGCGGCTGCACTGTTCGCCAGGTGGTCCGCGTATGCATTCTGTGGATGGCCGTCGTGTCCGCGAACCCAGCGCCACTGAACGCGATGTCCAGCGGCGGAACGCACGGCATCAAGCCATAGTCCGAGGTTTTCGATCTCTCCACTCTTTCTCCTCCAGCCCCGCGCTGCCCATGAATGAACCCATTCACTCATGCCCTTGATCAGATACTGCGAATCACTCGTGAACACGACATCAAAGCTGTTATTCTTGTTCGCCAGGAGCGTGAACGCCTCGATCACCGACCGCAGCGCCATCCGGTTGTTTGTCGTTGCCGGTTCCGAAATCCAGTAGTCGCGACGAACCAGTGAGCGCGAGCGAGTCTGATACTCAACGACTCCAGCTGCTCCGCCTGGATTCTCCCCGTCGCGCCCGTTGCCGAGACAGGATTCGTCCGCGTATATCGCAACAAGTTCGCGCTGATTCGCGACCATCAGATCACCTCGAAGCCATCGATTTCGTCGACGAACAGCGAGAGCTTGTCGCCCGTGGACGGATGACGTGCTCGAATCAGCTCCCGGCCGAGCGCGGTTTCGATTGCGATTGGAACCACGAGGAACTCGGTACCACGACGGAAAACAGAGATGCGCCTGCCGAACGTGACGGCTTTTTCGAGACGTTCATAGTCGGCATGTGAAAAGGTTGCCACTAGCCGTTTGCTCCGCGCGACCAATCCAGCGCAAGACGGGTCAGCACCTTGCACGCACGCTCTATTTCCGCGGAGTCAACATATTCTTCCGCGGCGTGTGCAAGGGCAATGTCGCCGGGTCCGTAACAGATGGCTGGAATTCCCGCCTCGTTCAGCAGCGCGGCATCGGTCCATGCGCTCAGGCCAATGACTCCTTCCTTTTCTCCTTCGGCGCGCATCGCGTGTTCAAGCGCCGTGACGATGGCCGCATCCAGCGCAACATCGCTGGGCGCCTGCGCAAATTCCACGGTCACAGTCGCTTCGAATTCCGGACAACGTGTCTTGACTGCTGCACAGGACTGCTTGATCTGGTCGAGCGCGGCTTCCGTGGATTCTCCGGGAATTGTGCGGCGCTCCAGCTTCAGCACACAGCGATCGGGATAGGTGGACATTCCGATTCCACCTTCGATGAGCGACGCGTGTATGGAAGCTCGTCCCAGAAGCGGGTGTGTGCGACCGATCAATTCCGTTCGTTCGAGATTGTCGATCTGCGCGAGGAGAAGGCCTGTGTTCCTGATGGCATCGATGCCAACGTCGTAGCGACTGCCGTGCGCGGCGCGGCCGGCGACGGTCACATCGAACCAGACAAATCCCTTGTGCGAAGGAGCGATCGCCATACGGGTGGGCTCCGTGACAATCGCCGCACTGGCGCGAACGCCGCGGCTGAGCAGTGTGCTCGTGCCGGCACTGCGGAACTCTTCATCGGTGACGGCGCAGATCACGAGTTCTCCATCGAGCCCTGCATCAACGGCTCGTGCCGCCGCCGAACACATCGCTGCCACTCCACCTTTCATGTCCGTTGATCCGCGGCCATAAATTCGTCCCGACTTCTCGAACGCATCGAAGGGTGCGTGCACCATTCCTTCCGTTCCCACGACATCCAGGTGGCCGTTGAACATCAGCGTGCGACCACTCGGCTTTCCCACACGCGCAATCACATTGGGGCGACTGCCGCTTGCTGCCGTCTCCATCAATTCGACGCGGAATCCCCATTCTTCAAGAACTCGCGAGAGGAGACGCGCGACTTCCGCTTCTCCCGGCGCCCCTGGCACGAGAGAAGGGTTGCGTGAATCGATTCTCACAAGTTCGCGCGTGAGAGCTACAGCATCGCCACGAATCATTCTGTCGAATCTACCTGACGAACGGTGAGGCCGCCGTGGTCGATTTGAAATCGCAACAGTTCTCCGATGTTCCCAAGAGCGCCTCGCAGCCTCTCCTCCTCACCGCCGCGTGCGATGAATAACACGCAGCCGCCGCCCGATGCACCGAGCGCCTTCGCGCCGATCGCACCAGCGCTCGCGGCCACACGCATCGAGTGATCGATCAGTTCAGTTGTTATCCTGCTGTGCAGAGATCGCTGATGCTTCCATTGCTCTGTTACCGCTTCGGCGAGTGAATCGATGGACCCCTGGGCGAGCAGCGCTGCCATCGCGCGCGCCAGCTCGCGCATTTGCCTCAGCGCGTTGCACACATTGGGTTCGCGCGCCTTGTACGCGTTCAGAACGGCGGAGATTGTCTCACCCGAAATGCGCGATTGCCCTGTGTAGAGCAGGACCAACCTTCTTTCCAGTTCTTCTGCAAGTGAGGGCGAAAGCGGGATACGCTCCACGCCAACATTGCCAGCGCCGAATGTCAGTCCAAGTGCTCCGCCAAATGCGGCGGCGTAGTGATCCTGGCGACCACCGGGCACACCAAGGTCTTCAACCTCCACTGTCCGGCTGAGCTCCGCAATCTCGTGTCGCGTGTGCGGCTCCTCCTGCCAGGCGAGGAGAGCGCCCAGAGAGGCGACGCCGGCTGCGGATGATCCACCCAATCCTGCACCGACCGGGAAATCGCTGCGCAACTTCAGCGAAAGGCTGCCACCGTCTGCGCGAAGTTGCGCTCTTCTCAGTGCCGCGTTGGCCAACGCGGACTCGCCATCGTGCTGTCGCTGATCTTCGTTTGCATTCGGGTCCGCCGTTGCGACTACCGCGGTGGCGTAACGGTCGATTGCGATATTGCAGACGAATCCGCCCTCGTCATCGCTGAAGGGCGGGACATCAGTCCAACCTCCGCCGAGGTCAATGCGGGTGGGGGCTCTTGCTTCAGTGCGTCGCATCAAACTGCTAGGACACTAATGTTTCATATCCACTACTGCGCGCAGTGGAGTTCCGTCGAGTTATTTCTTGTTCGCGGGAGCTTTCCTGGGACTCTTCTTCGCGGCGACTTTTTTTGCCGGTGGTTTCCTGGCGACAGCTTTCTTCGCCGCGGGTTTCGGCGCCGGTTTCTTGGCGGCAGCCTTGGGCGCGGGCTTCCGCGCTGCGGCAGCGGGTTTCTTTGGGGCTGCTATCGGCTTTGCTGGTTGCTGAACCGCGGCGACTTTCTTGGGAATTGCGCCGGGGGGCGCATTTCTGCTGGGAGTGGGCGGAGCAGCCTTCTTTTTCGGCTGCGCGGCCTCCACTTCTTTCATGAGTTTGTCGGCTTCTTCCTGCGTCATCTGTCCGCGACGCACCATGAACTGCACGAGGTCGCGCGCGCTTTCAACTGCGAAGCCAGCGAGTCCAGCTGCGGCGGTGATGAGCTCTTTCATTGCGGCGCCCATTCTGCTGCCAGCTTCCTGACTGATTTCAAGCGCCTTGGCCGACATCTCGGCGACTGTATCGCGAACGTCTGCAGCGCGATGACCGGGCGCACGTTTAGGTGGGACGGGCGCAGTTGGAGGGGGCTCACTCGCTGCGGACTTCGGATCGGTCATCTAGGCTAACCCGCCGTGTGAAGTAAACGCGCTGAATTTGCTGGTAGCGCGGTTCCTCGAGTCCGTTTGAGGGTCAGGAGGACCGTCGCCTACGGTCCGGCTTGGAATTTGGTGCCTTTCGACGGCGCTAAGTATATGACGTCGCATTATCTACGCAAGCGATCGAGCAATGGTTGATTTTGCAAACATTTTTCTGCTCTTTGCACTATTATAGAGACAGTAATAAAACAGATAGACGCCATTATAGTGACAGTTAACCCCATTTCCGTTTTGGCTTGTGTGGGCTGAAGGGCGCAGAGGGAACTGCGAGTCGAGAAGGGTCCTAGGGAACGGCGGGGAACAGCCCCGGGACTGCGCGCTGGGAACTACGGCATGGGGAAGGCGTGCGGGGGAATGCGCTTAGGGGAATGCGCCCTTGGGAAAGGCGCTTTGAACAGCCCAGTCCCAGTTTCTTCTGTGACGCTCTCCCCAACGCGCAGTCCCCAACGCGCCGTTCCCCACCCGCATTCCCCAACCCGTAGTTCCCCACGCGCACTCCCGGAGCTGTTCCCCGCCGTACTCATAGCGCGGTCCCAACTCGCAGTTCCCCACGCGTAGTCCAAGCCTCATAGTGCCAACAAGGTTGCGCTCGGTTGCGCGAAATTTGTGCGGCGCATCACAGCATTTTCCACGAGCAAAACTCGCTCGGAAGTCAGTTACCTCGCATACATGCAACTCGTCTTTTGAGCGTGGAAAACTCTATTGCGAGCGTAGCTAGAACTGTACGGGGTCTATCCCACGAACGGCGGACGCATTACACTAACACCGTGAAGAATACGGTACCCGCCACGCAGGTTGACCAGGTCGAACAGGATCAACTCATTATCCGATCCGTACTCGACGGCAACCGAGACATGTTCGCGCTGTTGGTTGCTCGTTACAGCGATCCACTGTACCGCCATGCACTGAGTATGACCGGCAGTCCTGATGTTGCTGAAGACATTCTGCAACTCTCGTTCATCAAGGCCTATCAACACCTGGCAGAAGTACGCGGTCGCTTCGACGCGTGGGTGTTCAGGATCGTGGCGAACGGATGCAAGGACTGGTTGAAGAACATTCGTCGCACTCATCAGAGTTACGATGAGGATGATCAGCCTTCGGCCTTCGCAAATCCGGACGAAGAGCTCGATCGAACGGAATTGCGGGGAGATCTTGATTCAGCATTGGCTGAGCTGGCCCCGTCCTTGCGCGAAGCGTTCATCATGAAGCACGTAGAAGGCCGGTCGTACGAAGAAATGGCAGATTATCTGGGTACCACGGTTGGGGCTCTGAAGATGCGCGTGCATCGCGCGCGAGAGGCGCTCCAGAACATGCTACAGGAGAAGTACGCCTAATGATGAAAGATCTTCATGGTCCTGACGGACGAGCCGATGACAACCGCGACTCACTCAAACACGAGTCGAACGGTTCACCCTTGAGCGATCGCGAGGTTCCGCTGACCCCGCGCCGAACGCCTGCGGTAGTACAGGCATGGTTGGATGGTGAGGTTACGATGGCTGATGCTGTGCGCGGCGACGCCGCAAAGGATGTCGAATTCTGGAATCGCCTGAACGAACAGGCCGAGGAGCGCCGTCACATGCGCACTCCGGTTCACGTTCAGCAGCGCATTATGGAAGCGATTCCGCGCAGCGCGCCCGTGACCGAATCCGGCTGGTTGCAGCGCCAGTCTCAGGTGAGCAACGGCATGCTGGTCGTCGTCGGCGCCACCATGGTCGGCCTGGGAGTTGTCGCAGCGTTGATGCTTTTCAGATAGGCCGATCTGCCCCAACAAGCAAAAGGCCGGTCCAAATGGACCGGCCTTTTCGCTTGTCAGGGAGTAGCGGTGTTCGAGAGTTCGCAACAGGCTAGGATTCTGGTGAGTTGTAAAGTACTTTACAATGCCAACCACACGAACTCTCCTCCGATGATCTCCCGAAGACGATTCCTCGCGGCTGCTATCGGCGCCACACCTGTTGCCACCGTCCTCTACACCCTGATGGTTGAGCCCCACTGGCTCGCCATCACGAAGCCCACTCTCACCCTCCCCATGCTCCCGCGCGAGCTGGAAGGCTGCACCCTGGCGCAGCTGACCGATCTGCACGTCGGACCAGAGGTGTCCGATGAATACATCATCCACTGCTTCAAGCGTGTCACCGCACTCCGCCCCGACTTCGTCGTCTATACAGGAGACTGGATCACTTACCGCGAGTATGCGCAGATAACGCAGCTCGAGCGCGTCCTCCAGTTTGCCCCGCTGGGGCGACTTGCAACAATTGGCGTCCTCGGCAACCACGACTACGGATACGGATGGCACATGCAGGAGGTGGCGGAACAGGTGGCAAGCGTTGCGCGCAACGCCGGAATCACCATGCTGCGTAATGAGTCGCTTACCGTTCACGGTCTTCAGTTCGTGGGACTCGATGACTTCTGGAGTCCCAACTTCAACCCGCGTCCTGTACTGGAGAGCAGCGCCGCAGCATCTGCGAGCATTATTCTATGCCACAACCCTGATGCGGCCGATCGACCCGTGTGGACTGATGTGAGAGGATGGATACTCGCCGGCCACACACATGGCGGGCAATGCAAACCACCCTTTCTCCCGCCACCACTCATTCCCGTTCGCAATCCGCGTTACACCAGTGGCGCGTTCCAGTTGTCGGATGGCCGTACCATGTACATCAGCCGAGGAGTGGGACACCTCCTCAAGGCGCGATTCAACGCACGTCCTGAAATTCCGCTTTTTCAGCTGCACCGTGCCTGAGCCGTCGCGCATTTGCCTTCCTGAAAGGATTGGCAAATCCACTTTCATAGGGATTCTATTGGTCTCAATGGCGGCTGTCGCGTGTGCAGGCACGCAGGACTCCGCGAGCTCCATAGGCTTACCGCTCTCCGAATCTGCGCTACGCGCACGACTGTTTGCGTTTGCGAACGACTCCATGCGCGGTCGGCGCGCGGGCACGCCCGACAACGATCGGGCCACTGACTACATCGCCGCGCAGTTCCGCGCAATCGGTCTCGAACCCGCGGGCGAGAACGGGACGTTCTTTCAGAACGTTCCTCTGCGCGAGCAGATGATTCCTGACTCGACAGTAAACATCTCGATTGGCGGTCGCGGTCTCCGCCAAATGGTGGATTACCTCCCGCGCGACAACGGGCAGGAGGCGCACAAGTTGGACGGCGCGCAGGCGATATTCGGGGGTTTTCTCGGAGACACTGCAACGCTGCTCGCGGGTGGCGCCGCCGTGGGAAAAGTTGTGGTACTCGCCCTCAAGCCGGGGCAGTTTGCAGCGGTCAAGTCAGAATTGGAGAAGCGCTTCGCACAGTCAGCAGCCATCGCCGTGGCAAATTTTGACCTGCTTCCATATGGAGTGCGACAGACATTCGCTTCTCCCTCCGTAACGCGACCCGCGCCGGGCCTTCCGGCATACTTTCACATCAGCGTTGCGCTGCTAACGGAAATCTTCGGCGCAACGCCGGCAGAGCTCAAAGTCGGCGCGAGCGGAGCAACGTTGCATGGGGGCATCAAGTTCGATCTCACCACGATTCAGAGTCGCAACGTCGTTGCGATTCTTCGTGGAAGCGATGCTGCGCTGCGCCATCAGTTCGTTGCGATTGGATCGCACAACGACCACGAGGGGACAGGTCCGCCGGTTGACGCTGACTCGCTGCGAGCTTTCAACCTCGAAGTTCGGCGACTGCACGTTGCGGGCGGCAACGAGCCGTCGGCTGCCGCGCGCAACGCAATTCGCGTTGATATGGACTCCATCCGGAGGCTGCACCCAAAGCCGCGGCTCGATTCCGTGTTTAATGGTGCCGACGACGATGGTTCCGGCACGGTTGCGATGATCGAAATAGCGCGCGCACTTGCGGCCTCACCGAACAAGCCGCGCCGCTCCATACTATTTGTCTCGCACACCGCGGAAGAAGACGGACTTGTTGGATCCGCATACTTCACGGATCACGCAACTGTTGCGCGCGATTCTATTGTTGCGCACATCAACCTCGACATGATCGGGAGGGGCAGTGCGGGCGAAGAATCCGGAGGCGGTCCGGATTATCTGCAAGTCGTTGGTGCGCGGCGCCTGTCCACGCAGCTCGGCGATCTGGTTGAGTCGGTATCCACAGAAAAGCAGTACGGCTGGAAGTTCGACTATACGGTTGATGCGCCTGGCCATCGCGACCAACTCTATTGTCGCAGTGACCACTTCAGCTACGCGCGCTTCGGCATCCCCGTGGTATTCATTTCGACCGGCAACCATGCCGATTACCACGAGGTGACGGATGAGCCGGAACGGTTAAACTATGCGAAGCTTGCCAAGGTTTCGAGTTTCGTCCGCGACCTCCTCGAGCGACTGGCCAATTTGGACCACCGGATCGCCGTCGATAAGCCAAAGCCTGATCCGCTAGCGCTTTGCGTTCAGTAGATCTGTCCGCATGCCTGTCCGATTGCCTCGTCGGAGGGCGGATCGCAACGAGCGGGTCGCAAACGGCGGGTCGTTGGGAGCGGGTCGCTAGGAGCGGGGCGCTAGGAGCGGGGCGCAAACAGCGGGAGTCTTGGGTTGGACCCGCCTCGCTGGTGCCGCTCTGGCGGATATGCTCGTCTGTTTAGGGCCTCATCCCTGACGACGCGACCCATACGGTACCGAATAATGAACTCTACATACAATCCCTGGCTGGTAGGCCTGTCTCTTCTCATTGCGAGCATGGCGTCTTACGCCGCGCTGGATCTCGCTGGGAGGACCACCGCAGCAGTCGGCCGCGCGCGGCTCTACTGGCTCGTAGGCGGTGCCATCGCGATGGGGACCGGCATCTGGTCCATGCACTACGTCGGCATGCTCGCGTTCAGCCTGGATGGAACCGACGTGCTCTACGACATACCAACTGTGGTATGGTCGCTTATAGCAGCGGCATTTGCATCGGGCGTCGCGCTTTTTGTGGTAAGCCGTCGCACCCTCGGTTGGACGTCTGCGATAGTCGGCGCAATCGTGATGGGCAGTGGCATTGGCATCATGCATTACACAGGCATGGCGGCCATGCGACTCAACGGGACCACCCACTGGGATTACAGGTGGGTCACTGCGTCGATAGTGATCGCGATCGTTGTTTCACTTGTTGCACTCGGCCTGGCCTTCTATTTCCGTACCGAGACACGCGAACTGGCACCGAAGAAAATCGGCAGCGCGCTGGTGATGGGATGCGCCGTCGTGTTCATGCACTACACAGGAATGGTCGCGGCAAGTTTCGAACACGGCGCGGCGATGGCGGGCACCGAGAACGCGGTCAAGATCGATTCACTCGGGCTCGCGGTAATCGTCCTCGCGACATTCATGGTTGTCGGCACTGTGCTGCTCACCTCCATGGTGGACCGCAAGATGACGGCAGCGGGACTCGAGCTCAGGGCCAGCGAAGAACGTTATCGACTTTTATTCAGCCGTATTCCTTCAGGAGTGTTCCGCACCGGTGTCGATGGCCGGATGATCGATTGCAACGATGCAATGGCGCGCGTGCTGGGTTACAAGTCGCGCGAGGAGTGCATCGGGAGCAACATGCTCAGTCACTACTTCTCGTCGCTGGAACGCGAACCGTTTTTGTCCAAGCTGAAGTATGCGGGTTCTCTGACTGAATTTGAGGCGCGTTTGCGCCGCCTGGATGGCGGGGAAGTCTGGGTGCTCGAGACAGCGACGCTGCAGCCGCCTCGAGGCGACGAGCCGGAATGCATTGAAGGCACCGTAATGGACATCACCGAACGCAAACGCGCGGAAAAGGCAATGCAGCGCGCAACGGAGATCGCCGAGCAGGCCAACAGTGCCAAGAGCGAATTCCTGGCGAACATGAGTCATGAAATCCGCACGCCAATGAATGGTATTGTCGGCATGACAGAGCTGGCTCTGGGCACCGACCTCACAGATGAACAGCGCGACTATCTCGAAACAGTACGCGATTCCGCTGACAGTCTGCTTGGCGTCATCAACGACATTCTCGACTTCTCGAAGATCGAGGCTCGCAAGCTCGACATCGACAATATCGACTTTGAGCTTGGGTACACTCTCGACGATACGCTCCGCTCATTGGCTCCACGGGCGCACGAAAAAGGTCTGGAACTCGCATATCACATCGGGAACGATGTGCCGTCAACGCTGAGCGGTGATCCCCAGAGATTGCGGCAGGTTGTCGTCAACCTCATTGGCAACGCGGTGAAATTCACCGACAAAGGCGAAGTTGTTCTTCGTGTGGAGAATGTTGGTGTTGATGACGAGACTGGTGTGATGCTGCAGTTCACGGTAAGCGATACAGGCATCGGTATTTCGAAGGAAAAACAGGGACAGATATTTGAAGCGTTCACGCAGGCGGACACCTCCACTACCCGGCGCTACGGGGGTACCGGTCTGGGACTGACAATTTCATCACAGCTTGTGACGCTCATGGGCGGCCGTATCTGGGTTGAGAGTGAACCCGGAATGGGGAGCAGGTTCCATTTCTCGCTGCCATATCAGGTTGTGAAGAGCACGACTGTCAAGGCGACCCGGAAAGAGCTTGCGGACCTCAAGGACATGCCGGTGCTCATCGTGGATGACAACGCAACCAACAGGCGCATTCTCGATGAGATCGTGACGAACTGGGGAATGCGGCCGACGGTGGTGGATTCCGCCAAGGCAGCATTGCACGCAATGGAGCAAGCGCTCGCGGCGGGCAAGCCGTACCCTCTTGCACTTATCGACTTCCAGATGCCCGATGTCGATGGCTTCGGCCTTGCCGAAGCGATCAAGCGCAAGCCGTCCCTGGGACCCACGATGATCATGATGTTGTCATCGGTGGGCCAGCGTGGCGATGCTGCGCGCTGCAGGCAGATCGGCGTGCAGGCATACCTTACCAAACCTGTGCGACAGTCGGTTCTGCTCGAGGCCGTGCTCGCCACTATTGCTGAAAGCAAGCAACCAGCCGAGGAACAACCTCTCGTGACCAGACATTCCGTGGGCGAAAAACAGCGCCAGCTGCGCGTCCTGCTTGCCGAAGACAATGCAGTGAACAGCCGCCTTGTACTCGCAGTGCTCACGAAGCACGGGCACTCGGTGGAGGCAGTTGTCAATGGAAAGGAAGCACTCGACGCTGTGAGTCGCGAAGTGTTCGACGCGGTACTCATGGACGTTCAAATGCCCGAGATGGATGGGCTCGAGGCAACGCGCGCCATCAGAAAGGCCGAGGAGGGCACCGGCAGACATCTGCACATCATTGCATTGACCGCCCACGCCATGAAGGGAGACCGTGAGATCTGCATCGCGGCTGGAATGGATGCGTATTTGCCCAAGCCTGTGCACGTGACGGAACTGCTCGCATTGCTCGCTCGCGTAGACGGCGGCGGGACGAAAGTTCAGCCCACTCTTGCCGCGGCGCCACCTTCGACTGTGGCATCGTTCGATCTGAATGATGTGCTGGCGCGCGTCGAAGGTGATCGTTCTCTCCTCGCTGAACTGATTCAGATCTTCCGTTCGGAGTCGCCGCGCATGCTTGCGGAAATCAAGCGCTGCGCGGAGGAAGGAGACGAGAAGGGCCTCCAACGTGCCGCACATGCGCTGAAGGGTTCTGCCAGTAACCTCGGCGCGAGCGGGGTTTCCAAGGCAGCGCTGGCGCTGGAGATGCTGGCGCGCGAGGTGAAGTTGAACGATGCGAGAGCGCGACTGGGAGACCTCGAGCGGGAAATGGGTCATCTCTGGCGCGATCTTGGTCGGCACGCCAAAGTCTGAGCAGTGTGAGGATACTGATCGCCGACGACGATCCTCTGTCCCGTCGGCTTCTGCAAAGTGCACTCGATCGGCTCGGCCACGAGGTCATATCGGTGACTGACGGCCCGCAGGCGATTGCTGCGCTCGAGCGGAACGGCCGTGGAATTCAGCTCGCTATTCTCGACTGGATGATGCCGGGCGCGGATGGGCTGGCAGTCTGTCGCGCAGCGCGTGCCAGTACCGGGCCCTACGTATACATGATTCTTCTCACCGCGCGCGATGGGCGCGAGGATATGGTCGAGGCGCTCGACTCCGGCGCCGATGATTTCATTGCGAAGCCGTTCAGCGCCGTGGAGCTGCGGGCACGACTGCGATCCGGCTCCCGTGTGATCGAGCTGCAGGAAGGTCTGCTCAGGGCGCAGGAAGCACTGCGGGTCGAGGCCGCGCGCGACAGCCTGACCGGACTTTGGAACCGAGGGATGATTCTGGAGCAGCTGCGCCGGGAAATGAAGCGAGCCAAACACGAGAAACGCCCATTCGCGATCATCCTCGCCGACATCGATCACTTCAAGAAAGTGAACGACACCTATGGACATCAGGCCGGCGACGAGGTTCTGCAGCAGGCGGCAAACCGGATGCGACTCGCTGTGCGGGACTACGATTTCATTGGTCGTTATGGAGGAGAGGAGTTTCTCGTGGTACTGCCCGGATGTGACGGAGAACTCGCGCGACAGGTTGCCGAGCGTGTTCGCGTGAGAGTTGCCGCAGAACCTATAAATGCCCACGACATTCCACTCGAAGTTCGAGTAAGCGTCGGTCTTGCATGGACCGCTACCGCGGAAGAGGTCCCGGCCGCGCTTATCGCCTGTGCCGACACGGCGCTCTACAGAGCCAAGGCGAATGGGCGCGACAGAGTGGAGTCGTAAAGCTCTACATTTCAGTCCGTCATTCCCGCGAAAGCGGGAATCCAGTGTCGTCTTCTCTGGACCAATAAGTTGATCCCTGTACAGAAATGCGCAGCGTGTGGCGAGGCGGTTCCGCTTCTCGATGCACGCACTGTGTGTCCTCGCTGCGGCGGTCTTCTTGAAATCGTTTTCCCAGGTACGCCTGCGACAGCCGCTGAATTGAAAACAGCGTTCGCCGCGCGCGTCACACTCGGCGGCGCAGCAGCGACGCCTCACGAGCGATCCGGCGTGTGGCGCTACCGCGAGTTGCTGCCTCCCTGCGACAACGAGAACGTGATCACCTGGCCCGAGGGAAATACGCCTCTGCTTTCGCGAAAACGAATTGCGGAGTGGGCTGGTGTGACGAACCTCGTGCTGAAACACGAGGGACTCAATCCCACAGGGTCGTTCAAGGATCGCGGCATGTCCGTGGCCGTATCGCAGGCAAAACGCATAGGCGCTACCGCCTTGGCATGTGCGTCCACCGGAAATACTTCCAGTTCGCTCGCGGCCTACGCCGGTATTGCGGGTTTGCCTTCGCTCGTATTCGTGCCCTCGGGATTTGTTGCCGAAGGAAAACTTTCTCAGACCGTGGCCTATGGGGCACGCACGTTGCTCGTGCGCGGAGACTTCGATGCCTGTCTCCGACTCGCACGCGAAGCAAGTGAGAAGCTGGGCGTATATCTCGTCAATTCGGTGAATGCGTTCAGGATTGAAGGCCAGAAAACAATTGTGCTGGAGTTGTTGCAGCAGCTTGGCTGGAGTGCGCCTGACTGGATTGCGCTGCCAGCGGGGAACCTCGGCAACGCTGCTGCGTTCGGCAAGGCAATTCGCGAGGCTAAGGAGTTTGGTTTGATCGCCAAGGTTCCCAGAGTGCTTCTGGTACAGGCTGGCGGCGCTGCGCCATTTGCGCGCAGCTTTCGCGACGGGTTCAGAGAGCGGCATCGCGTGCAGGCGAGAACAATCGCGTCCGCCATTCGCATTGGTGATCCGGCGTCTTACGACAGGGCAGTGCGCACAGTTCGGGAGACGGACGGAGTCGTCGTGGATGTGAGCGACGCTGAAATCATCGAGGCAAAGGGAGTAATCGATACCAGCGGTGTTGGTTGCGAGCCCGCCAGTGCGGCGAGTGTGGCCGGCGTGCGAAAGCTTGCACGTGATGGAACGATATCTGCCACCGACAGCGTCGTGGCGGTTCTCACAGGACATGTTCTCAAGGACACACTTGTGAAGCGCGCTGCCTCGGAGGACTCAGGGGAGTCTGTTGGGGTCCGGGTTGCGCCGCCTGTGGAGATCGAGGCAACGTTGCGTGCGGTGGAACAAGTGCTTGGGGAGATGGGCGTCGTAGCGTAGGCAATTGGTCTCGTACTGGGGGAAGGGGGAAGAGCGGTTGCGAATTCTGTTCGGTGTGCAGGCAACAGGGAATGGCCACATCAGCCGCTCGCGCGAAATCGTGAAGGCGCTCAAGGCGCTCGGCCACGATGTCCGCACAGTACTGAGTGGTCGCGATCCCGCGGAGCTGCGCGAGCTCGAAGTTTTCGAACCGTTCGTTTCATTCCGCGGAGCGAGTTTCAACTTCAGTGGCGGAAAGATCAATCTGCTCACGACTACGGCGCGCGCCCCAATCGACGTGTTTCAGATCTGGTGCGATGTCTGGTCAGTCGATGCAACCGGAGTCGATCTGGTGATAACTGATTTCGAACCGGTGACGGCGCGAGTTGCGCGACGGCGAGGCATACCAAGCATAGGGGTTGGTCACCAGTACGCTTTCGTTTACGATGTTCCCACGGTGCGCAGCGATCCGGTTTCGCGCTACATCCTGAGGAATCTCGCGCGCGCGGATATTCCCCTGGGTTTGCACTGGCATCATTTCGGTTTTCCCATCCTTCCTCCGATAGTCCCCGCCTATCTGGAAGTGCGACCCGCAATCCCCGACAAGATCCTCGTCTACCTGCCGTTCGAAGACAACGCGGATATCGTCGCACAACTGGGCAGAATCACCTCACACGAATTCTTCATCTACGGCACAAAAGAAGCGGCCGCTGACAGGGGACATCTGCATCACAGGGAGTATTCGCGCGACGGATTTCTGAATGATCTCTCCGATTGCGACGGAGTTGTTTGCAATGCCGGATTCGAGTTGCCTGGTGAGGCACTGCACCTCGGGAAGCGGCTGCTGGTGAAGCCTCTGTATGGTCAACTGGAGCAGAAGTCCAATGCACTGGCGCTGGCGCAACTGGGCTTTGGCACGATGATGGATGCGCTGGACGAAGCCACTATACGCGCGTGGCTCGACGCTACTCCTCCGATCAAACCGATGAACTATCCGCGAACTGCGGAGCAGATGGCGAAGTGGATCGATGCAGGACACTGGGACACGGTGGATTCATTGTCGCGTCTGCTGTGGAAGGACGTCGCGTTGGAGCAGGGTGCAGCGCATGCGCATCAGGTGCATAGGGACAAAGCAGCCACGTGACCCGTCTCGCGGAAGTTGTGTCCACTTCCGCGGGGTATCTGAGCGCGAAGTGATGCACCGCACAAGCGGAAGTTAGTGGGCGGCATGAAGAGTGCTTAGCTAACTGACGGTGGCGGAAGCGCCAAGACTTAATGGAGCTCAGGCGAGGCAATACTCGCCCTCCGCGATCCCGCTGATTCTCTACCAAGGGGTACACGATGTTCTCTCCCAACCGTTTTTTGATTGGCGGAGCGTTGCTGCTCGGCCTCGCGTTCGCCACACAGGGATGCAGCAACAGTGCTGCTACCGGCAGCGGCAGAATGCAGATTCTGATTACCGATGCACCATCCGACTACTTAGCATCCGCGGAAATCTGGGTGTCGCATGTGTATCTGCAGGGTGGTGGCGAGGACAACGACCCGCGCACGGATCTCTACAACGATCCGGCCAACCCAAAACATTTCGACCTGCTCGACTTGCAGAACGGCATTACCGCGGAGTTGACGGCGGAGCTTGAAGTGCCGGCTGGCAACTATTCGCAGCTCAGAGTTGTCATCGACAGTGCGCGTGTAACGCTGATCGCTGGCCTCACCTTCACTGGCGGTGGAAACACACGGCGTCTCACGGTTCCCAGCGGTTCGCAGTCGGGAATCAAGATCCAGCTCGATGAATCGCTGGAGCTGGATGAAGGCGAGGTGATGATCGTGCTCGTGGATGTCGATGTGGATCAGAACTTTGTCATCCAGGGGAATCCGCCGGCAGGTATCAACGGAATCATCTTCACTCCGTCGATTCACGAGATGAGCAGGGTTGAGTCGGGCGGCTAGCCGCGCCTACGCAATCTTTTCTCTCCTCCACAATTCGATCAAGCGCCCCGCCAGTGCACTCTGGCGGGCGCGCAGTTCGGCCAGAAGCCCCTTGCTTCGCGCGATTCGGAAAAACGTGCTCGCCTCCCGAAGCGCCGTCATGAGTCTCTCGCGCACTACAACGGAGATCACCGCAACCACGGGAAGGACGGCCAGCGCAATCAGTCCCGCCCGCACTCCCCAGAGTAGCGTGACGATTGAGCTGAGCAACACAATCCATACCGCAAACGCGAGCGCTCCGCCTATCAATTTGGTCGTGGCGACAACGGTGTCATTCTCTTTCAGCGCGGACCTGCCCACGATGTCCGTCACGCGATAAGGAACCCAGAAGAGCACCGCTCCCACGACCCAAACACCGCTCGCCGCCGCGAGTGCCAGGGGAAGTCGCCGCACCGTCCAACCGACTGCTGCTCCAGTGGTGGGGCTCATCTTCAGACTGCGAGGCGTAATCCGGAACCAGCGCAGCATTCGCCCATGGCGTTTTAGTTCGTCCCCAATGGGAACCCATTCGCTGGATCCTCGTTCGCGCATTCTTGTGAGTGCATCGGTTATTGATTTGACGCGCGCGATGCGCTCGATGGCATCGGGTCGCAGCTCGAGTTCCGCCGCGTAGACGGCTTCGGCAAGTTCCACGATTGGCGCGTCGGCCCACGTTTCCAGATTGATCGTGGTAGCGCGCAGTGCGTTATCAATGCGATCGGTCAGGATGCGCACGGCTTCAACATCGCTCTCGCCGCGCTGGGACAGCTCACGCCAATCGAGCTGCCGTCCAACAATCGCGTGTGCGCGCGATCGGAACTCGGTCTTGTTTCTGAAGACCAGGCCTATAGGGATGATCGGGAAATCGTGCCCCATCAACGCGGCGGCGCCCAGCGCGATGCGCGCAGCACCGGTCTTGAGCGCCGCGATAGATGGTTCGCTGTGGGTGATTCCCTCGGGGAAAAGCCCAACGGCGGAGCCCTGCGCGAGAGCGCGCTGCACCGCTTCGAACATCTGTGCGTTGCGCGACATGAGCGTGGGATCATCCATCTTGCGGTAAACAGGGATTGATCCCGCACCGGAAATGAGCCAACCCACAACCGGATGTTGAAGCAGATCAGCCTTTGCAAGAAAGCGCAGCGGCCGGCGTGCGCCGTATAGAACAAGCGCGGGGTCGAGGAGGGAATTGGGGTGGTTGGCGACTATCAGTACTGGCCCCTCAGCCGGCACCGAATGGCCCTCGCGGCTCACCCGGAAATAGATTCGCAGACTTAGTGATGCGACTCGATGAACGACGGGCAATAGCCACACGCCACAATACTCGGGAAGTTCTGGCACACGCGCAACTTGCTCTGAGCCGAAGTGATCTGACATCGCCGTTTCCCAGACCACATTGACAGATTTGGCAACAAGGTTTCACCTATCGCTCGGCAAAAGCTTCGGAACTTGCTTCGCCACGAGACTGGTTGCCAAATCTGTCAATAAGGTCTGGGAAACGGCGATGTCAGATCACTCCGGTCGAGATACCGGTCCGTGCACTTGTCTTTTGCGCGCGCATGGTGCAATGTGATCGACATGACAGAACCAATTTCACGCCGCGATGCGCTGAGTCGGATGGGCGCGCTCGGGGCCAGCGCGGTACTCGGTGGGCGCGTCAGTGGAATACTGGGCGACCAGACCGGCGACATCATTGTTGGCGGCAGGCCTGTGGAGATTGTCGTCACATCGATTAGCGCAACAACAGTTCGAATAACGCTGCTTCCTCTGGAGAATCCGGTCGCCGTTCCAGCTGTGGGCGCGCTGGCCAACGAAAACTTTGAAGGTTTCGGGCGCAGAGTTGCGAGGCAACAGCTCAGGGCGCGACTGCAGCGGGTGACGGCCGGGAACCTCGTCGTTCGCTACACGTCCGATCCTCCCACCATTCATGTCGAAACGACCAGGGAACAACCGGTCCAGAAACTCACGCTCAGCGCCACAACAAACGAAGCGTTGTTTCTCCTCGGGAGCGGACCGTTGCTCGGCCTTGGTGAGGGCGGACCGCAATTCGATCGCAAGGGCTCGGTCGATCCCATGCGAAATGGCCAGGGTGGCTACATGCTGGCCACGCACGGAACAAGGGCGCCGGTGCAATGGCTCGTTGGTACGGATGGATGGGCGATGTTCATCCACCAGCCTTACGGCGCCTTCGACTTCACTGGTGCAGAGGGGAAATTCACGCCAGGGCAAGCAGCGGCGCCACTCGATGTATTCGTTGTGAGTTCCAGCGATCCGACGGTGATCATGCGCGAGTACGCGGTGATCACCGGACTGCCGGAAATGCCCGCGCGCTGGACGCTGGGTTACATGCAATCGAGTCGCACACTCGACGGTGAGTACGAGATCATGAGTGTCGCTCGCACTTTCCGGGAGAAAAAACTGCCGTGCGATGCACTCATCTACCTGGGCACCGAATTCGCGCCCTCGGGGTGGAACACGCGCAACGGCGAGTTCACGTGGCACGCGAACAACTTCCCCAATCCCAAGGGGATGCTGGACACGCTTCATGCATCAAACTTCAAGGTGATCGTGCATGTGGTCATCGAAGGGCGGCGACTCAACGGCGCTGTCAGCGATCCATGCACCGCGGACCCTCTGCCCCCGGGCCGCACCGCCGACAATCAATGGCCGCCGAACCGCCAGGTGTCGTGCTACTGGCCGGTGCACAAGGAATTGATGGATGTTGGTGTCGATGGATTCTGGCCCGATCAGGGAGACGGGTTCGATGGTCCATCGCGACTCAACCGTCACCGGATGTATTGGGAGGGCACCCAACTCTATCGCGCCAACGACCGACCCTTTGCGCTGCATCGCAATGCATCGGCGGGTGTGCAGCGCTATGGCGGATTCATCTGGTCGGGTGATGTTCAGGGACGCTGGGTTACGTTGGCCACCCATATCCCGGTGGCCATCAACACTGGACTTTCCGGTTTTCCCTATTGGGGCACGGACATCGGTGGATTCAATCCGACAGCGGATTACACCGCAGAGTTGCACGCGCGCTGGTTTCAGTTCGGCGCATTCTGTCCGTCGTTCAGAGCGCACGGCCGTAATTGGCATCTCAAACTGCCGTGGGGCTGGGATGGCGGTGATGGCGGGCCATTTGAGGCGGGGCAGTTCAGGATTAACGCTGCTGATCCGATCAACAAGCAGGTTGAGCCGATTTGCAAGAAGTATCTGGAACTGCGCTACAAGTTGATGCCGTATTTGTATTCCGCGGTGCGCGAGACGCACGAAACAGGATTGCCGATCATGCGCGCGTTGTGGTTGCACCACTCTGATGATCCAGTCGCTGTAGCGCGAGCCGATGAATATTTGTGGGGTCGCGATATTCTTGTTGCACCGGTCGTACAGCAGGGGGCCACCAGCCGCAAGGTGTATCTGCCGCGCGGGCGCTGGATCGATTTCTGGAGCGAGGCGGTGGTTGAGGGAGGACGCGAGATTGATCGCGCGGTTGATCTGGCCACCATGCCGTTGTTCGTGCGCGCCGGAACTGTGTTGCCAATGGGACCTGTCAAGCAGTATGCGGATGAGGTTGTTGATGCGCCGCTCTCGCTGACCGTGTATCCCGGTGCGGATGGCACGAGCATACTTTACGACGATGACGGGAAGTCGTTCGACCATCGTCGTGGAGAGTTCATGAAGGTGCAGATGCAGTGGCGCGACGCCGCGAAGCTTCTCATTCTGAGTCTGGTGCCGGGTTCAAGAATGCTTCCACCCGGGAACCGCACCTTCGAAGTTCGGCTGGTAGGCTCGAACACGCTGCACCGGGTCGATTTCCGCGGTAGAACGATCCAAGTGGACTTCTCATAGGTATGACGGGGACAGGTCCGCGGGGGACAGGTCCACGGGGGACACGTCAGATTGACCTGTCCCCGCCGGACCTGTCCGCGACCTCTCCCAACTATCGGGGAACCGCCCCGACCTTCGGATGGAGATTCCATTCGAAGAATGTCCACGTCCGGTTCCACGAGTCGATTTGGTCCGGAGAGTCTTCGCGCTCCAGCGTTGTGGAATTCACGCGGCGACTGAATGTGTGGCCCTGCGACGCTGGTCCGGGAACCGGATCGACGTAGATCCTGGTTTCCGCTAGCTCCGGTTTGAGAGCGCGCAGCGTGTAAATCATCTGCTGATCTTCTTCGAAGGTCACGTCCGTATCATTTGTCGCGACGTGCACCAGAATGGGCACCTTGAGATTGGCGGCGTGAAACACGGGCGAACGTTTGATGTATTCCTGCACCTTCTCGTGTGGCATTCCCTGGATGCCAGTTTGTGTCGCAAACTGGCGCTCGTAGCCGGGCCCGGATCGCGCCAACCGGAAGAAAAGATTTGTCACCGGCACTATCGCCGCGCCGGCCTTGAACGGATGCTCCAGTCGGAACAGTGTGTGCGCGGTGATGAATCCTCCATGACTCCAACCCATCATCCCCAACCGGTTCATGTCCACATAGGGCAGGGTCCTGAGGAAATCAACCGCTGAAATGCAGTCATCTACTTCAAGGCCACCATAGTCGATCAATCTGTGGAAGGCTTCACCGAATCCGGTGCTGCCGCGGTAGTCTGGGGTGATGATCACGTATCCACGTTCGACGGCCTCGCGGATGAATGGGAAGTACTGCGTATCCATGTTTCCGTGTACGCCGCCATGTACCCACACCATCGCCGCGTGTCCAGCAGTCCCCCGCTTTTGCAGTGGGGCAAAAAGGTACGCGGGAATCTCGAGACCATCCGGCCGACTCTTGTAGGTCACCTTCCGGAACTCCATGATACCCTTGCTGCGCGCGGCAAATAGACTATCGGTGCGTTTCTTCGAGGCGATAGCGCTCTCGTAGTTGGCCACCGGATGGTCAGCCGGATTATTACTGACGTACAACGCTCGGGCGCGTGCGGAATCCATCACGACGCCGCCCCTTCCACCCTGGGCGGCCTGCTGCTGTTGTTGCTGCGTTTGAGCCTGGCCTTGCTGTTGGCCGCTCACTTGTTGCTGCCGTTGTCCCGTTAGCAGGAGGGGAGCAATCGTGAGCGCGGCAGCGACTGATAGGATTCGCCTCATTGGTGTCCTCAGATCGGGTTCGGGGATGACAGTCCAATGTATTGCTTCACGAGACGGTGAGGGAGGGAGGACCCCATTCGTCCGGTAGACGAATGGGTCCGGGCTTGCCCCGGAATCACATGAGTGACCTCTATCTGGTTCCGTTGCTGCGATTGGTCGCCGCATCACTTGCGCAACTGGTGCTGTCTGCTGCATCCTCGGTAACCGGTGGTGGAGCGGGGTCAACAGCGGAGTGGCATTGCGATAAATAGTGTGGGACAGGTCCACGGGGACACGTCAGAGTGACCTGTCCCCGCCGGACCTGTCCCCGTCATCTTCTTAGGAGCGCCTAGAATGTTGGTGCGTAGAATTGTTGCCGCTACAGCGGCGTTCATGTTCGTGTGTGGGTCACTTGCGGCGGAGTTGCATGCGCAGCGGGCCGCCGCGGCAGGTACGTCACTGCCCCTCGTCATACTGGTGCGGCACGCTGAAAAAGCGGCCACTCCGGCGGACGATCCGTCACTCACGCCTGAAGGAACTGAACGAGCACGCGCCCTGGACCGCGCACTCACAAGCGCGGGTGTCACCGCAATTGTCACCAGTGAATTCAAGCGCACTCGCGAAACCGCCGCCCCTTTGGCCATGCGACTCGGTTTGACTCCTGAAACTGTGAACGCGAGAGGTCCTTCGGTCGATGCACATGCTCAGGCGGTTGCTGCCGCGGTGCGAAAGCACAGCGGTGCTGTCGTGCTCGTGGTTGGGCATGGCAACACCGTGCCCGCCATTATCGCCGCGCTCGGTGGGGAACGGATGCGCGACCTTTGCGACGCCGACTATGCCAGTCTTTTCATGGTGACAGGCAACAGGTCGGCTGTGAGCCTGGTTCGGTCGCGTTATGGTGTGGCGGACAAGTCGGAAACGACCCCGGGAGTGTGCGCAATAATGCGCTGAGCGGGGGGAACGTCTCTTGCGCAACCATATAGGCGAGCCCCAGAATACACAGCCGACTGACAGCAGGCACACCGGCGACCATTTCAGACACAGACAGACAAGATGGCAAGCGAGCAGCAGGCGCCCGACGTAGCCGGTTGGGAAGCAGCGCAGGAGTATTTCAGGGAGAACGAACGCGCGACGCCGGTATCGAATCAGATGGTGATTCGAAAGTCCGATGTCGAAATTCGTACCCTTGCGGACTGGCGCCTGTATGCGCCGCCGCGAGGTGGCGACGCCCAGTGGAGGGACTATCGCAGCTCCAAGGAGTTGGCGCGTGCCTGGTGCCCGGACGGAATTGGTCCGACTGTTCCACCTGAAACACGTGCTCTTCTACTCACGCGATCCGAGTTCAATGCATTCGAGGTACTGGAGGCGGTCCCGGAACAACGGATCCGTTTCGACGACCTGCCGGGCGATCCCCGCAATGCCGATCTCATGGTGCTGGGTTCGGCAAACGGTGAAGAATTCGTCATGAATGTAGAAGGACGTGGCGACGAGCCCTTTGGGGCTTATGTCAATGACGAATTGATTGCGGCCGCGCGCCGAATTTCTCGAGAGACACCGGCGCCTTCATTCGCAAGAATCACGCAACTGGCCGATGCCCTTCTACCGCCGCGACTCGGCGGAGAACCACACCTCGGCGAATTGCGCTATCAGCTGCTCACGTCAATTGCAGGAACGCTGGCTTATGCAACTGAGCGCGCGGTGAAACGCGCCGTTCTCGTAGTTCATGAGTTTCGCACGCATGTCACAAACGATGCGTTTCTCTCGGACAACCATCGGGATGTGGAGAGAACGATTGAGAGACTGACGAATGGCGAAACGCGTTGCATCGCGATGAACCAGCTCGTGGGTCCTTTGCGCTTCCCAGGAAATCAGTACATCTCGCGTGACGTGGAACTGTTCATCGGCAAAGTGCGCCGCGAACTTCTGGCGATGGAATTCTGATTTCTTGAGTCGTCATTCCGGCGAAAGCCGGAATCCATGGTAGAAGAAAAAATGGATTCCGGCCTTCGCCGGAATGACGAGGCCTGCAATCAGCGACCAGCGGGAGCGGTGAGGCGCGCCCAGTCCCACCCTTCCATTCCTTTCGCATTCACAGCCTTCACCGAAATCACACTGCCCGGCGCAACGTTCTGAATTGTTGCTTTGGGCTCGCGTGATGTGACGCGCTGGGGCGTTGTTGTTCCGGTGCGCGTGTATTCGACCACGTAAGACACCACGCTCTTCTCCGGACTGGCTGTCCACTCGAGATCGTGATTTGCACCGGTGCTGCGTGCGACCTTGAGATCCTTGAGTCGCGACGGACTGTTGGCGAGCATCACCAGAGTTGCGACCGTTGTCTTGCTGGCTTCCGTTATCAACCGGTGATTCTCGACCTCGAGCACATCGTGTGATGTATGGTAGTGCGGATTGCCCAGCACCGGATATGAACCTATACCACCCACGATGTCGCCCCAGGCGTCGTAGTACGCCGCGGCGTCAGTGCTCTTGTAGTAGAGTGCGTCGAAGGTGACCATCTCGGTGAAGAGAAATGCGGCTGCGTGCTGAACGTCGCGGATTCCGGGGTTCGAGTAGCGGATTGTATTGTCGAGCCGGTGATCGTTGGCCCAGCCCAGCATGTCGTTGTTGAGCGCACCGATGACTTTCGTTCCAGTCGAATCGGCACGGCGCACCCAGGCGCGGCTGCCCAGCAGCCCGGATTCCTCACCGGTAAATGAGGCGAAAATGATTGTTGCAGGCTGAGGATGGCCGGCCATCACGCGCGCGGCTTCCAGAAGGGCGGCAGTTCCGGATGTGTTGTCATCAGCGCCCGGTCCCGCTGCGTGCGAATCGAAGTGACTGCTCACCACATACACAAGCTCGGGATTCTCGGTGCCGCGCAATGTTGCAATGACGTTTGCGGTGCGCCCGCTATCGAGAGAATTGTTGGCGGTGAAGAACTGCAACTCGGGCTGATAACCAAATGACGCATACGTTTTGAAGAGGTACTCGCGTGCCGGCTTGTTACCGGGACGTGTGATGTTCTTGGAATCGAAATCGAAGAGCGCTTTTTCATAGCCGTACACTCTGGCGATGGATGAGCGTGTAGTGAGCTGGCGTACCTGATCAGCGATCGGGGCGAACATCTTTTCGCCGCGCTGCCTCAACTCCATTTCCGCAGCAAGGTTGGCACGAAGACGTGTAAGGAGTTCGGCGCTGGTCACCTTGCGTGTGAGATCGGTGGCGTAGATGCCGCGCTCTGTGGAAACCGTATTGCCATCGCGCTCCGCCTGAATGACAATCATTGATCCGTTCTTGCTCGGCACCCAGACGTACTCGGGAGCGATTGTGCGCACGGTGTTGTTGTGAAAGAGGCGCGTACGCTGCAGCGTGTTCACGTCATAGAGGTGGGAGCGGCGATGGCGAGCCTCGCCCATCACAGCGAGAATTCTGTCCTTCGTCAGGAAGACAGGGTTCAGGTCGGGCTGAATTTCGCGCGTGAGACGCACTTCGTTCTGGCCGTCGGGATCGATGAGATAGATCTCCGAGTCTTCGCGCGGCGTGGATTGATAGACAATTCTCCTTCCGTCGGGTGACAATGAGGGATTATCCAACCGGCCGTTGATGACTTTCACATCCGATGCTTCACCGCCCGCTGTCGCTGCGGTGCGCAGCTTGTTTTCCGTGCCCACGCGTTCAATCCAGACGAGACGCGAGCCATCGTCGGAAATGGAAGGGAAGAGTCCCGCGAGCTTCTTGATTTCGCCGGTGCGAAGATTGTGGACCGCAAATGCGCCTGCGCCGCCCTGAGTGCCTGCTCCCTGCGCGGCTGCTCCACCGCGACCACCGCCCCCTCCGCCACCAGCACCGCCCCCTCCAGCCGCACGTCCGCCACCGCCACC
>CAZKXZ010000012.1:0-97049 GCA_964556695.1 uncultured Gemmatimonadales bacterium
CACGCGCTTGGAGCGATGACACCATGCACAGTGCAGTAGCAACTACCAGACAGCTGTTGGAGATTCGCATTCTTGGCCTCGCTGCGAGGCTAAAAAGGCAATTCCGGGGCCAGATGAGTTGCGGGCGGACTGGACCATAGCGCCAGTGACTAGTGCTTGATAGCAGCGGAACATGGGTTCCGGCTTTCGCCGGAATGACAAATCAGGTCTGTCATTCCGGCGAAAGCCGGAACCCATGTTACTGGTGCGAACGTGCTATCAACAACTGAGATTCGACTCAGTAGCACTAGTCACTAACAACCGCCACCGGCCGCGAACCAAGCACGACCCCTACCTGATCCCCTTCACTCGCGCCGGCTTGTGGTGATGCGATCTCAAGGTCGACTTCGTTACTCAACCTGACGTGATACACAAACGCCGAGCCTGCAAAGCGAACCGACTCCACTCGACCGGTCCAGCTCTGCGGCGCGCCACTCGACGACAGCTCCAGAGATTCCGGCCGAAGCACCGCAAGCCAGGAGTGCGACGCGGAATCATTAGCTGCCGGCTTCGCGTAGCGTGTTGTGAGCGCCGCTCCTCCTATGGTGATCACCACCATATCCCCTTCCACGCGCGCGGGCACGAGCACAGCTTTGCCAATGAAACTCGCAACATCCTTGTTCGCCGGCCGCTCATACAATTCCTCGGGGCGACCCACCTGCAGCAAGCGGCCGCCTTTGAGCAGCGCAACTCGATCCGCCACAGCGAACGCATCCTCCTGATCATGGGTCACGAGGAGCGCGGTTACGTTCAGTTTCCTCAGCATCGCTCGCAGTTCATCGCGCATGGAGCGACGCAGCGTGGGATCGAGATTTGAAAGCGGCTCATCCAACAGCAGCACTCGTGGTTCGATTACCACGGCGCGTGCCAGCGCAACGCGCTGTTGCTCGCCACCCGAAAGCGATTGCACTGTTCGCGGAGCAGCGTGTTTCAAACCAACCGTGTCGAGGGCGGATACTGCCCGTGCACGCCGCTCGCTCCGTGAAATGCCGCGCGCCTCGAGACCAAATGCGACGTTGTCCAGCACGGTCATGTGCGGAAACAGCGCATAGTGCTGAAACACCATTCCAAAACCGCGCTTCTGCGGCGGCTCGTTGGTGATGTCGCGACCGTCGAGCAAAACCCGCCCTGCATCCGGCGTCTCGTAGCCCGCCGCCATGCGCAATGTCGTTGTCTTTCCCGAGCCGGATGCGCCAACCAGCGCAACCAGTTCACCGGCATTGACGGCGAGCGACACATTGTCCACCGCAACCTGCTCACCGAATCTGCGCGTGAGTGCGGCCAGCTCCAGTGATGCGGATGTCACTTTCTGCGCGAGCTGTTCCGGATATTTGAATCCCAGTACGTCATCCACCCATCCAGATGTTCGGCAAGCACCTTTGCATCGAGTGGCATCGCCTTGAGCTCCGACAATGTCTGACGCACCCACTCGGGCAACTTGCCCGGGTCCAGGTCGTTGCGTGCGGGAATGCGCAGAAACTTTTCGGCCGCAGCATACATCGACTCGGGCGAGGTAACGAATTCATAGTAGAGGCGCGCTTCCGCTGGGTGTTTGCCTCCCTTCACGATAGCGATTGCATCCACAAGGAGCGGTGTTCCGCTTGCCGGAAAGATGTATTCCAGGGGAATATTGTTTCGGGATTTTTGCAGCGCGATGTCAGGCATGTTCCAGAGTGTTATCAATCCCTCCTGCCTTCCCAGCTTCTGATAGAGCAGAACAGGATTGAGCACGTACTCCTTGGTGTTCGAGTCCAGCTTGCGAAGCCAGTTGTATCCGGCTTCCGGCGAACCAGTCTCGCGCAGAGAACGGCTGATGATCGCGCCGAAGATGGCGCGCATCCCTCCAGAAGCGATGGGATCCCTGATCAGCAGCTTGCCGCGCCATTTGGCGCCGAGCACATCGTCCCAGTCGTGCGGTGCGGAATCACGCGGGACGGCAACGCTATTGTACGCGATCACCTCCGGCGTCAGATAGGTGCCGTACCAATTATTGGCAGCATCCTTCGCAGCTGCATCGACCGCTCCACCCCACGTCGGCGTGAATGGCTCGAGAAGTCCCGCGGTCGCCGCCCTCTGAAATGCTTCCGCCGGCGCACCAAACCAGACATCAGCCTGGGGATTGGCCGATTCGGCGCGCAGCCGGTCGAGCACTTCCTGCGAGCCCATGTCCACCCACTGCACATCTATTTTTGGATTGGCCTTCTCGAATTCGGCTTCGTAGTACTCGAGCAGGTCCTTGCCATGCGGAGAATAGACGGTGAGGGCGACGCGCGCGTCGCCCCCACCACCGCAGGCAGAAACGAGCGCGAGAACCAGTGTGGCCGCGGCGCGCGCCCGAGTGCCGGCAACAGCGTAACCAACCAAGCCCTTCATGTGGCCTTGATCACGACCGCCAGCGCTGGAGTTATCAGCCCGTTACTGTGACCGATACTGACGCCGTTGCAGAATTGACATTGCTTCCTATCCCACGGATCGTGACGCTCTTGGTCCCCAGCGCAGCTTCCGCAGTCGCAGTAAGGGTCATCGTCGACGTTGCTCCGGTGGGCGCAACCGGGTTGAACGTCGCAGTGACTCCCGCAGGAAGGCCCTCTGCAGTGAGCAATACCTGAGGGAATTCTCCGTTGGCGAAGTCTTCACTACGCGTTACCGTCACGGTGCTGGTAGCGGTTGCACTTCGCGCCACCGTGACCGAGGACGGCGAGAGCGATAGCGTGATTGGAGACGCTACTGCTGTCGAATCGCTACACCCCTGCACAAACAGGAAGGAAGCAGCGATGAACAGAGGCGAGCAGGGGCGTAGCGAAGAAAAGTTGCGGGTCATATTTCGTTCTCTCGTCCTTTTGTTTGGTATTGGGCCGCCGCGGCTGGTGACGGTTTGCAGAGCCACAGGGGATGGCACTCCTCGGAAACGGAGTTAACGCTGGGGGGGTGCGTAGCCCGTGTCAAGAGGGGGGATGCTCCGCGCGCGCGTACCTGTGATTTCGACATTCCGTCCGCCGGTACGATCCAGCACAATGTCGTTGTTCCCACCGGTTTCAATGCGGAATTTGAGGGGCAGCGCGGTCGCGCCAGTTATTACAACACGGTCGTCACCATCGAGCAGATAGAGCCGCACTTCCTTCGTCTCTCCCGCGCGGAAGGTCCGATCGAACAGCAGCAGCCTCTCGCTACCGATGGCGTGCAGTTCCAGTCGCACGGCGCGGCCGTCCGTTGTGATGGTAGCGGAATCCGCTTTCAGCGTGCCCCGAACGCCGGGATCGCGCGCCAGAAGCTCATAGAAGTGGGCTGCGGCACGCCAAAGGTTGTCACGCCGCACGCGTAGAGACAGAAGAATCTTGTCGCCAGTCTCCTTGTATTCGCGTGGCAGTACTGCGACTGCGTTTCGCAATACGTCATCGGTCAGTTTCTCCGACACCTCCCTCGCCACCGCATTGAACTCGGCGCGGTCCAGTCTGGAAAGCAGGATGCGATCGATAGGGCCGGTCTCCCACGTCAGACGAACGATCTTCGGAAATTTACTTGAGAAGCCAACGTACTGCGGCAAGAATGGGGAAACGAGTATCCGTAACGCTCCATCCACATGAGGGAACGCCCAGTCGCGGTCGCGCGGAATGGGTTCCCAGCGGAGACGGTCGCCGTCGACGAACCCCGCCCAGCGCCACTGGTCCTGGTGTCGGTCCCAATCTCCGATGAGCAAGTCAATCAGACGAGCCCTCAGCAGCGCGCGCGCATCGACATGGCTGCGCGGATTCATCGCGAGCTCGTGGTACAGACTGTACGTATCGGCGATTCTGACTGAGCCAGCGAATCCAGGGCGCTCTCCTTCGCGCGTTTCGGGGCGCATCTCGATCCAGCCCATCCGTCCAGCGAAGGCCGCTCGATACTGGCCAAGTCGCGGGTCATCGGGCAAGACCACTGGGCGTGGCTTTGCCGCAAGCACACCTACGGCCTCGGTGAGCTGTGCTACCACCATCGGGGCGAGCGGGAACTGGGCCGCCATCTGATCCTCCAGCGCGGCGGTGACCGGCGTCCAGCGACCAGGCGACGACAATGCGCTTCGCGGGCTCTTCACAATTGAACGGAACTGGTAGACGAACCCATCGCGGCCGATGAAGCGAAGGCCGAGCGTCTGATTGCCGCCACTCAAACGTTGTACTGTCAATCCGCCGGCGAAGGTGTCGAGCCGTAGCACTTCAACCTTGAGAGGAATGCGCCACAGATCCCTGTGCAAATCGCCGTAGAACAATCGGTGCAGCAGTCCCGCATCGTACGATTTCCCAGGAGCGGCGAAAACGGAATCCACACCGCTATGCAGAACCGATAGCGGCACCGCGGGCGGCACGCTCGCAGGCTGAGATGTGTCGCGTTTCGCGTTGCCCTGTGCGGTTCCGCATGCCTGCACCGAAAACCAGCTCGCCGTCAACACGACTGTCGTCAGCGGCAGCGATATGCAAGCAGCGATGCGCGAGCGGCGCTCCATCAGACCCATCCGTTCCTCCCGCTGAGACGGCTTCGGACTGACCGAGGCCTGCAGGTGGAAATCGCAAAATGGGGTCCAATGAATCCGCGCTTATGTGCGTGCCGCGCTCCTCCTTGACCTGACCGTCCCGAGCTGCGGGATCTCAACCACTGCGTCCACGATGCGCTTCTGCTCCAGATCGTGCGCCGCCTTGTATCCCTCGGCGGTGCTCGCTCGCTCGGGCCGGCCGACATAGCTCACCTTGACCACGTTGCCCGCCGATGCATGCAACCGGGGAAGTGCGTAGGTCCAGGCGCCCATGTTGCGTGGTTCTTCCTGTGCCCAGACTATCTCTTCAATCTCCGGATATCTGTCAACAAGAAGACCGATCTGCTCGTGCGGCCACGGATATAGTTCCTCGACACGCGCGACTGCGATGCGTGAGCGCGCTTCTGCGTCCATCTTGCCGAGCGCTTCCATGATGTCGTAGTAGATCTTGCCGCTGCAGAATACCAGTCTGCGAACGGCGTCCGCGTGCAAGACCGCAACACGATCATCGATCACCGCGTGGAACTCACCGCTGGCAAGATCATCGATGCTGCTGGCGGCGTCAGGACGTCGCAAGAGACTCTTGGGCTGCATCAATACGAGCGGCCGGCGGCTACCGGGGTTTGCCTGTCGCCGCAATATGTGGAAGTACTGCGCGGGTGTAGTTGGATTGGCCACTCGCATGTTGCCTTCGGCGCAGCTTTGGAGAAATCGTTCCAGCCTGGCGCTGGAATGCTCCGGACCCTGGCCCTCATACCCGTGCGGCAGGAGCATTACAAGTCCGGATTCCTGTCCCCATTTGGCACGATCGGCGAAGATGAATTGATCCATCAGCGGTTGAGCAACATTCACGAAATCGCCGAATTGTGCCTCCCACAGCGTGAGCGCATCGGGCGCGGCGGTGCTGAAACCGTATTCGAATCCCACTACAGACATTTCCGATAGCGGGCTGTTATAGATCTCGAACGATCCCTTCGCGCCAGGAATGTGCTGCAGTGGCGTGAATGTTTGATCGCTCTCGTAGTCGTGCAGTACCGCGTGCCGGTGGGAGAATGTGCCGCGCTCCGCATCCTGCCCCGACATGCGAACTGACATTCCGTCGCGCAGCAGTGATGCAAATGCGAGCGCTTCGGCGTGGCCCCAGTCAATTCCGCCCTGCGCTGTTATGGACGCGCGACGCCGTTCCAGCTGCTTGGCCAGTTTGGGATGGATCTTGAATCCAGCTGGCCATGACAACATTCGGTCGTTCAATTCGACCAGCAATTCGCGCGTGATCGCTGTTGCTTCGGCCACAACCATATGCGCGCCCGACGCCCCGAGCTGTGGGTCCCGTTGCGACGCGCTCGACGAAGGAGGCGCTGCTCCCGCATGGACTGGCCCGGCTTTCTGCTCTGCCAGCGCCGCCTCCAGCCGGGCAGTCACCGCCTGATCGATTGCGCGCACGTCTTCCGCAGTCACCACTCCCTCGCTCACCAGCCTCTCGCCCCAGAGGACACGAACAGTTTTGTGCGCCTTGATGCCGGCGTAGAGCGTGGGCTGAGTGTAAGCCGGCTCATCTCCCTCGTTGTGTCCGTGTCTCCGATAGCCCACAACATCAATCAGGAAATCCTGTCCGAACTCCGCGCGGAATGCGACCCCAAGTTTCACCGCGGCGATACAGGCTTCAGGATCATCCGCGCTCACATGAACAACGGGCACGTCGAAGCCCTTGGCGGGATCGCTGTCGTAGTATGTCGACCGCGCATCCGTGGGAGCGGTGGTGTATCCAATTTGATTGTTGACGATGATGTGGACAGTACCGCCCACATGATATGCCCGCAGTCTCGCAAGATTGAATGTCTCCGCGACAATTCCCTCGCCGGGAAAAGCAGCGTCGCCATGAATGCAAACAGGCAGGACCTTGCGCGCGTCGCGCGTGCTGCTCTTGTTGACGCGCTGTCGGGCACGTGCCACGCCGGCCATCACCGGATTGACAAATTCGAGGTGACTGGGATTGGGTATCACTCCGATGCGCACCGACCCTCCATCGGGGAGTACCTTCGTAGCCCGCGCTCCCAGGTGGTATTTGACGTCGCCGCTGCTCCCCGCAACGTTGGCGTGCAGATGTTCATCCGCGAACTCCTCGAAGATGCTCGCGTATGGCTTGCCCAGCACGTGAGCGAGCACATTGATGCGGCCACGATGCGCCATTGCAATGACCACTTCGCTGGCATCAACACCCGCAGCTGACTGGATGAGGGTATCCATCATGGGAACGAGCACATCGCTCCCTTCTATGGAAAAGCGCTTGTGTCCCAGAAATGCGCGGCCCAGAAAACGCTCCAGACCATCGACCTCGGTGAGCCGTTCGAGGAGCGCGCGTTTTTCAGACTCGTTCAATGTTCGTGGGAAGCGCTCTTCCTCGATCATCCGGTGGAACCATTGTCGTTCGCGGTCCTCATCGAGATGTTCGGTTTCGAAGCCGATATTGGACGAATACAGCTGGCGCAGCTTCGCGACGACATCGCCCGCAGTGTCGATTCCATCCCACTCGAATCCCATTGCGCGCGCCGGGATGGAGTCGAGGTCCTCGGTTGTGATTCCGTGGAACTCGGGCGTGAGCTCTACTGCGCCGATTGGCGGAGTGCCGAGTGGGTCGATTGCGACCGCGTAGTGTCCGTGCGCGCGGATGTCCTGAATGAGCATTGCCGCACTCGCGATTTTGCGCAGGAAATTTTCGTCGGTCGACGGTGCTGCCGCGGTGCTCGTGGTAGCGGTGCCGCTGAAAGATCGTGCAAGTCTGAAGAACTGGCGCCAGGATTCGTCTACTAGGGCAGGATCCCTGCGGAAAAGTTCGTATTGCTCGGCAATGTATCCGTCGTTAAACGCGCCGGAAATTGGTGTGGATGGCATGAGTTGAAATCTAGCGAGAGAGGACGCAATTCCGGCACACATTTCGTCATTCCGGCGAAAGCCGGATCCATGTTGGAAAGAAAATGGATTCCGGCTTTCGCCGGAATGACATGGTCTATGGGCTAGTCCGGGCTGTTCGCTGGAATACTGAGCGTAAATGCGGAGCCTTCGCCCACAGTGGACCGATAGTCGATCGCGCCGCCAATCAGCTCAGCGAGTCGCTGCGAGATGAAGAGGCCAAGGCCCGCACCACGGTGTCGGCGGCGCAGTCCGGCATCGAGCTGACTGAAAGGCTGAAAGAGCTTCACTCGATCCTCGTCCGCGATTCCGATGCCAGTGTCCTCAATGCGGAGACGAATCCAGTTCCCGTCGCGCGCGGTACTGAAACGCACCGTGCCCTTTTCTGTGAACTTGATGGCATTGCCCATGAGATGCACGAGAATCTGGCGCAACTTGTCGGGATCTGTCGTCACCCTGATTGCATCGTCGCCGGAGGACTCGAATGCGATTCCCTTTTGTTTCGCGAGCGGCTCAATTACAACTATCGACTCACGGATAACATCGGTGAGTTCAGCATCGCTGAGGTCGACACTTTCGCGGCCAGCATCGAGACTGGAGTAGGTGAGAATCTCCTCGATGAGCCCGGCGAGATGATTGGTTACCGATCGCATCCGCTCGACAACATCGAGCTGTTCTGCGGACATGGGACCGGCCACCTGCTCCGAAAGGATTTCGCCGTACCCAGTGAGCGCTGCCAGTGGGGTGCGCAATTCATGCGACATGGTGGCCATGAAATCGGTTTTCGCCTGGTTGGCCGCGTGCGACTGGTCCAGGAGCCGCAGCTTCCAGAGCCCCAGCGCGGCGTGATCTGCCATCACGATGAGTCGCTCTCTCGCGCTTTCGGAAAAACGCTCGGCACGCGGAGCTCTCGAGACCATGAGCACGCCCAGCGAACTTTCGTGCGCCACAAGAGCGGTGGCGAGAACTGGCCCCATCAGTTCGCCCAGCAGTCGACGCTGATGTTCGGGATACTCCGAGGCGTAGTCGATCACTTCAACCACACGCTTTTCGTCGAGCACGCGCTCAGTGAGCGAACCGTGCAACGCGATGCGCGTTCCCACGAGCGGCAGGCTCTCCCCCGCCGCCGCTGTGATGACGGCATCGAGCCCCTGCACCTCAATCACGATGCTGCCGCGCGCCATGCAATGGTCCATGGCCGCCTGCGCCAGCAACTGACGCAGTTCGCCGGAATCGTTCACGGCAGCGATTGCGCGGACCAGCGAGTGCAATGCTTCCGCCTCCATCCTTCGCTGGACCAGCTCGCGCTCCTGTAGCACTCGCTCGCTCACCTCGCGAAAAATTACAATCGAACCACTCCCCTCCACCGGGTAAATGAAGGTGTCGTAGATGCCCGCGGCCCTGCCCTGAGAATCACCGGCGTAACTCCACGCCCGGATTTCACTGGGTCGCTTTTGACGCAGGGTCTCGATGAACCGTTCTGCAAGCTGTGAACCGCCAATGTTGCCGAAGGCCACCGATACATTGCGCCCCACAATGTCGCTCGATTTTAGGCCTGTCATGCGTTCGGCCGCTGCGTTCCAGTAGGTGAAGCGCCATTGGGCATCGAGCACACAGAAGCCATCGGTGATGCTTTCGAGAAGATGATCGTAACGGCGCTCCAGACGCGCCTGCACTGTGGCATCACCCACTTCCACAACGACAAAGCCGGAGCTCAGACGTTCGGCCCTGACTTCGAGCGCGAGACTGCCCACACTGGTGCAACAGGATCTGGATACGCCGTCGCGCGCGGTGGAGAGAATCATCTCGGCCTCCGGCGCGGCGGAAAGTTCAGGCAGCAATTCCCAGAACATCCGTCCCGGAAGGTTGCCTGCTTCTGCGCCGAACGATGATGCCAGTGCAGCGTTGACCGAGAGAATTCGCAGATCGGGCGCCACTATCGCGACGCCTGTTGTCAGTGCATTCAGTGCATCGATGATGTCGAGCGAATGCGAGGCAGCATCATCGCGTGCTGCTACAGAGTCCGCCGCTGTGGTACGCGGGACCTCGCGCTGCAAAGGCAGGCCTTTAGTCGAGTCGAGACCCGACGATTTATCGCTCAATTCTGGCACAGCTTGTGGTCCTTCCCTTGAGAGCGTTCGGCACCAAGGTTGGCCGAATCAGATTCCCGGCGCGGAAAGTAGCCGGGAATGTGCCCCGTGACGAAGCGCTGGTCAACGGGCACACCGTTGACCAGCAAGAATCGAGCACCCGCAGTCGCTGCGACGGCGGAGTTCGCGGCGAATGTCGAAAGACGCAGTCAATTTTGGTTGTCCCGCATAACGACAGTCGGCAGAGTCTGCTGCAACGCTGCCACACCAGAAAACGGGGACAGGTCCGCCGGGGACAGGTCGGCCGTGCACCGAATTAGCACGCGTTCCTCTTGCAACGACAGCACTTGCGATGGGGACGTGTCCCTCGTGTACCAGTGGGGACAGGTGGGGCGTGCACCACGGTACACGAGGGACACGTCCCCATTGGGCTTTCATATGATGTCTGCTCTGATGAGTTCCACCGGAATTCCACCGTTGCTCGTGCGTGCGACCGACTGGAAGTCTAGTCGCATTTGCCGCGCAAGCTTGCTGTTGCCGGAAAGCATGGTCAGCCGCCAGCCACTCCAGTCTGAGCGCAGGAGATTTCCGAAGCGGGCGTACAGATTGCGCAGTCCCGCCTCTTCGCCCACACGTTTGCCGTAGGGCGGATTGCAGAGCAGTGATCCGCTCTGCGACCCATCCGGTCGTGCAATATCCGAGATCGCCCGCTGTTCCACTTCGATATCGTTTTCCACGCCAGCGCGTGCTGCATTGGACAGAGCCGCCTGGATCGCACCCGCATCGCGGTCCGATGCGAGGATGCGAACTGGAGAGTGCTCAATGATGTGTGAACGTGCAGCGTCGACCTCCTGCTTCCACGCCGCCGAGTCATGCCCCGGCCAGCTCTCGAATGCAAATGGGCGGGGCGACCGCTCGGAACGCGACAGACCGGCCGGGATGCGTCGCGCGATGAGCGCTGCTTCGATGGCAATAGTGCCCGCCCCGCACATGGGATCAACGAGAGGTGCATCCCAGTGCCATCCCGACGCACGTATGAGCGTCGCAGCCAGAGTCTCTCTGAGCGGCGCCTTGGCAAGCGCTTCACGGTAACCCCGCATGTGCAGATGCGCGCCCGAGCTGTCCGCACTGATAGTGCACTCATCGTGAAAAAGCCGAATGACGAAAAGCTGAGACGGGGGCGCCTCCCCTGTCATTCCCGCGAAAGCGGGAACCCATTTTTCTTCTCTCTGGATTCCCCCCCCGCCTTCGCGGGGGTGACGCTTATTAGCGGGAATGACGGCTGGTTTTGCATCGGCGTCCGGATCGGGCTCGGATCGGGAGACCAGTGCGCCCGTCTGCTCCGACAAAACGCGCGCTATCCGCTCCGCGACCGCGTCAGAGTGATACAGCTTCGATTTCCTGCACGTTACCCTGAGCGCCACACGCATGCCGGGAGAGACAAATTCACTCCAGCGGACGCGCGTCGCATTGCGTTCCAGTTCATGAAATGCGCTCGCATGAAAGCGCGCCACTCGCACCAGGATTCTTGAGGCAGTTCGGAGGTGTAGGTTCGATTTGTAGAGAACCCGGTTGTCCCCGCTGAACGCGACACCACCTTCCTCGACCTTGCACTTCGCAATTCCCGCTTCCTTCATCTCGCCGAGAAGAAGTTTCTCCAGACCGGGAGCGGATACCGCGAAGAATTGCATTGGGATCGAATACTAACTCCGATGCAGATTCGACGGGTACCAGTTCAGAACTGCGCTGCTCAATTCTCCGCTCTGATCGTGATCAGAAAACCATCAGGATCGGTCAGCGCGAATCCAATCGGGCCAGACATCATCGCTGCCGGCTCGCCGTCAAGCTTGATACCCTTAGCCTTGATGCGGTTCGCGACAGAATGGATATCCTCGGCGGTCACGATGTACAGGCGGATGCCCACGCCCTTAACGCGATCGCGCCCCTTTGCAAATCGTCCTGCCCGATTGAGAGCGTAGCGCTACCGGCGCGCAGTATGTAGAAGCGGACCTGGCCATCTCGCTCGACTTTTCGTTCGATCTCGAAACCGAGTCCGTCAGTATAGAAGCGCAGCGAGGTGTCAAGGTTGTTGACTACGAGCGAAGGGCGAATTGTGGAAGCTTTGAATGCAGATGACATGCGATCTCCATCGGTTGTTCTGTTCGAGCGAAAACTACGTTGATTGACGCAGGCAAACCGGCCGCGTATTGTCTGATGTATGAAAGCTGTCGCCGAACTGATCGCAGCCGTGGCGTTCTCCTTCACATTCCTGGTCGCCAACCCTGCGCCGCCTTCGCAACAGCAAGGTGTTGAGGACATTACCATCGCGATGGTACGCGAAGACAGCGCGGTGATTCCCTTCGCGCGATTCCGCGAAGGACGCTGGACTGCTCCCGCGCGTCCCGGGAACCGCGTCACCGACAGCACAGGGAACATCGAGGATCATCCGTTTGCGTGGTTTGCAGTGGGACGTTCAGCGCCATCGCGCTGGTACCACTGGGTGACACCGGATTCCGCACTCACACTCAATGCGTCGGCACAGAAAGAAGTAGAGAATCACTGCCAGAAGAACTGGGCCCTCGCAACCAATCTCGGCGCGATGCAGCCACTTGCTGGATCACATCACAAGAACCTTGGTATTGCCGCTGATGTCGCGCGAACAATCCTGCCGACAGCGTCCGAGCCAGATACGTCGTCAGCATGGAAGGAAGCTTTCGAACTCATGCGAGCCGCATTTGACACGAGCCACGCAAGGTTTCTTGCAAGAGAGAGCCAGTTGGTGAGGAACCTGTTCCAGAATCCCACCTCCACCGAATTGAGGGTAACTCTCACAAGGGTTTCGTCTCGAAGCGCCGCCCCACTCTACTATGCGGTGGCAGAGCGCTTGTATCGCGATGACCCCATTAACGGTGCGACCGGTTGCCCTTCACTTTCGCGGCTGACCGGTTGGACGCGCGCCGGCACTTCCGGGCGACTGATGCTATTCGGCATGGAGCACGACGGCGACGGATGCGACAAGAAGGGTATGCCCGGAATCCGCGTCCTGGGTGCGGCGACACTGGCGGGACGCAACTTCGTGTTCGTTGAGGAGCACTTCTATGAATGGGAGTCCTATTCCATCCTCGAGGTGCTTGCCAACAGTTCGCGTCGTGTGATGCGCGTGTACGGAGGCGGTTGCTGAAGCAACTCCGCTCGCTCAGAATTGGTCGAGCGCTTCGCACCTTACTTTTGCCAATGCTGGACGGCGTCCGGTGATTAGTCGGTCCGCAGATATTCCCGGAGGGAAGAATGCAGCAGGCATCTCCATTTGCGCGTCCCGGTATCATCGCCAGCTATGCACTGGCACTTTCCCTGATTGCCGCGTGTGGACAAGGCGATGTTCGCGTGACCTTCACGCCTACGGACTCCGCAATCGAGCATCATGGCCTCAAGGTGCGCGAGGTTGTTGCCGAAACACTTTCCACGGATCCGGCCTATGACCGTCTCATGCGCCCGGTACTTCTCGGAAACCATCTTTGGGTGGCTGATGTGAACTCGGCGCCATTCTTTCACGTCATTGATACCGCAACTGGCCGTCTGGTCGCGTCGCTGGGCCGCGCGGGCCAGGGACCCGGAGAGTTCAAATACATCACATCTTTTTTCAAGAGTCACGAGGGTGACACGACAGCGTGGGCGTGGGACTCCGATATGGGTCGGTTTACCAAAGTGTCGTTCTCGATATTGTCTTCCAGTGGGGCGGCTGTTGAAGTCTTGCAACCGCGTGCAGCATTGCAGTGGACTTCTCCGCGTGGTAGCAATGGGTTCCTTGCGACAAACCCAATGGACGAGAATTACTTCACACTCCTTTCGAGCAGCGGTGACACGATAGCTACCCGCCCGTTGCCGCTCCCGGGTGACGACAAAGTTCCTCTCGCTGCACGTCAGGAGGCAATCGACGGTACCTCAACCTGCCCGACGTGGGATCGCAGCGGTTTCGCGCTTGTCTATCGCAACGCGGGGCGGATTCTGATGTTCGATTCGCTTGCCCAAACGACCGGTGCGGCCGAAGTACCGTATCCACAGGCCGAGGTTTTCGTCCCGCATCCACGAACGCGTGAACTAATCGTGGATGAGTCGCGAAAGTATTACTACGGGTGCGTATTCTCACACGACCGGCTCTTCGCTCTTTTTTCCGGCAAGCTGATTCCAAAAACCCGCGGGAGCGAACCGACGGGCGAGTCGCGATTTGTTCATGTCTTCGACATGAAGGGCAAGCTGCTGGAAGTGCTGCGGTTGAGCGCGACAGTCGGTTCGATCACTGTGGATTCCCTGGGGTCGCGCCTGTTCGGCGTCTCGACTCAGAACCCTATTGTGTACCGTTTCAGACTGCGATAGCACGAACAGCTGTGTACAAGCCGCGGCCAAAGATGCCTTCCGGCTCATACGATGCCTCCAAGCCGGCCGCCTGGAAGAAGGCCAGCATCTCATCAACTGTGTAGAGCGCCAGCCGGTGATCCTCTCGCAGGTATTCCACTCCGTCCGCATTGGCAATGAGGTAATGAAACTCCAGCAACGACAAATGTCCGTCCCGCCCTGACACGCTCATCCGGCAAATTTTTATTTCTGGCCGGTCAACGGGCGGAGTCAGAAACGGGCTGCCAACCCGCCACACGTCGGGTGTAAGCCACGGCTCCACTAGAATAATTCCGCCTTCTGCCAGGTGATCCCCGAAGCACCTGAGGGCCGCGATGACCTCGTCTCCACTGGTGAGGTACCCGATGGAGCTGAAGAGGCACTGCACCACGTCGTACTTTTTTCCGAGCTGAAACTGCCGCATGTCCGCGACCACGAAGCTCCCGGACGGCATCTTGCGACGGGCGATGTCGACAAATCCAGGCTCCAAATCGATCCCGTCAACGGCAAAGTCCTGTGACAGCGCTTTCGCATGCTCTCCGGTGCCGCAGGCCACGTCAAGAACCGAGCGAGCGTCTGGATGCGCGTTCCGGATAAGAGCACGTATCTTGCCCGCCTCGGCAACATAGTCCTTGAAAGAATAAATCAGATCGTAGTACTCAACCGTTTTTGCAAACACGCGATCCACTCCTGGCCGCATAACTTGAAATTGACAGCGGGTTATTGCGACAAGCTGTGGCAATGCGCTCACTTGCCGCAAGGGGCGAATCGAGAGGCGGTGCGAACGCGCGTTGCGGTACTGTTGCTATCTTGAAATTCCTGCGGTCGTCGGCCGGTTCGTGAGGGTACGATCTGCATCTGCTACGTCTACAGGAAGTACCTTGGCACTCAGGGTAGCGGCACTGGCGCAATACTTGGCAGCGGTCCATCCTTGGGTGCGAACACGCCCGGAGAACCGATGCCTGAGCCGTATCAGCATCAGAACCGAGTTGTCGATTGTCAGCTCGTTCGGATTATTCGTCTTGAACTCGCGACGCGATGCGCCGTCGCTGTTCAAAGTTGTGTTCGTAGACATTGTCTCACTCCTCTTTCGTGGCTTGACTCAACGAGCTTCCGCGAGAACGTCGATCCGTAGATCGAGAGTAACTCCGCTGACATTCGCTGCCTATTATGGTTTTCTATTAGTGGGAAGGTGTGATATGACAGGACTCTGAAAGGATTGACATTCCCGAATAGGTGAGGTCAGTTAGCACTTGAATGCACAGCAACGTGATTCAGACCGATGCAACGCCGCCATATCAACAGACAATTGATGCGCTGATCGCCGAGGTAGGAGCGGACGCGCGTCGCGGTCTGAGCGAGAGTGAAGCGCGTACACGGCTGGAACGTGATGGTCGTAACGAGCTGGCGGCCGAGGCTCCGGTGCCGGGTTGGAGGAGGTTCGTCGCGCAGTTTTCAGATGTGTTGGTAATACTGCTGATCATCGCAGCCGCTATTTCCGCCACGCTTTGGCTGCTGAAACGCGAGTCGGCGCTGCCATACGAGGCCATTGCAATATTCGCGGTCGTACTACTGAACGCAATCATGGGCCACATTCAGGAGTCGCGCGCTGAATCCGCTGTGGCCGCGTTGCGCCGAATGGCGGCGGCACAGGCCAATGTGATCCGCGACGGTGAGCGAAAGAGTACTCCGGCGGCTGAAATCGTGCCCGGTGATCTCATCCTTGTCGAAGAGGGCGACACCGTTCCTGCGGACGCGCGCGTAATTCATTCTACTGCGTTGCAAACCGCTGAGGCGGCGCTGACAGGCGAAAGTCAGCCGGTATCGAAGGATATCGATCCAGTTGATGGAGAAGCCGCGCTGGGCGATCGCTACAACATGATTTTCAGCGGCACCGCAGTGACGTACGGACGCGGCAAAGCCATTGTCACCGCCACCGGCATGCAGACCGAAATGGGGCGTATCGCCGGGATGCTGAAGGAAGCTCCGACAGAAACCACTCCATTGCAAAAGGAGCTGGACCAGGTCGGAAAACGGCTCGGCGCGATTGTCGTCGTGATCGCGGTTGTGATGATCGTGACGATCATTCTTGTCGACAAGGTGCGGGGCTTCACAGCATTGTTCGATGTTCTGATCCTCGGAGTTGCGCTCGCCGTCGCGGCTGTGCCTGAAGGTTTGCCGGCAGTGGTAACCGCCGTACTTGCAATGGGTGTGCAACGCATGGCAAAGCGGAACGCCATTGTTCGCCATCTCGCCGCGGTCGAAACACTCGGCTCAGCCAATATCATCGCTTCCGACAAGACTGGCACTCTCACAAAAAACGAAATGACGGTGCGCATGGTAGTCACGGCGAGCGGTCGCGTGATACTGGAAGGTACCGGCTACGCACCTGAGGGAGATGTCCGCGTGGAAGGCGGCGCGCCGTTGGAGGGTGCCCTGCAGATGGAGTTGCGGCGAACGCTGGCAGTGGCCGATCGCGCCAACAATGCCACGCTTCTGGAGCAGGACGGGCGCTGGACCGTACAAGGCGACCCGACCGAAGGGGCCCTTGTTGTCGCTGCGCGCAAAGCCGGGTTGCAGGCTGAAACGCTCGACGCCCGCTTCGAGCGTGTCGGAGAAGTTCCATTCTCCTCGGAGCGCAAGCTGATGACGACGATTCACAAGGACAGTCAGCGGCGCGAACTGCTGCGTGCCTTCACCAAGGGGGCGCCGGACGTGCTGGTGGCGCGTTGTTCGCAGGAGCTGGTGGGCGACGGCAGCCGACCCCTGAGTGCCCAGCGACGAGCGGAGATTCTGAAGGTCAACGAAGAACTCGCCGGCCTGGCACTCCGCACGCTGGGCGTGGCCGCGCGCGACCTCCCCGGGGACGCGGTCGAAGAGAACGAGGCCGATGATAGCATTGAGCACGACCTCGTCTTTTTGGGCTTGATCGGGATGATTGATCCGCCGCGCGAAGAAGCCATACAGGCGGTGGAACGGGCCAGGAGCGCGGGAATTCGCTCTATCATGATTACCGGCGATCATCCCGTGACCGCCGCGATCATAGCGGCCGAACTGGGAATAACTGCGGACAAGCGCGCAATCACCGGCGCGGAGCTGGACAAACTGTCGGACGAAGAGCTCTCGCGAACAGTTGCGGAGGTTTCCGTTTACGCGCGCGTCAATCCCGAACACAAGCTGCGCATTGTGAAGGCGCTGCAGCGCAGCGGGTCGACCGTTGCGATGACGGGTGACGGCGTGAACGATGCACCGGCGCTCAAGACCGCCGATATCGGCGTGGCGATGGGCATCACCGGCACTGACGTTTCCAAGGAGGCCGCTGACGTCGTGCTTACAGATGACAACTTCGCCACCATTGTGGCGGCGGTGGAAGAGGGACGCGCCATCTTTGCCAATATCCGGAAATTCCTGCGTTATTTGCTTTCGTCCAACATTGGTGAAGTGATGACGATGTTCTTCGGAGTTCTGCTGGCAGGTGTAATCGGGCTGCAAGCTGAAGGCGACGCCCTGGTACTTCCGTTGCTCGCGACGCAGATACTGTGGATCAATCTGGTGACCGACGGCGCGCCTGCACTGGCACTCGGCGTTGATCCAGCGGAGGCGGACCTGATGCAGCGCCCGCCGCGCCCGCGTGATGAAGGAATCATCACGCGCCAAATGTGGCGGGGCATTTTTTTCATCGGCGCGATAATGGCGGCGGGCACACTACTTGTGCTGGATGCTTCGTTGCCCGAAGGCCTCATCGCAGGTTCCGGAAATATGCGCTATGCGCAGACGATGGCCTTCACCACGCTCACGATGTTTCAGCTTTTCAACGTGCTCAATGCCCGCTCGGACGAGCAAAGCGCGTTTCATGGAATCTTTCAGAATGGCTGGCTATGGGGCGCAATCTGTCTATCGCTGGCGCTTCACACAGCTGTCATTTATGTCCCCATCCTGCAGAATGCGTTTTCGAGCACGGCTCTGACGCTGAACGATTGGTTGCGCTGCACTGCCATAGCCAGCTCTGTCCTGTGGCTGCGCGAACTGAGCAAGGTCGTTGCGCGCAGGACGACCAGCGTCAGCAATCAACGCTGAGCAGTTTTGCGTCGCAGCCAATCCGGCGAGCACACCTCCTGCGACCGCGGCGAGTATGGTTGACTCCAGCAGGAACTGGATCACGATGTCATTCTTCTTGGCGCCCACCGCGCGCCGCAACCCATTTCGTGCGTACGCTCACGCGCCGACATCATCATGATCGCGAGGATTCCCACCACGCCAACCGTGAGCGCGAGCGTTGCCACGCTGATGGTGAGGCGCTCCATGGCGCGCGTGGCCCTCACGTTCCGCGCGCAGCAGCACTGCCTGCTGCTGAATGGTATAAGGCAGCGCAATTCCTGAACGCGCAGGGTGGCGCTGTGCCAGGATGGCCCGCCATCTACTTCAAGTGAATCGTCCATTTTACTCTACGTCGCGCTACTATCTCTATCTGCAGGCCTACGTTTGCGACCCCTTTAGGGGAGTCCTCGCAATGTCGTGAGCATAAGCATTCATTCCTGTGACGGCGAGGACGGTTCCAGACGTCCCCTCCTCTATCGAGTCAGCGCACGAGCCACAACCATTCCGGCTGCCGTGCCCATGACGCACAAAACCGAGGAGCAAAGCACATACAGCGCGGCTCGGGCATACTCGCCACCGTTGATTAGACCAACAGTTTCATAGCTGAACGCGGAAAAAGTGGTGAACCCTCCACAGAATCCAACGACAAGCAGTCCGCGCACCGCCGAGGGTGGCTCCGCGTTCATGAATAGCTGTCCGACCACGCCGACAATCATGCATCCCAGCAGATTGACGGCCAGCGTACCGAATGGAAAACCAGCTGCGAAGAAGCGTTGCACCGCTCCGCCAACGAGATAGCGGAGTACAGAACCTATCGCTCCCCCAAGCGCGATCGCGGCTAGCGTCATTTCGTAAAGTATTCAGACAGGAGACTGCGCGCATCCGATGAGTTGCGCATCACTCGATTACAGTATTCCTGAAATGAGACCGAGGGCAGCCAGTGTCAGCATCAGGGCCACAATCCGCTGCACCGCTTGTACGGTGATTCTCTTGAGGAACCGATTGCCAAGAAGCGCACCCGCAAAAGCCGAGATCACCGCCGCGGCGAGGAGCCCGTAGTCGAGACGATCGATCTGCGACGCGATATTCCGCGAGTAGACAGACAGCCGCGTGACATCAACAAGCGCGGCAATTACCACGCCCGTTGCGATAAACGCTTCCTTTGTTAACCCTGCGCGAATGAGAAAGGCCGACCTGAGTGCTCCCTGCATTCCGGATATGCCCCCGAAGAACCCGCTAAGCAAACCTCCCAGGGGCATGTATTCCGGCGGAACGGCAACCGATTGAAAACGTGGCAGCGCCTCGATCGCGGTCACGGTGAGCAATAACAACCCGACAACAAGTTTGGCTGGCTCAATCACACCATTAACATGACCGACGGTATAGCTGGCGAGCGGAGGGATCCTCGCGAGATGGACCAACAGCAATGCGCCGAACAACGAAGCTGCAATGGCAGGCAGCCCGAAGGCGACAGCGATGTGCCTGTCCGCATGTCGCCCGATCAGAACGACTTTGAAAAGACTGTTCAGAAAGTGAACGATGGCTGTCAAGGCCACCGCCTGCTCTATCGGATAAAAAAACGCGAACGCCGGCAGTAGCAGCGTTCCCAGGCCGAAACCAGAGAAGAAGGTCAGCCCCGACGCAGCGAGCGCGACGATGCAAATTACGATTGTTGAGAGCACGTGCTCCCCGAAGGTTCTGTTCCACTTGCAGCCCGAAGGGCATCGTATACACGTACCGCCACGATCATCCCGACAGTAGGAACTGCCCAAAGGATCCAGTGCGCAGTATAACCGCCACCTGCGATGGCGGGTCCAAGCCTGCCAACCGCGCCGCCATTGCTGGGCTCGTTACGTCCGTTTACAGGGCGATAATATTATCAGTATGACCCTTATGACTTTGCTCCGGTGCCCACTCTGCCAGCACGAAGAGACGCTGACGATGCCCACTGACCGATGCGTTTTCTTTCACGAATGTGCAGGATGTCGCGCATTGCTGCGTCCCAAGCCGGGCGACTGTTGCGTCTTCTGCTCCTACGGATCGCAGCGTTGTCCGCCAGCGCTCGGATGTGCGCTGATACCTGCGCCAGCTGTGAAGACAAGGCACCCCCTCTGCAAGACTTCAAAATGACCCGATCGGTTGTGGATTCCTGATTCAGTCTCGATTCCATCGCTGCGACTTCGCATCAGTTTCATTGTCGCTTCGGGGGAAATTCGCCCAACAAACTCCGCTCCCCGGAACTGTGTTAGAAGCGCGCTGTCGTCCGATTCATGATCATCATCCGAACCGAATGTGTGAAGTTTGGTCATCTGATCATCGCGCACGAAGGCGCGGCATCGGGCGTCATCGGTCCCAAGTGAGACCAACGCCAATTCAGTGCTCAGTTCCAACCTGCGATGGTGCAGATCCGCAACGTGCCATTGCATCCCGCAATCATCGACCAGATGCACGCTCGGAGTCTGACCAGCGCTGTCGTTCTCGCGGACGATTCGCATTGAATGCGTTCGTTCGTCGCAATGACCTTCGGTAGGCTTCATTGAAATCGCTCCTGTCGTGTGGGAGTCTCTTCCAATCGGAATGCCGATACTCTCGCGTACGAATCCCGGAGCAATTGGCGGACCATCGCACTCGACTACATGCGGAGCGTGCGCCCTATCACGCTTGAGCGGTACGCAGGATCACAAGCACGTAACGATAGCGGCGCGCTTCAGCGAAGCACGATCGCACTATGCAGAGCGGGAGTGATTTGGCCAGCTGCGCTGGTGAGGCTCAACGGGTACTACGATCACGCCAGGCGAATCGCGGAAGGCGACTCGTTAGCGTAGCGCGCGCCGATTCCACATGGCGGCAGCGTCTCAATAAAGATGGCTTAGGCCACCTGTGGATACGGTAAATCCTCGTCGGCGCCAGGTCGGTCCAACGTAGCTCTGACGATCGCTGCGAGGCCATCGCCGCTGAACGGTTTTGGAAGAAACGACGTGGACGGATCGAGCGCTCCGCGACGGATGATTTCATCGTCGGTATAACCAGACATGAAAACCACCTTCACGGCAGGCCGTAAGGTACGGATCTCTTCGGCAAGGAGGCGCCCGCCTCCTTCTGGCATAACTACGTCCGAGAGCAGCAGGTCAATGCGGCCTGGGTAGGAAGCAGCTACAAGCATTGCTTCCGCTGCATCTGAGGCAACAATAATCGTGTAGCCATAACGCTGCAGGATGCGACGAGCCAGCTCTCGAACCGCGCCTTCATCTTCTGCGATAAGAATCGTCTCTCGTCCACCGTTTTGTGCTGCCTTGACTACACTTGTCGTACTGTCCGGCGCGCCCGCTGCTGCCCGTGGGAAGCTGATGATGAAAGTTGTGCCTTCTCCCACTTCACTCTCGACAGTGATGTGACCACCTGATTGCCGCACGATGCCGTGGACGGTTGCAAGGCCGAGTCCTGTTCCGCGCCCGACCTCCTTCGTAGTGAAGAATGGCTCAAAGATTCTCTCACGAATTTCCTCGGGAATGCCCTGTCCGGAGTCCGACACCAGCAGGTGTACCATTCCATGGGAGCGGCGAGCAGACCACTCGGAATCAGTTCCCTCTGGCTCTCCCGACACGACCCGGGTCTGGATCGTCAGCTCACCGCCGCTGGGCATGGCGTCCCTCGCATTCACTGCGAGGTTGAGTAATGCCTGCTCCATCTGTCCCCGATCCACCAGGACCGTCGTTGCTTCCGAAGCTGGATCGATAACGATCCGGATATCTTCACCGATCAGTCGCCGGAGCATGGGCTGCACCCCCGCGATGACATCGTTGATCTCGATATTTACTGGTTTGAGGATCTGCTTGCGACCGAAGGCCAGGAGCTGCGCCGTTAGTTCGGTCGCCCTCGCCACCGCGCGCAGAATGGTGTCGACATCCTCGTGGTCGGTGTGCGACCCGACAAGACTTTGCTTGAGGAAATCGCCGTGTCCCTGGATGACCGTAAGCAAGTTGTTGAAATCGTGCGCGACGCCACCTGCCAGACTACCGATCGCCTCCAGCTTTTGCGACTGGCGCAACTGTGCTTCGAGCGCCTGACGCTCGCTGATGTCACGGAAGCTCCAGACGCGACCGATCGTTTCCCCATCCACCTTCTGCGGTTTGGAATAGCGCTCGAAAACGCGGCCATCCTTGAAACGAAGTATGTCGAAGCTTTCCGCGTCCTTGTCGGCGTTAACCTCGCGAGTCTTTGCCAGAAAGGCCTCTGGTTCCTCCAGTTGACCGAGCACAAAGGCAAGGGCGTCAGCGCCGGATCTGGACTCGAGGATTTCGACCGGAAGTCGCCACAGGCTCCCGAATTGGCGATTCATCTGTATCATCGTTTGCTGCATATCCATGACCAGTATTCCATCCGCAGTGGACTCCAGCGTTGCCGACAACAACGACAAGGTCTTCGCCAGATCGTGCTCCGCTGAACGGCTCTGGGAAAGTGAGTGCTGAATAAGCTCATATCGCGCCCCCAGTTCTTCGGAAACTGTTTCCATTGAGTGTTCCAGAAGGGCCCGATCCGAATCTGCCGCGCGAAAGGCTTCATCAATGTCCTTGACGAATGCCGCCATAGCATCGGGGACTTCACCATCGAAGTGCTTTCGTGTCAGACGCGACAACAGTTTGTGCATCGGCGTCAGCGTTCCGAAAGAGTGGTAATCGTCATCGTCTGGTTGTGCAGCTCGCATTTCGCGGTCGATGAAAACGGTGCGATCTCGCCATAGGAGTAAAAGCCCGTGAGCATGGTCGCGGTACCAAGATGATCGCGGACGCTCTCGACCTCCTCCTCAACGCGCTGTTTCAGAACGAGCTTCCGGCCGACGCAGCTGATGAGAACGGCCAGATCGGGAGAACTTCCCGCAAGGCTCTGATGGCTCGCTTCCGCCGCGCCCTGCGCACCATCGATAAGCCGATCAATATTTGCCTTCATGAGCCGCGCGTATCCACCCTGCGGTATTTCGCCTGCGAAAATCAGGCTGTTATCGGCTTCATTGATACCGAGGATGGTTCGTACAACACCTGGCCCGTCGTCATTGCTTCGCAAGCTGATCGGGAAGAGAAGCCCGCTGGCGGGTAGCTCCGCGGCATGGGCTCCCAGATACTTCTTGTACAGTTCAAGCGCGTAGGCACCATCAAGTTCGTACAGAACGTTGCCCTCCGCGCGCGTAATGATCCTTTCCGGTCCGAAGGGGTCCCAACCACCCATCGAACCGTACCCGACTCGCAGATCATCCCCGTAGAACCCGACAATCGCAACGCCGCCATCCTGCATGGTGTCGTCAAGTCTTACGGAGGTACGGCCGAATCGCTCCCCATCCCCTGCTAGGCCGCCCGTTACCGCAACTCCTGATGGGAGTCCGCTGCGTAATCCACGAACGAGCTCGGAGCCGTTGATTTTAAGTCCTTCTGCGAGCACAAACACATGCACCAGTCCCTCCCGCTTCAGTTGCCGGGCGATGGCTTCCCCAGTTGCGGCGCTCTCCTCCGGCACCGCGATCTGCGCGTATGCGCCTTCGATTCTCGTCGTCGAGAAGTTAATTGCCGTAGCAACACACGTTTCATCATGTACCTCTGTGCCCGCAATTTCTCCTGCGGTGGAACAGCCAATGATGCGCGCGCGTGGGTATAACCTCTTAAGATCTTCGTACATACTCTCGCCGTGAAACACGCTGCTGGCGGCGAAATAAATCACAAGCTGCGCATCGCGCGGCTCGAGGAGCGACGCTGTGACGGTCCAACCATTTTCTTTCACCCAACGACTTTGCTGCAGTTTCACTGGTACCTCATCGGTTTCGTATGTAACGCCACCGCGCGCCATTTGACGAGCGGTCACGGACTTCTCCAAGGAATATCGACAAACGGGACAGGAACTTTAGCTACCCTGCCGCTGCCGGGATCCAGTACTACGTGAACTTTGTTCAGGCCGCGGGAAGATGCTCCTCATCAAGTGCTTCACGTACCGCAGTTGCCAGTGACTGGAGTGTGAAAGGCTTTCTCAGAAGCGACATCTTATCCGCTCGAGGCCACGCTGGGATATCTCATCGCGGGTGACCTGACATCAATACGGTGCGCATCGTGTAGCCGGATAGGTGGCACTGCGCGGCTGTCCTCGATGACAGCAAAATCACGAGAAGAAACACAAGTGCCGAACGACATCGCGCGTTGCATGCTGACACCCGCGTCACGATAGCGGAACAGAGACCGAGAAACGCCATCCGAATACTCACACATGTCGGCCTGCACCGAGCAGAGGCTGAGAATGTCGCGATACTCGTTCGCCTCACGAGGGCACTGAGGTACTCATCATGGTCTTATTATCGACCAAGGTCGAACAGGACTTGAACCATGTTGCGATGTCGCCACAACACCCAAGGGTAACTACCTGGCAGTCACAAGTTCATCGAACGACTGATCCGCCCCTGGGACGTAACGTGCGGTTGGGAGCCCGGCTTACATTTGGGGTTCGTGCCTGCCTCGCTGCCTCCGGGGCCGCGCTTGTGTTGTCTGCCTGCTTACAGAATTTCTACCCGTCGAGCACTTCCCGAACCTTCTCACCCAACGTCGCGACCGTGTAAGGTTTCTGCAGGAATATGGCGCCGGTGCTCAGCAGGTTGTGCCTGACAACCAGATCGCCCGTATAACCCGAGATGAAAAGCACCTTCAGTCCCGGACGGAGCGCTCTTGCCCGGTTCGCGATTTCGCTTCCAGGCATCTCGGGCATCACCAGGTCTGTGAGCAGCAGGTCTATGCGCTCCGACGGCTCTCGGAGTAATGCGAGCGCCTCGCTGCCACGCGACGCTTTCAGCACCTCGTATCCATGGCCGATAAGCATACGAGCCGTCACATTGCGCACGCCATCGTCATCCTCCACCAGCAGGATGCGTTCGGATCCTCCGGCGGTTCGAACCGGTGTCTTGGCCACTATGGCTTCCGCGGCAGCGTGCACTCTCGGGATGTAGACCTTCATGGTCGTACCCACTCCGAGCTCGCTATAGACTGAAATGTGTCCCCCAGCCTGCTTCACAACGCCATAACTTGTCGCTAGACCAAGCCCCGTCCCCTTGTCGGGTGCCTTCGTGGTGAAGAACGGTTCGAAGATGTGCGCCCTGACTTCGGCGCTCATCCCTTCACCTGAATCACTCACCGAGAGCAACACGTAATCCCCTGCGTTCGCGCCGGGGTCGAGGAGGGCATATTCCGGACCGAGCGTCACGTTCGCGGTCTCGATTGTCAGGGTGCCACCGGCAGACATTGCATCGCGTGCGTTGACGACAAGGTTGACGAGGACCTGCTCGAGCAGTCCCCTGTCACTCCTGACAACACAGAGATCGTCCGCCATGAGCGTTACGACTTCGAGATCCTCTCCAATCAGACGACGGAGCATCGTGGACATTTCGCGCACGAGATCGTTCACGTTGAACAGCGTCGGATCGATCACATTCTGGCGGGAAAAAGCGAGCAGGCGCCGCGTGAGCGCCGCAGCTCGTTCCGCGGCGGACCGGATTCCCGTCATCGAGGCCGCGACCGGGTCATTCGGATCCAACGAAAGTTGGGTGAAGTCGACTTCCCCGAGAATGATTGTGAGAAGGTTGTTGAAGTCGTGTGCGACTCCCCCTGCCAGCCGGCCCACCAGTTCCATCTTCTGTGACTGCAGGAACTGCGCTTCGAGCCGACGATTGTCGGTGATGTCGCGCGCAGTTCCATCAAGTCGCACGACCACGCCATCGGCGTCGCGAACGGGGACGACGACCTGCGAGATCCAGCGGAGCGGCTTCATCCCGGTGTCGAATCGATACTCGAACATTTGCACCGAGCCGGTCGTGGCGGCCCGCATCATCGCAGCCCGCGCCGCGTCGAGATCAGCCGTGTGAATCCGGCTTTCCCAGTACGCGAAGGTGAACTGCTCGGGTTCGCGGCCGAAGACCTGGAGCCCCGCTGGTGAAACGTAGTGCACATTGGTGCGATCGGGGCTGATGCTGAACAGTACGTCCGGAATTGAGCTCAGCACGCTCTGCAGGCGTCCCTCCAGCGTCTCAGCATATCGGGCGAGCTCGAGACGCGCAGTTTCAAGCTCCTCTTCCCGCCGTCGAAGCTCGCGATTCTGCCTCACCGCATCTTCGAATGTTGAAATCAGCAGGTCGAGGATCTGCTCACGTTCGGAGGTGATCGTGAACCTCCGCCCCATGAAGTACACATCCGCACCGACACGGAGCTTGCTTTCTGCACGTGCCTGCCTCGTCCGCAGCAAATGGCTTACACGCTCGAGGAGATGTTCCGACTCATACGGCTTCGTAAGGAAATTGTCGGCCCCCGCCTCGAGGCCGTGAATAATATCCAGTGAATCGGCAAGACTCGTAAGCAGAATTACCGGTGTGTTGCGCCGACGGCCCTGCTTGATCCTCCGACACAGCTCATAACCATCCAGCGCTCCCGGCATCACGATGTCGCTGATGACGATATCGAACTTGCCGCGCTCGAACAGCTCTAGTCCGGCCTCGCCGGTCGCCGCTAGCTCGACCTCGTAGTTTGCGGTTTCAAGCAAGCTGCGCAGGGCTTCAGCCTGCGTAGGACTGTCTTCCACCAAAAGTACGCGAATCGGCATCACTCTATCCTCTGACAAGGTCGGCGAGTCGTGCGCCGATATTGTCAAGGTGCACAACAGCATCCACGACTCCGGCGCGAACCGCTTCGCCCGGCATTCCAAAAACGACCGACGAGCTCTCGTCCTGACAGAGCACGAATCCGCTCGCCATCTTTACAGCGCGCAAACCAGCCACCCCGTCGCTTCCCATCCCTGTAAGAATGACCGCGGCCACCGCTCCGCCAAACGCTCGCGCGGCCGACTCGAAGAGATATGTGCCGGAAGGCCGGAATCCGTTTATTGGTGCAGCATCACTCACGATTGCTCGCATACCGATTTTCACGCCGAGCTGTTTGTCATCTGGTGCGACATACACGGTACGCTTCTCAAGTGGTTCGCCATGCTGGGCCACCGTGACGCGAAGGTTGCATCTGCTGTCGAGCCAGGAAGCGAGTCCGGTCACGAAGCCAGATGCGATGTGCTGAACGACCGCGATGGGCACCGGAAAGTCGCCTGGAAGATCGCCCAGAATTCTGTGAAGCGCGGCGGGGCCGCCGGTGGACGCGACAATTGCAACGAGGCGCACACGCGTGGTCGGTGTTTGGCCCAGCGCTGGTAGCGATTGCGAAGGCGTTGGCTCTCGCGTCCACCTCCGCACCACGCGGACGTGCGCCATTGCCTTGACCATCGCGATCAACTGATCGCGCTGGCTGGCGAACTTCGGAGACGCGGGGCTCTCCGGCTTCGACAGCGAGATCAGGGCGCCGGCAGCTGTCGCCTCGATTGAGAGTTCGACCTCTCGATTCGTCATGCTCGACGACACGATGATGATCGGGACTGGCGCGCGCGACATGATCTCGCGCGTGGCTTCCAGTCCGTCCATTACAGGCATGTGGATGTCCATCGTGATGAGGTCCGGCTGGAGCTGATTTGCCAGCCGTATCCCCTCTACGCCGTTCGACGCCTGCCCTATTACATGGATCTCCGGATCACTGTTGAGGATCTCCGCGAGAAGCGCGCGAACGGTTGCTGAGTCTTCGACGATCAGTACGCGTATCATTCGGCGGAGCTCGCGCCCAGCAGCTGCTCCACAGTCTCGAGGAGGCTTTGCTGGTCGAAGCTCGACTTGCCGATGTACGCATCCGCACCTAGTTCGAGTCCCCGGGTGCGATGCTCAATAGACTCCAGTGCGGTGACGAGTACCACCGGCACCGCGCCCAGCTGCTCTGATGAGCGGATCGCCTCGCACAGTGCAAATCCATCCATGCGAGGCATTTCGACGTCAGCCACCACCAGATCGAAGCTGCTTTCCTGCAGCATTCTCCAGGCAGCCAGTCCGTCAACGGCGGTGTGAACATCATAACCCGCGGCCTCGAGCACACTCTGCTCCAGTGTTCGCGTGGTGATGGAATCATCAACAACGAGCACGCGCCGCCTCGCCGGTGCGCTATCTTCCTCGCCTTCGTCCGTGGTAAGCCCACTGCCCGAGAGTCCACTTGCGAGATTGACAACAGCAACAGGATCGAGCACGAGTGCCACGCGGCCGGATCCGAGGACAGTCGCTCCGCTTACGGCGAGCCCGCGGCCAATGCCGCCGATCGGGCGCCTCACGATCTCCTGCGCGGCCAATAGTTCGTCGACTACCACGGCGACCCGCCGACCCCCTGCGCGCAATATGAGCACTAGCGCAGGATTGCTGATTGGCCGTTCCGTGAGCGGAGGAAGCACGCGTGCGAGCGCGACGAGCCGTATCGCGCCGTCCGACGTGGGAAGCACCTCTTGCCCCTCAATATGTCGGATCTCGCTCCCCCTCACGCGAACGAGTCGCTCCACGCTGGCCATCGGGATAGCGACTGTCTGCGCACCCAGGGCCACAAGAATCACTCGCATGGTTGTGAGGGTAGGAGGGCACTCAATAGTAAACGTGGTGCCGACGTCCTGGACCCACGTAACGGTCACACTACCTTGGATCCGGTCGGCCGCGTCACGGACCAGATCGAGTCCGACCCCACGTCCGGAAATGGTTGTCGCTTCGGAGCGTGTCGAGAGCCCTCCGTGGAAAAGCATCTGGGCCATATCACGATCATCGTCCGGTGCGACGATCCCGCGACGGTCAAGCTCCGCTCGCAATCCCGCTACATCGAGGCCGGCTCCATCATCGGTTACCGTGATGATCAAGCGGTCCCCAGCCAGCATCGCTGTGACCTTCACGAGGCCACGCGGGTTCTTGCCAAGCCGCTCGCGGATCGGCGGCAACTCGATACCATGGTCGACGGCATTTCTCACGAGATGCAGGATTGCCTCGCGAAGTGCATCCAGAACTGCCCTGTCCGCCTCCACATCTCCACCGGCTATCTCGATCTGCGCCTGTTTCCCGGAAGCCTGCGCCAGATCCCGGACAGTCCGCGGGAGTGCCTCGCATGCATCCGAGAAAGGACGCATCTGCAGGCGCTGGCTTCGGTACATTAGGTTCTCAGAATCACGCGCCAGCGACGCGGCGTCTTCACGTGCGTCGAACGCGATACGAGACGTCTCGCGCGCCATTTGCTTCACGAGCCCGTCCATGCTCGCAACCGCCTGCAGCAGAGATGCAGATTGCTGATGCTCGAGCAAAATGCGGATCGCGCGCCCGGTGCGCTTCCAGTCGGCTGCGAGGCTGCCAGCGGCATCGGCAAGAGATCGGATTTCCCCCGACCGTTTGGCAACACGCTGGGAGAGTGCGAGAATCTGTCCGGACGGCGCAATGAGCGCGCCGATCTTCTCGGCCTCAATTCGAATCTGACCGTCGCCCGACTCGGACTGCGCGGCCGGCGCATCAGCGGCACGGTCGGGGGAGGGCTCGCTGACGGACTTGCTCTCGGGCTTGCGGTGAAGCAGCGCGGCCGGAGACGTGGCCGCCTTCTGTTCCCGCTCGGCGCGAATACGCGCTCCCTCGGCGGCCATTGCGTCCGCTGCCGCGAAGAGCGAACGAAACTCCGGTCCGCCGAATGTTAGTCGTCCATCGCGGGCATCGGCGAGGAGTGGTTCGATCGAGTGACATGCACGCTCAACCAGCGGAACGCCAGCAGCACGTGCCGCACCCTTGAGTGTATGAACAACGCGAAAGACCGATCGGAGCCGATCAGAGTTCACCGGATCGGATTCGAGAGCCAGCAGATCAGCGTTCAGCGCGCGCAACTGCTCATCGAGCTCGCCGAGGAACGTCGTGAGCAGGCGCGCGGAAAGTCGATCGTTATTCATTTGCCTCTATTCACGCATGAGCGGCACCGCGCCGCTGTACTTGCCGGTCGGCGCCGACAAGGTCGACCAGCCTGAGCCCCATGGCGTTGAGGTCCGCCGCAGCGCGCTCGGCCTGTTTCGTCGAGGCGAGGCTCTGCTGCGTGGCATCCTGAATGTTGCCGATGGCCTGGCGAATCTGCGCCATTCCTGCGGATTGCTGGCCGGCCGATGCCATGATCTGCGCGGCAGTCTGCGCGGCCTCGGTGACCGCATCGGTAAGCGCGCGAATCGTCTCGCCAGCATCAGCCACTTGTTTCGCGGTCGCGGTTACCTGCTTCGTTCCTCGCTCAGTCGTCATCACCGCCGCGCTGGTGGCCCGCTGAATTTCGCCGAGGATGCGACGTACCTCGACTGTGGCCCGCCGCGATTGTTCGGCAAGGCTCTTCACTTCGCCCGCGACAACCGCGAACCCGCGACCCTGCTCGCCTGCGCGCGCCGCTTCGACCGCTGCGTTGAGCGCGAGAAGATTCGTCTGCTCTGCAATATCATTTACCGTCGCAATGATTTCACCAATCGCCTGCGCCTGGTCCGCAAGCGCCAGAATGCTTTCGGCGATCGACTCCACGTGACCCTTTAGCAGTCCCATCTCTCCGACCGAGTCTTCCACTGCTTTCCGCCCGGCGCGGCCGATCTCCGAAGCCCGATGCGCCGATCCGGCCACGGCTTTCGCGCGCTCTGCTGCCTGCTCGGCGGTGCGAACTACCTCATCGGCTGTAGCGACGGTTTCAGCTACTGCTGCCGATGATTCTGCCGCGCCCGATGCCTGTTGCGTTGTAGCCGCGAGAATCTCCGCCGCGCTCGACGCCAGAACCCCAGTCGTCTCTCTGAGCGGCGTGGCAATCGCCCGGTTCAGCAATAGCGCTGAAACGATTCCGACAATCAACGCGAGCAGTCCTCCGATAATCATGGTCCAGCGCATAGTGCGTGATGAAGCCTGGGCCTCCCTCAACACCTCGTTGGTGTGCTGGCTCGCCAGCGAACTTCCCCGCTGGATTGCCTGGTTTAATGCCTCGCGAACGGGGGTTACCCGTGTCTCGCGTATTCTTACAACGTCGGCGGCGCGGCCCGCGCGCGCGGCGCTCATCGCTTCGCGCGACGCGACGTCCCATTCTGCCTGGTGCGCAAGCGCCTGCTCCCACGCGCGCCGGCTGTCGTCGAACTGCACCGAGTCGCGCAGTTGCTGGATCAGCGCGCGGCTCTCGGCGAACGCATTGTCTCGGCTCCTGGCTTCGGCCTGGGCCGCGGTCTCGTTTGGTGCGAGCAGAAACCGCAGGAAGTAGAGATTGGCGTGCTGAAACGCGGCATTTCCGTCGTTCGCAGGAAGAAGTGCACGACGCTCCTGATCCAGCAGTTTCTCGTATGCTCTGGTTGTGCTTCCCAGGGCGATGACTCCGATAGAGGCCACCGCCACGAGCAGAGTGAGGATAGCTGCGAAGCCCATCGCGATTCGGCGACTTACAGTCCAGCCCATGTGTGTCTCCTCAGATTTGGTCAGCATATGAATCCAGCACAGCTCTCCCGCTCAGCACGATAACGGCATCACGCGTGATGCCGCGGATCAACTCCTGGTGCAACCTCACGATATGCGACGATGCTTCAAGCTCGATTGCGGGCACTCGTACAAGGTCGAGCACCGCATCGGCGATCACGCCGCATTGAGCTCGCCCCTCTCCCAGCACCAGAACGCGCGAGAGATCGTTCAGCGCAGCGACGGACACACCAAGCAGCGAACGCAGGTCCAGAATGGTTAGCAGGTCGCCGCGCCAGGCAGTGACACCAAAGATCGGTGCCCGTGCGCCCGGCAGGGGACAAAGGTCCATCAAGCGGAACGCCGCCGTGATATACCGCGTCTCGATGGCGTAGATCTCATTCGCCAGAGCGAATGTGATCACTTCGAGTGCAGTTCCCAGCTCCTGCACCCGGGCGGGCCGGGCAAGCTCACGTGCTCGCGCGTCCAGAATCGCCTGCTCCCGCTCTGGTGAAAGTCTCTCGCTGCCCAGCAACTGCCGCTCCGTCTCCTCCATGCGCCGCCGGATTTCGCTCCAGTCGATAGAGCCGCGTGCCGCCGGCGCTCGTGTCGACATCATCGTTCCAGGAGCAGGAGCTGTGACTGCACCATCGACGCAAGGCTTCCAGCCACCTCGCCGTCTGCCGCGGCGATCGGCTCACATGCCGGCTTGTTCTTGAGCAACTTCCCTGCATTTCGGAACGCGCGCCGTGCTCCAGAGCGATCACCAGCTTTAATGAGCGCGGTGGCAAGAACGAGGTGCGACATAACCAGTTTTCGATCGAGAAAGAGCGCGCGCCGGGCTGCGGCCGCGGCTTCCATGTGGTGATCACCAGCGTTCAGCAGCATGGCGTGTAGGTATGCTAGCTCTGCCGACGTGGGATGATGTTCCATACCCAGTGCGCACGCCCGACCTGCTTCTGCGAGGCGGCCGCTGTTGGCGAGTGCGCGAATCAGCAAGGTCCAGTGGTCGATGTCATTTGGTCGCCGTCCAGCCAGTTCGCCGGCAATTTCCGCGGCGCGGTCGTATTGGCGCGCCCCGTAGAGCCCGCGGGCATCCGACAAGAGCGCGGCCGACGACGATTGCGTCGGCGGGAACGCGGTGCTGAAAGCAGCCTCGCTGAACGGAATTTGATCCACGACACTGCCACCGCTCATCGCCCTCCTCGCAGAGCTGGCGCTGCTGTCTGAATCGGGGGACGTCGCGGGCGGGAATGCACCAAGCGATTCCTGCACTGCAGGCCGAATATCTGCGATGGCGGGGTTGCCGCTGGCGCGGCGATAAGCCAAGCCACCACTTGTGATCACGACATCGACACCTTCGAGCCCGGTCAACGCGGGATCAGATCCACCGATGATCAGCCACCCCCCATCAGCAAGCGACATCACTAGTCGCCGCGCCACACGGTTGACCGTTTCGGAATCAAAATAGATAAGCACATTGCGGCAGAGGATGAGGTCCATCTCGGGCTCCAGCATCTGGTGCATCCGATGTGACTCGTCGGCGAGATTTGCATAGTGGAAGTCGACTGCCGAACGGATGTCAGGAACCACTTCGAACGTGCCTGCGTTGCGCACGAAGTAGCGGTTAATCACGTCATTAGAGACGCCACGAAAAGACCACCGGCCATAAGACCCTCGCTCCGCCCGAGCGAGCGACGAATGACAAATGTCGGTGCCGACCACATGCGCTCGCGCCAGAACTCCGAGTTCGTGGAGAGTGATGGCCAGAGAATAGGCCTCCTCTCCCGACGAGGTGCCTGCACTCCAGACACGGAGTTTCCCCGATCTACCTCGGCGCTCACAAAGTTCGGGAACAACTTCGTTTCGGATGAAAGACAGCTGTTCCGGTTCGCGAAAAAAATACGTCTCGCCGATCGTAATTTCGCCTACGAGATCGTCAAGCAGTTCCCTTTCGACTGCGAGTCGCGCGATATACTGTTCCGCATTGCGGCTCCCGGCGCGGCGCATCGCCTTCACCAGCCCTGACGAGAGCGAAGGAAGGCGGGACGCAGAGAAAACCAGCCCGGTCTGGTCGCGAACGACTTGAGCTCCCCTCTCGAGCAGGGCGCCAGTGATCTCCCCTTTGACTATCGGCGCCGTTTTCAGGGTGCCGTCCCAGAGCTCATCGGTGAAAGTGCTGCGTCGCGGGAAACATCGAGTGCGGCATCCAGTTGCTCGCCTTCGTCGAGTGATAGGAATCGGTCGAGGTCATGAATAACAAGCAGACCATCGGGGAGCGCCGCGATTCCTGCGATGAGCCCAGCCCCAGCAGTCGCCTGGGCAGGATGGATTGCATCCGGTCTCACGCTTATGAGCTCGGTGGCTCTGTCCACGCGCAGGGCGACTGTTCTTTGTCCTGCCTGAGAGATTATGAAGACCTGGTCGGCGCGAAGGGGTACCGCTGGCAGGCGAAACCGTCCCCTGATGTCGAGAACAGGAACTACTGCTCCTCGAAAATTGATCGCCCCCTCGACGATGCCCGGAGCATTCGGCAGAGACGTAATGGTGACAGCACGCACGACTTCGCGCACGCATGAAGCTACGAGACCGAAACGCGCCTGCCCAAGCTCGAAGGCGAGCAGGGCCACGTGTTGAGCGCCCAGGGCGTCTCTGGAAGTCTGATCCGACGCAGCGTCAGAAGTCACTCGACACCTGTTGTCCTTGAAGCGGGCCGGTTCATCTGATAGCGATCTCGCCAAGATCGTGACTGGAATAATGCAACGGTAAACAAATCCAGGACAGGGGCAGGAGCTGCTCGGCTGTGAGGATGCTTCCGTTGGACGTAGGGAGGCTACCAGACGTAACAGTCTGATCGCATACCGGACATATTGCGAGGGGATTGAGCAGATCGAGTGGGCGAAATAACGATTTGTTTCGCGTTGTGCCCATGGCGCGATAATGGTTCGCGAATATTCCTGATTCTGGAGACGAGTCCTGGTTCGATTCCAGGAGGGCAATTAGATGCGCGGTTGACGGCATGGAGCCGGGGCAGGCCGGGCAGATGCATCCTCCTCCGTCGACCTTCTAGCACTTCAGGCGCGCGGCGCAGCATGTGGCACCCCACGACGCCGGGAGAACTGGCTGCTCGCCGAGCTTCCAGCTGATCAAGGAATAGTGCATGCGAGCCACATCGCGCGGCTCAACGGAAGGGAATTGCCTGATCTTGCGCTATTAGTTTCTCGCACTACTTGTGGTAGAATCGCTCGCGGACCACCCGAGCATTTCGCCAACGACGAACCGCCACCTGAACGATCCTCATCGCGCCCATCCCTTCGATCTCCACGTCATACACCACTCTGAGAACGAGACGTCGCCATTCGCTGCGTGCGCCAGGACCTCCGCGTGGTACTTCTTGATGCTTTTTTCCATCTCCAGCCGTCCGCGCATCCAAGGCTCGCGCCCGACTCGCTCAGGTTCATCGTTCTCCTGGGCGACGACGTCCGCCGCATAGAAGCCCTCAAATGCCTCAGTTGTTTTCCCGGCGATTATCAATTCGTTCAGCGCCTGGTCCAATTCAAGAATGTTCATTGTGTGGGTGGCTAGGTGTAAGTCGTTTTGGGCTCCGTGTGTACTACGCCGGCATGCGACGCAGGCATCCGCCGAAAACGTTACGCATTAGTGGCCGTGGCCGCGCCGGTTGCCGGAAGTCGCTGCCGCCGTGCGGCCCATGCCTTGGCACGCGTGCTCGCCACGTTCAGGTACCCGCATACGGCATCAATTCAACCATTGCTTGAATGGCACATGTAGAACAGGTGGCTCGCGATTGACGGAGCCACCTGTCAAAAAAACCCTCGGACTGAGTGCTTGAAGCGCCACCCCATGGAGTCAATCGCTGAGTTGAGTGTGACTAGCGGGAGACGCGATACATGTGAACCGTCTCAACGCCCAACGCGTCGCGTTGCGAGCCGAGCAGATAATCTGCGCTACCCGATTTCACAGTGAATCCCGCAGGCAATTTCAGGCCGGCGACATACGAGCCGGTGGCGTCAAGCACAGCAAACTCGCGGGTTGGTCCGGCCTCAAGTTGGAAGCGCTCGACCATGACCAAGCCGTCCGTTAGCGGTACAAGCATGCCATATACCGGACCCGTGCGAGGAATATTCTTGTCGGAATACCTGGCTTCTGCGACTCTCCGAGCGACATCTGTCGTGGCGCGCTGGATTGCAGCACTTCGCAGTCTCATTAGAGCGCCAGCATCGAGCGGCTCAGTGGGCCATGGCACTCTTATTGTTCTGAGAGGCCGGCCGGTTTTGTCAACGACTGCAATGTCACGACTGCTGGTGTTGCCCAGCCAAACTTCGTCTCCGGTCGCAGCCCAAGTTAGCCGCGGTCCAAGTTGGTAGATACCAACGGAGAGGGCTCGCTCCGCATTAGTTGGGTTAACCGCGAGGTGCGTAGCGCGTAGATACGAACCGAACCACTTTGGGGAGGAAGCGGCGTTAGCTAGCACGCCGACGCGTGTGCTGTCCTGGAACAAACCGTCGTTGTGCCGCATCGATGTTACAGGCACAGGATGAACAAGCCAGGCGCCACTCCTCAAGCGCCCCAGCGGGTAAAGGCGCACGGGTCCTTGTAAACCCGGCTGAATCCGAGATGTCTCTAGGAATTCACCGGCTGCGGTCAGCAGTGTTAATCGTTGCTGGTCATAATCAAAAATCGCCAATGTGTCCCCGGACAGGACCATCGCGTCAATGCTCGCAAATTCGCCCGGCCCCTGTCCCTTCCGGCCTCGCTTGAACAGGAACTGCCCCGAGGCCGAAAAAAAGCGTATCTCAGCGCTGCCTCCATCGACGACAGCAACTCTCCCGGTGGAGAGGCGCACGACGGGACCTACGAACGAGAAAGTCGTGTTAGTGTCACGCTCGCTTCCGATGCGCAGCATTGGCTCGGCATTCAACCGCCATTCAGCCATCTGCGCCTGAACTTCTCCATTGAAAGGTATCCAGGCAGAAAGAACAGGCAGGATCGCCAGCGCGCGTGCATCCGTAACAATCGATTTCAGTTTCAGGCATCGATTCATCGGAGAACCCTCGGTATCTCGAATAGTGGCCAACTAACCAGCCCGTATAGCAAGCAGGATCGCTGTCTATATATTCAGTCGTAAATCGGCATCCCGCAACGGGACCTCACGTCTTGCAAGTCGTAGCTCTTGCAAAATGGCTCCTGCAGAGTCTCTTCGCAGTTCTTGCGAACATCAGTAACCGTACAATCGCTACGCCGAGCGCGTTGTGGCAGCGGTGCGCAAAAAGAGCTGATGACGACTGTCGCCAGCTGTGATGGTTCGTCGGCGTCCCGCATACGACATCAATTCAACCATCGCCTGCGTCGCCCACCGCGATGCTCGCTCTGAACTGGCGTTCAACATGCTCCTCATTGAAGCCGCGGTGATCAAAACTTCTAAACGCATAGATACGTTGTTTCCCTGAGTCGTTCGAAAACGCCCGATGAAACGCGACATCCGCAGGCTTCGGCACCAGGACGCCTCCCTCCTCCATGTTCACGTTTTGAATGTGCCAGCGCTCTCCGTTGGAATCACGCCAGAAGTACTGTGCACCATCGATTGTCACTTCACGAACGAGCGGCATTTATTCAGTAATCTCCTCTCATGAGCAAACCTATGGTGGCCGGCGCCACGCCGGTTGCCGGCATATCGGCGCCCCAACCCGTCTCAAAAACAAGTGTACGGCCTTGCGATTCGGTCGTGCTCTCGTACACAGTGACCAGCAGTACTCCGTTGGAGAACGCTCGCTCTTCCTGCCTCTGTGCATCGTTGATGAGCGCGAACGCGCTCTGCGGCACTGCTGCCATCTTAAAATTCCTGCAGCCCTCGGTCGTTCGTGAGGCTATGATCTGCATCTGCCACGTCTACGGGAGTATCTTGGCACTCAGGGTAGCCGCACTGGCGCAGTACTTGGCAGCGTTGGCGTCGATTGCCAGCTTCATCCAAAGGTTAGGCCGCATTCGGCCGAGTGCGGGTGCGTCGTGGAGAATGCACAAGATCGACTACATCCGTTGGATAGTGCTCACGTGGTTGGACACGAGTCGCCAGCCGCCGCTGCGTTGCGCCCATACGTGTGTAAACCGATCGAGCACCACGAGTTGTGCTGGAGGAGTTCGGCGTTTGTCACTCATTCGGATAATAGTGCGACCTGTAACCACAGCCGTCGAACCGTAAATACGCACGACCACCGAATCTGCGTCGACGGATTGAATTGGCCGAGAAGAGTCGTGTTCTGTTACGGTAAGTAACGCCTGCCGCCGATCTCGAATCGGAGCTCCTGTGTTCGAGCTGACCTGGAAGAATTCCGCAGCGAGCAGGGTGCTCATTGCGGCCGTGTCCAATTTCGCCAGCGCATGCCGAAATTCCGATTCCAGACTGGTAATCTGCTGGATCGCCCGTGCAGATTGGCTCCGCTGGCCACCGAGATTACAGCCAGAAACTGCGGCGATAGATAATGCGAGAGCAACCGTTCGAATTGTCATGGGCCTCACAAACAAGTGGGTCACGGCCGCTAGCCGAATCGAGGACGCTTATCTTAGTCGAGCAATTTGCGACAACCAACAGAAAGCGGGCGGCCTAACTTGAAATAGACAGGGAGTTATCCAACCATAATAGGCCGCACGGCCATATCAGACCAGTTAGCACGGTCCCAGGGGGACAGCGATCAGTGTGTAATATCCGGGTCGCTGACGGGCGGCCATCCGCGATCCGGGCAACGCGGGACTACAGACGAATTGACTCACCGCCAACCTGACCGGCCGTCCTTTTGCGCGCTTGGATGCACGCAGGAGGCCTCAAAGTTCGCTGCTGTAGCCTGTGCGCAACATTGCTCAAGTTGTGAGCGAGGCCGGCCGAAACTTTGGCTATGAAACACACCCCAATGGATCTCGATGCTCTGGCGGATCGCACTTCGACTGAGGCGCGCTCGCTCAACCGCTGGATAACGATCACCGTAACGGCCATTGTATTTATGGCTGCGACATACTCCGCGATTCACTTCGTTGTGTTGCCGCGTGTGGACGCAGCTGAGGACGAATGGCGCGACAGGAGTCGCCTCGCTGGCAGGTTGGTGAGCGGTGCACGGAACATAAGTGAACGGCTGGAAAACTATCAGCAGCAACCTGACACCGTATCGCTCCGACGAGTGAAGGATGCCGTCCGCGTAACACAGCGTCGCATTGATTCATTGAGCATTGTTTTCGCCGGCTCACGCGAACTGTCCGACAGCGTCAAGCGACTGGATGCAATGCTGCAAACATGGCAACAGGCGGCGGGCGGTCGCCCAAGCGACAATACACCTGGTACGCTGTCGATCACGCCGGAAGCGCCCACGCCCAAGGCGGCGGCGGCGTACGCAACCCTGTTGACGTCAGCCGACCGTCTCGATGCCGCGGTCGAGGTTCAACAGGATGGGCTCCATTGGTGGGAAGATGCCTTCTACTACATCAGCCTCGCGGTTCTGATTCTGGGACTGCTTGCCATCCTGCTCATCCTGCTCCGACTCAGGGCCGCTCTGCTCAGGCGGTTTCGCGAATCTGCGGCGCAACGGTCACGCCTTGAAAGCCAGGCCTGTGAGCTCGCAGCAGCCAACGGACGTCTAACATTGGCTGCACAGAACGCTGAGCTTTCACTGCGTGAACACGAGGTGAGCGAGGCGTTTCTCAAATCAGCAATAGACAGCTGTGATATTGGATTCGGATTCCTTGACACCGATCTGCGCTTCACCCTGGTGAACCGCTTCATGGCGGATGTAAACGGTGTGAACGCCGACGGTCATGTCGGCCGCACACCCAGGGAATTGTCACCCGCCATCTCGGCGAGGTCTGAGCCCATCATTCGTCGCGTGCTGCAATCCGGAAACAGCGCAGACGGGGTAACGTTCCGTGCAAACCTCGCATCGCAGCCCGAGATAGCACGAGAGTTCGCAGCCAGCCATTTCCCAATTCGAACTGACTCGGGCGAACTGATTGGATGCGGCATTGCGGTAACCGATCTCACCGAACAAAAGGCCCTTCAGGAACAGCTTTGGCAGTCTCAGAAAATGGAGGCGGTCGGCCAGCTTGCTGGCGGTATCGCGCACGATTTCAATAATCTACTGACCGTGATTTCCGGCCACGTGGAGATGCTGCTACTCGCAGAACAAACCGAGAGTAACGTGGCGGACCTCCGGCAGGTGAAACGGGCGTCTGACCAGGCGGCTGCTCTTACCAGCAAACTGTTGTCATACAGCAGAAAGCAGGTAATGACTCCGCAGTCCGTGAACCTTGATAGTGTTCTTTCGGAAATCGAGCCAATGCTGCGAAGGCTGCTTCCGGCAGACATCAATCTCAAATTTGCGAGAGTTGCTGGCGACGAGACCGTCACTGTAGACCCAGTATACATTGAACAGGCCGTCATGAACCTCGTCGTCAACGCCCGCGACGCAATGCCACAGGGTGGTACGATAACGATCGAAACAACGTCGGCCTCCGATCCTGCCTACGAGCACCTGGCAAAACAGCTGGGCGACTCGGGACGATCGTTCACCATACTCTCGGTCCGGGACTCAGGCCAGGGCATGAGTGAATTCGTGAAGAGCAAGGCCTTCCAGCCGTTCTTCACCACCAAGGCAATAGGAAAGGGCACAGGCCTGGGACTCGCGACCGTCTATGGAATTGTAAAGCAGTCAGCGGGACACGTTGTAATCGAGTCGGAGGAAGGTATGGGGACGAATGTGATAATCCTCCTGCCACAAACTGAAGCATTGGACGCCGAAACCGCGGAGCCAGTCGTCAGGATGCCGAGGGCGAAGCACAACGAAACGATCCTGCTGGTGGATGACAACGAGGATCTCTTGCGCATGACAACTCGCATGCTGGAAGGCCTCTCCTACACGGTGCTCACGGCGAGCAATGGCCGTGAGGCGCTGCGCGTTCTCACGTCAAGGCATGTGGAGGTCGACCTGGTGCTTTGCGATGTCGTCATGCCGGAGCTAAGTGGGCCGGCGCTCGTGAAGCATTTGGACGACGACGGACACAAAGTTCGTAGCGTCCTGATGTCAGGGCATCCGAGAGACGAAATGTCCCAGCGTGGGCTCGAGATGGGGAACGTTGTTTTCCTGAGGAAGCCATTTTCGCTGGAGTCTCTGGCAAACGTGATCCGACTGGCGCTGGATCATGAAAAGCAATCGGCGGCATGACGTTTAACTAGCGTAGCGCGTTCCTGCGGGTAGCCAAGGGTGCCTCCATTGCTCGCCGGCGACGCCCCTTAAGCCAGTCTACCACTCGAAAGCCGAGTAACGCGACAAAAATTGCGAGGTAGATGAGCGGAAGAGTTGTGTCCTTCTTCACCGCCCAGAGATAGTGCACAGTCGCGAGGATTGCGGCGACATAGACGAGACGGTGTAACACCGTCCAGCGTTTGCCAAGCCGGCGAATCCATCCCTTTGTGGATGTAAGTGCGAGCGGGATGAGCGAAATAAAGGCGAGTGTACCAACGATGATGTATCTGCGCTTTGTCACATCTTCGAACATGTCGGCCCAAGCGAAGCGCTGTTGCAGCCAGATGTACGTGACTATGTGCAGGCAAGCATAGAAGAAAGCAAACAGTCCGATAGGGCGCCGGTATTTGATCAGCCAGTTCCAGCCGGTGATGCGCCGCAGAGGAGTGACGGCAAGGGACGCGGCAAGAATTCGCAGCGTCCACCTCCCCGTCTGCAACCGCAACTCGTTTACCGGATCAGCACCCAGGTCGGCATGAAAGAGCCGCCAGAGAATGTTGAGGAACGGATAAAGACAGATGAGGAAAACGAGCGGCTTGAGCCACCGCTCGCGATACTTTGTGAAAAACGCGCTCAGTAATTCTTCCTCAGATCCATTCCGGAGTACAGGCTCGCGACTTCCATGTACCCATTGAACATCTTCGTGTCGATGATGCGCGGCAGGAGAATGTTGCCCTCGAGGCGGCGCTCCTTCTTCTGCGTCCAGCGCGGATGGTCAACTTCGGGGTTCACGTTGGCATAGAAACCGTATTCGTGTGGCGTGGCCACGCTCCACGCAGTCGCCGGTTGCGTATCTGTGAAGCGCATGCTCACAATCGATTTGATTCCCTTGAAACCGTACTTCCAAGGAGTGATCAGACGAATTGGTGCGCCATTCTGGTTGGGAAGCATTTCTTTCCCGTACATGCCAACGGCGAGAATCGCCAGTGGATGCATCGCTTCATCGAGACGCAACCCCTCGACGTAAGGCCAGTCGAGCGAAGGACGTCGCTGCCCCGGCATTTGCACCGGGTCCATCAGTGTCGTGAATTCCACATACTTCGCCGCCGATGTTGGCTGCACTGCCTTGATCACGCTCCCAAGCGGAATTCCCATCCAGGGAATCACCATGGACCACGCCTCAACACAGCGCATGCGATAGAGGCGTTCCTCAATCTTGTGCGGCTTGATGAAATCTTCGATCGCATATGTGGCCGGCTTTGCGACCATTCCTTCCACCTTGAGGGACCACGGTTTTGGCTTGAGCGTGTGTGCGTTGCGCACAGGGTCGCCCTTTTGGGTGCCAAATTCATAGAAGTTGTTGTACGACGTCGCGTCTTTCTCAGGAGTGATCTTGTCGTCCTGTCGCGCACCGCGCTCGGCTGCGCACGCTACGCTACCGGGAAGGAAAGTCCCGGCCGCAGCCACAAGGCCGATTCCACCCGCTGAGCGCATGAATTCGCGCCGGTTCATGTAAACACTCTCGTCCGTTATTTCAGACGAGCGAATGTCGCTTGGCTTCTTGATCAGCATTTGTTACCCCGTAATTGTCTTTGTCCAGCAACTGCACACCTTCAAACTACAGCAGGCAGCCCAAGGCGCGAGTCCCCTCGCCTGCCGTCACGCTGGTTCATTCCGTTTCAGCCACAACCAATTCCCGATATCTCCTTACAAGCTCCGCCGTTAGGTCACCGGTCCTTCCCCCTCCAATGCCAAGACCATCAATCCTCACCAGGGGCACAATCTCGCGCACGGAACTGGTGAGAAACGCCTCCAGCCCCAACGGAAGCTCGTCCTTCTCGATCATCCGCTCTTCTATAGGTACAGCCATGCGACTGGCCAGTTCCAGTACACACGAACGTGTGATTCCTGGCAGTGCACCGCACGAAAGCGCCGGAGTAATCAGACTTTCGCCGTCGTAAACAAACACATTGCTCGTCGAAGCCTCTGAAATGTGCCCCTGAGTGTCGAGAAAAACGCAATCAGCCGCGCCCGACTCGCGCGCCCGCGACAATTCCAGAATCGCATCGGCAAACGCCACCGTTTTGTGACCAGCGGTAGCGGACTGCTCGTTGCGACGCGACTTCGCCATTACCGCCGTAATCCCTTCTATTGATGTACGCGCCGGCGTGGCAATCGGATCTACCGTCAGAACCAGCGTAGGCTGCATCCCTTCGGCGACCGCAAGCCCGGGTGCCGCAGCGACTCCACGCGACAGTGTGATCCGGAGACGTGCATCCGGTATTCGCAGCGCGGCGCTCTTCGCGAGCACACTGTCAATCTCGGCGCCGATCTTCGCCGGAATGGGAATCGCCATGTGGAGCGCGGATCGCCGCAACCTTTCGAGATGTTGCTGTAACCTGAACGGCTTACCGCCATAAACGCGCACAGTCTCGAAAATCGCATCACCCAGCGAAAACCCGCGATCGAATGGGGACAATGATGCGGAAGGTTCGCCAACCACACGCACAATCTTCATGTGTCATTCCCGCGAACCGCTGAATTTCTACCAGCGCCGTCATTCCCGCGAAGGCGGGAATCCAGTGTCGTCTTCTCTGGATTCCCGCCTTCGCGGGAATGACGGAGGGATGACACCACGGATCGTCCCAGATCGCCGTGCTCAGGCAAATTGCCCGTGTTATTCATTCCCAGAAAGTTCGCAAGAATGCGATAGCCCCACTCGGTTGCAACCGATTCCGGATGAAACTGAACGCCAGAAACCGGAAAGCGTTTATGCTGCAGCGCCATGATTTCGCCGTCAACAGATTGTGCAGTCACCTGCAGCTCCTGCGGCAAGGTCTCACGCTCCACGATCAGCGAATGGTATCGCGTGGCCTCGAAGGGACTGGGAAGGCCAGCAAGCACCCCACTCTCGTTATGGTATGTCGGCGCCGTCCTTCCGTGCATCGGCCTCACTGCCCTCACAACCCGTCCTCCATAAGCCTCGCCGATGCACTGATGTCCCAGGCAAACGCCAAGAATGGGAATGCGATCACCAACAGCGCGCACAACATCGGTGCAAATGCCAGCCTCGCCTGGCGTGCACGGCCCGGGAGAGAGAATGATGTGAGTCGGCGCCATTCGGACCACCTCCTCAACAGCAATCGCATCGCTCAATCGCACGACAGAGTCAAACCCCAGCTCCCGAACGTAGCGAGCGAGGTTGTAGACGAACGAATCGTGATTATCGAGAAGGAGAACGATACGAAAAGCCCTATCCGCCAGACACTCTGTAGCGCAAGATGATCGGCAATCCGTCCGCGTCGGGCAACACTCCCCAGAGCCGCACCATCGAGACCTGCAACACGCGCAAGGCAGCCGGAGCGCGCACCCGGAACGCGATCGCGCCTGTGGGTGAAACAATCACCCAATCACTGCTTTCATACTCCTTGAGCCACACGGAACCATCACTCCCAAGCATAACCCCGTCCACGTTGGGCAGGTATTCAGAGCTTACCAGCTGATCGCGCAGCTCTTTCTCGGCCAACGCTCGCGGTGTTCCTGCCTCCTGGAGCCTGGCGGCGATCGGATCGATGCGTTTCTTGATGAAGGCATCGCGATGCGCAGCTGTCACCCTTCGCGCTCCCAGGTCAATCACCCGCTCTGACTGAACACCGTCGCGATTCATGAACACCAGTTTCACCTGGCCGGGCCTGCCGCTCCAGGAAGTGTGGGGCAGCACGGCCACTGCACGATTTCCAATCGGGTCCTGCGCGGTATGAATCGCGGCAACGAACGGCTGCTGCATTATCATACCGCCTCGCGCACCAAGGCGCATCATCGCACCGCGCGGAGGTGCCGCCTCCACCGAAATGCGCGCGAGTTCTGCCGCTGTTGAATCGGTTATTCGGTATGCGAGAGAGTCCATCCACTGCCCTGGCACCGTGGGGAAATAGTCGATCTTCACCAGAGCGCGTCCCGCCGACAGGTATCCGGCCAGAATGCGATCCTTTGAAACACGCGCAAGATGCTGCGTGCGCACGAATGTCCCGTTCCGGCGATACACATGGATATATCCGCGGTTCTCGTCGTATGCGAGCACCGTGTCCCCCGCGGCACCGACAAGATAGAAGGCCGGACTGAACTCGCCCGGGCCCTGACCCTGACGGCCGAACATACGCACGAAGCGCCCATTGGGATCGTACAATCGGATACTGCCAGCGCGGGGATCGGCGGTGAACATGAATCCGTCGGGCGCAACGACGAGGTCGCGGACAGACGAAAGCTCCGCCTGCGGAATGGAATCGGATGAAACTATGCGCATCTCCTCGACGAGCGTCCGCATTGCGGGCTGCGCCTGAGGAAAGTGAATGGTCGCCAGCGCGGATATGAGCCCGACGATTGCGGCGTGTCTCAGGATAGTCATGATGATGTGACGCAACGCATGGCGCTAGCGTTGCGCCGGGGACAGGTCGACCTGTCCCTCAAGGTGCACGAGGGACACGTCCCCAATTGCTCGCGCCATTCCTTGCGCTTTTGCAACGGTCTCATCGTATTCGGCCGCAGGATCCGAATCCAGCACGATGCCTCCGCCCGCAGAAAACGTCGCGACGCCTGCGGCGAGGGTCAGGGTGCGGATGGCGATGTTAAACAACGCACCTCCATCGGCGGCGAAATACCCGATCGATCCACAGTAGGCGCCCCGGCCGATACCTTCGACTGCCGAAATGATCTGCATCGCTCTCGTCTTTGGCGCCCCAGTGATCGATCCGCCAGGAAAGCAAGCGCGAAAGAGATCGACCGCGCTGGCGTCAGAGCGCAATCGCCCGCGCACCGTGGAGACCAGATGCTGCACAGTCGCGAGCCGCTCCAGTGTGAAGAGTGCTGGCACGAACACGCTCCCTGGTTCGCAAACGCGCGACAGATCGTTGCGCAGAAGATCCACAATCATCAGGTTCTCGGACTTGTCCTTTTCGCTGGCCAGCAATTCAGCTGACAGTCGCGAATCGTCGGCAGCGCTGGACCCGCGCGGACGTGTGCCTTTGATCGGCCGCGTTTCCACTGCGCCGTCCGATCCCACGCGCAGGAACATCTCCGGCGACGACGAGAGAATTGCCGATCCGTCAAACTCCAGAAATGCCGCGAATGAAGCGGGACTTTCGTCACGCAGTCGCGTGTAGAGCCGCCACGCATCACCGCGATGCGATGCGCTGAAGCACTGCGAAATGTTTGCCTGAAAAATGTCACCAGCCAGGATCAGCTCGCGCACTGATTGAACAGCGCTCATGTACCCTTCGCGCGAAAAGTTTGAGACAAGACCGGAGGCTGCAGTTCCGCTGGAATCGCGATGCCGCTCGCGGCCGCGCGGACCCGCCGCGTTATGGGCATCCTGCAACTTCACATTGGCCTCGGCACCCCGCGCTGTAGCGGCAAGATCTCTTCGAAGCTCAGAAAGCAGTCGGGCAGCGGGTGTTGGAATGCGTCGAATCCGAACGTCCTTGTCGCTCTGCAGTTCGGCTACTGCATGCGTCACGGATTCGCCGTCGGGTTGTGAACTGCGCACGATGAGCCACGCACGCTGCAACAGATGGTCCCATGAAAGCACCCAATCGTACCAGCACAAAACCAGTTGAGGAATCTGCGGCTGCGCCCGCACCACAGCCTCAATTCCCTCGCACCAAGCACCGTAGTCGTAGCCCACGTATCCAGCCCACCCGCCGCGGAATGGAGGCAATGCAGGATCACTCAACCCTTCAACACTTTCTTTGAGCAACAGCTCGCAAATCGCCAGCGCATCACTTTCGAATGCGCCTTGCTGAATCGTTCGGCCCCCACCACTCTCGTCGACGACACCAGCACGCAACCGGGTGACACACTTACGACCCGTGGTGCCAACCTCACACTCGCTGGTCATAACCACCGATGGAGAGGCCATCGCATACGAGTAGCGCCCGATATCATCGCTCACCCACGCGCTATCGAGGCACACAAGATGATCTCGCCCCCGCAAGAACGGCGCGACGTCCACGAGCGAAATGCGGTAGTCAAACTCCTCGACAATCATTCGCTGTGCAATGCGTGGCACGCACAGCCGGGAGCAAATAGCTTCATCGAATGAGGAACCTTCCAGTCGTTTGGCGGCGCACGTTCGGGGTCATTATGATCGCGCTCGGGTCGTATCTGCTGGTGCAAATGTACGTGTTGCACAACCCGCCTAGGATCGGCCCGCAGTCCGTGGCCACGATCTTTGCGCTCTTCTTCATCCTGCGCGGCGCGCTCTATCTGCGAATGGCCCGCACGCGCATCAAGCCCGACACGCCCTAAGTGTGACTCAACCGCCGGAAAATCATGTCGCACAACCGGATTATCACCGCTTCGTTGGTGACTGACACGTGATCCCCCTCCATCCAGTGCAGTTCCTTCGGCTCGCGCGCACTCTGATACAGGGTGTTCACGGCACTGGGCGGGATGCGATCATCGTTTATTGCGTTGATCATGAGAAACGGTCGCGGTGAGATGCGCGCCACCCACCTCTCGGGTGCCAACGCACGCCCCGACGCCGCGATGTGCGCGATCGTGGTCATGACTTTCCGCAGGGGCAGAAAATCGAAGCGCTTCCGCAGATTGTGCTCCAGCAACTTGAATGGCTCACCAGCCCCATGTATCGACCACACCCTGCTGAACCTGCTGTCCAGCGCCGCGGCAACGCAAACGAAGGGAACGCCGAGGCTCACACCAACGAGATCCACGCTATTGATCTTCGGTCCTCCACGGCGCTCGATGTAGTCCAGTGCAAGCATCACAGCAGCCGGCGTGTCCAGGAGCGCCGTATGGATCTTGTGAAGACCCAGAAAAATCTGGTGACCCTTGGGCCACGGTCTCACGTGGTACGGATACGAGAGAGCCGCAACGAGAGCACCTTTGGTGTCTTTCACCAGAGTGGCTGCCCGCTGACCCGAAAACTGGCCTCCAAGAATGAGCACCAGGGGTCGCGCCCGCCCATTCTCCAATTTCCCCTCTCCATTCTCCAATTTCCCTTCCCCCCCCTCCACTTTGCCCAACTCCCCACCCTCTTCCGGCCAGCGAAGGGTGATATCAAATTCCAGTCCGCTTACGGCCCGGATCCGGGCAACCACATTCCGGTAACCGTTGACGCATTCGTCCGTAGATTCATGGTACGACTCCATGGTTGAACGGCGGAGGAGGATGCGCCGAGTCGGATCACCGGTGATTGCGGCTCGCAGCGTGGCAAAAATCATTTTGTGCCACCAGCGGGGAGGTCGTGCCGGTCCCGGTTCCCTGCGCTGTTCCGACTGCGTATTCTATTGATGATCAAACCCTGATTAGGAGGTGGCGTTGTACCCGTTTCTCATGTCGAAGCAGGCACTAACGCTCGGTCTTGTTGCTGTGGCAGTCACGCTGTCCGCAAGTGCAGCCGTGCTGTCACCAAGTAATAGTATCGTCAACTTAAAGCATGATGATAGGCAACGGCAATTCACCGTCGAAATCGGTCCTGTTGACCTCCTTGCCTCGCACCTGCATCACGGCGCCGCGATGGCACACTCGCATTCGTCGGCGGTGACGCCACCCGTTACCGAAGTGACAATTCCGGTAAGCGGCTACCTCAACGGCTTTAAGGTGTCGATTACCGATGCTTCGGGCAATGAGGCCCCTTTGGACCTCATTCATCACCTGAATTTCATCGACCCGGAAAATCGCGAGCTATTCCTGCCGATCTCGCAGAGGATGCTGGCCGTGGGGAAGGAAACCGGCTCACACAGTTTCCCGAAGATGTTGTTCGGTTATCCGTTGCGTGGCGGCCAGCGCATGGTGGTTTCCGCAATGCTGCACAATCCGCACATGAAGGATTACCGCGGCGCTACGGTGCGTGTGACATTCTCCTATTCTCCGACGCACCGGCCCTGGCCTCTCTTCCGTGTCTATCCCTTCCAGCTTGATGTCCTCTTTCCCACTGGCGACAAGTCCTTCGACCTTCCTCCGGGACGGAGCGAGCGAGCGTTTGAGGGCAGTCCCGCCATCGATGGTCGTATCATCGTGATGAGCGGCCATGTTCACGAACGCGCGCAGTCGCTGACCCTTAGCGATGCAACAACCGGCGAGGTGATTTGGGAGGGCAAGCCGGGGCTCGATTCCAGCGGCAACGTCAAGAGCATGCCGGTCACCAGCTTCGCGGGCAAACTGGGTGTGAAACTGAGCCGCAACCACAAGTACCGCGTTACGGTGGTGTACCAGAATCCCACAGCCGACACCGTGCGCGCTGGCGGGATGGGTGTGGTGGGAGGGCTGTTTCTCCCCGGATTTGGTGTAAGGTGGCCGAAGGCGGACCCGAAGGACGCCACCTATGGCGTCGATCGCACCCACTATCTGCGCGCTGGGGGCGATAAGTAGGATCACAGGGTTTACTTAGGATCGAACTGCGGAGCGGGGACGGCGTTCACGGGAACGGCGGGTGCGGGGAAGGCGGCGCGGGACCAGCGGAACCAGTACGACGATTAGGGGCGCTGTTATCCGCAGTCTGCGCAACCGCAGTCCCCCTCACGCCGTTCCCGGACCCGCAGTTCCCGTGAACGCCGTCCCCGCTCCGCACGTCGCTCCTGCGCAATCCTTGTTGCAACCTTCAAGGTAAGAGCGAGGGTCCAAAGAACCGGAGCGCTCTCGAAACGTGCTCGAGCGGCAAGACGTAGCATTGATGTCCGGCCAAGCCGGGGCTTTCGCCACTATTCTTAGTGGTCTGGACGCTCTCCGGTCCGGAGCCCCATTATAGAAAGGCATATATCTCGTAGTCCCACTGACAATTCGAAGGTCGTGTACAATGGCAAACCCACGTCGCCTGGCTGGAATCTTTGTCGCACTCGTTGTAGTCGGCGCCGCCGGATTCCTTGGTAAGAAGAAGATCGATTCACTCTCCGCCAAGAAAGCCGACAGCACCAAGACAGCAGCAGGCAAACCCACCGCAATCCCTCGACCTGATTCCGTCGGTGCAACATTCGACGCAGGGACGGCCATTCCTGTCGTGGGGGCCGAGGTGAAACGCGGACCTCTCATTATCTGGGTCCTGGCGCAGGGTGCAGCGTCATCGTCGCATCAGATCCTGGTTGGCTCCGAAGCTTCGGGACGTATCAATCGCGTCTTCCATAAGGAGAATGACTTCGTCAGGGCCGGCGACACGCTCATCATGCTGGACACGACAGAGCTCGTATTTGCACTGAAGCAGTCACTCTACGCACTCAATCGCGCCGAGATTTCCCTCAAGAATCAGCTCATTTCGGACCATTTGATTGCTGACCCTGCGGTCCGAAAGGAGCGCGAAAACAACGCGATGATGTCTTCTGGAGTGGTGGACGCGAGGCTCAACCTCGAGAAGGCGCGCATGGAATACGCCAAGGCTGCCACCAGGGCGCCGATTGCCGGCAAGATTGCCAACCTCAAAGTCGTCGCCGGTCAGCGTGTCGGCGGTGGAACCGAACTGATGACCGTCGCAGCGATGGACCCGATTCGTGTTCAGGCGGAAGTGCTGCAGAGCGATATCGGGAAGCTCAAGGTGGGCAACCAGGCACGACTCACGTTCGCGTCTTACAGCGACACGATGTACACAGGAGTGATCGAGTCCATCAACCCGATTGTCGATCCAGCGCTTCGCACAGCGCGTGTGACGGTGACGGTGAGGAATTCCAGGGGGCTCATCGTTCCGGGGATGACCGCCCGCGTCGAGATCCAGTCGCAGACATACGAGAATCGTCTGCTCGTGCCGAAGAACGCAATTCTGCAGCGTTCCGATGGCCGCGACATGCTCTTCGTGTACATACCAAACAAGGATGGAGCAGCCGACGGCAGAACCGATTGGCGCTATGTGGCGATTGGGCTGCGCAACAATGATTTCTACGAGATAGTGCCCGGGACAGACGGATCGCAGAAGATGGTGGAGCCGGGCGAGATTGTTCTTGTCGGTGGTCACTACACAATCGAGCACCAGACTCTCGTGCGACTGGTCGACAAGCTAAGCGGTATCGCCCGCTAGGATGTGCGCATGAATAAACTCTTACTTGCGGGGATGACTGCCGGTCTTCTCGCCGCACCTCTCGCAGCGCAAACGGGTGTCAACCAACAGGCCGTACCCGCGCAGCTCACGCTCGAAAACGCCATAGGTATCGCGCTCCTCAACAATGCCGCGTATCTGCGACTCGGCAACGACTCGGCTGTCACCGAAGCCGCACGTAAAAACCGGTTCACGCGGCTACTTCCAATCCCAAGCGCGGGGATCAATACGAACGCTGGGCCGTCGCGCAACACCTCGCCCTTGGGAACATCCACATCGTCATCGAGCGGCACCTCATTCAACTTCGGTCTCTCGATGAATGTCTGGGATGGCGGCAACTCGCTCAACCAATACCGAATCTCCAGGATGCAGATCCAGCAGAACACCCTGAGTCTGGCCCGGCAGGAAATTGCGCTGCGAGTGCAGGTGATCAATCAGTATTACCAGACGCAGCAGGCAGAACGATCACTCGCCCTCGAAAAGCGATTGCTCGCCTCACGCGAAGTTGAGCTGAAGGACACCGAAACCAAGTTTCGCGCGGTTCTGATCGACTTTCTCGCTTTTGAGCGAGCCAAACAAACAATCAAGACAGCGCAGAACAATGTGCTCAACGCCGAGGACAATCTGGTCAAGGCCAAACTCTCTCTCATGGGAGTGCTTGGCATCACCGGCGCGACGAACTTCACTCTGGTCACCCCGCTTCCCAATTTCGCGGACAGTGTGAGGCTGAACGCCGACTCCGTGGTGCAGCTGGCGCTGGAGCGAAATCCCGACATTCGGCAGCAGCACAGTCAGCTCAACCAGGCGCGCATGAACAACACGGTTATGCGGAACTCGCGATACATGCCTACGGTTCGGCTCAGCGCGAACTTCAGCAGGTCGATAAGTAGATCAGGCTACTCGGCGCTTTTTGACCCCACTGGCAGGAATACGGGTTTGAGTGGCAGCCTGAACATCTCATTGCCGCTGAGCCAGATTATTGATTTCACAAGCACAGCCTCCACGATGACATCGAGCGGCGCGAGCGTTCAGGATGCTGTCATCACCATGCGCGATCTCAATACCAGTATCGATCGTCAGGTGCGCACCGCTGTAATCGACATTGGCAGCGCCTACCGCCAGCTCAAATTCGCGAATGACAACCTGATAAATGCGAAGCTTCAGGTTGAGGTGGCAAACGACGGTCTCGAAGCCAATACGATCAACTATTTCAATTATCAAACGGTCATTGACGCCGCGTCTGACGCCGAACGAAATATCCTTACGGCACAGCTCAACGTGTTGAGCCGGCAGCTGATACTCGACCAGTTGCTCGGTAACCGGCCCGGAGGAGGCTGACCATGTCTCTGATCCGTGCTTCAATCCGGCGACCCGTTGCGGTTTCGATGGTGTTCATCGCCATCGCATGCCTCGGCATAATCTCCCTGCGGCGCCTTCCGATCGATCTGCTCCCCGATCTTTCATTCCCGCGCATCGTCATCTACACCACCTATCCGGATGTGTCCCCCCTCGAAATCGAACGGGTGATCACGTCGAAGGTGGAACAGACACTCACGCGTATTCCCGGCAAGGAACATGTGGAGAGCACCACGCGCGAGGGAGTGTCGGTGATCGTCATCCGTTTCCTCTGGGGAACGGATATGGACCTCGCGATGCTAAACGTACGCGAAGCGGTGGACAACGCGCGCGCATTACTGCCGCAAAGCGCCACGCTCAACATCCTCCGATCCGATCCCACCGCCGATCCGGTCATGACGCTTTCCGTTTCCGGATTCACGGATATGCGCTCGCTCAAGGAGCTGTCGGAGTCGGTCATCAAGCGCCGGCTGGAGCAGCTCGATGGAGTGGCGCAGGCGGAAGTCACGGGAGGATTGACGAGGGAAATCCAGGTTGAGATAGATCCCACCTGGTTGCAGACATTCAACATCACGCTCCCCGAAGTCGCGAACGCTCTCGATCAGGCCAATGCCAGCAGCACCGGCGGCCGCGTGCGCCGTGGACTTTACAGTTACTCGATGCGCACACTCGGCGAGTTCCGCAGCATCGAAGAGCTGGGCGATGTGGCGATACGCAAAGGCAACATTCCGGGCACTCCTGCTCCATCCGGCCCGCGCCCATCGGTGGGACAGAGCGTCTACCTGCGCGAAATCGCCACGATCAAGGATGGCTACAGGGATCCAGAGTCCATTGCCAGGTACAATGGGCAACAAGCCGTTGGTCTGCTCATTTTCAAGGAAGCTGGAGCTAATACCGTTCTCGTCTCGGAAGTCGTCAACAAGACGATTGATCAGCTAATGAAGGAGTACAACGATTCGACTACTCCGCAGCCGGATCTCCAGATTGATGTTGCGACCGATCAGGCACAATTCATTTCCGCCGCGCTCAGCAATGTTATTCAGCAGGTGATCTTCGGCGGACTGCTGGCATTTCTCGTTCTCTTCCTCTTCCTGCGTGACATCCGTTATCCAATTGCGATCGCGCTGGCGATGCCGCTTTCGGTTCTTGCGGCTTTCATGTTGCTCGACGCATTTGGCGTATCGCTCAATCTGATGAGTCTGGGCGGCCTCGCCCTCGGAATTGGAATGCTGATGGACAACTCCATTGTCGTAACGGAGAACATCTTCCGGCATCGAGAGATGGGGAAAACCCCCTTCGAAGCCGCGGCTCGCGGTGTCGAAGAGGTGCGCAATCCTGTCATTACTTCCACGCTGACAACCATCGCGGTATTCGGTCCGATCATCTATATAGAAGGAGTCGCGGGCGCGCTTTTTGGAGCGCTCTCATTTGCAGTGGCATTCTCGCTCGCGATGAGCATCGTCGCCGCACTCTTCCTGTTGCCGGCAATGGCGGCCAGATGGACCGACGACGTGCACCCCGAATACACCACCTGGACCAGGCGCACACTTCACAAGACATGGAAGGGGATCACTCGTCCCGTTACCACTTTGGTGCGTCCGCCCCTTGACGCCTTCGATCGCTCCTTCGAGAGGTTCCGAAGGTGGTACGAGCGCCTGCTGGAATCGGCGCTGCATCACAGGGCGATGGTCATGGCCTTGTCGCTCCTGCTTCTGGGATTGTCACTCTACGTGGCGACGACACTCAAACGTTCTGTTCTGCCAGAAGTGGACCAGGGTTCGTTCCGTGTTGCGCTGACTCTCGAACGCGGCACTCCAATCCAGCACACCTCCGAGCTGGCGGCGAGAATCGAGAGAGTACTCGTGGCGGACACAGCGCATGTAGACGCTGTGTTCACGAGAGTAGGGCGCCAGCTTCTCATTACCGGAATAGCGGAGGAGGAATCCGGCTCCAACACCGCGACGATGGACGTGAGAATGAAGCCCGGCTTCTCGTCGGAAATTGCGGCGTCTAAAATACGGGCAATGCAAACGCAGTTTCCCCCTAACTCCATCGCCATTCAGACGGGACAGGCCACCGCTCTTGGGCGTCTGCTCGGCAGCGCGGAGTCCGACCTCAGCGTGCGAATCAGCTCGGACGATATGGAGCGCGCTTTCGCCTATGCAACCCTGGTCGAGGCCAAGCTCTCGACACTTCCCTCCATTAACAACGTGGGAATTGGCAACAAGCTTGGGCAGCCGGAAGTACGCATCAAGGTCGATCGCGAGACGGCGGCCGAACGTGGTGTGGCGCTCAGCGCAGTTTCTGCAGCGGTGACGAGTTATATGCGCGGAGTGAATACGAAGAACCAGTTCGTCGATTTCGACAAGAAGGTTCCGATCGTAGTCAGGCTCCCGGCGTCTGCGCGTGATTCACTCACCAGCATTGAGCAGCTCATGGTAAGTGGTGTGCAGCTTCGCGAACTGGTCACGACGAGCGACGGCGTGGGCGCGTCCGAGATACGGCGGATTGATCAGAAAAAGGTCGTGACCGTTTTTGCCGATCTTACGGCGAATGATCTGCAAGTTGCGGTCGATGATATCCAGCGGGCGATTACGGAGGTCGCCCCTCCCAGTGGAATAGACGTTCAGGTTGCCGGTGAAAACGAGGAGATGGCGAAGAGCGTCCAGGCTCTCCTGTTCGCAATGATCCTTGCCGTGCTGCTCTGCTACATGATTATGGCAGCGGAGTTCGAATCCTTTATACATCCGTTCACGGTCATGCTGGCGGTGCCGATGGGAGTCATCGGTGCCTTCTTTGCGCTGGCTATAACGGGCGCGGGGCTCAATACGATCAGCCTCATAGGAATAGTTGTGCTCATAGGCGTCGTGGACAACGACGCCGTGGTGAAGGTGGAGTTCATCAATCAAATGCGCGCCGAAGGGATGAGTGTGCGCGACGCCATACGCGCAGCGGGACGTCACAGGCTGCGTCCTATTCTGATAAATACGATAACGGCCCTCCTGGGCGTGTTGCCCATGGTCCTGGGTATTGGAGCTGGTGCCAAGCTGCAGCAACCGCTGGCGATCGCGTTGTTCGGAGGACTTATCACCTCCACCGCGCTTACGCTGATTGTCATTCCCATCATTTACGAATTGTTCGAAGATCTGCGCCAGAAACTAAGGCTTGCTTTGGGAATGTCGCGCGAGTCGGCGAAGTTTGCGCCGCAACCAGTCGCAGGTGACTGATGGTCCTCGTCACCCCGGCGAAGGCCGGGGTCCATGTTGGGAGAAAATGGATTCCGGCCTGCGCCGGAATGACGAAATTGGAACACCAAGGAGATACCGGGAATGATCAATCTTTCGATCAAGCGACCAGTGACGATCGCGATGGTTTACATCGTCCTGACCGTCCTTGGCATTGTTGCGTGGACGAAGATTCCGATCGAGCAGCTGCCCAGCATGACTTTCCCGCAGCTCAATGTAACGGCTATCTGGGGGAGAACGTCCGCCGAGGTGATAGAAGCGTTTGTTACCGCGCCGCTGGAAGCAGAAATCCAGCAGATCCGCGGAGTGGAAAACGTCAGGTCCACTTCGCGCGAGGGTAACGTGACCATCACGGTTTACTTCGCGCGTGGAACCGACATGCAGTTCGCCCGCATAGAGCTGGTCGAGCGCATCACCGCGATGCGGGACCGCCTCCCTCCTCTCCCTCAACGCCCGACTGTCAGTGCCCTTCCTCCCGCGGAGCTGCGCGATGCTGAGCAGCCTCTCCTCCGTTATCGGGTAACCGGGCCCTATATCCTCGAAGCGATGCGCGATCAGGTTGACATGCACATCATTCCGGCGCTTCAGGCGATAGAGGGTGTTGCCGCTGTTACGGCCTCCGGTGGCGCGAAGCGCATGATCCGCATTGACCTCGACCAGGAGAAAATCACCTCGTACGGCATCACTCCCGGCATGGTGACGGCGGCCATTCAGGGTTTGGAGCAGGTGGCGGATGTCGGGATTCTGAAACAAGGGAACATCGAACAGTCGGTGGTGATCCGCGAGACCATCGATTCTGTTCCCAACATTGCCAATCTGGTTGTATCGGGAAATGGTCGGCGGACTATCCGTGTGAGCGATATCGGCACCGTGCACGATACCTTCGAAGAGCCCACCGGTTATTCCCGCGTGAATGGCTTTCCGGCTCTGACATTTGTCGTGAGCAAGCAGGCGCGGGTAAACACAGTCGACGTGGCGGACAGCGTCAAGGCTCTCGTGCCCGAGATCGAGAAGCTTCTGTTCCCCGGGATGAAGATCAAGATGATGAGTGACCAGAGCGTCACCATCAAGCAGCAGCTCACCGAACTGCGCAACCGCTCGCTGATGTCTGGTGCGGTCATCTTCGGCATTCTCCTGCTTTTCCTCTGGTCATTCCGCTCGACGCTGATCGTCTTTTCGACCATCGCTTTCTCGACGCTGATTACGCTCAACATGATGTATTTCGCCGGGCACACGCTGAACGTGCTGACACTCACCGGCCTCTCGATGGGCTTCGGCATCATTGTCGACAATGCTATCGTAGTGATTGAGAACATCTTCCGCCGCAGGCGCCAGGGAGATTCACCCACAGTTGCGGCGCAGCGCGGCAGCAGCGAGGTGGTCATCGCTGTAATTGCGTCGACGATGACCACGATTATCGTTTTCCTCCCGTTCATCTATCTGCAGGGTGAACTGCGGGGCTATTACCTGCCGCTCGCGGTCGTGATTGTGCTCGCGCAGATTGCGAGTTTGTTCGTTGCATTCAGCTTCGTCCCCGCGCTGGCCGCCAAAATACTTAGCGGCAAGGGGCTCTCAAGGGTGAAGGTGCGTAGCGATGTTGCGACGGCCGGGGCAGCGGTGGTGGGAGCGGGCGGCGCGATCGCCGCGGCGGCACCGGTGAACGCACCCAAGGTTCCGGATATTGCGGGCCGTCCCAGGTACGTTCGGATCTACGCCGGTGCGATCAACCTGTCGCTCAGATGGCCCTGGGTTGCAGTTGCGATATCAATCGCAATGCTGGGCGCCTCATACAATCTGTTCAACCGCTACGTGAATCGTGGCGGAGTCTGGAACACCGGCAGCACGCAGCGCAGCACCGTGAGTGTGAGAATCGGAATGCCCAACGGTGAGGAGCTGGAACGCACCGACGCGCTCGCGCGGTTTTTCGATGACCACCTGCGGCAAATTCCTGAAGTGGAAGAATGGACAACCGACGTGCGCGCCCAGCAGGCCAGCATTCTGGTCACCTTCCCCGATTCGCTGGAATACACTTACGCGCCGGGGATGGTCTATGAAGATCTGGCAACGGTGGGAAATACATTTGCCGGGCCGTCGTTCAATGTTTCGGGCCAGGGCAAATACTTCAGCACTGGCGGCGGCATCTCGTCCGGCGGCAGCCAGCGCATTCAGATATTTGGTTACAACTTCGAGAAAGTGCGCGAGATTGCAGAGGGAGTCGCGGTGCAGCTTCGCAATCTGCCGCGCGTATTGAACGTGGATCCCAACGGCGGTGGAATGACAGGCATGTTCTCCGGAAGGGCTACGGAGATTGTCGTGGACTTTGATCGCGAACGGCTGGGTCTTTATGGGGTGACGGTGCAGGAAGCGGTTCAGCAGGTGAGTTCCGCCGTGTCCGGAACGGGAGCATCCAACACCGTACTGAAAATCCAGGGCGACCAGATCGCATTTGGATCGAAGATCGAAGGATTCAAGTTTCAGAACATCGAGACGTTACAGGATCTCACAATCCAGGCAACGGGACGCGCAGCGCCGGTGAGACTGCGCGACGTCGCCGAGGTGTACGACCGTCCCACTCTCGTGGGTATCAACCGGGAGAATCAGCAGTACACGCGCTCTGTGTCGTACGAGTTCCGCGGACCGGCGAAACTCGCCGACAAGACCCGCCGCAGCGTGGTCGCGGCCACCTTCGTGCCCGAGGGATACAAGATTCTGGCCGACTCGCCGCTATCCATCCGCCGCGATGAACAGAGGCAGATCTATGGCGTGCTGGCGCTTTCGATAATCCTCGTGTTCATGGTGACGGCAACGTTGTTCGAATCCATCCGGCAACCGCTGTGCGTGCTGCTCACTGTCCCCATGGCGCTGATAGGTGTGTTCCTGATGTTCTTCTACATCTCGGCATCATTTACGCGCGAGGCGTATATCGGCGTGATCATCATGGGAGGCATCGTTGTGAACAACGCCATCCTCTTGATAGATCGGGTGAACAGGTTGAGGCGAGACGAAGACTGGCCACTTCGTCCCGCGATTATTCAGGGAACTCTCGACCGCGTGCGGCCGATTCTGATGACCACGTGCGTCACGATCATCGGGCTGTTGCCGCTGGTGCTTTTCCAGGAGAATGTGAACAAAAATATCTGGAACGCACTTGCGTACGCGCTCATGGGCGGTTTGACGAGTTCCACCATTCTTGTTCTGACCGTAACTCCGGCTCTGTATCTGTTGTTTGAGAGAGGACCGGAGAAGCGGCGGTTGAAGAAGATTGAGTTTGAGGCCAGGGCCGCAACTTGACGCCTTCGGCGATCAATCGATCAAATGAACAAATGATCAAGTGAACAAGTGATTGCGATCTGAGATCTCGAACAAGTGATCACTTGATCATTTGTTCGATTGATCGATTGATCGATTGATCGCCGAAGGCGCCCACCCCTCCTTACTACCGGCCTCAGCAGGTGCTACAATAGCCCTGCCGAATCTGCCGTTCCCGTAAGAGATGTTGCCGTTTCCCCAAGCCCTGGTGCATGGCACCCGGAGGTCATGTGTGGAACGTATCTACGCTCGCGGTTCGCAGTTCCCTCGCATTTCTTCTCGCAGCGCCAGCAGTCAGCGCACAGGCCACGACACCACCGACACCCGCAGCAACTGTTGTGGCCAATGGAACGCTGCAGCTCCCGCTGATTGCGGCGCCAGTTCGTGACGCTTTCTTCGCTGCAATTGATGCCAGGCATAACTGGTCCGCTTTCGTCGCGGAAACACTACTGACTCGCGCCCTGAAACTCGATTCCACTTTTGGATTGGCCCGTATCTTCAGAGCCGGGGTGACGGGCGGTACAACTGCGGCGATAAACGAGGAGTACCGGCGCGGCTTGGCTGATGCGGCCGCGACCAATGTTCCCCAACAAACGCTTGCGCTGGGCCATCGCGCTACCGGTGTCTACGCCAGCCGCTTGCTGGCGGTAGCGGTCGCGATGTATCCGAATGACCGGCACATCGCCCTGGATTACGCATTCTCCTTCACCGGACGCGCACAGACTGATAGTCTACGCGCATTGGCCACGCGATTCCCCGACTTCGCGGCACCACGAATGCAGCTTGCCGCTGATCTGGCGGGGGGCTTCTTCCTCGATCCTGCCCGACCCGCTGCGCAGGAAGCCTTGACCATCGCACAGGAGGCGGTGCGCCTCGCACCGAACGTCGCCGGGTCTCATGCTGCACTTGGCCATGTTCTGCATCGCATCGGACGATTCGATGAAGCGCTGCAACATCTTGGAGCGGCAAAGCGCTTGGATAGAAGTATGGAGTGGATTTACGACCTGGAAGCGGAGATTGCCATGCATGACGGCAAAACTCCCAACCCAGTCACACGCGCCCGGGCCCTGCTCGACAGTGCCAGCAGATTCACACCAAACGGAGTACGGCGCCAAAACTATCGTCGGGATGCGGCCGGTCTTTTGGTGCACGATGGGAAAATCAGCGAGATGGCGGCTGAGACTATTACCATTGCGCGCGAAGCAGAAGTCGCTGGCGCACTGGCCTATGCTGGAGGGACCCTGTGGCGAGGGGCGATTTTTGCAGCGGCCGCGCGCGACGCCGCGACTGCCGACAAACTGATCGCAGAGGCGCGACGCACACCACCAGCGCCCATCGATCTAGCGACTTGGGAGGTCTTGACTTACTCACTACTGAAGCGGGGACCCGAGGCAAGACGTGCCCTCGAGCGATACATTCCGCTTGTTGTCAATCCAGCAACCGCAGCCAACACGAGATCGATAGCGTGGCATACCGCAATGGTATTGCTCGCCGAAGGAAAGTACGCAGAGGCAATTGCGGAAGCCAAGAAGGTACCCGACTCAGGGGGGTACGTGTGGCGTGATCTCGTCCTAATGGAAGCAACTGCAGAAATGGGAAACCGGACAGAGGCGGCCGCGATGCGCACCGCCTATCTAGCGCGCAAGAACACGCCGAACGAATCAATGATGCTGGCCACGGTAAAGTATCGTTCTATGCACCCGCAATAATCCGGTAGCGCTTCTAACCCCTTGAGTTTGAGCTTACTACTTAACAGCCGATTTTGGATGGACGAGGATAGATCCACGAGCAACGATAGACGGTAGACGAAAGACGATTGGCACCACGCACTGCCCCCATCGTCTTTCGTCTATCGTCTATCGTTGCTCGTCTATCTATCCTCGTCTATCGTATATCAGACACCAGTTTTCCAACAAAACCAATGCACCGTCGCGCCCTCACCCACCTCCGCAAATCCGACCCCGTCCTCGCCCGCGTTATCGCCGAGGTAGGCAGCTGTAACTACGAAGCGCGCGCCGATGGTGACCACATTCACGCGCTCGTTCGATCGATCGTGTATCAACAGCTGTCAGGAAAAGCCGCGGCGACGATCCACGGTCGGTTGCTGAACCTTTTCGACAACGGTGTTCCGACCGCCGAGAAACTCATCGCCATCCCCGATCCCTCACTGCGTGCCGCAGGTCTCTCTCGGCAGAAAGTCGCGTACCTGCGCGACCTCGGCGAAAAACTTTCCTCGGGCGCGCTGCGGCTGGAACTCATCGAATTGATGAAAGATGAAGAGATTGAAGAAGCACTCGTGAGTGTGAAAGGGATCGGTCGCTGGACCGCGCAGATGTTCCTGATGTTCCGGCTCGGCCGCCCTGATGTTCTGCCGGAGAGTGATCTCGGCATCCGCAAGGGCGTAATGAGAGCGTACAAGCTGCGAAAGCTTCCAACTCCCGCACGCGTTCGCGAAATCGGCGCATCATGGTCGCCACATTCCTCTGTGGCTTCCTGGTACATGTGGCGTATACTCGAGCTGCCGGTGGCTAAGAAGAAGGCGCCGCGGTAGGACGCCCGTTACTTGCGCCGATCCTCTGTTGGCGGAATCCAGTCGAGCGGCGCTTCTTCCCACGCCTCGTCCGGACTTAGAGGTAGCGGCTGATCGGGTCCGAGCCGGTTCGCATCAACATTGGCGACGACGAAGTTCTCCGGTGGAACGGGACTACCGGCCAGGCGTCGCAGCAGAGCCAGTTGGCCGGCGTGCGTCATCGCATCCGCAAAGGGACCCTGCAACAATCGTTCGGGTGTGATTCCCTCGGGCAATGGCTCATCGCGCTCGAGGTGCCCGGCGAGCAACGCCAACATTTCATGAAAGCGTTGCAGCTCCGCCTCCAGGGAATCAAGCGGTTCCGGAAAGTACCGGCCGCCAATGAAGAATGTTCTGGCGTAGCCAAGCACGCTCGTCATGTGACGGACAAGCCACCTGGGAGACCGAACTTTTTCACCCGCGACGAAGTCACCAAAATCCGGTGGCGCATCGCGCAGCGCTTTCTGCGTGCGATATGCCAGAGCCGCAAGAAAGTGACGCAGCATTTGGCGTTTGACATCCATAGTTGGTCTCCCTCCAATGTGGCGACAACGAGACTGGCTCCTTGTGGAGCCGGTCATGTGCAGCATTCGTTCCACTCTCCCACATTGTCTGGAGGAATCGACGAGCCTTTGCCGGCTCGGGTAAAAGTAGTGGTACAGTTTCGTCATGCCGGCGAAGGCCGGCATCCATTTTCTTCCCCAACATGGATTCCGGCCTTCGCCGGAATGACGGCAGAATAGACCAGTACCTCCGGCACCATGACCGCTGTGTCGCGCTAGATTCCGTAGTAACGCAACCAACCGGAGTGCCCCATCCGAATAGCTGTGTCCGGAGCAAGCGGGTTTGTCGGCTCAGCACTGGTCTCATTCCTTCGCGGCCAGGGGCATGAAGTTCTTTCCATTACGCGGTCCCCCAGTGCCGGAAAGCAGAACGAAATCCGCTGGGATCCCGCCAAGGGTGAACTCAATGCGGCGGCGCTAGCGGGAATCGACGCCTTCGTCAATCTGGCCGGCGAAAACCTTGCCCAGCGCTGGTCAGAGGAAAAGAAAAAACAATTCCGCGAGAGCCGCATAGTCGGCACGGGGCTCATAGCCCGCACTCTCGCCGCACTGACGCCGACGCCAAAGGTTCTCATCTCGACGTCGGCGATCGGCATCTACGGCAGGGACCGCGGCGACGAGGAGCTCGACGAACGTTCATCCCTCGGCACTGACTTTCTCGCAACACTCGCCAGGGACTGGGAAGCAGCGACGGTGCCGGCGAGCGACGCTGATATTCGAGTGGTGAACACACGATCGGGAATCGTCCTGAATCCTGAAGGTGGAGTTCTCGAAAAACTTCTCCTCCCGTTCAAGCTTGGCGCTGGTGGCAAGGCTGGGAGCGGCGATCAGTGGGTAAGCTGGATCGCGCGAACAGACTACGTACGAGCGGTTCTTTTTCTGATCGAGGAGAGCGTACTTGGCGGCCCATTGAACATGACCGCCCCCAATCCCGCAACAAACGAGGAGCTGGCCAAGGAACTCGGCAAGGCGCTACACAGACCCGCCGTTGCTCCGATGCCAGCCCCGGTGATCCGCATGATGCTGGGACGCGAGATGGCCGATTCAACGGTACTCGCAAGCCAGCGCGTTCTCCCAAGGCGTCTCGTGAGCACAGGGTTCGAGTTTCAGTTCCCCACTCTGCCCGAGGCGCTGGAGCACGAACTGAAAGTCAACAAGTCCTGATGCACTTGTCATTCCGGCGAAAGCCGGAACCCATCTGCTTCCGATCAACATGGGTTGCCGCTTGCGCGGCAATGACACACCAATTGTCATTCCGGCGAAAGCCGGAATCCATTTTACAGGTGCTTGTTCGCCACCAATTGCTAGTTACCCATCGAGTGCTTGTGTCAGATCCGCGATCAAATCGTCCGCGTCCTCGCACCCCACGCTCATGCGGATGAATCCCTCAGCAACCTTGTCGCCGCCCCAGCGCGCGCGGCGTTCCGCCGTCGAGTGTATGCCGCCGAAACTCGTCGATTCGAAAAAAATGGTGCAGCGTTTGAGAAAGGTGTCCGCCGTCCGGTGATCTGCCAGTTCGAAGCTCACAACAGAACCGAAGAATTTCATCTGCCGCGACGCTATCGTGTAAGCAGGATCCCCGGCGAGTCCCGGATACCTGACTCCACGCACGTCGCGCCGCGTCGCGAGAAACTCCGCAACGGCCAAAGCGTTTTTGCTCTGCCGCTCCAGCCTGAGGTGCAGTGTGGCCAGCGACCGATGCGCGAGCCACACTTCCATTGGCCCTGGAATCGATCCCATCTGCGTGCGCCAGGTGCGAATCTTTTCTCCCCATGCCGCATCGCCAACCGTCACATGTCCCAGCACTACATCACTGTGCCCGGTGGTGATCTTCGTATCGGATGACAACGAAAAATCGGCACCCAGTAACAACGGCTGCTGACCCAGGCAGGAAGGTGTCGTATTGTCGACGAGTACAAGCGCGCCCTCCGCATGTGCCGCCTCTGAAAGCATGGCGATGTCACAAACATCGAGCCCCGGATTGCTCGGCGATTCCAGCCAGAGAAGTTTGGCGCCCTTGATATGTTCGAGTTGCGCGCTTCCAGCCGTGGACGCCAGCCGTAACTGAATATCCAGCGCAGAGAAGAAACCGCTCACAACATTGCGAGCGCTGTAGTATGCGTCTGACGGCATCACTATGGTGTCACCCTTCTGCAGAGTAACGCCGAGCATCGCCGACACAGCAGCCATCCCAGAGGAGAAGACCACTGTTGCTGTCCCGCGCTCCAGCTCCGTAATAGCCTGCTCGTAGGCAACCCAGGTTGGATTGTGAAAGCGGCCGTACGCGTACGGCGAGGAAGCAGGATCGCCGGCGAGATGATAGGGACCCGCAAAGGTAGGCCCCTGCAGAAACGCATCCCCCTGCTTGAAATCTGGCGCGCCAGCATGAATTGTTCGAGTCGCGTCTTTCATTGTAGTCCCGTATGATTCGTAGTGGTGCTCCGGAGACTTTGTATCCGGCAACATTCGTCATTCCGGCGAAAGCCGGAATCCATTTTAGTCTTTTACCATGGATTCCGGCTTTCGCCGGAATGACGGGTTAAGATTACAATGCAAGTACGCCCGTCGGGGAGACCACAGATGATCAAACGCGCCTGTCTGCTCTTGCTTCTATCCGCGTCTGCCGCGGCTGCCCAGACATCGGTCGTGCTGCACCCGGCGCGCGTGTTCGACGGTTCCGTAATGCACGAGGGCTGGGAACTGGTCGTCACTGGCGATCGCATCACCGCGGTCGGCGCGAGCGGAAGTACTACGCGTCCCGCGGGAGCGCGCGTGATCGAGTTGCCGCAGATGACACTCCTCCCCGGTCTCATCGAAGGGCATTCGCATCTTCTGCTGCATCCATACAATGAAACGCCCTGGAACGACCAGGTGCTTTTTGAATCGCTCGCGCTGCGGGTGGCGCGGGCGACCGTGTCCGCGCGAGCGACGCTCATGGCCGGCATTACCACAGTGCGTGACCTCGGCACCGAAGGCGCCGGCTATGCCGACGTTGGCCTCAAACAGGCGATCGACCAGGGAATAATTCCTGGGCCGCGGATGATTGTTACCACGCGCGCGATAGTGACAACGGGCAGCTACGGTCCGAAGGGCGCCGTGGAGTGGACGCTGCCAATTGGAGCTGAGGTTGCGGATGGTGTCGATGACCTGACGCGGGTTGTTCGCGATCAGATTGGGCGCGGCGCAGATTGGATCAAGATCTATGCTGATTATCGCTGGGGTCCGAACGGCGAAGCGCGGCCCACCTTCACGCAGCAGGAATTGGAACTGATCGTGAATGTCGCGGGGAGCGCGGGCCGGTCGGTCGTGGCGCATTCGAGTACCGCAGAGGGGATGCGTCGTGCGACTCTCGCCGGAGTGAAAACCATTGAACATGGCGACGGTGGCACTGCGGAAGTTTTCAAATTGATGGCGGATCGCGGCGTGGGGTATTGTCCGACGATTGCGGCCGGCGATGCCATTGCGCAATATGGCGGATGGAAGAAAGGGATCGATCCTGATCCCGCGCGCATTGTGGCGAAACGAGCATCGTTCAAGCTGGCACTCGCGTCAGGTGTGCAGATGTGTTTCGGAGGAGATGTGGGTGTGTACGCACATGGCGACAATGTGCGGGAGTTGGAGCTCATGGTGCAGTATGGCATGAACGCGAAGGACGCGGTCGTGGCGGCGACGTCGGGCAACGCGAAGATGTTCGCGATTGACAATCGCGTTGGTGCGGTGCGTCAGGGATTGCTCGCTGATTTGATTGCAGTGGAGGGTGATCCCACGCGCGACATCAGCGCGCTTCGAAAGGTGCGAATGGTGATGAAGGGGGGTGCTGTGGTGAAGGATCCGTGAACCGTCCTCCCCACGCAACAAGGGCCGTCCCTTCGGCGTACCAGGGTAAACCCATTGAATTACTATCCTCGACCGGAGCGATTGTGCCAGCTTACAACACTGTGCGTTTGACCGCGGCGCTGGTCGCATTCGCTCCCCTCCTTGCGCTCACCAGCAGCTTTTCGCAAAGTGCCAACCTCGACACTCTTCCGCCGCTGCGACTCGTGGAGGAGATGCGCATCGGCAACTCCAGCGACCCCGATCTTGGCTTCTCACGAATCGGTGACGTTGCTGTCGACCGCGACGGACAGATTTTTGTTTTCGAGGCCCGCGATCTGCAGATACGCGTGTACAGCGCAAGTGGACAGCGTGTTCGAACAATCGGTAGAGGAGGAGCTGGCCCGGGAGAATTCGATGCGGCGTACGCAATCGGCGTGAAAGGTGACACGTTATGGGCAATCGGCGGTCGCGGTGGCTCCGGTTGCAGCAAGCGCATACATCTCTATTCTCGCAACGGCGTTCTCCTCTCAACCGCGCAGTCGCCTGGCGTGCGCATCCCCCTTCAGAACGATGTGGGAGTAATCATGGCCAGGTCCATGCGCAGCGATGGAAATTTTGTGGGGCAGATGTCGTGTCAGACCCTTGGCCCTGCCGCAGAACGCGCCGGGCTTCGACCCAACGAAACAATACGCGTGCCTCGCGTTCTGTTCGACCCAAAAGGCGTTCCCATCGACACACTCGGATGGTATCTCCTTCCGCCGTACGAGTTGTCACGTATGGTTACCATCGAATCCACCGGGCATCTGGTACCGGGTCCGACTGACAGCAGGCCGTTGACCGTTCAACTGAACGATGGCCTTGTGGTCGTTGATCGCGCTGAGCCCAAGTCTTCAGCGCAAGCCCTCATTCGCATTATGCGTGTGACGATGTCGGGAGACACGGTTGCAACTCAGTCGTTCAGCTACACTCCCAGACGCTACTCGACAGCTCAACTCGATTCCATTGCGGAGCGCAGCGCCAGCAACCGCTTTGGCGCGCCCCTCATCGTGAATGGGGTGTCGCAGCCCAACCCCTACAAAGATCCGGCGCAGGCGAAGATTCTCATCCGGTCGAACATGAACTTCCCGGCCTTTCAGACGCCGATCCAGTTCTACTTCGCAACAGCTGACGGTGGCGTCTGGCTTCAGCGCGAGAATGATTCCAGCGGAGCGAATCACTGGGTGCTCTTCGATGCACAGGGCAGACCGCGGGGACGCCTCGATGTTCCAGCAAACGTTCGCCTCGCGTGGAGCAGCGGCAATACTCTCTGGGCTGTTCGTCCGGACGCCGACGATGTTCCATGGCTGGTAAAGTTTCGAATAGCAGCGAACTAACGTTTGGGGGAGATGCCCTATGACATGCATTCGTTCCCGTAGCACGCTGCTCGTCTCGATGTTTATTGCTGTTGTCACCGCGCAGGGATGCGGTGGCGCGCCAGACCGCCAGCCACAAAGCAGCGCTGCCACCGAGTCTGATATCGCCTCAGGCAGCGCGACAGAAAGAGTCGCACCAGTCGCTGCCGACAGCGGCCAGGCATCTGAGCCCGCGTGGAGAACTGAGCGCAGTATTGCCGGCGACACGACGGTGTTCCGCATCATTGGCGCAAACAACCCTGCTACAACACTGACTCTGGTGCAGGAACAGGTGATTGGCAAACGCAACGGCAAGCCCGAGGAAACGTTCCAGTCAATAGAGAACGTTGTGCCGATGCCGGATGGCGGAGTCCTGTTCTTTGAGTATGGCGCCTATTCAGTGCGGCGTTTTGACAGTGCCGGTAGGTACGTAAATTCGCTCGGGCGTTCGGGCGATGGACCCGGAGAATGGCGCTCGGTAACGCGTATCGCACTGACGCCGGACCGCAAGGTCCTCGTGGCAGGATCTGGAAGGTTTCACCTCTTCGAACCAAATGGAGAACTTGTAAGTAGCTGGTCCATGAACTTCCCCAACAGTTCGGCAGGGCGTGCGGGGAGTCTGCGCGCAGTCACGTCGGACGGATACCTTCACGTGAGCACCTGGCTTGATGATCCGTTCTACCCCGACTCACTCATGTCTTCTGGTCGACGCACCAACAGAGACGCAGTACATCGCGTGCGCATCGAAAGCGCTGCCAGCATCATGCGTCCCGATGGTCAGATGCCGGACACCGCGTTCCAGCCACGTGCCAGAGTGTTGCAGCCACGATTTGAGTACCAGAACCGTGGCGTTCCGTCTCGCACAGTGATCCCCCTGACACCCTGGTATCGCGTGACTTACAGCACGCTCGGCTACTGGATAAGCGGTGGCGACGATGGCAGGTATGCGTTCGTTCTGCACATGAGTGCAGGACCGATTCGAATTGAATCAGACCTCAAACCGGTTTCGGCCCCGGATGCAGAACGTGCCGCGCAGCTTTACTCATGGACGTACGACCTGCGCCGCTTCGATCCCGGTGCAACACCATCGCTGGATCTGATTCCCAGGGTGAAGGCTCCTTTCAAGGGGTTGGTGACAGATTCGCAGGGACGCATCTGGGTTCTCATTTCGCAGCCTGGTACAAGGGTGGCTGTTGATACAATGCCGGATCCAGCTCTGCAGGGAATGCGAGGGGGAGCAGGTGGTGGGGGTACGGCGCGAGCGGCGGGCGCCGGTGCGGCGCCTACCAACCCGGCAATGCATCGCCCCACTGAGCAGTGGATTGAGCCAAGTGTGTACGATGTTTTTTCGCCCGATGGAGATTTTCTGGGTCGAGTTTCACTGCCTCCAAGGTCCGAGCTGGGCAACGCAAAGGGCGATAGAATCTGGCTCGTTGTAAACGATGAATTGGATGTTCCGTCGGTTGTTCGCTACCGCGTCAACAGTGCGAACGCAAGCACATTGACTGAGCGCTGGAAGTCTGGTGGGTAGGGCGCAAGTGTCTGAGAGTAAGTGTGCTCATCTGTCGCGCCGAGAGGTGTTGCGTCTTCTTGGAATTGGCGCGGGCGCAAGTCTCGTGTCGCTGCTGGGGCGAAACGGTGTTGCGCTCAACGCCGCTCAAGGATCAGCACGAGACACGCTTCTCGCGCAAACTGCAAGACCGCTCACCTTCCCTCAGGGTACGGTAATACGCGCAGTCACGCGCGACATCGATCCGTCTACGCTCAACGGCGCCGTGCTCTTTCATGAACATCTCTCCATCCGGCTCAATAACGCGCCTTCGCACTACACCGATGATGTCGCGCTGATGGTCGAAGAGGCTCGGCGCGCCCGCACCGAGGACAATCTTGCCTGCATCGTGGACGGCGGGCATGACGACATGGGGCGCAATATCGATGCGCTGAAGCGCATCATGATAGAGTCGGGATTACCGGTGGTAGCCAGCGGCGGTTTCTATATGCAGCGCTCCTTTCCCGCGGACATCGCGACGAAAACCGCGGACCAGATTGCGGATGATCTCGTTAAGGCTGCCGTCGCGCAGCGCCACGGCGCATTTGGTGAGATCGGCCAGCAGAGTGGCACGCTCACCGCTGATGAGCGGAAAGTGTTCGAGGCTGTAGGCAAAGCCGCGGTTCGCACCGGACTTCCCGTGTTCACGCACAACGCCTACACGGGCCGGCGTGTTGTGAATCCACCTGTTCCGCCGGATGCGGGACTGCGTCAACTCGACATCCTCGAATCAATGGGCGTGAAACCCGAACACATCGCAATCGGGCATGTCTGCTGCCTCGACGATCCCAAAGCGGAGATCGCGCAGCAGATAGCCAAGCGCGGCGCATTCGTGGGTTTTGATCGAGTCACGCTGGCGACGATGCCGGACGCGGATCGCGTCATCATGATCATGGCACTCGTCCAGGCAGGATTCGCGGACAAACTGCTATTGTCATCGGACTTCTTCTCTGCCGCGGCGCTCAAAGGTCGCGGCGGAATGGGACTCAATCAAACCACGACCAAGTTCGGCCCGCTGCTAACGGCGGCCGGCATGCCAGCCGCGACATTGCGGCGAATTCTCAACGACAACCCGCGCCGATTCCTGGCCGTTGTGCCGAGACAACCATGACAGCAAGGTTTAATCTTCTGGCGCTCTCACTATGGCTCGCCGCAACAATGCCGGCCCTGGCAAGCGCACAATCAGTCCAGTATCGCTCTCCAGCAGGGGTAGAATACCGTTCGCTACCCGATACCGGCCCAATAGCTCGCGCGCAACGAGCCCTCACAGCCGACCCACGCAATGTGGATCTCATCATCCAACTCGGCGTTGCCCAATCGGGCTCGCGACAATTCCGCGAAGCAATCGAGACCTTCACCCGCGGACTGGCCATCGCCCCCAACAACGCAATGCTCTATCGCTGGCGTGGTCACCGCCATTTATCGGTTCGCGAGTTCGACAAAGCAATGGAAGACCTCACTCGCGGATTGCGCATCGACAGCACCAACTACGGCATCCTGTATCACTTGGGAATTGTCAGATATGCGCGCGCTGATTTCGCTGGTGCCGCCGATGCATTTGCAAAAGCACAACCGCGCGCACCCGATGCGAGCGAACTCGCAGGCGCGACCGATTGGCTATGGATGTCGCTCTCGCGCGCGGGAAAAACAGCGGAAGCAAAGGCAATGCTCGACCGGCGCCCCGATTCTCTGACCGCGAACAATGCGTACACACAACGCTTGCGCTTGTATCGCGGGCAAGCAGCGCCTGAGGCAGTATTCACCACTGCCGACACCGCAGAAGTTCAGGTTGCAACGCTGAGCTATGGGATAGGAAACTGGTATTTGCTTCGTGGCGACACTGCCCGTGCTCGAATGTCGTTCGAGCGCTCAGTGGCATCGGGCGGCTGGCCCGGGTTCGGTTTCATAATCTCGGAAATCGAACTGCGCCGCCTTCCCAAGCGCTAGTGTGCTGTACCATTGCATACAATGGCTTACAAACCAGCGTGATGAAGTATTACTCACTCATACCTACCCCGACGTGAAGAGAGTTTCGATAACTATTGCAGACGAGTTGCTCGCGGCAGTTGACGCCCGGGCGGCGGCTCTCGACAGATCGCGCAGCTGGGTCATTGCGAATTCGCTCAGAGAGGTGCATAGTCGCAAGTCACCGCCAGAATCCGGTGGGCGCCAAGACCGGGCTCCGAAGAAACTGATTCCCTCGGTGGGATTGGGTGAATCGCGCCTGTCCCAACTTAAGGCGGACCTGGCGCTCACTCCGGAGCAACGCGTGATGGAGGCAGAGCGTACTCTCATGCGGTCCACCCGAAGCGAACGACCGCGGCTCAATCGAGTTGTTTCGTTCGAGCGCTATGAAGATTTTCTCGAGTGGGACCGCGGCGAACGCATCTGCCGGAGGTTGCGCGATTCAGGCGAGTTCAAGAGCGGATAATGCAAAGACCTGATTGCTTTCATTCGATTATCGCCGGCAACACGGGCCTGCCACAACGCGCACCGCTCTCGCACTGCTGGCAGCGAGCGGCGCCCCCGCACGAGTTGTCAGTGAGGCGCGCGAACGAGCGGCGGAATTGGACGCGGTCAAACTGGCGCCGACGCAACCCCAGACGCGACGGTAACATCCGCCGAACGCTCACGCAGCATGATCGCGAGGAGTGCAACACCAGCGGCAGCCGCGAAATGCTTTAACGTGTGCCCACTCACAATCTGTCCCAGGGAATAGATCGCTGCGTCACCCAGTTCCATGAATTTGGCTGCGGCGTAGAGTGCGAGCGCAGCGACGATGTATCTGGTCCCCCGGTTGCGCGCTGGGTACAGCGACAGCATGAGCACCACAAGAAGGAGCGAACCGAATTGCACGAAGATATAGAAACGCTGATCGCCCGCTCCGTGCGTTTCGCTCCAGTACCAGTGCACTACGCTCGCAGCTCCCGTAATCAGCAGCGGCAACAACAGTTTTCGGCCAGCCGAAACACTCACTCGTTCCGCGAGCAGGGCGGACAGAAGTCCCATAAAGCCAACAGTCATCGGCATTCTGTCCCAGACCAGTCTCGGGTTGTCGGGAGCAAGATGGTAATAAGCGGATCCGATTGTGGTGAGTAACACGCCCGCAAAGAGTGCGGCCCAGGGCCAGCGCTCCCATGAATTCGCAAAACGTGGCCTACCTGTCCTGTCGCGACCAAGCGTCATGCTCAGTCCCATCAATCCGGCTACAGCAAAGGGGACATTCGAGACGACGTTCAGGAAGTTTGGAATTCCGAGAAAGGTGCGCTGGTCGGCGAACTGATGGTAATCAAACGGCTGCGGAATGGGTCGCAGAACGAGTATGATGATCACCATGCCCAGGACAGTCAGGATAAGCACGGCATGGCGCGAATTGTACCGCATATTCATGCGCAATTGATCGCCGCAGGTGTCAAGCGCAGCAACACTTGCAAGGTCAGGTTACCCAGGAACTCCCGGTAACCAGCACCCATTCGTTGTCCAGCAGCATCAGGTAGTATCGTGTACCGCCCGCATAGAGCTGCGGCGCCTCGTTTGCCGCTCTTGCAACACGCTCGGAGTAATCGGCAGTGAAGGAAACGAACTGCGCCGCCTGCAGAATCGGGCCGACCATGAAAACCTGTCTTGCCGCACGCTGATCAAGATCTGCCATCTCCGTACGGGTAATGAACTGCACCCGCCCCCGCCATTTGTCGACGATACTCTGCGGAATATTCTCGCTCAGGACAGTCAGCATCGCTGACGGCGGAAGTGGCGCATGCAGCTGTTGTGATGGAGCAACCGGAGCGGCAGGTGCCAGGCCAGTAACTCTCTGCTCAACGCGAACCCAGGGTTGTTCATTCTTCACCTGAGAGTCTATCCACCGGTCCAGCAATGCCGCAGCCACCGCGGAGTCAGCCACGTGTACTCCTCCGGCAGTATTTGCGGGCATCGTTCGCGCATCGAACACCGCAAAGCCGGACCCCGCAGTGCGCGCGGCGGTCGCAAAAATCTGAGGCAGTGTTCTCCTCGCGAGATTCAGCATCGCTGGAGAACCGGAGCGCACCTGTCGCTCTATTTCGGCGGGCTGCACGTCCACTGCGCCGAGTGCGGTGAGCATCGTCAGGTAAACAAGTCTGGCAGAGTCAGATGTGGCAGCAGCCGCGCCGCGTTGCAACTCCGCGGTTACTGCGCGGCCCGTGCGCGCTTCGTAGAACCGGATCGCGTTCGCGTGCGATGCCTCGAAGCGCAGCTCCGGATATTGCGGATTGCTCCTGGCGACAATGGATGCCGGCACAGGATAGTCAGGACTTCGTCCTCCCATCCACTCCAGCCAGTCGCGCCATGTAGCATCGGGCGCGGGAAGCGACTGCTTGGATGCAGCCGGCCATGTGGCGCCGATACCCTTGATGAGCGTCACCGCAGGAGTAAGAATCCAGGGACTCACATTCACATTGGCCAGGACAGTGTCGCTCCACCTGCGCGGGTCTCGTCCCAGATTCGCCAGCAGACCCAGGGCGCGCAGCCGCGAGTCGCGCGCAGCTGGCCATTGCTGTGCCAGAAGATCGAGCACAGAAGGGCGCAGTGCCCATGCGGAAGTGTCAGCAGTCAGCGATGGTATCGGATTCAGAATCAGTCCCGCCGTCGTTTCGAAAAAGCGGTCGCGTGAGATGCCAAGCGCGAACGCGCTGCCGGGATCTGCTGCGAGGGGAAGCAGCACGTTGCGCACAAGCTGAACATCCCAGCGCCGGATCTCCCGCGGCTGTCGCGTAATGGCGTCGAGCCAGAGAGCGGTGTCTCCAGCCGCGAGTGCCCGTTCCAACAGCCTCGATACAAAAGCCGTATCTCCGCGGCTACCCCACGTGGTGATTGTCTGGTACAGTCGGGCGCGCTGGTCAGCATCCTGCGAAGAGTCCCAGGTTCTCACGAGTGAGTCGCGATATGCAAGATCGCCTCGCGCGAGGCGTTCCTGCTCGACCGTTCCCGGCATGATGACCATACCGCCGCGACCGCGCGCAGCAGCAGCGCGCACGGAATCCTGATAGACGGCATACTGCGAAGAGTTGTACAGAGTCCAGCTTTCCCGGTCCTCGATGCGCACAGAGCTGGTGAGCGACCGGTCAGGATACATCAGAGTTGCTTCGCCGCGCAGCGCTGTACTCTGGATGCGCGTGCGGAAGAGACGCGATTCTGGATCGAATACATAGCGACCGCGGATGACGCCTGTTGTTGTCCGTCGCGTGGTAACCGGTGCGCCCAGTGTGTATTCACGTTCAGCGAATGACTCGGTCATGCGCACTGACGCGCTGTCCTCCACAATCCAGTGTCTGCGATTGTCGACAATTGTATCACGTTGCACAACGCTTTTGCGCACCCCGGCAATTGACTGGGAGTATCCGTAATCATTCGATGCGAGATTGAGTGTGTCCAACCACACGGCGCCGGCTCGCATTTCCGTTGCTGCGACCACGGGGACTACATGCCAGAGCCGCGCGCTCGGCATCAGCAAACGCGGTGACGGCACCATTGCGCTCGTCGTGCGTTCTACGAAGCTGCGCTCGGATGGAGACGAGTCGATTACTCCTGGCCGGCCCGGAGCGGTGCCGGCGGTAATGCGGGGCGATGCAGTAGCCCGAACGATCGCGCCATTGCTGCGCGTGGTCAGCACGCCATTCGTCACCGCGAGAAGTGTGGGCAGAAAGGAGACGCGGTAAGTGACGTCGCGCGACGCCGTGTCGGTTCGCAGACTGTCGACGCGGAGGGTTGCGCGTGTCTCGCGGAAGGGGACGAAGCGCGGGTTCTGGCGCGCGTACAAGGCGCGAAAGCTGCTGCTGTACTCGAACACATATGGAGCAGGCGCCGGTGCACCGCGCCCCTGCCCATGAACGGTGCCGGACGACGCCAGGGAGAGCGCGGCCGCAGTCAGGAGGTACGGCACTGCCGAACGATTGGACCGCATTCGCTTCCCCTCCCCTTTGGTACTACGGGCAACCTTCATTGACAATTTAACGTGTCACATGTCTTGGTGCGGCCAACCTTCGGGGAGTGCTCCGAAAACTTCCCGATGCGCCGCGACGATCGCGGGAAGCGGAGCGTGCCGCGCGCGACGGACATCCTCCGCGTAGAACTCGTCCAGCTTCTCCTCCAGTTCGCGTGATTGCGCTGCCCGTTCCGCCCTCTCCAGGTCGGCTCGGATTGAATCGCTTGGGTCATACGTCGCAAAGTCGTCCACTTCCGGCGGCGCATCGAAATGCACGAGATGCAGACGAGGGAACGTATAGTTCCACGTGCAATTCTCGTCCTTGAGCCGCTGAAAGATCCAACGATACAGAAGGCTCAGCTCGCGCGAGTTCTCGCTTCCAAAACCGCCCATGTAGAAGTCCAGGTAGTAGTAACTCCGGCCCACGTTGTTGTACAGAATGTTGATCACTTCGGCGATGAAACTCGCGCTCCCGCGAAATGAGCCGAGATCATACACGGTTCCATATGAGTCGCAGACCCTGTGGTTGTTCGAGAACACGTCCCACAGCGCCCTTCCAAGCATCTGCACTGTTTCGGCGTCGGCGTCCAATGAGCGCGCTGCAGGAGCGGCGGGCGCTGCTCCGCCGGGATCGTTGTCCAGTGTCTGCTGAGGTTTGTCGGCGGCTACAACACAGACCATAGCCTCCAGATCGGGTAATAGGCGTTCAATCAAACTTGCGCATGCCGAATCGGAGTGACTGTGCAGATCTGAGTTCATAACAACTGAAATATCCTCATCGCCGTCATTTGGGCGTCAGCGCTGACGCGTACCTGGAGGAGCCGGGCGCGCACCCAATGCGGCTGGCATGCCTCCGGAGTTAAGTTAAGAGCCCACCCACCAGAGCTGTGGGAGGTCATAACGAAGGAGTCATCCATGAGTCGCAGCGCATTCCTGCTTGTCCCGAGTCTGGCCGTGATTTTGGTTGCGACCTCGCCGCTGGTGCAGACACCGCAGGATCCATATCCAGCACCGATTCCCGTCAGTGATGGTGTCATCCGTGTCGGCTTCACCGAATTCGCAACCATTCCTGGTACCGGCACAGCCGCGCCGCGACTAATGCGCCTCGTTGACGAACCCGGCACGCGCCGCATGTTTGTCAACGACCAGGTTGGACCGCTCTACACTGTGAGCTACGATGGGCGCTCAGTTGCACTCTACGTCGACGTTAACGATCCCAAGTGGGGTGTCGGCGTGATATCTCAGGGGCGCGAACGCGGCGTACAAAGCTTTGCAATTCATCCGCAATTCGGTCAGACAGGGACTCCGGGCTTCGGAAAGTTCTACACCTACTCCGACGTGCGCGATACAACTCCACCCGCTGACTTCCTGCCACTCGGCAGCGGCAACACGCACGATCTCGTTGTGCACGAATGGACAGCGGCAACACTCAGCGGCGCGACGTACGATGGCAACCCACCGCGTGAACTCATGCGCTTTCAGCAGCCGTACTCGAACCACAACGGTGGGATGCTGACATTCAATCCCGTCGCGCGGCCAGGTCAGCCGGATTTCGGACTGCTCTTTATTGGAATCGGCGACGGCGGCAGTGGCGGTGACCCGCAGGGTCATGGACAGAGTCTGGCGTCGGGGCTGGGCAAGGTTTTCCGCATTGACCCGCTGGGGAGGAACAGCCCCAATGGCAAATACGGTATCCCTGCCTCCAACCCGTTTGTGAACGACGGCAACCCCAATACGCTCGGCGAAATCTTTGCGTACGGAGTCCGCAATCCGCAGCACATCGCATGGGACCGGCAGAACGGCAGGATGTTTCTCACCGACATTGGCCAGGGCACTGTCGAGGAACTCGATACTCTGAGTGCTGGTTCCAACCTGGGCTGGAATACATGGGAGGGAAATTTCCGGTTCGGTGGACGAGGAATTTCGCTCGAAGGTCCGCGCAGTGACGCCAAAGTGAGCTACCCGATTGCCGAATATGGGCAGGTCGATTCATTACTCCAGAATCAGTCTGCCGCATCAGGGCTCGCAATCGTCCGTGGGAACGCCATTCCGCAAATCGCGAACATGGTGTTGTGGGGTGATCTGCCGTCGGGCGAAATCTTCTACGTGAACGCGGATCGTCTGCCGAACGGAGGGCAGGATGCAATCCGTCGCATCCTCTTCAACGATGCAGGAACTGCGAAGACATTGTTGCAGATCATACGTGACAAGAACGCGACGCAGGGTAGAAACCCTGCGGGGCGTGTGGATCTGCGCATTGCGGCCGGACCGAACGACCAGCTCTTCCTGCTCAACAAAGGCGACGGAGTCATTCGACTGATCACTCCGTAACACGGCCGTGGCTTGCGCGTGATAACACAATCTGGTAGGATGATATCATGATACGCACCCAGATCAGCCTCTCAAAACAGGAGTATGCCGCCGCCAAAGAGGAAGCCCGCCGCCAGGGGATTTCCCTTGCCGAGCTGCTGCGACGCTCGCTGCGCGGCATTCTGCCGGCAGACCCGTCGAAACCGTGGATGCGCTACGCCGGGATGATTGAAACCGGCGACCCTCATTCGTCGCAAAAGATCGACGACGTGGTCTATGGCCAGAAAGACTGATGCGTACGTGGACACTGCGGCATTCATCGCATTTGCCGATAAGTCCGACAGCTATCATGCGTTGTTTCGCCACCTCTTTTCCGACCCGCCTCCCCTCCTCACGACCCCGCTCGTAATCGCCGAGGGGCACGGCTGGTTTCTCAAACGATATGACCGGTCTCGCGCGCTGCATTTTGTGGCGATGATTCGGGAGTTGACTCCGTTGCGTATTGTTTCGATTGGGCCCGCCGAATATGAGGGCGGAGTTACGGTGCTGCGTCGCTTTTCCGATCAGGACCTCTCCCTGGTCGATGCAGTGGGCCTGCACATGATGCGGACACATCGAGTGCGCACTTGCTGGTCCACAGACTTTCACATGCGCCTGACCGGCGTGCCACTGGTAGTGGACGAGTATTAGCTGGTGCCAGCGGCGCCTGGAGGCATCACAAAGCGGGCGTTAACTGCTTTTCGCTCCCCCGCGAAACCGTAAGCCCTGTGCGGGCGTATGGCGTTCTCGTCCGGGTAACCCTATTTTCGGACGCCACCCTCGGAGGGTTTGATGAAAAGAATTGCTGTCGCCGCACTTGCGATCCTGTTTGTTCTGCCGGCGACACTTCCGGCGCAGCGCGCATCCGCTGCCGCGCGCGAGTACTTCAACGCGCATACAAAGCAGGACTATGCCACGCTGGCCGGCATGATTGATTCCGCTGGCTTTAAACTTGTGCGCGAGAAGGCCAACGAAATAATTGAACAGATCACAGATCGCAATGCAGAGATGAGCACCGGTGACCCGGGGCGAGCAGCTGCGCTGTCAGGGATGATGAACCGCTTGATGTCTACATTGATCGCCACAACATTCGCGCGCACGAAAACCGTTGATGAACTCAAGCAGCTGAGCGACAATGATCTGATGATGCGATGGCTCGAGGCAAAGAGCGCGCGTTATCAGGCAGGTGCAGTTGGTGATTTGCTCGGCGGATTGGGAGGATTGGCGGAATTGGCAGGATTGGGCGGATTGGCCGGAGGTGCTATGCCGCCAGATGCAAAGCGAGAGCTGGATTCTGTGACCGCGGCGATGTCCGGCATTGTAATCGACTGGGCGATTGTCGGCGAAGTCGCGGAAGGCAACAGTCTGGCCCACGTGACCTATCGCGCCGCGGGGTTCACTCCCGCTGCCACCACCGGTGTGTTGACCTTCAAGTTGTCAGGCGGTCGCTGGCGGGTGCAGGTGAACAGCCTCGAAGACGGCGAACAACTTACGGTAATGTCAGAGCTCGAGGCGTTGGCGCTGCAAGCGAAGGTGAAGTAGCGCTGGTTTGTCGCTTTGATTCGTCATTCCCACCCCGGCTTTCGCCGGGGCAGGCTCCGCGGGAATCCAGTGTCGTTCGCCCTGGGTTCCCGCTTTCTTGCATCTAAGGGACTAATTACTTGACGGTGAAGGTCTCGGTTTCCACTTCCTTGCCGTTCAGCATTATCGAGAGCTTGTATTTTCCCTTGGGCCATGGCGTCGGCTTGGTGATGTGAAACTCGGTGAAGGTTTCGGTGCTGGTCGTGATCGTCTCAGACTGATCCTGCACGGGGACGGAATCTTCAAACGTCCAGCGCGCACTCAACCTTGCGGACGTCCCGGTGCCCGTGGTGCGGACAGACGCACGAATGGTATCGGTAGGAGCGAATGTGTCCGTCTTGTCCAGAATCGTCTTGTCGGGGGCGATTCCCTTGCCCATTGTGACATCGGCGACGCGAATCGTCTCGGTCGCCAGAGAACCGGATGCCGTGTCGGTGTACGTCTTGTCGGTTCTGGCGCATGCGGTGCTCAGGAGGGCGCCAATCGCGACGCCCGCCATCAGCACAGATCGTTTCAAGAACATCGTGATATACCTCAGGGTAGCGGTGGGATATTGAGGACCTGTCCCGGATGGATGAGATCGGGATCATTGATCTTGTCGCGGTTCGCTTCGTAGATCGCGCGCCATTTGTTGGCATCGCCATACTCACGCTTGGCGATCTTCGACAAACTGTCGCCGCTGACCACGGTGTAGGTGCGGGTCAGCGCCTCAGGAAAGGACTGCGGCGTTGGCGCAGTAGTCGAGCTTCCTCCGCGGACGTCCGAAAAGTCCACTGGAGTTCGGTTCTTTTTCGTGAAGAGTCCCATTGTAGTGCCTCCTGCAATTGAGATTAGACAGGGGCACACAGTGCATCATCCGCGCCGTTCCGCGCTGGAATACCGGGTGTTGAATACAAAAGTCAGAAGAGCGGACCCTTCTGACTTTTGCGTTCAGCCTTCACTCATTGCATTCGCTCTACTGCACGAACCTCGCAGGGAATCCTCGCGCGGTCATCACTTTATATATGGGAACAAGCGGTCCACCCTGAGCTGGTACTGCAGTTGGCGTGTCATCCGGATCGATGCCCACAGCTGCCGCACGTCCACCAGCAGCCGCTCCTGCACCAGCCACGGCTCCGCCCGCCGCAGCGCCGCCACGAGCAGCACCACCACCACGCGCACCACCGCCTCGCGCCCCACCTCCGCCACCACGACCTGCGCCCGCCTGCGGGATCCACGCATCCATCGTGTTCCAGTAAACGACATTGTCGGTGGATTCCACTTCAAGCATGTGTGTCACGAGGCGTCCGAGCATTTGACCGGTGCGCACTACGAACGTGCCCTTCGGGAAATTGCGCCGCTCCTGTACGAAGACGCTATCCACAGTCAAGACGGTCGCTGCGGCGTGATTGTACTGCGATTCATGCCGCACCGCTCCGATTCTATAGACCTGCACGTCTGCTACGATCGTGTCTGTCAATTCCTCAACAGCGATGTTGTGACGCCTCAGCATTGCAACAGCGTCACGCGCGTCGCGCGGCAGGATGTACGCATATGGCCTGTCGCGCATGAGAGTCGGTATCGGCTTCTTGATGAGGCTATCGCTGCGGATCGTGCGCCACCCGGTGTCAGGCGCGGTCGCGCGAATCTGGTATGTAACCGGCCAGTCTTCGGGACCGTAACGCTGCTGCACAACAATCTGGCCGCGCGGCTCGGAACCGAGCGCAATCGTTTCGCGGCGCGCGGTATTGACGAGATTCATGACCTTCTGCGAATTCTTCTGCACATACTCGATAACGGCTTTGAACGACAGGATGCCCGCTCTCACTCCCTGCTCGTTCGTTTGTTGGCCAGGTGATTCAAAGAGGATTCCGATCGCGTTCGTGAAGCCGCCATAGTTGCGGCCGATGCGCGCCTCAGAACCGCCCGTGGTCCAGCGAGTCGCGTTCCCGCCCTGATAGTAGAAACCCTTCATGTTGACTGGAGCCAGCCGCGCATTAATGGCGGGGAAGATTTCTTCATCACCAATCTTGGTGATCCTTTGATCGGGATCGCCGTGGCTCAGTGTCTGATAACAAATATTGTAGGGCGCCGCGCAGCCGTTATGTCCGTCGATGAACACATGCGGATGCCACGTGTTGAGGATGTTCTTCACGTAGGCGGCAATCTCCGGCTGTTCCAGCTTGACGTAATCGCGATTGAGATCGATTCCCCAGAGATTTCCGCGGGTAGTCAGGCCGAATCCATCCGGATTGATTTGCGGAGCAATGACTATTACAAGATCGTCGAGCAAACGATTCGCCTCCGACCCCGCGGTGGAAAGTTCGCGAGTGAGAATCAGGAGCGATTCGCGCAGAGTTCGTTCGCCGCCATGTACATTCGCGTTGAGCACGACGACAGGTTTGCCGAGTGCAGCGGCTTCCCATGGCTCTGCGACGAGCGGCCTGCTGAAAACCACATATGGAAGCTTGCGGCCTTCCCACGTTTCGCCGTAGTAGCCGAGCCGCATTTCCTTGCTGCGGCGCTGCAGGCGGCCGAGGTAGGTGATCATTGAGTCGTAGGGTGTGAACTGCGCCCACTCTCTGCGCTCCATCACCGTGCGCGGCTCTTCGCCAGCGGGTTGTGCGGCGAGTGGTGGCAGATTCGCCTCGGCGCCGCGGCCCCCTCTGCCACCGCCACCTCGCCCTGCGCCAGCAGCTCCCGCTCCGGCTGCGCCTCCAGCTCCACCGGCGCCACCACCTGCGCCTCCACCCTGTGCGAGTGCGGAGTTGAAGAACAGCGCCGTTGCGAGGGCCGCTCCGGCGATATGAGAGAATCTTGGTGAATACATGGGGTGAATCTCCGTTGCGGCGGGTGAGTCGGTATCTGTGAAGTTACGGCGTTTGGGGGGAGCGCGTTGGGGGACGGCGGGGAACAGCTCCGGGACTGCGCGTGGGGAACTGCGGGGAACAGCCCCGGGAGGGCGCGTGGGGGAGTGCGGGTGGGGGACTGCGGCAGAGGGGGACGGCGCCGCGGGGAGTGCGAGGAGGGAAGTGCGCTAGGGGACAGGGCGCTTCGGGGACGGCGCTTGCGAAATTCTTGTGGGGAAAAGGGTTGGGGGAAGGCGGCAAAGAATTGGTTATGGACGCGGAGGAATGGTGACGGTGATCTGAAAGTGTTTGGCAGATTTGCTGGATGGGAGACCTAAGGCAGTTGCGAATGTGGCATCTCGCAAAGGAATTGTGCGTCGACATTTCACGGCTGCTTACACAGCGGGCGTGCCGCCCAATGCCGGGTTTGCGCGGTCAGGCAATTCGGTCGGCGGGATCGGTGTCCGATAACATCGCGGAAGGCTACGGCCGCGGCGGAGACAAAGAGTTTCGGCAGTACCTAACCACCAGCCTTGGCTCGCTATCCGAGATGGAGAGTCAGCTCTCCAGAGCACTCGACGCCAAAATCCTCGCTCCCGCCGCCTACCTGGATTTGCTTAGGCGCATCATCGTCCTACGCCGCATGATCACCTCATACCGAAGCCGACTCTCGGACCCCGACACTCCACCCCCAACCCAACCCACCAAACCAACGCAGTCCCCCAACGCAGTCCCCAACGCACTTCCCCAACCGCAGTCCCCCGAGCGCGGTCCCCCAGCCGAACTTCCCTAGACGAAGTTCCCCACGCGCAGTTCCAGGGCTGTTCCCCGCAGTCCTCCAAGCGCAGTCCCCCAGGCGCAGTCCCCAAGCTGTTCCCGCAGTACCCAAGCTGTTCCACCTTTCCCTTTGCCCATCCCGCCCCTATTGTCGAAGCGTGTTTGCCTCCCCCACCAAATCCCGCCGCTTCATGCTGTTGCCGCTGCTCGTTGCAATAATCACCACTTCCAGCTCGGCACAAGGCGTAGCAGGCGCTTCGATCCGGGGCGTGATTGTCACGACCAACGACTCGCCAGTTGCCGGTGCAACTGTCACGCTGATCAACACCGGCTCGGGCACCACTTACCTCCAGACAAGCGGAGCCACCGGGGCGTACTTCTTCGACAATGTCGGCACTGGCTCGCACAAACTGGAAGTGCGCGCGATTGGTTACGCGCCCGCCACAATTGCTGGAATGAGACTCGATGTGGGCGATCGCGTATTCAGACGCATCGTTCTTGGAATCGCCGCCGCGTCGATTCTCGATCCCATAGTGGTGCGCGATGTCTCGCCGTTGCGCAACGCCGGCGCCGGAGGAGCGGCTTACACCATTCCTTCCACCGCTGTTCGTGATCTGCCCCTGGTGAAAAGGAACATCACTGGGCTGCTGGCAATGAGTCCCCATGCAACCGGCACAGCAAATCTCATCATCAGCGGACAGCATTCGCGATTCAATGCGCTTCAGATCGATGGCGGGACGAACAGCGACGTATACGGCGTGACCGTCACACCCGGCAGCGGAACCGGCGCCAAAGCCATTTCACTGGAAGCACTCGATGAGCTGCGTGTACTCGTGGCGCCTTTTGATGTGCGGCAAGGTGGTTTCTCCGGAGGATTGATAACCGCGATCACACGATCCGGTACCAATGAGTTTCGCGGCTCGCTCTTCACATCGTTGTCGCGAGCAGCGCTCGTTGGCAGCGACACCGCGGGAGCTCGCGCCGAAGAGTTCAGCACGATTCAGTACGGGCTGAGTTTCGGCGGGCCGATCATACGCGATCGTCTCCACTTTTTTGTCGCGGCCGACCTGCAAGCCAGCCGAACACCTTTTGTTGGACCGTCGGCAACCGACCCCACAACCGGAATCACGGAGGCGACAGCGCGCAGCGCCCAGCAGGTTTTTCAGAATGCATACGGGTTTGATCCGGGCGGACCCGAAGCTCCGATAGTCACTCAACCCGATGCGAGTCTGTTCATCAAGTTGTCCTGGCATCCTTTTCCCAATCATGTTCTGGAGGCCAGCAACAATTACCTGGACGCGAGCAACGATCTGTTCGATCGCACCAACCGGACTTTCAACAATCGCGATGGCTGGCAGCTCTCCAACAGTGGCGCTGACATTGGCGCACGAACCAACACAACGCGTGTCAGAGCGACCAGCGCATTCGGGCCATTCGCCAATGAATTGATTGCCAGCGTGGCAACGATTACGAATACGCGCGACTCGAGGCTGCGCGTTCCGCTTTTTCTGGTGGAGGGCGACGTTGCCAACAATTACCTGGCGGCAGGATCAGCGAAGAGCGCACAGGGTACGGTGACATCTCAGCGCCTCATCGAAGTGACCGACAATTTTTCATGGAACAGCGGAGCGCACCTTTTCACGGCCGGCGTCCAGAGCCAGTTCGTGCACATCCACGACAATTTTTTCAGTGGTGCATGGGGAACGTGGACCTTCAGCGGAGTCGACGAACTGGAATTGGGCACACCATCTCGCTATGAAGTGAGCATTCCTCTGCGCCCGGGCGGCCCCGTTGCCGACTTCCGCGCCGAACAAACTGCCCTTCACATTCAGGACCAGTGGAGCGTCAACTCGCGCTTCACCCTCACCGCTGGCCTGAGAGTGGATGTTCCCTCGTTCTCCGCGCCAGTCACAAACACGGCGCTCCTGGCAAGCGCTGCTCTGGGCAGAATTGACACGAAGGTTTTTCCGAGTGGGAACTCTGTCGTTTCTCCGCGGCTGGGATTTTCATACGAGGTCGGCAACACACACCGCACCATGCTCCGCGGTGGCATCGGTGGATTTACGGGAAGGCCGCCATTTGTCTGGTTGGGCAACGCCTTCTCCAATACCGGAGCCGATCAAACGGTTCTTGTGTGCAACGCGCAGAGTGGAGTCCCCGCGCCCACAACCGACATCACTCAACTGCCCGCTGAATGCCTCAACGGACCGGCTGCGACAACGGCAACACCGACGGTCAGTTTTTTCGATCGCGACTTCCGCTTTCAGCAGGCGTTCAAGATCGCCGTTGGAGTCGATCATGACTTTCGCGGCGGCATGACAGGTTCACTCGATGTTGTGCGCACTACCACCCGCAACAGTATTGTCGTTGCGGATGTGAACCTCGCTGACCTTGGTGCGAATGCAGAGGGGCGCGTGATGTACGGAGTAATACCCGCGACAATCTCGGCTTCCAATGCGATTCTCCCCACGCGCCTCGACGCTGCCTATGGTTCCGTTTTTCATTACGCGAACGTGAACGGCGAGAACTCAATCTCGATCACGGCATCAGTGGAAAGGAGGTCAGACTCGGGTGCGTTTCTGCACCTGGGCTACAACTGGTCCAGCACGAGCGACATCATGAGCATGACAGGTCTCAACAGCCTGGTGATTTTTCAGACGAATCCGATTGACGGTAGCATCGGCAGCAGAAAGCTGCGCCGGTCCGCGCGTGATGTTCCCCACAACTTCGTCGCGGTAGCAGCCACTCCCGCTCCACTCGGCATGACAGTCTCCGGTTTTCTTCGTGCTCGTTCCGGAACACCCTACGCCTACGTCGCCAGGGGAGATGCGAATGCCGATGGTACCACGCCAAACGACCTCGCCTACGTACCGCGTGACAGCGCGGATGTGAGTCTGACCAATTCAGCACTCTGGAGTACACTCAATTCTTTCATCGAAGGCGAGCCATGCCTGCGAGCACAACGCGGCGCGATCAGCAAACGCAACTCCTGCCGCAACCCCGCGGTCGTCAGCCTTGATGCGCGCATTGAAAAATCGCTGCGAATCGGCGGCGCGCAACGAATCCAGATAAGCGCCGACATCTTCAACCTGCCCCAGCTCCTCAATCACAATTGGGGCCTGGTGCGACAAACAACTGCTGGGGAAACGCTGCAGTTTCTTTCGGTTGCGGGATGGGATGCCACAAACAACCGCCCTCGCTACTCCATTCCGTCGATTGGAGGAAATGCCGCCCTTCCCACCCGCAATCAGGTTGTCGTCGATGCTTCACGCTGGCGCGTACAGCTCGGCGCTCGCTATTCCTTTTAGCGCGGCAATGGACCGACGCGTGCGAGAATTGCCTTGAAGTGCGGCGTGTCGCGCACCTCATCCAGGTTCAGCATACACGGCAATCGGTACAAGGCATACTCGCCCTCATCGGCAAGCTTCTCGAGCAGTCTGAATCCTGCGCTGCTGTCGCCGGCCGAGAATGACGCCTGCATCTCGACGAACTCCGACTTCCATCCGGGCGATGTGTCGCCGCGAATTTTCGCCAGTGACCGGCTGCCTTTGATGTGCCGCGCATCCCAGTAGCCGCGTGCCCCACGGGCATTGCTCAGAGCGTTGAGCAGAACCAGGTCCTGCTCCGCTTCGACACTGGACCGCCAGGTCTCAATCGCTTCATCGTACCTTCCAAGCCGGGCGAGCATGCGAACCAGTCCGTTCGTCGCCGACGTATCCAGGGGATTGAGGCGAAGACCTTCGTACAGCATCTCGCGCGCAACTCCGAGCTGTCCAGCACACACCTCGATGCCAACCTCGCGCGGCAGGTTCCAGAACAGTCCTGGTTCAAGTTCGTGCGCAATGCGCATTGCGTCCCGCGCCTCGTCCCAGAGATGCGCATGCTCATACATCCACCGCTGTATTATGAATATCTCGGGATTACCCGGCTCCGCGCGCTTGGCTTTGCGCATCAGTTCCTCGCCCGCCGATAGCCTCCCGTATTTCCTGGTCGCGAGGACTGCGAGTGTCGCATACGCAGAGCCCTGACCAGAGTCCAGCCTGATCGCTTTTAGTGCGTACTGCTCAGCGCGAGCAAAGCCCTCCTGAAATTCCACTTGTGAATGGATCGTGAGCAGGCCCCACGCAGAGCTGAGTCCTGTCCATGCGCCAGCATTGTTGGGGTCTGCATCGGTTGCCTGCCTGAACAGCTCGCGCGCCAATTCCGGGTTCTTCAACTCGAGCATTGCATGCCATCCTGCGGTCATCAACCGAAACGACTCCGGTTTGATCGCATGCGTGGAATCACTCGGCTCCCCCCGCAGTGGCTTGCGGAATAATCCGCCGACTATCGCGGCCACCAGCTTGCTTTCGACATCGGGCAACCGCGCCGGAACGAATCGCTGCGGCGCGAGGTCCTTCGCCGAGTCAGGCCAGACGAGTGAGGCTCGCAGTACGAGCGAGTCGCCAGCATCGGAAATGGTTGTCCTGAGAGTGACGTGCTTCTTGAATCCCCGCGCCATCGTCCTGACATCGTTGCTCAGCGCTGATGCCGCCGGTGAAAATGCGAGAGATCGGATGGTGAGCCTTCCAATGCCGCCAAGTCGCCGCGAAACACCGTCGAGCATACGGGCCGCGACCGAATCCTGCAGTCCTTTCTGCGAGCCGTTCTCCAGGGGGAGTATTACAAGCAGCTCCGACGTGTCGACGAGTGAGGCATCACCACTTTGCATGACCGAGGCTACAGCCGTGACCAGCATAATTAGCGCTGCACCAACTGTGAGCGCCATGCGCCAGCGACGATGTGCGTGACGCTGCCCATCAATTGCACGCAACGTTTCCTGAGGGACCGCCGGATACCAGCTCCCTAACGCGACACGGGATTGTTTGTCGACTGAAAGTTGATAAGAATGCGGAGGGGACGGACGAACACTGCTTGTTGATGCATCCGTCCCGCGCAGTTCCTCCACCAGAGCGGCTGTCTCCCTGGATGGCGACGCGCCCAACTCTGCACGCAAGCGCTCGCGAAAACGATCGTAGGTGACCAGCGCTTGCGCTCTGTCTCCGGCACGATGCAACTGTCTGATCAGCTGTCGAACGGAGCCCTCATCAAACGGGTCCAGTTCCACCGCGCGCCGTGCTGCATCGACAGCGCCAGCAAAATCGCCTGTCTCCTCGAGCGATTTCGCAAGTTTCCCCGCGATTTTCACAGCCGCCGTTTTCAAACGGTGGCGCTCCTGCTCAATCCACTGCTCGAAGACCTCCGCATCCGACACGTGCAGCGCGGAAAGAAAGTCACCCGCGTAGCGCGCCAGTGCATCTGCGTGGCGACCGGACGCGGCTTCCTCCAGCATAGCCGAGACATCCGTGCTGATCAGGGACGGATCGAGTCCGACCTCTTCATCGCCGCGTGTTCTGACTACTCCCTCGGGAAGGTGTCGCCGTAGCGAGTGCAGCATGGAACGAAGCGAAGACCGCGCGCGTGACTGATCCAGATCGGGCCAGAAAGTGAGCAGCAGTGTGTCACGTCGATGCCAGGTGCCGGGACGAGGGAGTGAGAGGAACGCCAGAACAGCGACGCGCTTCGGCTGGCGCAACAATGCATCCACGTCAACACCATCGCCCCTTGTGAGGCCGATACCGCCGAGCATTCGAAGGCTGTACATGGTACTCCAAGGTATCTGTCGTATGAGGATCCGGCCAATCTGGGCTCGCTGCGTGAACCGGCCGTGATCGCACCGTGAATCGGCATTCGAGTGATCTCAAAAGGGCCCGTCACACTCCGGCGATGGCTGTGTCACGCCCGCGGGTCAGATTGCCGCTCATTGTCGACCAATAATCCAAATCCATACCAGGGGGAACAATGAAGCAGCCCAATTCTGTCTCGTCGATGGTGACGAGCATCATGCTAGTCAGCGCAGTCGCGTGCAGCGCGGATGCGCCGACCACACCACCGACGGCGTCGCTCATCGCCGAACATGGAGAGAACAAGGTCCTGATGTGCCACGAGCCCGATCAATCCGCACTCTTGATTGAAGTGTCAGCGGCGGCACGCGGCGCCCACGAGAACCATGGCGACTATGTCGCGCGTTTTGTCGTTGACAAGGCCAGCCCGGCACTCGGGGACGGCATTCATTTCGCACGCGTTGGCGATGCTGTTGCCGCGGCTCGCACAGTGCGCATTGCACGGGACGAGCGGGAAACGGGGGCATGCCGCATCACTGTTGCGGTCGCGGCAGGAATCTATCCAGGCAGCACCAGCCCGAATGTCGATCCCGATTTCGAACTGCTTCCAATCACGCTTGATGTTCCTGATTTGACATTGCAAGGCGCTTTTGAGATGCAGATTGATGCGAATGGTCGCGCAACCGGTGAGAGTGGGAACGGCGCCAGCAGCACATTTGATCCCAGTCCGCCACTGGCAAAGTTCGGGATGGGTTCATCGGAGCCGATCTTCATGGTCGATGGGAATGCTGGAGGCTTCAGCGCGCACGGTCTCATTATCGAAGGATTCACATTCCGGAGCGGGCACGATGGAGTTGATGCCCTCATTGGCGGTGTTGGAATACTGGTGCTGCGCGTTCACGATCTGATAGTTCGCGACAATCGCTTTGAAGGCGGCTTCAGCGAGTCAATCGATCTGCGGGCCGCCAGCGCCAGCGTGAACCGCAATCACCTGAGCGGCAGAGGCGGAGGGTGCGACCTGTGTCTTGCGGGGCCGGGCAACTACGAGGCAACCAACAATCGCTTTCTGCTGGGCGGTACGGTGGGCATTCTGGTGCTGCCGACAGTCATTCTCCCCGTGCCGGCTACAGTGCAGCAATGGGTGCTACCGACAACCGCAACTGTGAACGCGCTACTGGTCAACAACGAGGTCCGCAACCACCAGGCAGTTCCTGTTGGCGTGGGGTTCCGGATCGGCGCCGTGGGAGTGGGAGCATCCAATGTCGCGGGCACAACTCGCGTTGTTGCGCGCGACAACCTGCTCGCGGACAACAGATTCGGGTTGATCGTGGAGGCTGGCTTCCAACTCGTCGGCACACCCCGCAGGGGGGACGTCGACCTCACACTTCAGAACAACACTTTCGCGAACAGCTGCCATAGTCATGTTCTCGTGGCGCTGAGCCGCCACTCCACCGCACTCGGCATCAATGCAATCCCGCCTTTGCTGAACTCGAACTACACAATTGCGCTGGGCGGTAACATCGCATGGAGCGATGTATGGTTCAATCATCCAGCGGGATTGGGGAACACTCTCACCGTTGACGACGCGGTCATCGCGACCGGCTCGCATTTGGCATACGATCCCGCGAAGGTGTGTCCATAAATGGATTCAACGAACTAATGTGAGCGTATTCGCGCCGAAGCTCCACGTAGAAGGATCGTTCCCACAGGGACTCGCTCCAACCGCGTGAGCAACGCGCCGGATCGTAAGCATGTTGGATACTGACAAGGAAATGAACCAGCTGCTCGTCATGGGCTGGTTCAGCCTTGAGTAGCAGTAAATCAGTCCATCAGGACCAACATCGCTGAACGCACGATTCACACGACCACTCGTCTGTCGCTGAGTAATCCCGACCGTTGCCCCAAGTGTAGCGGGTCCAAGGCTCAGCCCCAGTCTTTCCTGCGGCCGATAAGGATCATTGGCCAGCGTGATGTACTGCGTTTCGTTTCCGGCAACCGCAGAGGTCACGCCTTGCTCCGCCCAGATTCCCTGCGCTGTGTTCGCAACGTCCACCTCCATTGCCCCACAGCGCGGTGTTCCCGCGGGGAAACTCGCAGGGAAATACGCGTCACGCATCAAGCCGAAAAGCGTTGCCTGCGATGCCGCGTCGAAATATTCGTAGGGACATACCGCGCGTCTGCTTGGTGGCGGAATGCGCCACTCGGACACATAAAAGTGATGCACCCTGCTGTCCAACAATCCGAAATCGAGTGCCAGAGCGGCTGCGTTCATCCCGGCGAACCCGACGTGCTGCCCCGCTGTCAACCTGATTCCCGCTGGCCGCGCGATGCACGTCTGCACTGTTTCATCTGAAGTGCTGTATGTGTTGCAGTCTCTCCATCCAGGATTGGCGGGGAATGCATCGGTCAGCGCGGTCACATGACCATACCATCCTTCCACCTCTCGGCAGGCACGGAAATCGATGGTGAAATCCGTTTCACCCTGGCGCGTCGGAGAAGTCACGTAGGTAGTGCGACGCAGCTGTGTGACATCCACATCACCCGGCGCAAATACCTGCACATCTTCGTGATTGAGATACAGCCCAACATGATCCGTTGGCAGTGTGTGCCCCGGAGCACCCAGGTTGCCAATCGCCGTGGTGACTTTTATTTCCGAGGCCAACACCGGCAAAGCCGTGAAGTACGGGAGATCACCACATGCCGCGGCCGGTGCCGTCGCGTCGCCGCATGCTGCAATCAGACCCGCGGCCGCCACAAGTAACGCCGCACGCGCGAGTACGCGGCGCCCGCCTTCATCCTCGTCACCAAGACTTCCGGTCATCGTGTGGCCCCGAAAATTGTTACGGCTTCCTGAACGGCTTCGGCGGTGATTCTCTCCTGAACGACAGACAACTGCATGAATCCTCACGGAACGATAAGGCAAGAATTACAGCCTGTCGAGATACGGTCGAAATGGCAAGTTCGGGTGTCGTCCACGCTCATTAAGCGATCGGACGGCGGCACAACGGGGTCCTGCGATGCCGGGCGTCTCGCAATTGAGTATTCTGTACATATATGAACGATCCAACAAAACCCGCGACGCGGCCATGGACTGCTCCGCCCACAGCAAAGGCGAAGAATACCGTGCAGCGTTCCGTCACCGCCCTGTTGAATGAGCTGGCGCCCGAACGTGTAGTGAAGCGGGTTACGCAGCTACCCGGACCTGTGGAACAACATCGCTCTCCGACCGGGTGCGTGCTCCAGGCCGCCGCAGCAGCCATCAGCGTTTCCTGGTTCGCCACAGCGAGCAACGATGCCACCCTCGGGGAACTTCACGTCATCGTCTGGCGTGGTATCGTCGCGCAACGAGGAGCAAACCAGGACCGGAAAGGCGCGACAATTATCCGCGAAATCGTTTTGCGCCCAATCGAGCCTGCAGTGGATGAGTGCGTGTGGCGGGCGACAGACGGTACGCAATATGATAGTGCCGCACTCGCGGCGAAGTGCCTCGCGCTCCTGGAGGAGCAGATCGGGAACGGTAGCTGAACACCGACCGATTGCCTGCGGACGCTATTTGCACCATACTATTTTTGAAGCCACACCATAATCGTATCCATCCGTACACGCCGGTCTACACCGAAGAGGCCCGATTCATATGCTGAGACTCGTGCGCCCCTCGCGCGCTCATTTCGCTGCGCTCCTTTTCTTCGCCATTGCGGCCACGCAACTCTCCGCGCAAGCGACCAAATACTTTCCTCCGCCCGGACAGTGGGAGCGCAAGTCGGCTGCCGCAGTGGGAATGGATTCCGTGAAACTCAAGGAAGCGGTGGACTTCGCTCTCACAAAAGCCGCCACCTGGGACTTCGAGCGCGATCAGGCGCGCACCTTCGGCACACCACTCGGCCCTGTTCCCAAGACGCGGGCTGGGACAAATGGCATCATCGTGCGCCGTGGGTACATCGTCGCCGAGTTTGGCGATGTCAAGGCGAACGATCCTGTTTACAGTGTGGCGAAGAGCTTTTTGTCGACCGTTGCGGGCATTGCTGTTGATCGCGGGCTGATAAAGAGCGTCGACGATCCTGTCGCTAACTACATCAAGGATGGCGGTTACAATTCGCCGCACAACGCGGCAATCACCTGGAAGCATCACTTGCAACAGTCCACGGAGTGGGAAGGCGAAATGTGGGGGAAGCCCTCCACATTCGTTGGCGCTGAGGCGTTCGGCGGCGGACAGCGACAGCCGCGAGCCATCCGCGACGCGGGCACCTTTTACGAATACAACGACGTGCGCATCAACCGGTTCGCACTTTCACTGGCGCGGCTGTTCGGGCGTGGTGTTCCCGATGTACTGAAGACCGAGATCATGGATCAGATTGGGGCATCGAATGAATGGCGCTGGATTCCCTATGACAACTCGATTGTGGAGATTAACGGGAAGCAGGTCGGATCGGTGAGCGGCGGTACACGTTGGGGCGGCGGAATATGGATCAACTCTGAGGATCTGGCGCGCTTCGGACTGCTGGCACTGAATCGCGGCAAGTGGGGAAACAAGCAGATCGTATCCGACAAATGGTGGACTGAGGCGCTGACGCCGAGCACTGTGGCCAACTCACCCGCGTACGGATATCTGTGGTGGCTGAATACGACATCGACCGCGGTGCCAGCCACCAGCTTCGAGGCGCGGGGGAATGGTTCCAATACGATCTACGTAGATCCCGTAAACGACATCGTGTTTGTCTGGCATTGGCATAGCGGCTCGGCGAGTGCGGTGGCGCAACGGATTGTGGCGGCGATTACCAGCCGGTAACAACAGCCGCGAAAAGCGGGGCGCGACAAGCGGGACGCGAACAGCGGGGCGCAAAAAGCGGGAGATGGTCAGCGTGGGTGATCTCGGCGCATGCCCTCGATGTCCTTCAATGTGAATTCATTCAGCTGAACCACTTTTGCATTCGAGCGGATCTCGGATGGAATAATTGCTCGCGCCTCGTCCTTGCTGTCCAGTTCAACAGTAAGCCAGGCTTTGTGCTCGCCATCCTTGCACCCCCAATCGGCGTGGGTGAGGAAATGCGATCCTGTTCTGAGGAAGAGTTCGATCGCTCGGTTGCAAGCAGCGGTCGTACCTTCGTGAGGGACTTCGATTAGGAACCGCGGCATCTCGGGTACTCCTTCATGGTGGCTGCAATGAGACAGAAAGGATGTCGCATGAGTGCGGCCATGGCAATGCTGTACGCCGCCTTTACTTTCGCAGCCGCGTCCGTCGGCGCTCAGACCACTGCCCTTCCAACCGCGCTGAGCGATGCAGAGTTCTGGAGGATGTTCTCCACTTTCTCGGAAGCAGGCGGCACATTCACGACGGAAAACTTCACTTCCAATGAAGTAGCTGTTGGACAGGTCGCGACGATGTTGCGGGCGGGCGGGCACACTGGTGGGGCGTACATCGGTGTTGGACCAGAGCAGAACTTCACATACATCGCTGCGATCGAGCCCAGAATCGCCTTCATCGTCGACATCCGACGCCAGGCTGCCATTCAACATCTCATGTTCAAGGCAGTTTTCGAACTATCCTCGACGCGCTCCGATTTCATCGAGCGATTGTTCTCGCTGCGCGCACCGTCGCCACCGCGACCGCGCGTTGCGCCCATCCACGATCTGTGGCTCGACTATCTCAACATCAAGCCGGACACAGTTGCCGCGGCTCGCAACCTGGAGGCCATCAGAAAGAATCTAACGGTCACGCACAAATTCGATCTATCGCCGAGTGATCTGCAGACGTTGTCGCATGTCTATACCGCATTTGTGCAGGCCGGCCCGGTCATTCACTACCTCACCGGGATGCCGACCGCGACTCCCACATTTCGGTCCGCCAACTTCGCATCACTCACCATGACCGTCGATTCTGCCGCCAATCCGCGCAGTTTCCTGGCAACACAGAGAAACTTTGATTTGGTGAAGGACATGCATGCGCGCAATATGATAATTCCCGTCGTTGGGGATTTCGCGGGCGCGCGGGGATTGCGATCGGTCGGAACCTATTTGCGCAACCACGGAACCACGGTCACCGCGTTCTACGTATCGAATGTCGAGCAGTACCTCTTCCGCCCAGTTGACAAACGGCAGGCGTTCTACGACAATGTCGCTGCCCTCCCGCTTGATAGTAACTCGGTTCTGATACGACCCGGAGCAGCCGGCAGCACTCCACTTCGCACCCCGCCACTTACTCCAAGTTCGAGCGATTCGGAAGTGCGGGTGTATGTTGAGCAGCTGCGCGTACCTGGCAGCGAGCCGCGCCCGTTGGCTCCGCTGTGCCAGGCCCTGCAATTCCTGAATGCATTCCGAAGCGGACGCGTGACCGTGGCCGCCGACGCTGAGCGGTGCGCCCGGTAGCGCGGTTCCCTGAAGCGCCGTGGCAGGCAAGCGCTGTTCATTGAAGCGCGGTTCTCAGAAGCGCTGTTCCTGAAGCGCTTTTTTTGAAGCGCCGTTTTTGCGATGCCAGTTAAGAAACGGCGCTGCGGAGAACTGCGCTGCCAGGAACCGCGCTGCGAGAAACAGCGCTTCAATGACCTGCGCTTGCCCGCCACGACGCTTCAGGAAACTGCGCTGCGTACAAACGCTACAATCCCGCGCAAGTCTCACGCAGCGCCGCGCGCGCCAATGTGCGTGTGGAATCGATAACAGGCAGCGGTGAGTCTGATTCCGATATCAGCAGCGGGATCTCCGTGCATCCCAGAACCACTGCATCGCAGCCACGAGCTGCGAGCGCCGCGATAACAGTTTGAAAATATTGCCGCGAGCTCGCCTCGAAGCGTCCGTACACGAGCTCGTCGAATATTATCGCGTTGATGCGCGCACGTTCCTCTGCGGATGGTATCTCGAACGCGACTTTCCTTGCCACAAGTTTCGCGGGATATACAGGACCTTCCATCAAGTACTTCGTCCCCAGAATTCCGACTCGCTCAAAGCCGCGAGCCGCAGCGACAGCGGCAACTTCTTCGGCGATATGCAACCAGCGCGCACCGGATTGTTCGCGCACAAGGTCCAGCGCCTGATGCAGTGTATTGTCCGGACAAATGAGAATATCGGTGCCAGCGCGCACCAGTACGTTCGCGGATTCCAGAAGCAACTGTCCGGCTCCGTGCCAGTCGTCGGCATCGACATAGCGCATGTAGTCAGCAAGTGAATACGTATGCATCGTGACCTGCGGATGGTCGTGCGGACCCAGGAGAGCCGCGCCTTCAATGCATATTGTGCGGTAACAGAGCGCGGCACCTTCAGCGCTCACCGCGGCGATTCCTATATGTCCCGATCGAGTCACGCGGTGAACGCTGTCCAGCTCACGAGCTGACGAGTACACCCTTCCTCAGGAAGGTCGTATCGTCGATCTGTGATAGCAGAAAGTCGGCAAGATCAGCACGAGGAATCGTCGGGCGTCCCTTGAGCGACAGACGTTCACCCTTTCGATACTTCCCGGTTGCCGCAACGTTCGACAACCCCGTGGGATACACGAGCGTCCAATCGAGCGTGCTGCGTTTGAGTTCCACTTCTGCCGCATGCTTGTCGCGATAGATGTTGCGCAGTAGTGTCCGCACGAATACGCGCGGCACGAGCGGGGCATCGCGGAAAGTCTCACCAACGCCGAAAGCCGACGTAAAGATGAGACGACGAACTCCGTGCTTCTGCATGGCTCGAATAATTCGCGTCATACTCATTGCGATCACTCCCTCAGGCTTGAAGGAATCGCCCGCTCCCAGCGCGCTTATGACCACGTCCTGGTCAAGTGTGGCCTCGTCGAGTGCCGCATCATCTCTCGTCGTGTTGCCGACGAGCACGCGCAATCGTTCCGATGAAATTGTCAGTCGCTGCGGGTCGCGGACGAACGCCGTAACCGTGTGCCCGGCTTGCAACGCTTTTGTGACGACGTGCTGCCCGGTTCTTCCGCTCGCTCCCAGAACGAGCAATCTCCTGGCGCCCATTTGCTTGACTCTACCTTTTTGCCGAGCGGCGCCACACGTCATAGCGGCGGCGCAACTCGAGGAGTGGGTTGTCGCCACCGCGAGCCACGGTCACTGAAATCGCCAGCCACGGAGCATTGGGAGTTCCCTGATCGCTCATCCCGATGCGCTCAGTTGCATATGGTGGGTCGGTTCCGCGGGCTACAACAATCATCGCTGTCGCGGCTGTCTGTCGCAATGAATCCGAGTTGCAACGAACATCGCCGCCTGCAATCGATCCCGCTTCGATCGCACGGATCAGTCGGTCTGGCAGAAGATTGAACCCGACCGGATCATCCCAGACAAACGCGGCAAGTGAATTGCCCACCACCGCCTCGTTGACCAGTGTGTTTCCCTGCGCGCTCACACCGCGACTTGCGTTTGCCTTCACACCGGCGTAACGGGTCGGGTTGGGAGCTGCTGCGCCGTCGAGCATTGGCTTGCCTGTGAATCCTGCGGTCTGCACGGTGCCACCGCTCATGGTCACGACACCATATTGCCGACTGCCGATGCGCGCGTCCACCGTCGTATCGGTCACACGCTTGATGATTTCTGCTGCGGGCAATCCTTGTTTGAGCGCTTCGAAAACGCGATTGCGATTGGCGACATCAAATGATGCCTGTGTAGCCGCAGCGCCCTTGCCAGGCACCAGCGCCGCAAGCGCATCGGCAAGAGTGTTTTGCACGCACGACGCCATCACAACACCTACATCGCCCGTCGCCGGATCGACACCGACAACAGACCACGTTGTCATATCAAGCGTGTCGTGCAGAGCACTGTTGGATGACGCTGGCACCGCACAAGCCGCGAGAATCAGAAGCAGCGCAGGACCAATCTTCATCATCGTACGCATGGCATCTCCCCGTGAGTGGAAACCGGCCGATCCCGAAACTCAAGACCGGCCGGCATTGCCCTATCCGCTATCCGCCATCCGCAATCAGCCGAGCTTCGGACGCTCCAAATGCCACTTCGTGTTGATCTGGTACTTGTGGCCGACCGAGAGAATCAGATCGTCGTTGAACAAGTTGCCGGTGATGTGCGTCGTAATCGGCCGCGGATTGCCATTTGCTGCTCCACCGCGCCCAGCACCACCACCTGCGCCAGCGGCTGCAGCAGCGCCAGCAGCACGGCCAGCACCGGCAGCACCGGCAGCGCCAGCAGCGGCTGTCGAATCGGCCCCGGCCCCACGACCGCGGCCGCCTCCACCACCGCCACCCGTGCCGAACCCGATCTGGACAACGGCAACTGGATAGCCGGTTCTGGGGGCACCAGTCGTCGCGCCGACATAGAGATCGGTGTCCTTCATGTACGCTTGCCATGCGGTAGTCGCGATCAGGCGGCGGCGCTCGTTATTGATAAAGTCCATCGCCGTCATCGAGCGACCACCGATCCAGCGATTGAGCTGACCATCGCGCGCACCGGGCAGCCCGCTACCGCCACCTCCGCGTCCAGCTGCGGCCGGCGCCGC
>CAZKXZ010000013.1:0-91729 GCA_964556695.1 uncultured Gemmatimonadales bacterium
GCTGCCCGCATCAAGCGGCTTGACGTGCAACGTTGGTCCACCCCCTTCGTTGGGTGTCAGCGTGTACATCATCCATCTGCCGTCGGCGGAGATGGCGGTTCCGCTGATGCGTTGCCAGCGCCCATAGTCGTCGAGGTTGAGAACTTTCGTTCCTGCCGCGCCGCGTGCCGGCGCTGCTGTCGCGGCCGCGCCTGAGGAAGTGGTGCCGGCGTTCGATTGAGCAACGAGGCTGGCGAATGGGAGCACGCAGGCGACTGCGACTGCGCGGCTGACGGGGGTGAAGGACCAGTGCATTTGATCTCTCCGAAATGGTGACATGATGCTCTAATGTGGCATCGGAAGGACTGTGGGGGAATCCATCGGGGTAGTGTGTCATTCCCGCGAAAGCGGGAACCCAGGGTCGTCTTTCCGCGATTCCGCTTTTCAACGGAAGCGGTAGTCGGACCGTCATTCACACATGAGACCTTTCCTACTTAGCGCCATTGCAGTTGCGGTCCCGCTGTCGCTGTACGCGCAGGCGCCTGCACAGACGACGAGTATTTCGGGCGACCCGGCATGTGCAACCTGTCGCATCGAGGTGACCCGCCTGTTCACGGTCGGCGAGATTCCGGGCGCCGCAACCGGACGCGACTCGCGGATCGTGCGCGATTCGAGTGGGCACTACCTTGTGGTCGTTGAGCCAGGACCGCGCATTGCAGTCGTGGACAGCACGGGTCGGTTCATCCGCTTTCACAACTGGCGCTCTATACGTGCGGATCCCTCCGCGCGAGGCGTGGCTCCGCTCATCGATATGTCTGGATGGGCCCACGTCTTCGACGGCGCAACGCAGTGGCACTTCGACTCCGCCGGTAGTGCGATCTGCGGACTACTACCGTCATGCGTCGACGGCTCGGAAACATTCCGGGACGCATACTCCATCATGGGCGTGATGGGGCTTGGTGGTCTCTTAGTCACTGCTCCATCAACGCTACCACATCCAGTGTTCGCAGTTTTTGCTGGCTGGTATGGTCCCCTCCTTCCAGCAAGAATCGACAGTCACGGCTTCGCGCGCGATTCGTTGGCTTCGAGCAACGCGTGTCGCGATTGCAACGACATCGTTCTGAGCGTGTCGCTCGAGTTCAGCAAGGGCACGCTTTGGACAGCGAGCGCGGATCGCTATCGGATCAATCTGTTCGACTATTGGGGGACTAGCTCAACGGGCGGAAACCCGTGGGCGCAGGCGATCGAAGTCGCCGCATCGTGGCTACCAACGCGCGACTCCAGCGAGTATCGACGGGGCAGAACACTGCCGGAGGCTCCGCGAATTACCGGACTGTGGTTCGACCAGAATGGCTGCACGATTCTCATGAGCGCTGCAGAACGGGCAGCGCTCGGCAGGACCGACTGCGAGCGGCGCTTGTGGGTCAGCGGGCTGACGATTCGCGACGCCAGCGCGAGCGATGAAGGCGCGCGATATCGCACGGTTATCGATGTGGTTGGCGCCACAGCACTGCGGCAGCTGTCATACGCGTCGTCCCTCAGCGTGCGCCCTCGCATGATTGCGCGCGTACAGCTTCTCGGTCGCGTGGAACTCTTTGGCGCTGGCCTCGTCTACCAGCACCGCGCGCTGCCCAACGGAGGTTGGGCGCTCGATGTGTTTCGGCTTTCTGTGGTGGATTGATAGGAAGATTGCGGCCGGTATATGTCATTCCGGCGAAGGCCGGAATCCAAGGTAAACGACACTGGATTCCCGCTTCGCGGGAATGACGGATGGGAGAATTTCTGGATTCCCGCTCCCCCCATCGCTGGGACAAGCTTCGCGGGAATGACCAAATTTGAGCTATTTTCAGGTTTCGACTTCGTTCGACCATCAAGATCCGGGGACTAAATATGTTCAATAGAGTAAGGTCGCGCCGTCCACTCGCGCTGGCGATTACCACTCTCTCGTTCGTTCTCACCGGCAGCATCAACGCCCAGGGGCGCGGCGGTGACCCAGGTATTCCCCCAGTCTCCGGCATTGGCGCCAACGGCAAGCTCGGACCTGTAGTCAGGGACGGCATGATGCAACCCGTTCTCGAGTTCGCGGACACCGCGCAAATCATAAGACAATCGCTCTGGGTCCAAACCAATTTCGACAGCGACCGCGATGGCAAACTGGATCGCGTTCATGTGCAGGTCACTCGCCCGGGCGCTGCGGAAAAAGCCGGACTCAAGATTCCAATACTGTTGCTCTCGTCGCCGTATATCGCCGCGACCAACGGCAATGCTGTTGACTGGGACGTACACCAGGAACTCGGCGCACCATCTCCTCCACGCACCATTCCGGTCTTTCGCGCATTCACCGATACGATGCGCCTCAAAGCGGGACCCACACAGTGGGTCGCGCGCGGATTCGCTGCAGTCACGGTGGAGAACTCAGGTACAGGGCTTTCCAGTGGCTGTCCCACCGTCGGTGATTCGATAGAGAACATCACTCCGAAATTCGCCATCGACTGGCTCAACGGCCGCGCCAAAGGATTCACAACTCTCGAAGGCAATGTTGAGGTGAGCGCAACCTCATGGTCCAACGGCAAGGTGGGAATGACAGGATCCTCCTATGAAGGCACGATGCCTCTTGCCGCGGCCGTGACTGGAGTGAAGGGGCTCGAAGCGATCATTCCTGTTTCTCCCAATACATCGCAGTACCGCTATTACCGATCTTATGGACTCGTGCGTTCTCCCGGTGGTTATCTCGGCGAGGACATTCACGAACTGTACGACTTCATACACACCGGCCGTGTGCGCGAGAAGTGCGACGAGATCTGGCGCGACGGAATTTTCGCGCGTGAAGCAGATCGGCAGAGCGGCGACTTCAATCAATTCTGGGCCGACCGTGATCAGATGTTGCTGATCAAGAATGTGAAGGCCGCGGTGCTTTTCGCGCATGGGTTCAATGATTGGAATGTGATGCCCGAGCACACGGTGCGAATGTGGGATGCACTCAAGAAAATCAATCCGTCTGCCAAGATTTTCATGAGCCAGGGTGGACATGGAGCGCCGCCACCGGCGGACATTCAAGCGAAGTGGTGGGCGCACTACCTATATGGTGTCGAGAACGGAGTCGACACTCTGCCGCGCGCTATGATTGTCCAGTCGTCCGCTCCCGCTCCTGCTGCCGCTCCAGCCCCCGTCGCTGGCGCACCTGCTGGTGGACGTGGTCGCGGTGGTGCTCCTGCTGCCGGCCCAACCTTCTTTGCGGATTTCCCGGTCGCCGGATCAGCACCTGTCGTGGTGCATCCGGCGAAGGGCGGCGGCGCAGTGGGAATGCTTTCTCTTTCGGCGCCAGGGAAACAGGGGACCGAAAAGTTGGTCGATGATTATCGAGTATCACCCGCGGCAATGGCCCTGGCCGCGTCATCACCGAATCGGTTGCTCTATGCGCTGCCGGTCTTCAAGGATTCAGTTCACCTGTCCGGTCGCACACTGGTCACTCTCAAGCTTGCGGCAAGCAAGCCTGCGGTGAATCTCTCCGTCTATCTCGTAACGCTACCATATGATTCCGCGCGACTCGGCAGTGCAGGTCAGGTGGGAGTTGTAACGCGTGGATGGGCTGACCCACAGAACTACAAGTCATTGAAGGGAGCAGAAGACTACACAACAATGGCGAAGGGCGAACCGCTCAAGCCAGGCCAGTTCTATACGATGACCTTCCCGCTGCAGGCCGATGATCAGATCATTTTCCCCGGGCAGCAACTCGCCATCATGATTCTCTCCAGCGACAGCGGATTTACGCTGAGACCCGCACCGGGAAGTGAACTGACCCTGGATCTGGATGGATCGTCGTTCAGCTTCCCCGTCGTTGGCGGCAAAGCCAAGCTGCAGTCCGCTAGCGCGCCGAGATGATTACCCTTTGTAGCGCAGGTCATAGCAGCGCAGTTTCCGGAAGCGCTCTGAAGGGGAGCGCTTTCTCTGAAGCGCTTTCCTCGCGGCGCGGTTCCTTGAAGCGCTGTTTCTGAAGCGCCGTACTTAAAGGCGCTTCAATGAGAAGCGCTGCGAGAGGAAGCGCCGCAGGAAAAGCGCTGCGGAGAAGGGCGCTGCAGCTGCGCTGCGCTACGCGAAAAGCGCTGCAGTGAACAGCGCTGAATGGGACAGTTTTGGGAGGAGTTCGATGCGAAAGACTCAGGTGCAGGGCGTGCACCATATCACGATCGTTGGATCAACGAAGCAGAGCGCAGTGGATTTCTGGCAGGGCGTCCTGGGAATGCCATTCATTTTCGAGCAGCCCAACCTGGGAAAGCCGGATGAGAACCATCTGTACTTTGATCCGGGTGATGGGCGCCTTCTGACCGTATTCACCAACGAGTCGAGAGAGGACGCGCGTCGCGATGCCCCACGCGAAATCGGATGCGTTGAACACATTGCATTTAATGTCTCCCGGGCCACATTCATTCAGGCACCGGAACGGTTGCGGGAGCGCGGCATCGAGTTCATCCAGCGCGATCGCGGTTTCATGGATTCCATCTACCTGCACGATGCCAATGGACTCAAGGTTGAACTGGCGTGCTACAAGTTCGAGACACCGGAAGGATTTCGTGCTGTTGATGTTCTGATCAAGGCGTACGAGCTACGAGTGGAGCGCGGCGAACATCACATCAACGAAGTTCACGTCGCCGACGCGATCGAGATCTTGCTCGAGACGCGCGCTCGGATGCCTACGGCCGCGCCGGTATAGTCTCGGCGAGAATGCTGTCCATTAGCACGCGCGTGAACACGATCTCATCGTCATTCACCATGTGGCCCATGCCCGGATAGAGGCGCTTGGTGACTATGGCGCCCATTCGTGTGAACACTTCCGCACTTTCGTCGACCCGTTCCTTGGGAATGTGTGCATCGACATCGCTGCATCCGAAGAAAACGGGAGTTCCTGCGAAAGAGCCCTCATTGTTCCATTTCGTGCCGGGCGGTCCAATGAGGCCGCCGCTGTACGCTACAACAGCGCCATAACGCGCTGCGTTACGGACGGCGAATTCGGTTGTCAGGCACGCGCCCTGAGAGAAGCCCAGTAGCATAATGTGTTCGCGACGGATGCCCTTTGAGATGACGTCATCGACGAGAGCACGCAGCATGGCGAGCGCGGATGAGAGCCCCGGTTCGTTGCTCTGTGTTTCCGCCATGAAGCTGAAGGGGTACCAAGTGTTGTTCGCAGCCGCGGGCGCGAGAAAGGTGAATCGGGGGCGGTCGAGCACGCGAGCAACATCAAGAATGTTTCGCGGCCCGGCATTGCGGCCGTGAACCATGATCATCACCGCATGGCTCTCGCCCAGTGGTGCCCCGGACGACTCGACCGGCCGGCCTTGATGCGGTCCAATCAAGCGCGAGCGCTTTCAATAGCTCCGAATTCTTCTGCGATAGCAATGACGTCGCTTGCGGGCAATGTATCGCGCTCCAGCAACGCCGCGGCCACCGCTTCCACCGCAGCGCGATGCTGTCGGACTATCGACTCGGCACGTTCAGCCTGCGCATTCGTCAACGCGCGCACACCGCTATCGATCTGCTTCTGCATGTCGCCACTCAGTTGACCGTTCCCCGCCGCGGCCTCTGCGCACACCAGCCCCACCTCGGGACTCATTCCCAGCTCCGCTACCATCCGTCGTGCGATTCCGCTGGCCTGAACGAGATCGCTGCCAGCACCTGAGGTCACTTCGTCGGCCCCGAAGAAAACCAGCTCCGCAGCACGTCCGCCGAGCGCTTTGGCGATCATACCTTCGAGGTATCGCTTCGGATACAAATGTCTGTCCGTTTCCGGCGCGAAGTGAGCCGCGCCCAGCGAACGGCCGCGAGCTTCGATCGTGACCTTGTGCAGTTTATCGTCCGGGCACGCCACCAGCCCGACAATCGCGTGCCCCGCTTCGTGCACCGCAATCACTCGTCGCTCGGCATCGCTGACCACGACGCCCGATCGCATACGACCGAGCAGGATTCTGTCGCGCGCTTGCTCAATGTGCATCGCACTGATTGTCTCGCATTGATCGTGCATTGCAACAATTGCGGCTTCGTTCAGCAGGTTTGCGAGATCGGCGCCGGAATGTCCAACGGTGAGCGCAGCAAGCCGGTCGAAGTCCACGTCAGCGGCAAGCTTTTTCTTTCCGGCGTGAATTTGCAGAATCGCACGTCGATCCGCTTGCGACGGCAACGATACCTCGACTACGCGATCGAATCGTCCCGGGCGGCGCACCGCGGGGTCGAGCATGTCTTCGCGATTGGTTGCGGCCATCCAAATCACGCCCTCGTTCCCCGCGATGCCGTCCATCTCAACCAGCAGCTGGTTGAGGGTCACCTCTTCCTCGCTGGAACGGTTGGGACGTCCGCGTCGTCCGCCAAGCGATTCGAATTCGTCGATAAAGACAATGCAGGGGGCCTGTTCGCGGGCGAGCTTGGCGAGTTCGCGAACGCGGCGCGCGCCAACGCCAACGTACATCTCGCTGAAGTCGGAACCTGCCGCAATGATAACGGGACGACCTGCCTCTCCGGCGACGGCACGGGCCAACAGAGTTTTTCCCGTGCCGGGTGGACCGACGAGCAGCACTCCCCTCGGACATTTTGCGCCAATCGCGGTGTACTGGGCGGGATCTTTCAGAAATGCAATGACGTCGCGCAGATCAAGCTGTGCTTCATTGGCTCCGCCAACATCCGCAAGGGTGAGTTGGCGCTCCGGCGGGGTCGCAACGAACTTCCCCTTGATACCTGTGCGCGGTGCGACGCGCGCAACAACAAACAGCACGACCGCGACAAGCACCACGAGACTCACGAGCTGCATCACAACCTGCGGATCACGTGCCGACCGGACACCTCGGACGTTGATCGTGGCTCCTGTCGCGCTCCAGCGCTCCAGGTCGGAAAGAGAGACGGATCGGATGGGAAGAGATGCTGTTACAACGCGCGTGTCTTTTCCATCCAATGCACGCGGACGGCGAAAAGTAGCTTCAACGCTGCTGCCGCCCTGTTCAACCACGATCTCGGCTATGTCACCTGCGGCAAGCGCGGCGGCGAACTCGGAATATGGAATAGCGGGAATCGGAGCAGACACTGGCCGCGCTGACGCGACGACCGCGACGCCGATCGCGATTGCGCCGAAGACAACAAGAAGTGGCCAGTAGGGCACTGGTCCGGGGCGGCGAAAAAGCGATGAGAGCAGCCGCGTGCTCCAGTTGCGGCGTTGGTTGACAACAGGAGTCAGCGCGCCGCTACCGGCGTGGTTGTTGTAAGGCATTCAGCAAGTGGGAAGTTTAGAGGTCAGCGGGTCAGAGCCGGGCAATGAGGCCCTGCTGGGGCAGTGTGAAAAATGGAGGCGGATGCCTCAATCTCCTATGACTTGGATTACAATCCTGGCGCAACCGAGCGAGCTAGACTATTGGACATCTCACAGTTCGGTATCATCTCATTTGATACCAGCCACGCGTACCGGGTCGCCCCGGTCCGTGCGTGATCCGTCTCCAAGCTGCCCAGCGTCGTTCCCGCCCCAACACGCAACGGTTCCGTCTCTGAGTACAGCGCAGGTATGTGAGCCGAACCCGGAAATGCGCTTGACATTGGAAAGTCCTGCGACGGGCTCCGGCATCAGCTTTGCGCGCGTTGCTGCGTTTTGCCCATGTCCACGGATACTCCCCCAACAACTGACAGTTCCATCGAGGAGCAGAGCGCAGCTGTGCGCGGTGCCCACACTCACCGCCTCGGCGCCGGTCAGTGAAGAAACGGTTGTGGGCACGAGGCGATCCATTGTTGTTCCATCTCCGATCTGGCCCGATGCATTGGATCCCCAGCAGCGTACGGTTTTGTCAGCGAGAATGGCGCATGTGTGGCGATTCCCGGCAGCGATCGCTGTGGCCGTCGACAATCCGGGCACTTGCACCGGAGTCAGGTGATTCGTCTTCGTTCCGTCGCCGATCTGACCCCATGCATTCAGCCCCCAACATTGCACGCTGCCATCTGCGAGAATGGCACATGTGTGGGCGGTACTGGCGCTGATCGCGCTCACCTTCGGTAGCCCCGGCACAACTCCTGGTGTTGGTCGATCCTGAAGTGTTCCGTCACCCAGCGCGCCGTACTCGTTGGACCCCCAGCACTGCGCGGTGCCGTCAGCAAGAACAGCACAGGCAAACTCACCATGCGAGCTGATCGCAGTGACTCCGTCGAGTTCAGTGACGGGTGTTGGTCCGAGGCGATCTGACGTTGTCCCATCGCCGAGCGTGCCGCGGCGGTTGGAGCCCCAGCAGCGCACCGTTCCACCCTCGATTATCGCGCACGTGTGATAGAAGCCGGTGGCCACCGCGACAATGTCCGCGAGCCCTGCGACTGCTACAGGAGTGGTACTCCGCTCGCTGGTTGTCCCGGCGCCGAGCCCGCCGGCGAGATCGGCGCCCCAACATCGTCCGGTCCTGTCCTCGAGTACAACGCATGTGTGAAAGAGGCCCGCCGATACCTCTGTTGCACGCGACCGTCCAGGTCGAGACGTGCGGAAGACATACCATGTCCCGATGCCCATGATGAGGACAAGGGTGATTATGATGGCAGCGGAGCGCGCAAACCGGGTTTGGCTCACAGATGGAGTCTAGCATTACGATGCTGGTTTGCGTGGCGTGACCAGCCGGTATTACCGCGTCAGAGTGTCCTTATTGCTCTGACTCGCCTCGGGAAATCCTTGTCGTCGCCATGCTGTCGTCCCAGGTCGGGAAAGTCTGTGTGCGCGGCCATGTCAGCTGTCTGCTGCGATGAAGCCCAATAGGTGAAGTTGTCGATCTTGCCAGAATCTCCAAAATCCACCAGGCGTGTTGCATGGAGATTCTTGTACATCAAGGCGAGTTCATCACGTGACGGAAGGAACCAGCCGCCAATGCCGTTCAGATTGAAGTTGGCGCAAAGATCCGCGGCCGAGCCGCGCTCAGTGCACGCCGCCATCATGTCAATGGTATTCTGCTTGCCAGTTCCCACCGCGGTCCCGCGCGCTCCCGGGATGAGCCGCCGAAAACAACCCCACTTCGCGCCTGCGCTTTGATCGTATGGCGCAGCCTCGAGGTAGCGCCATCCATCTCTTGCATAGTTCGGATTGATGTAGAAAATGAAACCCTCGGCAGGGCCCACGTCGCCGATGGCGTATTCGGCCGTCGACAACCACACGCTCATCTCGCCGACTCCGCGGTTGGCCCAGAGATGATACGGTATCAACCTGATCGGTTGCATAAGTGAGTCGGGATTAGTGACACTTCTGGCGGCGGTGTTAATGACCGTCGTACCGCCGAAGAGTGATTGATCAACCGCTGGCCGCAATTCGGCGTTACTATCGACCATGAGCCCCAGAGCGTGCTGACTTCCGGCATCGGGCCATTCGGCGCAGTAGACAATTGGTCCTCTCTCGATGGCGACTTTGCGCTGACAATCTCTCACTTTTGGATGCGCAACAACGCGACGAACTTCCATCGGGAATTCGATCTCGACAACATCGCCGCTTGCCCAGACACGGTCGAGGGTGAGATAGCCTGACTTGTCGGGCGCTGCGCTGAGTCGCTTGCCGTTGAGCGATGCCGCAATCGGCGTGTCGCTCTTACTCGCGTAACTGTACAAATCGCCGGGCGCCGGCTGATTCCTTGCCCACAAGGGGATCCGCAGTTTCAGCGCCGCACGCATTGGCTCAGGTGGGGAAATCCTGATGACGGACTTCCCACCCCAGGGCATCTCACTTTCTACAGAGAGCGCAACAGGTTTGTTGTTTATCTCGAAGGACGTCTCGCTCGAAACGTAGAGATTCACGTACATCGAGCCACGCTTGTCGTGCGCGTATATGAGGCCGGGCATCCCCGCGAGGAACCTCACCAGATTTGGAGGGCAGCACTCGAGGGACGCTTGCTGCCAGCGCTCGTCGCGTCCGTCGCCCGCGCTAGCCAGTCGGTTCACGTAGAAGAAACGATTGCCTTCCGCGGCAATGCCCGAGAGGGCGTTGTTGTACATGCCGCGTTCCAGCACGTCGATGTATTTGCTGTCTCCCGTCGCCATGAACAAACGCTGATTCAGCGTCATGAACATCAAAACCGCGCAAGTCTCGGCGTAAGCGGAAGTATTTGGAAGCCAGTACGGCTCCGCAAAACCTTCGTTGCCCGAGCTACCGACACCGCCAGTGACGTACATCTTCCGCTCGACTGCGTCGCGCCACATGTGCTGTGCCGCGTCGAAGTACGCGCGCAGCCCGGTCAGCACACCAACATCAGTCAGGGAAACCATGAGTGTCGCGCAGTTCACCGCATGACCAACTGCTTCGCGCTGCTCCAGCACCGGTTTGTATGACTGGTTGTGGCGACTGCGGTTCACAGAGTTCTCCAGGCCGCGGATGTCGAGGTAATGCTTCGCCAGATCGAGATGTTTTTTGTCGTGCGTGACCCGGTAGAGTTGTGTGCAGTTGATGGCATCACGTTCCCCTCCGGAAAACGGAGGATTGCGCACCTGAAAATCTTCGTACAGGTTCGCGGCAGATCTGATGGCGTTGTCGAGCAGATCCCGTTTGCCCGTTATCTGGTACCAGGTGGCGGCGATTTCAAAGCCGCCATTTCCCACGCGCGCTGCTCCTCCGTCGCTTTGTAACAGCGACTGAATCCTGGCATCGACCTGGGCCTGCAGTTGTGGATCAGGGTGGGTGCGCAGTGAGAGGATAGCCGCTTCGAGCACACCGCCATTGAGGCCGCGACCAAATCCACCATCAGCGAACTTCTTCACTTCAAATGGAATCGTTGCCGTGGCGTTGGTTGCTACCTTGGGTTTCCAGAAAGTGTCGCTGAGTTTCACCTCGGAGAAGCTGTTCGGCCGGATCGGATAATCCTCCACTGGCGTGTAGCGTGTGGATCCTATTCTTACGTCGGCGGGCTTTGATCGCGATGGCGCCGAAGGCGAAGTGGTGGCCTGCTCCACGCTGGCCGGGGCGATATTCGGAGTTGGGCTCATGAGGTGGTCAGCCCTGGTCGAATAGGCGAGGACGGCGGCTGCCGGTGCGGCCTTCAGGAAATCACGACGCGCGATCTTCTTGCTCATGGCATCTCCCATTTGATGACGCGGAGAATCGGTGTCCTCGAATCGTATTGATAGCTTTTGTGCCGGTCAATCATGCGCCATAACGGGGACAGGTCCGTCGGGGACAGGTCCGCGGGGGACACGTCGGATTGACCTGTCCCCGACGGACCTGTCCCCCGCGGACCTGTCCCCCGCGGACCTGTCCCCGTTCTTGATCGTGCGCACAGAGACGTGTAGCGTTGATCGGATATGCGTAGATCTATTCGTTGGTCCAGGGTGTGCGTCGGCGTCTTGCTGGCCGCGTTATTCACTACATCATTCGTTGTCACAGTCGGAGCGGTGGCTGTTCCGCAAGCTGTCACAACCGCGCGCCCCGTAATCCCGCAACAGGGAGACATCGATTTCTACAACGGACTGGGACTCACGCCGACCATGGGCTTCAGTACATGGAACGCATATGGTTGCCCGTGGATCACTGAAGACCTGATCAAGGCCACCGCGCGCTCGATGGCAACCAACGGCATGCGCGAAGCTGGATACGAATACGTCAACCTCGATGACTGCTGGCAGGCTGGTCGCAACCTCACCGGGCTGGAAAGAAATCACGCCGGTCGCATCAACGGTCATCTCGTAGCGGATCCCGTCTGGTTCCCCAGCGGAATGAAAGCACTGGGCGACTACATCCACTCGCAAGGTCTCAAGTTTGGTTTGTACAGCACGCACGGCTCCTCGACCTGCCAGAACGTGATGGCCGATTTCGGATACGAGGCAATTGATGCGAAGGACTACGCGGACTGGGGCGTCGACTTTTTCAAGTTCGACACATGCAACGGCGGTCTGCCAAACGACCCGAATGCTTTCTACAACCGCTACAGCATTTTGACCGAAGCGCTGCTCGCAACCGGCAGAAAAATCCTCGTCGAAATCTGCGACTTCACACGCGCCGGCCAGGCGTGGTTATGGGCATCTCAGCTGGGAAACAACTGGCGCACCACAGGCGATATCAGCGCCACTTATAGCAGCATGCGAAACAACGCGATCTCCAATCAGAACTACCGTGAATTCGCCGGACCCGGGCACTTCAACAATCCCGACATGATGGAGATCGGGAATGGCGGTCACGATATCAACAACTCAGGTGGGTACAGCACTCTCGCTGCGCCGGTCGCTATCGGTGACACGATCATTCAGGTCACATCGCCAATGAGCCAGCATAACATCGTTGGTGCACCCATCAGAGTTGGGAGCAATTGGGATTCGGGAGCAAATCGTCCAGGTACGGGCGTCGTCGAGAGTTTCATTGTCGCAGCAAGGGGGACTCCAGCTGGGGCACCAGTGAATATTTTTGCTGCCGCGCCAGCTGGTGCTGCGAATATCAAGGTTGGCAGCATCGACGGCATGGTCGTCGGGAACAAGATTCTCGTTGAATCGGTGAAGGGCGGCGGCCCCGATTTTGTTCATCCTGTTACTGGTGCTCCGCTGACAGGCAGTGGCATGAACTTCCCTTACGGCGCTTATCCGCTGCCGACCGGGACATTCGAATCACGCACGATCACTGCTGTTGGAACGGCTGGTGTGTCGACTGCGCTTGCGACCGTAATCACCGCCGGTACGACAACCATTCATGTTGGTAATGTGGCCGAGTTGTCTGTTGGAGACACGCTTACTATCGACAACGCTGCTGCGCTGGAGAGAGCAACAATCAGAAATGTTGGTTCGGCCGCTGGCGCACCCCGAACCATTATTGCGCCGACTGTTGTTGGCGCCACGAACATCAAGGTCAACAACGTTGATGGCTTCGTCGTTGGCGAACCGCTTGAAATCAAGACGGGAACGAGAATTGAGCGCGCTACGGTGACTGCAATCGGCACCGCGGCTGCGGCTGCAACAACTACGGTTGCGCCAACCGCCGTTGGTGATCGGGTCGTGAAAGTTGCGAGCATCGCCGGATTGGTTGCGGAACAGCAAATTGCCATAGGCACGGGCAGTAATGCCGAAGTTGCAACCATTGCGAGCATCGGAACTGCAGCTGGCCCCAACAGCATCATGATTGCTCCTGCAGCTGTTGGTGCGAGAAATGTGAAGGTCGCCAACATCACCGGCTTTGTTGTCGGCGAGCAGTTCGCGATCGTTGAATCGGGTGCAGTCCCTGTTGGTGCGCCTACCGAAGCTGCAACAGTTGTGAGCATTGGAACCGCGGCTGGCGCGGTAACACAGACGGTTGCTCCCGTTGCCGTTGGCGGAACGAATATCAGAGTTGCCAGTATCGCTGGATTCGTCGTGGGCGAGCCGATGCAAGTCATGGAATATGGCGGAGCGAATTTCGAGACAACCATGGTCCGGAGCATCGGTACTGCCGCTGGCCCCGCAACTACAGTTGCTGCGCGCGCCACAGCCGGCCAGACAAACGTCAAGGTCACCAACATTGCTGGATTCGTTGTCGGTGAGCAGCTGGCGGTTGGCGTTGGAAAGAGGCACGAGATCAGAACGATCACTGTCGTGGGGACTGCTGGTGCTGAGGGGACAGGCGTTACGGTGTCGCAGCCATTGAGCTTTGCACATCTCGCGCTCGATCGCGTTCGCGGAACGGGAACCGGTATTGATGTCACGCCAATGACAAAGGCGCATCGCACCGGCAGCGCTACGCGAGGGCAGGGCACCGGCATCACTGTTACTCCACTTAGAATGGCGCACGACCTCGGCAGGACGGGAACTGGGCAGGGACAGGGCCAGGCTCCGGGCGCGGGCAAATCGATCCGAGGCACTGGCACCGGCGTTACTCTGACTGCGCCCTTAACGAAACCTCACGGCGGTTCCGTTGTCGCTCGCGGTACGGGAACTGGAATAACTGTATCCCGGCTTACCAGGGCGCATGATGTCGGCGCGGCGGCACGAGGTATCGGTACTGGCGTCACCTTGTCCGCGGCACTGCGCAGTGCGCACAAGGACGGAGCCGTCGTACGCAATCAGAGCAAACCGGGAACGGGAATCACGTTCGATAGACCATTGAGCAACGCGCACTCAATCAATGCGGTAGTCCGCGGTGCAGGAACCGGGATAGCTCTCACTACGCCGGCAACGATGGCGCATCGGATCGGCGAACAGGTTGGTGCGAGCGGCCTCACCGTTGATGAGGCGCGCACTCACATGAGCCTTTGGGCAATGGTGGCATCGCCACTCATCATTGGCGCCGAAATCCCGAACATGCAGAAGCAGAATCTGGAGATCTATTTGAATCGCGATGTGATTGCGATCAATCAGGACTCGCTCGGCATCCAGGCATTCACGGTCAGCAACGACGACGGTCACTGGGTTTTCAGAAAGCCGCTCGCCAACCAGGACGTGGCCGTAGCATTCTGGAACGACACCACCTCTCCCTGGACCGGCGCCGCCGCAACATTCGCGCAACTCGGCCTCGATGCGAGCGCAACATACAGCGCGCGCAACCTCTGGACGAAGCAGGTGTCAACCATTAGCGCGGGCACAGTGACAGTTGGTCCCATTCCGGCTCACGCCACAATAATCCTGCGCCTGGCGAAGAGACCCTAGCATTGATTTGTCATTCCGGCGAAAGCCGGAACTCACTCACTTGTCATTCCGGCGAAAGCCGGAACCCATTCACCTGTCATTCCGGCGAAAGCCGGAACCCATGTTGGCCGTCCCAATTCGGAATCCACTACAACCGCCCGTCATTCCCGCGAAAGCGGGAATCCAGGGTCGTCCTCTCCGGATCTCCGGCGGCACGGGAATGACAGAATGAAGCTTCGTTGGGGAGTACTCAGCACCGCGAGCATCGCTGTTAATAAAGTCATTCCAGCAATGCGACGCGGAATGTTTACAGAAGTTGTTGCGATTGCGTCGCGCGATCGCGATCGCGCAAGGTCCGTCGCCGCACGCCTGGGCATTCCGAAATCGTACGGTAGTTACGAAGATCTGCTCGCCGACCCCAATGTTGACGCGATCTACAATCCGTTGCCGAATCATCTGCACGTGCCGTGGTCAATAAGGGCGCTCCAAGCGGGCAAACATGTACTCTGCGAAAAACCGATCGGACTCTCTTCCAGCGAGGCGCGGCAACTACTCGATGAGGGACGAAAACATCCGAGCCTCAAGCTGACGGAAGGCTTCATGTACAAGCATCACCCGCAGTGGGAGACCGCGCGCCAGCTTACGCGCGACGGAAAGATCGGTGATATCCGCGCGATTCAGACCTTTTTCTCATACTTCAACAACGATCCTCAGAACATCCGCAACTGTGCGGACATCGGCGGCGGCGCGCTGATGGATATCGGGTGTTATGCCATTTCGCTGTCGCGCCTTCTGTACGAGGCTGAGCCGCAGCGGGTACTTGGGATGCTCGAATATGATCCGCACTTCAAAACTGACCGACTGGTTTCTGCGATTCTCGATTTTGGCCGCGGCACATCAACCTTCACATGTTCAACGCAACTGGCACCGTATCAGCGCGTGAACATTCTGGGCACTGATGGGCGAATAGAGATCGAGATTCCATTCAACGCTCCTCCAGATCGAGCATGCCGAATATGGCACGAGCACCAAGGCAAGACGGAGGAAATCGCTCTCCCCATTTGCGACCAGTACACACTTCAGGGAGATCACTTCGCGGAGGCTGTACTCAACGACACACCAGTTGCGACGGCAATCGAGGATTCGGTCGCCAACATGGAAGTGATTGAAGCCGTTATCGCCTCCATTCGCCGCGCAGAGTGGGTGGCGCTCAGCGATTCAAAGGTCTAGCGACGATTCGCCTTATCGGCGCGCGCTAAAGCGCAAATTGATCAACGAGCTCGGTGCGCTCTGGGGTTCGAGTGTGAGCTCCGCACTCCACAGAACACCGACGGTCGTTAAGCGAAAATGCCGGGAAACGAGCGTTTGTGTCCGCGCGGAATCAGCAACAGTCCAGCCCTGCACCTCAAGCTGCTCCGAATAGTGTTGCAGCAGACTGTCGAGCGAGCCTGTGCTTCTGACGGAGGCGTTCGACTCAAAGCGAGTGACAGTCCCGTTGGATCGTGAGGAAGAGCGGCCAATCAGCTTGTGTTGAGTGCCGTTCGGCGACTTGAGAAATGTTGCTGGGTGGCCGCCCGCCTGTTGTGCTGAAGCGCCTGTGCTTTTGCAGGGGACGAATTCAGAACGAGCGTGCATGATCGCTACTCTGCTGCCCGTTGGGATGCGCGGATACGCGCTTACCGACACTACGAAAGGCGGTCGGCAGAAATCGGCATAAGCTTCAGCCTTGTACCCGGATCGCTCGAAGCCAACCTCGGTGGAGACACGCGCTCGCTCCGCGCCTCTTTCGAAGCCTTCGGAACGCGCACGCTCGGCAATGCCTTGCAACACCTGATCCGGGCTCAACTCGCTGTGCGCAACCGTCACGTTCCCGAAGGAAAATGTTGCTACGCCGAGCGGTGTCATTTGGGTAGCGGTCGTGGCCCATGCAATGGTGCTGTCGCCGTCGCCGAGACGGATGCGATAGGACTCAAAGCCGAAGTCTCGCAGAACAGTGTTCAGGAATTCGATTTCGATGGATTCGTTGCTGCCACTGCTCTCGTATCGGCGTGTCAGGTCCGTCGGTGATGAGCAGGAGAATCCGCGTGCACTGCGGGAGTGTTGCAGTCTTGCGATCGTCGTTGCCGCGACTGAACGCACCCAGGTAGCCTGCAGAGAATCACCGTTGGGACACCAGTAGGTGGGCAACAGAGTCGCAGGGCCGCGGCCACCTTGCGGAGGAGTGCTACCGCGTCCTCCACTCGCTGCCGGCGTCGGACTTTCAATGGGACGCCATCCGGTGATGAGCATGCGATCGCGCAACGAATCAACTGCCCCGCGGAAATCGGACGGAAATGCGACGAAGGTAGTAGAGCGGCCAGTTCCCTCATCCGTTGCACCCAGAACAATCGCACCTCGCGAAAGAAGTGCGAGAGGAAAGCCGTCGCCTGTTCTTGCAAATCGCACCGTTGAGGTATCGATATTGAGCAACAGCATCAGCGAGGCTGCCATCTCGCGCAGATTCGATTCCGACCCGACTGTAAACGGGACAGTCACGCTCGTTGTGCCCCACTCGATGCGGAGCGTTGCCCCTGTGACCCGATCATCGATATGAATTGAAAGCTGCTCCACGGGCGCGGCTGTTTTGCCCAGCAGCAGAGGAACGCGCCCGATTTCGTGTTCGGTTAGATACGGAATCCCCGGCTGTCCCGGAGTCGCCATGCGGCCAAGGATGAGCGTCCACGATGTTGCGCCCGGCTGCGTGTTGATCGTGTAGGTGCCTGCCGCGAGTCTGACAGTGCCGAAGACCAGTGGCCGGTCAGTCACGATCCGCGTTGCTGTGTCCGCACCTGTCCGCCATATGGCGTTGAGAGGCATCATCTGCCCCTCAGGGCGTCCCCTGAGCGATGGCCGGCCGTACGAGATGGCGATCTTCGCGCTATCGATCGTCCACTCGCTTCTGAAATGAGGGCTGCCGCCGCCACCCGGCCCCGTTTGCGTGTTCCGCTGCGCCTCAACTACACTGGGCAGTGCGGCGAGCATTACGCTCAACACAATGGCGCGATATCCCATCCACATACGAGACCTCCGTTGGATCGTTGACTCAAAGATGAAGCGAGACCGCGATCAGCGCGAGCGCCGCTACTCGAATAAGGTCCGGGCTGCTAACGTTTGTGGAACCCTGCGCAGCGTGAATGTAGAGTGGTAGCGTCAACAGTGGGCACATCACCGACGAGGAGAATAGGTGAAGAGAGTCGTTGCATGCATTGTTGCGGCACTGGTTCTTGGAGGATGTACGCCCAGAATGCCTGATGTCGCACCTGGTGTCTCCAGGGCGCTCGCCGATTTCCGCAAGAGCAGCGTGTCAGATGTGCGCTATCAACTTTCCTTCGTCATTCCGCCCGACACAGCCGCGCGCGTTACCGGGAAACTCAGACTGCGCCTCAAATATGATGCGCGGAACTCGCCTCTGGTTCTCGACTTCGACACAAAGGCAGGCAGCATTTCATCCGTTCGCTCCGCTGGATCGGTCGCGCCCTTCACAATTCCGGACGGTCACGTTGTCATCGATGCAGCCGCGCTCAAGGGAGGGGAAGAGGACATCGAGATCGACTTTGTCTCGAGTGACGGAGCGCTCAACAGACAACCGGAATTCCTTTACTCACTCTTCGTACCTGACAGGGCCGCGACCGCATTCCCCTGCTTCAATCAACCCGACATCAAGGCGCGCTACAGTCTCACGCTCGAGGTACCGCAGTCGTGGCAGGCAGTCTCCAACGGATCAGAGGCAAGCCGTGATTCTGCGCGTGCGAACCCCATCATCACCTTCACGGAAACGAAACCAATCAGCACCTATCTCTTTGCATTCTCGGCAGGCAAGTTCCAGGTGGAGCAGGCGGAGAGGAATGGGCGCACGTTCAGGATGTATCACCGGGAGACTGATTCGGCGAAAGTAAGACGCAATCGCGATGCGATCTTCGATCTTCACGCCGCGTCGCTTGCGTGGCTCGAGAGCTATACCAGCATTCCGTTTCCCTTCGAGAAATTCGATTTCGTCGCTGTTCCCGCGTTCCAGTTCGGTGGAATGGAACATCCCGGCGCGATCTGGTACCGAGCCACCGGACTTTTTCTGGATGAGTCGCCGACGACAACGCAGCAACTGGGGCGCGCCAGTCTTATTGCGCACGAAACGGCACACATGTGGTTCGGCAATCTGGTCACGATGCAGTGGTTCAATGATGTCTGGATGAAGGAAGTGTTCGCCAACTTCATGGCGGCGAAAATCGTGGCGCCATCATTCCCGGAAATAAACCACGACCTGCGTTTCCTCCTCGCGCACCATCCAACAGCGTACGATGTGGATCGCACCGCCGGCGCCAATCCCATCCGGCAGCCGCTCGATAATCTCCGCGAGGCCGGATCATTATACGGCGCTATAATTTATCAGAAGGCCCCGGTGGTGATGCGTCATCTCGAGCGCCTCGTTGGCGAAGAGGGATTCCGCGATGGCCTGCGTGAATACCTGCGGCGTTTCAGTTTCGCAAATGCAACATGGAGTGATCTCATCGCGATTCTCGATGCGAAGAGCGATGAAGATCTTGCTGCATGGAGCAAGGTGTGGGTGGAGGAACCGGGCCGTCCGCAGCTCTCTGCGTCTCTTACAACCAATAACGCCGGAGCTCTTCAGAAGCTCCGCGTAACCAGCAAGGCAGAGGACGCACAAGGGAGTCAAAAGTCTGCTGTGCACTGGAATCAGCGTCTCGCGGTCGTGCTGGGATACGCCGACACTGCGCGTGTTGTGCGGGTGCATCTGCGCGAGGACGAAGCTGTCTCGGACAGTGTAGCTGGCTGGCGGCGCCCGGATTACCTGCTTCCCGGAGCGGATGGTGTTGCATACGGTCACGTGATGCTCGATTCCGCCAGCCGCGAGTGGTTGCTGCAGAATGTGCATGTAATCCGGGAGCCGCTGGTGAGAACGGGAGCGTGGATGGCGCTTTGGGAAAGTGTTCTCTACAGCGAAATACAGCCCACGCGATTTATTGCGCTGGCTCTCGATGCGCTACCTCGCGAAAGCGACGAGCTGATAGTACAACACGTACTCGGCTTGCTGGAGACATCGTACTGGCGTTATCTGGACTCCGCCTCGCGCGACGGCCATGCGCCACGCGTAGAGTCTGTCTTGTGGGCCGAGTTGCAGCGCGCAACAGCACCGAGCAGAAAGCGGGCCTATTTCAACGCGCTGGTATCAGTGTCGCTCACAGAGAGCGGCGTCCAGAGACTCAAGCGTATCTGGAGCAAAGATGAGAAGGTTGAAGGGGTGCCTCTGTCCGAGGATCAGTTCATCGACCTCGCTAAGGCTCTCGCAGTGCGCGGAGTGAAGGATGCCGAGGCGATTCTCGCTGCGCAGCTAGCGCGCATCACGAATGCGGATCGTAAGGCGCGCTTCGGCTTCGTGATTCCATCTCTTTCACGCGATCGTGCCCAACGCGATTCAGTATTCTTTTCTTTCCGCGATGCAGCGAATCGCAAGCGGGAAGCCTGGGTTCTCGAAGCACAGGCGCAGATCAATCATCCTTTGCGCGCCAACTCGGCAACCGGGAATCTGGAAGCGGCTCTGGATCTGGTCGAGGAGATTCAGCGAACCGGCGACATCTTTTTCCCTCTGCGTTGGCTCAACGCTACGCTCGGCGGTCACCAGACGAAAGCTGCTGCCGGCATCGTGTCGCAGTTCCTCGCGAAGCACCCCGAATATCCGCCGCGTTTGCGGGCGAAGATTCTTCAGGCGTCCGATGAACTCAATCGTGCTGCGCGAATTGTTGGTGGGCCCGACACGCCTCCGCCCGGATGATGTTCTGCCGAACGCGCGTGGGTGCTGGTGCGCACAGCCACGTCGGCGAAGTGGTCCCACATTGCGAATGCACGCTCGTCGCGTCTCATTTGCGCCTCAACACACCAATCACCCGGAATGAGTCCATGGCTGCAGTAAGAGTGATCGTCGCGTTGTTCGTCGCCGGGCTGGTTGCTGGCTGCTCCGATTCTTCCGAACCCGCGTTGACTGTTGGCGGCACGGTCACTGGGCTTTCCAGCGCAGGTCTCGTGCTTCAAAACAACGGCGGCAACAACCTCGCAGTCGCGACCAGTGCGGGGAACTTCACTTTCAGCGCGGGGATCGCGGACGGCAGCGCCTACAACATCACGGTGCTAACCCAGCCCGCGCACCAGGACTGCATAGTCAGCAATGGCTCTGGGACTGTTGCAAGCGCCAGCGTCACCAACGTTTCCGTGACTTGCACCACTCCGACGTTCACTTTAGGCGGCACAGTCACTGGGCTTTCCGGCGCAGGTCTCGTGATTCAAAACAACGGCGGCAACAACCTCGCAATCGCGACCAGTGGGAACTTCACTTTCAGCCCGGCGATTGCGAGCGGCAGTGTCTACAGCGTCACGGTGCTGAACTTTCCTGCGAACCAGAACTGCATAGTCAGCAACGCCTCTGGGACGGTGCCCAAGGCCAACGTCACCAACGTTGTCGTCGGTTGTTTTAGTCCTTTCGCACAACACGAAGTGTTGACAGCCGGCGCGACGACGGGAGCAGTCGGCGCCCTGGGAACTATTTCCGTGATTTGCCCGGGCACCAAGAACGTGTTGGGCGGCGGTTACCGGTCAGGGAGCGCCACGGAGGTGTGGCGTGTGTGGAGAAGCAGACCAGTCGACGCGGGTGGAGGGGCGACAGGCGATCGCGGATGGTCTGTTTCTTTCACCTCCGTGGCGGCTGGTCAGGCCGTCACTGTCCATGCCATTTGCGGCGACCCAGCACAGAACATGGGCTACGAAGTGCTGACCACCAGCGTGGCGACGGGAGCAGCGGGTTCCGCGGGAACGGTTTTCAGGATTTGCGGAGGCAGCAAGCGCGTGGTGGGCGGCGGCTTCTCGTCAGACAACTCACTCGAGGTGTGGCGGCTCGGGAAGAGCAGAGGAGTCGACGCCGGTGGAGTGCAGACAGCCGGCGCTGGTTGGGCGGTTGACTTCACTTCGGTGGTGGCTGGTCAGAACGTCAACGTGCATGCCGTCTGCGCCCAAGCACCGCAAGACCTGGGGGGCCAGGTGGTGACGGCCAACGTGACGACGGGAGCAGTGGGCACATTGGGAACTGTTTCGGCAATTTGCCCAGCTGCCAAGCGAGTACTGGGCGGCGGCTTCCTGTCAGTCAGTTCCGCCGAGGTGTGGCGGGTGTGGAGGAGCTATCCGGTCGACGCCGGAGTGCAGGTAGGCGACCGCGGGTGGTCGGTTGATTTTACTTCGGTGGTCGCCGGTCAGACGGTCAGCGCCTTCGCCATTTGCGGCTTCGCACCGACGACCTAAGCGGAAAGTGCTTGCGAACAACATTCCCTCGGGAGACCAATAGGCACACCAGAGCGCGCGAGTTCAGCCACAGCGCGATTCACAGAACCTTCCAACCTGCGCGAAAGCTCTTCCAGCGTTCGCGGCGTCTCTTCGCCCGGCGGCGCCTTTCATGTCGTCTGGGGTTCAGATGAAGATCTCGCCTGGGCCGTTCAGATCGACAATCTCTTCGCGTCACTCAAGCTCGGACTCGTCGATTGCATCGTCCTCGCACTTGCGGAGAGACTGCGCGCCGCGGCGATTGTGACAGTGCTGCACAGAATCACCCAAATCCGGGGTCGTCCTAGCCTCTATGCCACCAGCCGGAAGCCAGCCACCGCAAAGTGGTAGTCGAATGCAAACGCCAGGCGAATGCGTGCGCGCTTCATGATGGTGAAGCTCGTGGCGTCCACCGCGGATAGCTTGTGCAGGTCGGAGCGACGAAAGTACTCCCAGCATTGCGCCAGGTCGCGCAGCTCGCACGGCAGGACCTTCACGGTTCCAGGTGCATAAATCGAATTCTTCCAGGCCAAGGCGACGTCGCGGTTGGCATTTCGTTCCAGGAACGTGAAGGTCTCGATGACCACGGGGATTGAGGTGTTCAGCTTCGCGCCGTTGCCTTGCAACATCTCCCACTGCTCCCGCGCCTTGAGGTGAAGCGGGTCCCGTGAAAGCGCGAGCGCTATCCACGCTCCGCTGTCCACAAAGGCTGCTTCCCGCTGCCTCATTACGGCTCGTCGTGGACGGAGTCGTGGTCCAGTGAAGCGCGCTTCGGTTCACCGTCCCAGATTGCGACGGGACCCGTTGCCTGAGGTTGCAGCACAACCTTTCGCACCGCATCGCGAACCAGCTCCGCGACACTCCGACCAGAGCGAGCCGCCGCTTCACGCAGAGCCGCGAGTTCCTCTTTGCGCAGGTATACCTGTGTTTTTTCCATATGTGTCAAATTACTCCTCAAAGTGACATACATCAATTCAGCAATGGTCGTCACCGTCATTTGGGCGTCAGCTCCAGAGGGGTCGATACCTAGCACTTCCATACATAACAGTTCTATGTATATTTCGGTAAGTTCACCAAGCACCCCGTCGACCGAATCCATGGAAATCAACAAGGACCTCGTAGCAGCTTCCTCGACCCCAATCGTTCTCTCTATTCTCGCCGAAGGGGATAGTTATGGCTACGCTATACTCAAGCGCGTAAAGGAGTTATCTGGAGGGAGGATCGAGTGGACGGACGGGATGCTCTACCCTGTCCTGCATCGACTCGAGCGCAACGGCCACGTCGAAGCGCGCTGGGACGCCTCGGAAGGTGGCCGCAAGCGCAAATACTATAGAATCACTTCCCAGGGGCGGACGCAGCTCGCCGAAGAACACCGGCAGTGGCAAGCAGTCGACTCGACGCTGCGGGGCATTTGGAATCAGCGGGTGCTGCCCGCGCCACTGCTGCAGGGGGCCTGAGCGATGCCGGCCAATGATCAAGCACGATCGCTCGAAGAGCAGATCTACCAATGGCGCAGTTACCTCAGTCGCCGCCAGGCGATCCAGTCGGTCGACGTCGCGGAACTGGAGGACCATCTACGCGAGCAGATCGCCGGACTGACCGACGCGGGGCTCAGCAGCGATGAGGCATTCCTCGTCGCGGTGAAGAGAATGGGCGACCTCGACTCCGTTTCACGCGAGTTCGCGCGCGAACACTCGGAGCGACTGTGGAAGCAACTGGTGCTTTCCCCGAGCGACATCGAAGAGCCGCGGGGCGCGACGCAGATGGACTTCATTGTAGCGCTCTGTCTCGCTGTCGCGGCGGCAATAGCCATCAAACTGCCGGTGCTCTTCGGAATTCAATTGGAGGACGCGAATGCTGGCTTTTATGGTCGCAACGCGAGCTTCTTCGTCCTCCCGCTGCTCGCCGGCTATTTCGCCTGGAAACGAAAACTCGACACACGCACAGTGCTCTGGCTCGCGGGGGCGTTCGTCGCGGCAAGCGTGCTCGCCAACGTCCTTCCGCTGGTGCCGCGCGGAGACATGGAGGTGCTTACTGCGCTGCACCTGCCGGTTGCGCTCTGGCTGGCTGTCGGTATCGCGTACGCTGGTGGCCGCTGGAAGGAGGTCGGCGTCCGCATGGACTTCATTCGCTTCTCCGGCGAACTCTTTATCTACTACGCCCTGATCGCACTCGGCGGGGGCGTCCTGACCGGGTTCACGTCGCTGATCTTCATGGCTATCGGTATCAACATCGAGCCCTTCATGCCGTGGATTCTGCCGTGCGGAGCGGCCGGTGCGGTGCTGATCGCGTCCTGGCTTGTCGAGGCAAAGAAAAGTGTGATTGAGAATCTGGCACCGGTGCTGACGCGCATATTCACGCCGCTTTTCGCCGCTCTACTGATCGCATTTCTGGGGACGCTGGTCCTGACCGGCCGCGCGGTCGACATCGAGCGTAACGCGCTAATTGCATTCGACGGACTTCTGATGGTGGTACTCGGCCTGCTGCTCTATTCCATTTCTGCACGGGACTTCCGATCGCCGCCGGGCCTGTTCGATGTGCTGCAGGTAGTGCTGGTAGTGAGTGCGTTGCTGGCTGATGCAGTGGCGCTGTGGGCAATCGCCGCGCGCATCTCCGAGTTTGGATTCACCCCGAACCGGGTGGCGGGCCTCGGTGTGAATGTGATCCTGCTGGTCAATCTCGCGGTGTCCACCGTGCTTTATGTCCGATTCTTGAGAGCGCGCGGATCGTTCGCGCGCCTCGAAAAGTGGCAGACCGATTACTTGCCGGTCTACGTTGCGTGGGCAGCGATTGTCGTGATTGTTTTTCCATTCGTATTCGGATACGCGTAACGGGTTCTTTGAGCAGCCGCGTCCGGTCGGCTGCGCTCCCTGATCTGCCATTGCGTAAGGCAACCCGCCTCGGTGCTTACGCGGTCAAACGACAACGTATGGAACCTGGGGGCGTCGTGCTGTCTCGCATAATTGTAGGTGCGTTGTTGCCGCTGCTTGCCACGATTTCTTCGGCGCAACAAACCGCACAACCCATTCTGCTGAACAGAGTCTCGTGTGCAACATGTTCGGTCGAGACTCGTGTCGTTCTCACGCTCGGAACAAAAGACGGTGCAAGTGCGCTCCCTGGTGTGCCGCGCGATGTTACGGTCGATTCGCAGGGGCGCTTCTGGACGGTGTTTTTGCGGCGCGCGCCGCTGCTCTTCGCGCGAGATGGGTTCTTCCTCAGAGAAGTGGGTCGACTCGGCGAGGGGCCAGGGGAATTCGTAATGCCCTGGAATTTGCTCCCAGTTGGCGATTCGATGGCTGTCTTCGGTCTTCAAGGTCATGTAACAGTTGTCGGTCCCAATCTGAATCATGTAAGAACCTCAACTGGACCGCCGATGCGCGGGTTGACGAGCGTTGACCTCGTGCGCTGGCCAGACGAGGTGCTTGTCGCCGCGCTGACGGCGCAACCGGCAGTTGCGGGACAGCCGCTGCATTTGATGGATTACGCGGGGGGTGTCGCGCGAACCGTGCGATCATTCGGCGGAACAGCTGAAATGCCACGCAATGATCCCGCACTCCTGAGTCAGGGCGGCGCAAGCTGGACGATGCGACTGCAGCGCGCTGTTGCCACCTCGGGTGAAGCATTGTTCGCTGTGAGCCGGTACACAGAGTATCTGGTCACGCAGTGGGACAAAACCGGAAAGGTGATCATGCAGCTCGATCGCGCAGCCGACTTCTTTCCGAAGAAAGACATTTTCATAGTAGGATCATCCGTCAGAGCACCTGATACGCGCATGGTTGCAGCATGGCATGACTCGCGCCGATATCTCTGGACGTTCGGTCACGTAGCAGCTCCGAACTGGCAACAGATTCAGCGAGCGTGGACAGCGGAAAACCCACCTCCGCCTCCGCCGACCGGCGGCGCCGGCACGATCCGCGCCGAGAGCAGTGGCAGATCCATTCCTGAGTCGAGCTTGTACCACACATTTATCGAAGTGATCGACCTCGAATCGCGAACGGTGGTGTCGAGCGGGCGTTATGCCGGCTTTGTCGTTGCAGTGTTGCCCGACGGCCGACTCGTGTCCTATCGAGAGACCGACGACGGAATTCCGTATCTGGATATCGTGCAGGTGTCGCTACGTGGCGTGCGCTGAGCCGCCATCAGCTGTTTCCCAGGCGGGAAATCCTGCTCTGGATGTCGGACAGCGACAACCCGGTAATTTCGACAACTTTGTGCGCCGATCGATGACCTGCAACCACGTTCGCACACCCTGGCGGAATGTCAAGCGAAGCGGCGATAACCCCCTCGATTGCGGCGTTGGCCTTGCCGCGTTCCGCTGGCGCCGTGACACTCACCTTGAGTGCATCACCAAGCCAGCCCACAATTCGACTGCTCGATGACCCCGGTACGGCTTTGACCTTGAGTTTCGTGCTGACGGTCATGTTGTCCCACATGTGCGCGGAAGAAACAGACACCGTTTCAACTATCCTTGCCTTCGAGCGACCGTACGTCCCGCAGGTCCTTGGGGCGTCCGCTTGCCAGCTTGTTACGCACGAAGGATTCCCTGCCCAGAAATGAAACCGAGGCACCGAACAGCTGACCCTCGAGACGCGCGGACCAGGCTTCATCCCATGCGACGCCACTAATGGATGTCATCACATCGATCCGGAACGGCGGCAAGCCGAACTGCACCACAATTTCCGGAGTGGTAAAGTCCTGCTCGCGCACGTTCAGGTCAGACAGCGGTGCGCCGAATGCACCAAGTGCGACCCAGACCCGCCTTGCGTTCCCGACACTGGGCCTCACCCAGAGATCCAGATCGCCGGTCACGCGCGGCACTCCGTGTGCCGCAAGTGCGTGCGCGCCCACTACGAGGTATTCTACGCCAGACCGCGTGAACGCGACAAGAATGTCGCGAAAGTCGTCGGTCATGGACTGTCAGTCAGATTCGTTGGCGTGCGCCGACAGTGTGGTGACTACAACGGGAATAGTCGCACGCGTGTATGTGGGCAGGGGTTTCCTGGCTAGCGTCCACGCCTGTTGAGTAAGCACGGCGACAGCGGCAACGCGCTCGGCCACGGTACCTCCCATCCTCGAGTCGCCCGCCTCCGGACTAGTGAGCGGTACCACGCGTGCAGTCATCCTGGATCGGTTGCCTGGCATGCACGCAATCTAGCAGGCTCCTGAAGATTATCGAACTCTCACGCTTCGACGGATCTCGAGGGATGACGGTGGAGAGCAGACACGCGATCCGCCCCCGGTCAATCCCACCAACCCTGCACAAACCACTCGCCCGCCGCGCGGTCGCGATACAAAACCAGATCCACCTGCTCGTTCTCTTCTTCGCAGCGCCAGTAATCGCGGCGATAGTTGTCCTTCCACCAATCGCCTGACAAACGCTCCGGCCCCACCGCGCGCGCAATACGAATCACACGCGACCTCCAGCGTACAACACGCGGCACAGTGTTCTCACATTCCACCGCCGCCGATTCGGGAGGATCAAGTAATCGTAGCGTAGCCTGATCATCGCCGCTCTCGTCCCGCTGTTCGCGCCCCGCTGTTTGCGTCTCGCTGTTCAAACCCACACCTCCCACATTCTCCATATCTATCCAAGCCCCCGATTGCTCCAACCGATGAGTGTCATGAGCAACCGGCTTAACCACACCCCCCGCTCCCAGCTCCGCTCGCAGTCGATCAAGCGCCGCTTCCGCCGCAGCAGGATCCTTCCACTCCGTATCCAGCAAATTCCCCTGCTCGGCAGATGACGGAGCAGTTGCATTTACCGCGACAGTTATTGCGCAAACCGGCGCCGACAACGTCCATCCTTCCAACAAAGTGCGACACAACTCGCGCAACGGTGCAACACGAGCGAGCGGGCGTGCAGGACGAACCTCGCGTGTTATCGTGTGCGGTATTCCACCAGTAGGGAGCGCGCCACGACCATCATCGAGTGTGAGAGTGATAGCAATCGCCGCCGCTGCGCGTGCATCAGATATCAGCGCTGCCACGAGACGAGTAAGCGCCGCATTCACCATGAATATCAACGGCTCCACCGATTCCGCAGAGTGCGACAACTCCGCCGAAACCGATCGCTCCACATTGGCGCGCGCCAGCACGGGACGACGACGATCCTCGCCCCGCGACAATTGCCAGGCGAGCAATCCATCCGCCCCCCAGCGCCGCTCCACATCTTCAGCCTCGAGCGCCGCAAATGCACCAGCGGTGTTGAGGCCCAGTGCCTGCAATGTGTCGCGTAACTCCGCATCCATGGGAATTAGCGAGAGCGGCACATTGGCGAGATATTCGGCGCAACCACCACGAGGGACTACGGATGCTCTGGATAACGGATGCTCCGGATTTGAAAACGGATGCTCCGGATTTGTCCTTCGTTGGATACGTGACCAGGTGGCTGCACGGGCTACAACGCAGGAATCAGCAATTGCAATGCGTGACAGTGGATGCCAGTTGGAGGCTATCGCATACAATGTACGCGCGAGTTCTCTGTCGCCGCCGAGTGCATCCATTCCGCCCGCGCCGACCCACCATGTGCCCGGCGCGCCCGCGACGGGAGTGACCTGCGGACTCGCCGCGATGAGCGATGCGGTGGTGCTCGTGATGGCAGCATCGATAACCGCGGAATCCCAGGGAAAAATTCCCAGATTGGCGCAGAGAGCGCGCGCTTCTGATGCTGTCATGCCGGCGCGCACCCGCATGCGCGCAGCGGCCGCGCTTACAACACGGAGATTTTTTCCCTCGATGAGCGCCAGCGGAATTTCATCCCAATGCTTCGGTGAGGGTTCCTCGCTGGATTTCTGGCTCGGCAAATCTCCGTTTGCGTGAGAAGGATCGTGTGTATGGTTGTCCGGCAACGGCGGAAAGAGTTGCAGTTGCGGAGTGATCTTCATCGCACTCGCTTCCAGTCCGCGTAGTCCGCGTACTCCGCGTGACTGTTGTCCCCCATTTGCCGCGAGTTCGGCGCGCCACACCGCGCCTATCGGGAATCTCGGGATGCGCACACAGGCGACTCTCCACTCCGATTGCACAACACACCTCCACAGCTTTTGGATTTCCGCCTTTTTCGATACCTATGGAGAACCGTTTTTCACGAGAGCGCGCCTGAGAGGGGGAGGGGGGCGCGCGCCATTTTGCACGCACAGCCTTGACCCGCAATCGCAGGGCACCGCCGAGCATAGTGGCGCTGCGTTCGTCGCCGGTGACGATGAATGCAGCATTGGAATCGCGCGCCAGGAGCGAGAGGCGCACGGCAATGGAGCGGGTGAGCGCGGGCGCACCATCGAGAACTACAAGTGAAAAGGCGCCGCTTCTAAGCAGGAGATCAGCGCACCACGCGCCCCTATCCCCTGAAGGGGGGCGGATAATCCAGAGATGATTGTTGCCGCTGCTACCTATATGAGCCCAGTTGCGTGGCGCGAGTGTACGACTTGCATCGATGTATGCGACCCAGAGTCCGTCGCTCACCGCTGTTTGAACGATCCGTCTCAGCAGTGTGGTGCGTCCGGTTCCTTGCGCACCCAGCAGCTCGGTGAGGCGTCCGCGGGGAATACCATTGGATGGGAGGAGGGCGTCGAGGGAGGCTACGCTGGTGGAGATCCCTTTGGAGCTGGGTTCTCCCGGTGCCACGCCCTCGATCACCTGCGTGATTTGTTGTCGTAAGACGTTGAGGGACATTGGCTTGGCTCAAGCGGAGCCGGTTAACGCGGATACCGAAGAAAACCCGAAGACTATTAGGAGAATAAGGGCTACGCGGAGGGAATGCAAGACCTGGTGGGAACTCTGAACTCTGAACTCTGAATACTGAACTCTGAAGTGAACGGCGTTTTTACTTCAGAGCTCAGAGCTCAGAGTTCAGAGTTTCCGGGCAGAGTATTTTTCCCCACTCGCATTCAACGCGGCCCGCTGACGTGCCGCTTACAAACGGAGAAGTATTGCTGCCATTCAACAACCGCGTGCTCATGGTTGGATTCGGGTCTGTCGCTCAGTGCGCGCTGCCCATTCTCCTCAAGCATATCCGCATTCCTCACGACAAAATCACCGTCATGGATTTTGAGGACCGCTCAGGTCTTCTCAAGCCTTACACCGATAAAGGTGTCCACTTTGTCCGCGAACGAATTACCCCCGAAAACATGGGGCAGGTGCTTGCGAAATACCTGAGTGCTGGTGACGCGCTCATCGATCTGGCCTGGAACATCGACTGCGGCGAAATCGTGCAGTGGTGCCACGACAAGGGTGTTCTTTATCTCAATACATCAGTAGAAGTCTGGGACCCTTACGACCACAAACTCTATTCGCACCCGACCCAGCGGACGCTATACTATCGGCACATGCTGCTCCGGAAAATGACAGCAAAGTGGAGCAGCCCCGGACCAACCGCAGTGCTCGAACATGGCGCCAATCCCGGCCTCATTTCGCATTTCACGAAACACGCCCTCCTGGACATTGGCCGTCGCGTGCTCGACGAAAAGAAAGCGAATGGTTTCGCCGCCGAGGCAATCACTCAGTCAATGAGCGACAGGAAGTTCAACAATCTCGCCATGCACCTCGGCGTGAAGGTCATTCATTGCTCCGAACGCGACACGCAGGTCAGCGATCAACCAAAACAGGTCGATGAATTCGTTAACACCTGGAGCGTGGAAGGTTTTCGCGAAGAGGGAACGACGACAGCAGAAATGGGGTGGGGAACACACGAGAAGGAACTGCCGCCGGACACGTTCGAGCACAAGGACGGCCCGCGCAACCAGATCTGCCTCGCGCGCATGGGAATGAACACATGGGTGCGATCCTGGGTGCCCGATTACGCTATCCGCGGAATGGTAGTGCGCCATGGCGAGGCGTTCTCCATTTCAGATCACCTCACCGTGTGGGATGGCGAAAAAGCGATCTACCGTCCAACCGTGCATTACGCGTACAATCCCTGCGACGCCGCCATCGCATCGCTGAACGAATTGCGAGGCTACGACTATGAGCTGCAGCCCAACCTGCGCATCATGGGTGATGAGATCACGACCGGCGCCGATATACTCGGCGCTCTTGTCATGGGCCACGCGTTCAATTCCTGGTGGTGCGGAACCGATCTCAGTATCGAAGAATCGCGGCAACTGGTGCCTCATCAAAACGCCACCACGATGCAGGTCGCCATATCGGTGATCGCGGCAGCCATGTGGATGATCGAGAATCCCTCGCGCGGCGTCTGTCTTCCCGACGCTCTGCCGCACGAATACATCCTCGACATCTCCAAGCCGTACCTGGGCAAATTCATCTCGACAGCGTCGGACTGGACACCACTGGCGCACTATGAGAATGTTTTCGAAGGTTACACGCGCCTTGATATCGACACGACGGACCCGTGGCAGTTCAAGAACTTTCTCGTGGGAGAGCGCGACTGATGCCGGGAAAGAAACTGCTGCAGCAGCTGGCCAGGGAACATGGCACGCCACTCTTCGTGGTCGATCACAAGGAGCTCCGCAAGCAGTACGCATTGTTCAAGAAACATCTGCCACGCGTGCAAGCGTATTACGCGGTCAAGGCGAATTCCAATCAGGAAATTGTGCGCACGCTCTATAAGGAGGGCGCCAGCTTTGACGTCGCCTCGCTCGAGGAATTTCGCCTCGTGCACAAGAACATTGAATCGCTTGCCGCAAAAAAACGGCAGGACTTCATCTGGGACAAGATCATTTACGCCAATCCCATCAAGGACAACGCGACTCTGGCTGAGCTGGATCAGTACAAGCCGCTGATGACGTATGACAATGTCGATGAAATCGCCAAGGTCCGTCGTCATGCACCCCGCTCTGGTCTCGTGCTGCGACTGCGCGTTCCCAACACGGGAGCCGTTGTTGAACTCTCCTCAAAGTTCGGCGCGGCATCGGGCGAGGCGGTGGATCTGATCGAGGCCGCATTCGAGCAAGGGCTCATTGTGGAGGGACTGAGCTTTCACGTCGGCAGCCAGTGCACGAATTTCACCAACTACACTCAGGCGCTGAACCTCGCGGCGGGTGTTTTCAGGGAGGCGTGGGCGCGGGGCCATCCTGAACTCAAGATCCTCGACATCGGCGGCGGATTCCCTACGCCGTATGACAAACATGTCAAACCATTTTCACGCCTCGCCAAGGCGATCAACTCGGAGCTCGACCGCCTGTTCCCCAAGGATATGGAAATACTCGCGGAACCGGGCCGCTTTCTGGTGGCTACCTCGGGCACACTGGTTGCCACGGTCATTGGGAAAGCAGTGCGCGATGGCAAGCAGTGCTACTACATAGATGATGGCGTTTACCACACATATTCCGGCGTGATATTCGATCACATTCACTACTCGGTGAAGTCATTCAAAGCCGGCCAAACGCAGGTGTGCTCGGTCTTCGGCCCCACATGCGACGCCCTCGATACAATCTCGCTAGGCGAACAGCTTCCCGATCTGGAACTGGGGGATCTGGTATACACCGAGAACATCGGAGCGTATAGTCACGCATCGTCCACGCACTTCAATGGATTCCCGCCCGCCAAGGTGGTGCACGTGAACCAATGAACATCCCCACCGCTTTCGCGGGAATGACGGGTTAGCGAAGCGGGAATGACAGGGCTTGCGCATGGCGATTACAGCGCTTGGGGTGCGGTTCGCGTTATGATTGGGGGCATCGCTGCGCCCGGACGCTGGGACCGGCCCCTGAATGACGACACACTGAGGACAATCGACTGCAACTGGTAATGGAAGGCACCACGTGAAGCGCCCGGCCTTAGTAATCCTCCTTCTCGTGTTTGCCGCATGCGCGAGTGAGGAGAAGGGTTCGGAGGCTGCGCACAAGAGCACCCTGCCCGGCGCAACTGTTGTTGGCAATGAGCCCACCTGCCTGGATTGCGAGATTGATATAGAACTGGTGAGCGACCTTGCGGAAGCAAAGGACAAGGATGTCATCACCGGTGATCTTCGATCGCTCCTTACCACGAGCCAGGGAGTGATAATCACCAGCATCGTTCCCGGTCCACCCCTCCTGTTCGGAATCAACGGGAGGCTCATTCGCTCAATCACCGCGACCGACTCATCGGATTCGTTCGTCAACCCGAGCCTCATGAGATACATGCCGGGTGACAGCGTTCTCGTACTCGACGAATTCGCGAAAAGAATCGCCGTGCTTTCTCCTGCACTCAAGCCGGTGCGATTCATTCCTGTGGCTGTCCCGGTGGTCGACATGCTCATGATGCCGAACGGCGATTTGCTGCTCGTCTCACCGAAGACGGTGGGCGACAGCATCAATCCGTTCATGCGGATTTCGGGTCAGACGGGGGAGTCCATGCCGGCGCTGGCGACCTGGTTCCGGTTGCCGCCGAATGCCGATGCCGCTTTTACCAATCGCGTACTCGCGCTTGCGCGCGATGGTGAGCATTTCTGGAGCGCGCACACGCTGCGATACGCAATCGAAAAGCGCAAACTGAACGGTGAGCTGGTTCAGCTTCTCGAACGCGAAGTCAGTTGGTTCCCACCCGCCGAATCAATGGCTCCCGTTTCGCCTGCAGGTGGGCCCACTTCGCGCGTGGCAGGAATCTGGGAAGATGCGAGAGGGTTGTTGTGGGTGCACACCATCACTGCGGATCGCCGCTGGCCCCAGGCCATTGGCACCTTGCAGGGAGTGGATGGCAAATCACGCCACTTTGTCGAGTTTCGCGATCTCTATTCCGACAGTCGCATTGAGATCATCGATCCGGTAGCAGGCGGCCTGGTCGCGACCGGGAAGTTCGATGCCGAACTCCCGATGTTCTCTCCTGGCCCCTTCATCTCGCGAGTAATCAATGGACCATCGGGCTGGCTAGTAGGCGAAGTCTGGGCGGTGCGATGTGTGGTACGGCCGGGCGGGGGAGCAGTGGCGCCATGCAGGTTCTGACAGCAGTCAGCACCTGCAACATGGGTTCCGGCTTTCGCCGGAATGACAACTATGTCTTGTCATTCCGGCGAAAGCCGGAACCCATGTTTGCTGTGCTGTCGAGTTCAAACCAACATTAGTCACTCCACAGGTCCAGTTGGTCGGCCAGCTCCTTCTCGCCCGTTGGATCCTGTTCATCATCCCGATGCGAGTCCACGGGAATTCCATATCGCCGACACATTCGCGACATGAAAGTGCGCAAACCATTGCGATAGCCCGGTGACAATTGATAGTTGTTGCGGAATGCTTTTTGGTAGCGATCCAGTAGATGGGGGAATTCGCTCGCAATGACCGGTAGATAGCGCTGCCGCGCCGTGGACTGCAGGCGCAGCGATCCGCTCATCAGATGCGTTGCTCCCGCCGCGGCAACGCGTTGTACGAGAAGCTCCAGTGCCGCGGGACTGTCCGTGATTCCCGGAAGCACGGGCATGCAGAAAACTCCTGCGTCCACACCAGCCTCGCGCAGCCTTACAAGCGCACGCAAACGCGACTCCGGTGTGGGGGCGCGTGGCTCCAGTCTGCGCGCCAGTTCACGATCGGCACTGATAAGTGATAGATGAACGACAAGACGCGAGTGCCGGGCAATGCGTCTGAGTAAATCGATGTCGCGCGTGACCAGCGGGCTCTTTGTTATCACTGATATTCTGAGCCCCGGGTGCTCGGCGAGCACCTCGAGGATCCCTCGTGTCACCCGAAACTTTCTTTCCGCCGGCTGATAAGGATCCGTTGCGGTTCCGATGACCAGCGATTCGCCTCGTACAAGGCCGAGGTGTTTCTCGCCACCGTGTCGCAGTGCGTTGCGCAGAACATCGGCGGCGTTTTCCTTGACCATGATCTTGCGCTCGAATGCGAGCCAGGGTGGCAGCACCCGCGCGGCCTCCACCAATGCGGGATCGGCATCGTCCGCCGTTGTTGCGCGTTCGACGACATACCGATGCGCGTAGCGCGCATAGCAGTAAGCGCATCCAAACGCGCACCCGACATACGGGTTGATTGACCAGTATCCCATCCCGGTGGATTCGGGCGTGTTGAGCACCGACTTGGCACGCACCGATCTGTACTGGATGTCACCCTGATCGCCAATGACAGGAAGTGGCGGTCGCGCAGGGGGAAGCATGCCCTCGAGGGAGAGAGAATCTGCGTGTGACGCGCTGTGTCCTGGTCGACGGGCCGTAGAAGGCACAGCCCGAACATATCCCGAAGTGCGTGACAAAGCAATTGCATTGCGCGCATCAGCCTCTGGCGACACTATCCATGCATGGCGCTGGAAGACCTCCTTCAATCTTGTGCTCGCATGGCCGCGGGCGAGAGCGCCGGCGCGCTTGCCAGCGTCGCGCGGCGCCGCGGATCCCTTCCAATGAGTGCCACAGCCAAGATGCTGGTGTCGGCGGACGGTGCGCGCATTGGCACGGTGGGTGGCGGATGCCTCGAGGCCGAGATAACTGAGCGCGCGTTCGATGTCATGGAGCGCAGAGTGCCTGCGATCAGTGAGCACACATTGAATTCAGAAATGGCGGGCGACTACGGACTGACATGCGGCGGTACCGCAGTGATGTTCATTGAGCCGGTGTTTCGTGACGCAGCACTCCAGGCTGTGTATGAGAGCAGCGTAGGGCTGTTGCGCCGGGGAGATCGTGGTGTTGTGGCGACGGCTCTCGACTGGTCGGATGGTCCCCGCAAGACTTTGCTGGCGCACGGCACGGTCGTCGGGTCGGACGACGCGCTGCTCCTCGCGCTTCTCAGAAGTTTTGAGGTCAATCGCGAGGACCACTCGCTCGATGCCGAAGCCTTTGTCGAACCGGTCGTAGGAGCAGCGCGCCTGGTTGTCTTTGGCGGTGGCCATGTGGGGGCCAGCGTGGCGCAGGCCGCGGCGTTCGCGGGATGGAGAGTGACGGTAGTAGATGACCGACTCGAATACGCCGATGCCGCTCGCTTTCCTTTTGCAGAGCAGACAATGGTGTGTGACTACCACGCACTGCCGTCCTCACTGTTAATGGACGCTGCGACATATGTGGTTGTAGCGACGCGCGGACACCAGCACGACGCTCTGGTGGTTGAACAGCTCGCCAACAGAGAGCTGCGCTACCTTGGAATGCTGGGCAGCCGCCGCAAAGTTGCGCTGACATGGAAATTGCTGGAGGGTCAGGGTGTCGCGCCTGCAGGATTGCAGCGCATTCATGCGCCCGTCGGTCTTTCCATCGGCGCCGACACTCCGCAGGAGATTGCCATCTCGATTGTGGCGGAGATGATTGCGGTGCGGCGTGCGGGATCGAGGAGACGTGGAGGTATCAGCGCAACAGCCGGAAGTGCGCACGACGCAACCGGCGACACGGGTGGAGGAAGGGACGAGTGAGACAGAAACTTTCAGACCTCGAAATTCAGCGAGCGCTGGCAGCACTGCCAGGCTGGACGCGCCGCGCCGATACACTGACCAAGACCTTTCAGATGCGCACCTTTGTGGATGCGATCAAGCTGGTTGATCGTGTCGCCGAAGAAGCGGAGCGCCGCAACCATCATCCGGATATTGATATCCGGTATTCGAAGGTGACGTTCACATTGAGCACGCACGATGCAGGTGGGATTACGCAATCCGACCTGGATCTTGGGGGAGCTATTGAGAAGGTTGCGGGACCTGGCGATTAGATGATCAAGCGATCAAATGATCATTTGTTCGATTGATCATTTGTTCATTTGATCGCGTGAGTCCTGCTCAATTGCGCCTGAGGATGAGCACTCCCAAAACGCGCACGTTCCCAGCATCTGCTGTGGCGCTTCCAATCTTCTGCAGCTCGCCGAAGCATTCCACCGCCCGTAGCCACGCCTCGTCGGGCATCGTCGCGTCCGCGAGTTCGGCGAGCACCTGTTCCGCTGCGCTGCCGTATGCATTTGTCGCTACCTGACGAGCGGTGGCGGCAATCTTGTGGATTCGCGGTCGCAAATGTGCTGGTGTGCGCACGCTGATCGTATCGATGCGCCGGATGAGCCGGCGTCTGGCGCGGGCGTAGGCGGCCGTGTGAAGGCCCGCGGCCGCGTGCGCACCTCGAGACGCAGTCCAGCGTTGCAACACTGTCACCACCGCACTGGCCTCTGACGACGACGGTGAGAAGGGTCGAGTGGCGCAGTTGCGGTCCTCTTTGCCGATTGTCTGTAGCAGGTCGATGACGCGTGTCAGACCCGCGTGTACGTTGCCCCCCGGCCAGGTACCGGAAACGAGACCCGTTGATCCATCCTGCTCCACAATCGCGATGAAGCCGTCCTCCACGCTGCAGGTCAATCCTGCAACCAATACGCTTCCGCCAGGAACTGATGTGAACGAATCGCTCCTGTACGACCGCAACAGATCTCGCAACTGAGCATCGAGTTGCGGCGCTGATGATCCGGTCGGCGTGGCCAGATGCAGAAGCGGAAGTACTCCCGAAGCGACTCCTACGCTGCGTGCGGCGACACTCAGCTTTGCCGAAAGGCGGCGCTCCATATGCAGCAGCGACTCGGCGCTTGCTGGAGGAGGGAAGGAGTACACCGTCACCTGTTGCGCCAGCGAGCCGGCGCGTGCCACACGGCCGACGCGCTGACTTAGTCGCACCGGTGTCCACGGGAGATCGAGGTGAATTAGCACCGATGCGTCCTGGAGATTGGCGCCCTCACTCAACACATCGGTGCTGAAGAGCAGATCCACGCGGCGAACGTCGGGTGGAACGGGCGATCCGTTTGAGATGGGAGCGAACAGTGATATGAGTTCGGCGCGGGGAATGCGACCGCTCGCAATCGCGGCCGTCGTCGCGGTAAGCATCGCGCAGCGGCTCCAGGAAAGGGAGCGCCTGAAGAGGGCACGGGTTGTTTCCGTGAACTGTGAAAACGCAATAATCTTTTCCCCATCGTGCGCGTCGCGAATAACACGAATTGCATCCGCCCGAGCGGCATCGGCCACGGGCCCAGCTTTGGCCGTGAGGCCCAGCAGGGCGCGAACCGCATCGACATGTGAGCGAATAGATGCAGACAGCGTGTCCGCTTCGAAATCGTGCGCCGCGATGCCGGCTGTGCGGGGAAGCAGGCCAAATAATGGCAGCTGTATCGCTTCGTCAGACGCACACCAGGAGTGCAACTCTTTCACACGCGGGTGAATGCCGTGCTCCAGCGCGAGCAACATCGCGTTGCCGAACGCAATCCTGCGATTGAGCGCTCGCACAAAGGCCGCGTTCGACGAAGCCCACTGACGAACCAGAGTGAACGTCACCAGCGCGCCACCGTCGCCGCCATCGATGGGAGGAACTGGTGGCGGCAGTCCCATAATGGCGTTCAGTAAGTTGTCCTGCGATGGAAGAGTTGGTGGCGCAGCATGCACCACTGCCGGCAGCAGCGCATCGTTCTGTATCTGATTGCGTTCGCGCCGGACCACGACGAGAGCCAGTTCGCGTGAATCAAGAGCCGTTGCCTTGGCCCCCATGAATAGCGCGAGAAGCGCGTGCAGCTCCCGTTCTCTGTTGTGCACCGGAGTTGCCGACAACAAGAGGATCCGGGTTCGGCGTGCGATCGCCGCGACCTGTTTGTAGCGCAGGGTGTTGGGGTTGCGGAGGTTGTGGGCCTCGTCGACGATCAGCAGATCGCACTCCAGTGGTGGCGCGTCGACGGGCAAGAGGGCGAGGGACTCCAGGGAAACGCTGCGTAGCTCTACCTGTGCGCGGCGCGATGATTGAATCCACATGTCGCGCAGTGCGGCCGGTGCTACGAGGACCGTGCGAAGTGCAAGTCGTTTTGCGATCGCAAGTGCGACAAATGTCTTACCGAGGCCAACGTCATCGGCCAAAAGCGCTCCGCCAAACCTCTCGATCGCGAACTCGATGCGCGATATTGCTTCCAGTTGATGTGGCAGTAACGATATCTGGCCCAATTGCGCAACGGCGCGCGAATATGACTCCTCACGCAACACGACCCGGGCCGCGAAGCCGAGGAACTGCCGCCATTCGATTGAGATCAGCGGCTGTTCCATGTGAGTAGCGCCGCAATCCTTTCATGTTTCAGCCCGTATGCCTGCAACACGGCATCGAGCAGCTCTGCGCAGCATGGTGGATGGCCGCTCATTGCCCGCTCTCCAATTGGCGCGAGCAGACGCCGGGCGCGGGACCAATCCAGGGGGAGAGGGAGCAGCGAGACGGTCCAGGCCAGGTAGCGCCGGTAGCCACCGCGCGCCTGTTCGGCTAGAACATTGAGCCAGGCCGCACAAATCGAACTGTTGAGCAGCGCCGCGAGTGTGAGCGCATCGGTTTCATCCGGCAGGAGCGCTACGTAGCAACTGTTCAGCGGCACGCTCGGGTCGGACGGAGCGAGAACCGTCGCGCGTGGCGCTCGACTTATGTCCGGCCACACCACTCTCCAGCGATCAGCCGCGGCCGAATCCGTGCGGAAGAGACTCCACCATCTCATGCCATCCTTGAGATCGGCTCTGTGCGCCAGGTCCAATCGCCATTGGTTGAACCAGCGCTTGGCGAAGGGTGGGAGAGTGGGCAGCGCGAGGGAATCGCTGCCATGCGTCCAGATGATCTGTTGTGTGACTGCACTCGTGCTCCAGCTCTGCACCGATTCGCCGCGCAAAAGGGGTCGCAGCAATTCGCACTCCACACGTCCGGTGCGCGATCCGGACCGAACGAGTGCCGATCCAGCATCGCGCGACTGCAAATGAACGATGAATGCGTTGTTGTAACCGCATTTCACGCCGAGTCGTGGTGGTCCGAGCTGCGAATCACCGAACGCGATGCCGGCCCGCGAAAGCACGTTGAATGATTCGCGCACTTCCGCGGGAATGATTATCCACGGTGCCCCAGGAGAGGCATCGAACGCGAGCGACTCACGCGCGACGGACCAGCGCAGTACCGTGTCGCGTTCATGAACGGAAGCCATCACCTCGTTGTCATTCCCGCGAATACTGGAATCCACCACCCCCTTGTCATTCCCGTGAATGCTGGAATCCACCACCCCCTTGTCATTCCGGCGAAAGCCGGAACCCATGTTTTCTGTTCCCCGCGGCCCATCGCAGCGGCGCCGAACAATGAGCACCGACGGATAAACCACGGCGTCGAACGCAGGCGACGATTCCGACCAGTCTTCCAGTTCCCTCACCGCTGCATCGCGCGTAAGCAGCTGTCTCAACCCGCTGCCAGCGATGGAGCGCCAGAGTTTTGCGGGAAGGATGAGCGCGACCGTTCCCCCATCGCGCACCAGCGCAAGCGAGCGCTCGACGAAGAGCGCCGCGAGATCGACCTGCGGCGCGAACCCCGGGCCGCGTTTGTTCTGAACGGATGGTTCCCACGGTGGGAGCCGAAACACATCGAAATCGCGCCGCATTACTGCTCGTGCTTCGGCGGGAATACGCTCCAGGCGTACCCACGGTGGATTGCCCAGCACGATGTCGAAGCCCGCCGCAGCACAGGCGTCGGGGAAGTGCGACTGAAAGGAAAACGGCAGTGCGCCCCCTCGCTCCATCTGGCGACGCGCTGCGCGCAAACGCCGTGACTGTTCGCGCAATTGACTGAGTGCCTCGAGCCGTGAATGCCTTTGATGCGCTCGTTCACCAAAGAGATCCTTGGATCTTTCACTTGCAACTATATCGATGCGTTTGACGGTGACAACGCGCAACCGTTCGCTGACAACCGCGATGGCCCTTTTGCGCTCCTGCTCATCGAGAACTCTGGAGAGATGCCGCTTCCTGTTTCCGGTGGACCGCATGTAGCGCTCTCGCAGATTGCGCATCGTGTGCGACTCTGCAGTCCCCGCGACTCCCCGAAGCACATCCCCGCCGGAAAGAGAATCGCCAACACGCACGTTGTGATCGAGGTTGGGAAGTGGAGGAACCTTGCAGGGATCGCTCTCGTCGCTGTCTATGACAATCGACAGCCAGAGACGCAGCTCGCACAGCCACACTGCAATGGGGTTGATGTCGACCCCGAAGATGGACTGGGCGAGAACACCCCTTCGCACCACCGGGACAGACCTCCTGTCGCCAGTGGTAATGAGCAGCGCCGCCAGCTTTTCAAGGGCGTGTACGAGAAATGCGCCGGAGCCACAAGCCGGGTCGAGCACGCGCAGGCCACGTGCCACATTGCTCAGTGTGTGTGATGCCTCGTCACCAACCGGAATGCCACGGAGCGCGGCATCCACATGTTCCGGTTGCAGTGCTGTCTTCGCACAGAGCGCGTCCAGAAGTGTGGAGTGTGTGACACGCTCCACCATGAGTTGTGGAGTGTAGAACGCACCGCTTGCATGTCGCGCACGCAGAAGCATGAGCGACTCGAATGCCTTCCCCAGCATTTCGGGATCGATGGCAGCTTCACTCCAGGTTGATGAGTCTTCGCGCGCGGTGTAGCGATATCGGGTGAGGAGTAATCCGAAGAGATCGCCATATTGTTCATCGGGAAGCCACGCACGACTGTTGGCTTTTTCGGTTGCGGTGCGAGCGAACAATCCTCCGTTCAAAAATGGCAGTCTGCCGAAGGAACGTGCCGCAGTGGCTCTGCGCGAAAAGGGTGTGTTCAGTGTTCCGAAGAGAAGGGGGAGCAGCACTCGCCGGTGATAGTCGCCGCCGCGACTCATGCAGTCATTGAAGGTTCGCGAGAGAAAGCCGCGATCTTCATCGAGCCAACCTTTTGCCTCGAGAAATGAGAGAAAGAGCAGTCGCGACACTTGCAGGAGCGCCAGTTCATCGCGGTCATCGTTGTGCGAGACTGACCGCAATGCATCGGACATGGACCTCACGATTTGTTCGAGCGTTCTGTAAAAGCGCCGCGTGAGCGCATCTCTCCCCAGGAGTTCCACCCAGCGTGAGTGGGCGAGCACATCGACCGAATCGCGAACTGCTGCAAGGGAACAGAGCGTTTCGGCATCGCTGTCGACTACATGATCCAGCTCAACGATCAGCGCGGAGGTGCGCGCGGTGGATCGGCGCGGCTCGGACGTCCATGCCGCGAGTGCCAGCGTGCGCGTAGGCGGATGCAAAACGAATAGCAACCAGAGAATATGAGGCGAACCTCGCGAGAGACGCTCAGCAAGTTTCCGTGTCGTATCGCGCACCGCGAGAGTGGAGTTTGCGCGAACGACAAGCGCGCGCAGAGTACCGGACCCGCGCGCGATCAGCGCTTCGCCAACCAGCGAGTTCACGCCTAGAGCGCGGGTGGATTCAGAATCCAGCTCCTCCAGATTGCCGGAAAAGCCGAGCGCTGGGAGAATCAGCGCTATATCGGCCGGGCTTTGGAGCCTGGCGAGTACTGCTGCGGCTTCTTTGATTGTACGCACGCAAGCACTATGTGCTCACATGGACATTTCACTACCATCATCTTGTTGCGCGCGTCAGCAATTCTATGCCTGGAACCCGGAATACGTTGTTGCCGCGCGAGTTAGAGCAGCGCAGTTTTCCGCAGCGCACGTTCTGGCAAGCGCTGTTCGCCGCAGCGCTGTTCCCCGAAGCGCGGTTTTCGAAGCGCAGTTCTCCGAGGCGCGTTTCCAGAGGGGCGCTGCAGGATCCTGCGCCGCGGTAGGAGCGCTGCGGGAAGGAGCGCTTCAGGAAAAGCGCTGCAGTGCGCTGCAGGAACAGCGCTGACGCGTCTACGTGCTTCTGTAGCTCCTGCCCTTCCAGGTGACGTCGTGGCCGCGGCTGATTGCGGAAGCGACGATGTATAGCAGCACCGTTGCGCCAAGAGGGTACAGCAATGCGTAGTGCGGACCGACGCGAAATGCCGCAAACACGAGAACGCACAATATCAATAGAGCCGCGTTCGATGCAATCAAGGGAATCAACAGCGCCTCGCCCTCGCCCATGAGACTCAGTATGAGCAGCAACGGTAGCAGAATCGCGAGCAGCGGTGGAAGCAACAGCGAGATGGGAGTGAGAATCCGCTTGCCGATCCAGCCGTCGGGCATTGTTTCAGCGTTGCCGGCGTAAATGTTCTTCCCCCAGCCGCTTACTACCTCCGACAACGAGCGATACATGCGGGTAGACAGATAGGGCAGCGCAAGTTCCAGCATCGGCTTCTTGCCCGCGGCGAAATACACCTGGGCAAGTTTGAGATCCTCGGCAACATTACCGCGCACGCTGGCATGTCCTCCCACCGCGTAATACGCCTCTCGCGTTGTGAGAATACACTGGCCGTTGGCAATCTTGTTGCGCGGATTGCTGGAGCGATTCACAACTTCCGCGCCGCCGTAGCGGATCAGCAGCAGCAGAAACACCAGTGGCTGAAGCAACTTCTCCCAGAATGTGTACGCTTCCTGAGTCCCGCCAACCGACACAAGATCAGCTTTCAGATCGCGCAGCGCGTTGCAGAGCCGCGCGTGCAGTTCCGGATGGTGCCACGTGTCGGCATCGGTGAAGAGGAAAATCTCACCCGTCGCAACCGACGCTCCGTGCTCACACGCCCACGATTTGCCAAACCATCCATCGGGCAACGGCGGCGGTGTGGTCACGACGATGCGCTTGTCGTGACGCGCACGGGCCAGCGCGAGTTGTCGCGTCTTGTCTTCCGAGTGATCGTCCACCACGACGATCTCCAGGTTGGGATAACTGCTCAAGCTCAGAGATCCCAGGCAACGCTCAATGTTGTGTTCTTCATTTCGCGCGGGAAGGACTACTGAGAGGCGCGGGGCAGCGGCGGGATTGATGTACGGCGAGTGGGTGGACAAAGCGCGCGTTCCGCGCGCGCGCCAGAGCATTATTAGCGCCAGACCCAGCCATGGAACAGCGCCAAGCGCAATTTGCGCCATGGCAACCCAGCGTTCGCTGATCGTCGTTATGATCGCGGAAAGCATTCGATTTCGAATCCAGCGCTAACGGTGAATCACGCCGCGGATGACACGGTGCCAACGCGCGATGCAACGGGCCCTGCGTGCCGGGCGACTATTGTCGCGCCCGTCATGTGTCCTGTGACATTCAATGTTGTTCTGAACATATCCGGGATAGTGTCAATCGCGAGCAAAAGCCCGATACCCTCCACCGGAACCTTCGCCGCCATCATCACCGGCACCATGACTATGATCGAACCACCTGCGACTCCGGGCACGCTGAAGCTTGTGAGCAAGGATGCCAGCGCGACACTCCAAAGAGCCATCCCGGTAATAGGTATCTGATAAAGTCGGGCGATGAAAAGTACACCCGACACCTGTGCAATTACTGCCCCGACCCTGAACATCGACGTCGCAAGGGGAAGATAGAAGCGTGCCAGCGCTGGTTCGAGTCCCAGATCGCGTTCCGCGCCGGCAATCAGGGCCGGGAGCGCTGCCAGCGACGACCTGCTGGTGATCGCGACCGCCTGCGCAGGAGCCAGTGCACGAGCGAATTTCAGGAGTGACACGCGACCGAAGAATACCGCTGTCGGGTAGAGCAGCAACCCGACCGCCAGACAAAGAAGGCACACAAGCCCCATGTAGATGATCGCCGCACCGGCCACGCCAATGCCCACTCGCGTCGTCAGAGGCAGCGCCAAAGCGAACACACCGATGGGAGCGAGCGCAAGAATCCATTGCATCACTCTCAGCATTGCATCGGCGATGCTTGTGAAGAAACCAACAAGAGCCTCGCGCGATGCGGGGACAATCCGCGTGGTCGCCGCACCCATGGCCATGCAGAAGACAATGAGCGGAAGCATTGCGCCATCGGTCGCCGCTTTGATGGGATTGGTGGGAATCAGCTCCACCAGCCATTGCGAGAATTTCGGGACTGCGGTCGTACTGGCAGCGCCTAACCCCACGGCCTTTTCCAGAGTGCTCAGTCCCGTCCAGCCAACGACATTGACGCGGGCAAGAAGAGGCGGCGTCGCGAGCACTGTGATTACTGCTGTCGCTGCCAACATGATCAGGAAGACGCTGACAGAGAGGCCTCCCACGCGACCCACGGTGCGCGCGTCCGGCGCTCCGGCGAATGCGGCAATCAGGCTTGCTACAACGAGCGGGATAACCGTCATTCTGATCGCATTTACCCAGAGGGTCCCGATCGGCTCGATCGCGCGCGCGTAACGCACCATCTCCGGAGACCCAAAGTTCAAAACGATGATGCCAAGCACGACCGCGGCCGTCAGGGCGAGCAGGACCTTCATGGTGAGCGACACGCGGCAAAGCTACACTTCAGACGATCGTCTTGCGAGCGTCCCCCGCCCGTACCAAAAGCGGTTTGGGCGTTGTGCGACATGGGTTTCCATACAACCGGAAGGCATCCAATACTGTCCAAAAAAAGCGGTCCCTGGGTCTTATCTCCGAGGCTTGTTCCGGGGTCGCGTGTGGCCTTGATTACGCCGGCCGGTCCCTTGCGAAATGCGCAAGACCTGGAGCGCGCGATCGCCAATGTGGAGTCATTCGGCTGGCAACCACTGGTTGGGCCGGGTGCCATGGAGCGCGATGGCTATTTCGCCGGCCCCGACGCCATTCGTGCCGCGGATCTGCGCTGGGCACTCGCCGACGACAGCGTCGATGCCATCTGGTTTCTGCGCGGCGGATACGGATCGATGCGCCTTCTGGCCTCTGTCGACTATGAATCATTGCGACGCCGGCCTCGTGCACTCATCGGCTACTCCGACATCACGGCATTTCACAGCGCGGTGGGTTTGCGTTGCTCAATGATCACCTATCATGGGCCGAACGCGCGCACGGAGCTGACGGATTTTTCGCGAGCGTCCCTGGTGGAAGCTGTGACTCGTGCTGGTGATTCCTGTGGCGCCGCGGAAGGCGCGCGCGTTCTCCGCGCAGGCAGCGCGAGCGGGCGACTGTGCGGGGGCAACCTTGCACTTCTGGCATCCTTGTGCGGGACCCCGTATGCGCAATCTTTCGACGGAGCGATTCTGCTGCTCGAGGATGTGAACGAAGCTGTTTATCGCGTGGACAGGATGTTGACGCAGCTGCGCATTTCAGGCGCATTGGCTGGCTGTCGCGCCATTGGGTTCGGGCATTGCACGGAGTGTCCGGAAGAGTCAGGAGATGTTGGTGGTGCTCGCACACTTGACGATGTGCTTCTCGAATTTGCAGACGAGATGAAAATTCCGTGTGTTACCGGACTTCCACTTGGCCATATCCCCGATCAGTGGACAATCCCGCTCGGTGCATTGGCGTCGCTGAGCGCCCCATCAACCGGGATCGTTCCTACACTCTCCCTGCAAAACACAAGCTGACAGGGTCTGATCAGGAAATGAATTATCGAACCGGAAAGGATCTGCTGGACGAGGCACTCGGCCGCATCAAGGAACTCACTGCCGCGGAAGTGAGTGCAATGCGCTCGCGCGGCGAAGATGTTGTGTATCTGGATGTGCGCGAGCTGAACGAATGGAACCTGGGGCGCATTCCCGGTGCGGTGCACATTTCGCGCGGGAATCTCGAGAGCAAGGTCGAATCGCTCATCACGCGCGAGCGTCGTATTGTTGTCTATTGTGCGCGTGGCAACCGCTCCGCGCTTGCGGCCGACACGCTGCAGCAAATGGGATACGGGAATGTCTGGTCGATGTCCGATGGTTGGGGTGGATGGGTTGGCGTGGATGGAGATGTTGAAGGGTAGGGAAGTGTTTCCGTGAACCTCGACGTTGCACTCGCGGACCCATTCGTCGCTCGATTGCGCAGTGCTCTCGCTACGCGCGCCCCACAGCAGGGGATTTATTCGGCGAAAGTGAGAATGGCTGCGGTAGCTCTGCTTCTGCGTTTGCCCCAGCCGGAAATGCCCGAGGTACTGCTGATCAAGCGCGCTACATACGAGTCGGATCCCTGGAGCGGCCATGTAGCATTACCAGGGGGCCGGCAGGAGGAAGGGGACCGTGACCTGCGCGAGACAGCGGTGCGGGAAACGCGCGAAGAGCTGGCGATCGATGTCGATTCGGATGGTCACGTACTCGGGCTGCTCGATGACGTAGTGCCGAGTAGTCCACGTCTACCTCCGATTGTGATTCGGCCCTATGTGGGAATCGTCACAGCGTCGCTGCTTCCCGTACTGAGTCACGAAGTGGCCGCGGCGTTCTGGATTCCCCTCGAACGCATACGCGATCCTGGCGCGCGCGTTCGCACAGTGGTGAATGCACGCGGCGTGGACCTGGATGTAGACGGGTATCAGCTCGGTGAGCACCTCATATGGGGGCTGACTGAACGCATCCTGCGCAACTTCTTCGAGCTTCTCGACGGATAGAACATCGGCTTTGTCATTCCGCCTAACCAACGTCACCCCGGCGAAAGCCGGGGCGGAACCCATGTTCATTCCAAAATGGATTCCGGCCTTCGCCGGAATGACAAGAATCGTGGTGCCGACACCATCGTTCGCTTGCCCCTTTCTCCAGCTGCGCCTATGATACCGATCCCATGAATGCAGCCAAAGCAAACGATGATCTGACAGGTCCCGTTGAGGATTACCTCAAGGTCATCTACGACGCCGAGCGTGCAACGGGAGCGGCTGCCACCAACGAAATTGCGCAACGTCTCTCCGTAGCGGCGGCTTCGGTGAGCGGAATGATCCGCCGTCTGGCCGAACTGGGACTCGTTTCGCATGAGCCCTACAAGGGAGTGCGACTCACCGAATCGGGACGTCGCGCAGCGCTGCGCACTTTGCGCCGCCACCGGATTATCGAGACCTATCTCACTCAGGCACTCGGTTATGCCTGGGATCGCGTGCACGATGAGGCAGAACGACTGGAACATGCCGCGTCCGATGAGCTGATCGATAAGATGTCGGCTGCGATGGGGAACCCCGACGTGGATCCGCATGGCGCTCCCATACCCACCCGCGATGGCGCGGTGGACGAGCGCTCACTTTTGTCGCTCGCCGAGCTTGCACCCGGGCGCATTGCGCGGGTTGTGCGTGTGAGTGACAAGAACCCAGCGATGTTGCGTTATCTGGCAGAGGCCGAGATTGTGCCGGGTTCCGAGCTGACTGTAATTGGCCGCGAGCCCTTCGGCGGGCCAATAAACGTCATGCTTGGCAAGAACATGAAGTCCATCGGCGCCGAGCTGGCTCAGCAAGTGCGCGTCGAGGAGATTGTAGATTAACGCGCAGTTTCTGGCGGCGCAGTTCCTGGCAGCGCAGTTGCCGGCGAGCGCTGTTCCCTGAAGCGCAGTTCCTCGCAGCGCAGTTCACAGCAGCGCGGTTCCTTGCAGCGTAGTTCCCCCGCAGCGTCGCAACCGCGCTTCAGGAAAAGCGCTTCGGATAGAGCGCTTCAAGGAACAGCGCTTCAGAATGCAGCGCTTGCCGGCAACGGCGCTTCAATGAACGGTGCTTCTGGGAGGGGCGCTTGCCTTATGGCTTGACAGAAGGGCCGCAAAGCGGCCCTTTCCAACCAATGAGTTCGAATATCCGACTTGGCACACAGGGGTGGAACTACACCGCCTGGGTTGGCCCATTCTATCCCGACGGCACGAGGACCGCTGATTTCCTGTCGGTTTATTCGCGGGCGTTCGACACCGTCGAGGTGGACTCCACTTTCTACGCCATCCCGCCCGCCCGCACGGTGCGCGACTGGGCCGCCCGTACTCCACGGAAATTCAAGTTTTCGCTCAAGATGCCGCAGGAGATAACCCACGAAAATGGGCTGCGCAACAGTGAGAGCCTCACAAAACTCTTCTTTGAGCGCGCCAGTGAGCTGGGTGACAAACTGGGAGCAGTGCTGATACAAATGGGCCCGGGTTTCGGGCCCAGCGAACTGCCGGCGCTGGCGACTTTTCTTCCTGGTTTGCCCAGCAGCGAGGTGAACATCGCCGTCGAGTTTCGCCAGAGAAACTGGATTCACGATGGGGTGCTGGCGCTCCTCGCTGAACATAATGTGGCTCTGGCTCTTGCCGACGCGCGCTGGATTCCGCGCAAGGTGATGCAGACGCTCGCCACACGTCCCACCGCGAACTTTGCATACCTGCGCTGGATGGGGCCCAACAGAGACATTATGGACTACAGTCGTATCCAGTTCGATCGCACCCGTGAGCTGGAGTCGTGGGCCGCAGTTATCGTTGCGCTCACAAAAAAGGTGAAAACCGTTTACGGATACGTGAATAATCACTACGCCGGCCACAGCCCCGCTTCTGTGCGGCAATTGCAGCAGCTCCTGGGAGTGCGCGTCGTACAGCCCTCAGAACTTGGTGATCAGCTTTCGTTCCTCTGAGAGGCGCATGAACTGGCGTTTGGTCGCACTGTCCACATTCAGCACGATGTTCACCGCTGTCTGCCTCTACCTTGGGTTCTGGCAGCTGGGTCGCAATGCCGAGCGCAGGCCACTTGTTGAAGAACATGCGCGCACGTTCGCGGCTCGTCCGGTTTCGTTCGATGAAGCCGCGAAGCATCGAGCTGACCTCGGCAATTCACGTGTCATTCTTTCCGGGCGCTACGATCTTGCGCACGAAATCATTCTGGTAAACCGAACGCGGCACGGCGCACCGGGAGTATTGATCACAACCCCGCTCATTCGCGATGGGAACGACACTGCGGTACTGGTGAATCGCGGCTGGGTCTATTCGCCGGACGGAGCATCCGCGCCGCTGGCGAACTGGCGCGTGGGCATCGCCCTGTCCGATTCTGCAGCGAATGTCTCAGGACCTGTAACCGTGATGGGATTGGCGCTCGACTTTGCCGACAGCGCCGGTGCGCGGGCATTGTCGCGTGACAGCTCCGGAGCCGCGGCGCGTGTATCGCGGATGTCGCACAGCCATGTCGCTGCTGCGCTGCCATATCCCCTTGCGCGCATGTATGTCCAGGTGCTCCCCGTTGACACGACCGTGCGACCCGGAGTGCCGATCCCGCTGCCTGCGCCCGTGATGAGCTCCAGCCAGCATGTGAGTTACGCGATCCAATGGTTCTCGTTCGCAGCCATAGCGATTGTAGGAACGGTCCTTGTTATCCGGCAATCCATCATACGCGCCAAGAGTTCCTAGCTCCGGCCTCGTTAACTGATATCGCGGTAAGATCGACCTGCGGAGCGGGAACGGCGTTCACGGGGACTACGGGTGCGGGAAAGGCGGGGGCGGGGCCAGCGGTGAAGGAACGGCGATTCAATGCGCTGCTGATCGCCGTCCCATAACCGCAGCCCCCGCAACGCCGTTCCCGCACCCGCAGGTCCCGTGAACGCCGTCCCCGCTCCGCAGTTCACTACTCGGCACATCACATCGGGTGATGAGAATTCCCCACCTCGCGCTTACTATTAGAGAAGCAGCCCCCTCGCACGAGATGACCAATGGCGGACAAGCAGATACCACTCGCCACCGAAAACGAAGCGCGCGATGTTGCGGAAGCCGCGCGAGAATCCGAATGGGCACATCCGAGCTTTGTGCGCGATGTGTTTCTGGGGCGTTTCAATATTGCCCTGATCCATCCGCACCCTGAGCTCGACCCCGCCGAGGAAGCTCGCGCGGCACCATTCCTCAACAAGCTGCGCGAGTTCATGGAGACCGTCGACGCTGATGAAATCGACAGGACCGGCGAGATCCCCGAAGAAATCGTGCAGAGCCTTCGCGACATGGGCGCGTTTGGCATCAAGATCCCGCGCGAATACGGCGGGCTGGGACTCTCTCAGACTACGTACGTGCGTGCCATGGCGATCGTGACTTCGCGCGATGGGGCCCTGACCGCACTTCTTTCTGCCGCGCAATCGATTGGAGTGCCACAACCGCTCAAGCTGTTCGGAACCGAGGAACAGAAAAAGAGGTATTTCCCGAGGCTGGCCAAAGGCGCCATCTCGGCCTTTGCGCTGACCGAAGTTGATGCCGGTTCCGATCCGGCCAACATGCACACCACCGCCACCCCTACCGATGATGGCAAGCACTTCATCATCAATGGTGAAAAGCTCTGGTGTACCAACGGTACGCGGGCTGAACTGCTGGTGGTGATGGCGCGCACTCCGGATGCGGTGGTGAATGGCAAAACACGCAAGCAGATAACCGCATTCATTGTGGAAGCGGACGCACCCGGTGTCGAAGTCAAACACCGGCTGCGCTTCATGGGGCTCAAGGCCATCGAGAATGGCGTGATGAAATTCGACAATGTGCGAGTACCGCGCGAAAACATTCTCTGGGGCGAAGGGAAGGGACTCAAGCTGGCGCTCACCACTCTTAACACTGGCAGGCTAACGCTCCCCGCGAGTTGCGCCGGTGTGGCAAAGACAATGCTTCGCATCGTTCGCGAGTGGGGAAACGAACGCGTGCAGTGGGGACAGTCGATCGGTAAACACGAAGCGGTGGCGCACAAGATCGCGCGTATTGCAGTCGACACATTTGCCATGGAAGCCGTCGCGGAACTTTGCAGCATGATTGCCGACAAGGGTGGATACGATATCCGCCTCGAGGCTGCAATAGCGAAGATGTACAACACGGAGGCCGGGTGGCGCATTGTGGATGAGACCATGCAAGTCCGCGGCGGCCGTGGCTATGAAACGGCGGAATCGCTGGCGCGGCGCGGGGAAAAGCCTTATCCGGTGGAACGCGCCATGCGCGATTTCCGGATCAACCTGATCTTCGAGGGCTCATCGGAGATCATGCGACTCTTCATCGCACGCGAAGCCGTGGATCATCACTTCAAGCTCGCCTTCGACGTGGTGCGTCCCGATGCGACCCTGGGCGAACGCTTCACCGCGCTGCGCCGCTCAATCCCATTCTATGTGAGCTGGTATCCGAGCCGCTGGATCAATCCGAGGATGCTGCGCGGTTACGGTGAGTTCGGCCGGCTGGCGAAACATGTGCGCTTTGCCGAGCGAACAACCCGCAGACTCGGGCGCGCTGTGTTTCACTCGATGATCCGCTACGGCCCCAAACTGGAGCGGCGGCAAATGGTTCTCTTCCGGGCGGTGGACATCGGCGCCGAATTGTTCGCGATGTCCGCGGCTTGTTCACGTGCCATATGGCTTGCGAAGAAGGGCGACAAGAGTGCCATCGAGCTGGCTGATCTTTTCTGCAGCGAAGCAAAGGATCGCATTCGCGCCAGCTTCAGCGACATCAACAATCCCAACGATGCCGCGCGTTATCGTGTTGCCATGAATGTGCTGTCGGGAAAACACACCTGGCTGGAAGAAGGAATAGCCTGGCACATCAGCGAGGAACATGCGCTGGAAGAAGCAGCAATCGTAGCTGCGTCGAGGTAGCCACTGGCATCCCACAAAATGGATTCCGGCCTTCGCCGGAATGACGACCTTGGAGTGTCATTCCGGCGAAAGCCGGAATCCATGTTCCGTTTTTTCTATCCCAAATCAGTTTTCCCAAGCGCGTCGTCCGCCAGGCTTGCCCCAAATCCAAAGTAGATAAGCACCAGACCGAAAGCAGCGTGCAACCAGATATTATGGTTGCCCAGCGGCACGATCCCGAATCCCGACGGCGCGAAGAATCCGAGCAGCGCCAGCACCAGATAGACAACACCAGCAATCTGTGCGTACGACTCGGCAGTCTTGTGCGACTTGGCCGCAATCAGTGCCCAGACGCCGAATGCCAGGTGCACGATATTGTGCACAATGTTCACATGGAAAAGGCCCAGCATAGGCTGCGGCGTCATGTTGGTGCTCCCCATCACGAAACCAAGGATCCCAATGAGCAGGAAAACCACTCCAAATACCAGCGACACTTTCTGCAGCGGCGTGGACATGCAGCTTCCTCCATATGAAGTGAACCGCTAGACGATACGTGCCCGGAAGCTCGAGCGCTACTCCCGGCCCAATTGCAACAAGATCACAGCTGCCGCAATAAGAACCCCGCCAGCGAGCGTTCCCCCGGAAATCGGTTGCGATAGCACCACAGCCCCGAGGATCGCCGTCCAGAATGGCTCAATGGTCGACACGATCGACGTGCGGACTGACCCCAGCATCGATAGCCCGCGCAAGAACCAGCGAAATGCCAGAACAGTCGACAGGATTGCGAGCGCGAACATGCAGGCTATCGCCACCGGGTGAGGATTCCACGTAATGTCTCGCATCCCGAAACCGAGCAGAATGAAAATGATCAGTGCTCCAAGCGATATGTATGTTGTCGCCACCATCGGAGGCACATCGCTCTGAAATCGGTTGAGCGAGACCACGTAGAGCGCGTACACGGTTCCAGCGCCGAGTGCCAGCAAGACGCCCCTTGCACTTGCGGCCATCGCCCATGGCGCTCCTACCATGAGGACTATTCCCGTCAGTGACATTGCAAGAGCAACAACTCGCAGCCGCGTGAGTCTTTCGATTCGAGTGATAGCCGCGGTGATCGCGACCGTTGCCGGGAAAGTGTAGAAAAGGAAGGACATCATCGCGGCCGGAATGTAAGCGAGCGATATCAGACTCAGAAAGGCAACGGCAGCCTGCGCTCCACCATAAAAGACCATCAGTTGAACCGCACGTCGCGCAGGGATGCGCAGCAGCCCGCTGCGCCAGAGAATCAGCCCCAGCACGATGATCGCGATCCCATAGCGCCCGATCATCAGAGTGTTGAGCGATGTTCCCCGTGTTGTGCCGAGGACAGTGAGGATGGAGATCGAACCAAAACAAAGCGCGCTGGCAACGACCAGCGCGGTCGCGGTCAGTTTCTTTCCTTCTCCACCAGTGGCCACCTTGCTGCGCGGCTCCGTGGGCAAGCCGCTCAGAAGCTCAGAATCCGCGTACCGATGTTCAGGTAGATGACGATTCCGGCGATATCGACGAATGACGCGATAAAGGGCGAAGAAGCGATCGCGGGATCGATGCCCAGTCTGCGCAGTAGCATTGGAAACATGGCGCCTACCACAGTGCCCGTGAGAACGACGGCGACAAGGGTGAGACCTACCGCAGTGGCGATCAGCACCGACGATATCTGGGGATCGTGCGCATTGATCATGACTCTGGCAAAACCGATCACGCCGAGAAATGCTCCCAGCAATAGTCCCTGTCCGCATTCCCTCACGAACACGCGCATTGCATCTCTCATGGTCACGTCGCCAACGGCGAGCGCGCGCGTGATGAGTGACGCAGACTGCGAACCGGAATTTCCGCCGGAGCTGACTATGAGAGGCAGAAAGAGAATAAGCACCTTGGTGTCGAGAAGCTGGCCCTCGAAGTTGTCCAGAACATTCACGGTCAGCATCGATCCCAGAAACAGGAGTACCAGCCAGCCCGCCCGCTTGCGCGCGATGCTGAAGAACCCCACCTGGAAGTAAGGATCTTCCAGAGGCTGCACGGCGCCCTGGCGCTGCACGTCCTCCGTCTGTTCGTCGACGATCGCGTCGATTACGTCGTCGACTGTAACCACTCCTACAATGCGGCCGTCCTCTTCGACCACTGGTACCGCGACGAGATCGTACTCCCTGGTGATCTTGGCCACTTCCTCGCGGTCCGCGGATGGCGACACTGAAACGACATCGGTGCGTGCCACATCACGCAGTATGGCGCCCTCGGGGGACGCCAGCAGTTCGCGCAATGACAGCACTCCCACTATGTGGCTCTGCGCGTCGGTTACATACACCTGGAACAGTGCCTCGCGCCTCCCGCTCCTCGCTGCGGCCCTCACTTCCGCGAGCGCCTGCTCAATTGAAGCATCGACGCGCATGGACACGAACTCGGTGGTCATTATTCCACCGGCCGTGTCGGGCTCGTAGGCGAGAAGTCGTTCCGTCTCTGCTCGTGCCGCCTCCGGAATCTCCGAGAGGATCTCGCCCGCGACATCGTCTTCCAGCTCTTCGATGACGTCGGCACGATCGTCCGGAGTCATCTGAGTGATGATGCGCGCGGCATCCGTCGCGCTCATATCCTCGAACACCGCGGTGCGCAATTCCTCGTCCAGGTACTCCAGGACATCCGCGGCGCGTTCCTGGGGGAGAACGCCGAGCAATTTGAGCAGGTCGGGCCTGCTCAGAGTCTCCGCGATGTCGGCCAGGTCGGCGGGGTGAAGCTCTTCAGTCTCCGCGGCAACTTTGTTCGGAGACTTCTTCAGAAGCGCGACTATGTCGGGCGCGATGAGAGCCGCAATGGGGTGCTCTCCTGTTCGCTTTGATGTAGTCATGATACCCGTTCCTTTCCGGCGGCTGGGAAGAAGGCGCGTCAAGATATGAGGAGCACGGGTCACATACAATGGCCGGCACCGATGCGAAAAAATGTCGATAGCTTCCTGCACTCCACGTCCACGAGAATTCCATGACCAGAGTCGCATTCCTCGGCTTGGGCGCCATTGGGCGCCCGATGGCAAAACATCTCGCTAAAGATCCCTTCCACCTGAAAGTCTGGAACAGAACTCCAGCGCGATCAGCGAGTTTCGCGCAGGAAGCCACCGGCGGGACTGTAACCGTCGCGGCCACTCCGGCCGATGCCGTCCGCGATGCTGAGGTAATAATTACCTGTCTTCCGATTTCCGCAGATGTGGAGATGCTGCTCGACGGCAAGGACGGCATACTCGCGGCAATCCCCGCCGGCTCCGTGTTGATCGACTGCACCTCCGGTGACCCAGCCACATCGCGGCGCATCGCCGACCGCCTCGCCAGACAAAAGGTCGACTTCATCGATGCCCCGGTAAGTGGTGGAACATCTGGAGCAGAAAAGGGAACACTCGCCGTCATGTGTGGTGGCGATGCGGCCGTGCTGGATCGCGTGCGCCCCGTTCTGCAGGCGTTCGGGAAACGTATCGTTCACTGCGGTGCAATCGGTGCAGGCGATGCAGTGAAGGCCGTGAACCAGGCCTTCCTCGCCGTGCACATTTGGGCCGCAGCAGAGGGTCTTGCCACGCTGGCAAAGATGGGTGTGAGCGCGGCCGTTGCCCTGGAGGTCATCAATGCCTCCAGTGGGAGATCCAATGCGTCCGAGAACCTCATCCCGGAAAGGGTTCTCACCCGCAAATTCCCGCGCACATTCAGAGCGGCGTTGCTCGACAAGGATGTTCGCATCGCGGCCGCGATGGCCCGCGAACAGAAAGTACCCGCGATGTTAACGCAGCTTACCGCGGACCTTTTCTCCGCGGCTCACAAGGAACTGGGTGAAGAGGCCGATCACGTTGAGGTGGTCAAACTCGTGGAACGCTGGGCCGGAGTGGAGATCAAGTGAGAACAGAGACCACAGCAGGCGCCGGCACTGCGAGCGTAGCCGAGATTCGTGCCGCATTCCCCGCGCAGAAACGGATGCATGCGGGAAATACGGTGGCATACTTCGACGGGCCCGGCGGAACTCAGGTCCCCGAACAGGTTGTTGCCGCCATGCGCGATTACCTGTTCGAGCACAACGCCAACACCCACTGGGCCTACCCATCCAGCGCCGAGACAGACGCTCTCCTCACGGACAGCCGCACCATCATCGCGGATTTCCTGAACTGCTCCGCCGATGAAGTGGCCTTCGGGCTAAACATGACCACGTTGACCTTTCACCTGGCGCGCGCGCTCGGCTGGCAGTGGGGCAAGGGAGACGAGATAATCGTAACCGATCTCGATCACCACGCCAACATCGCGCCGTGGAAAGTGCTGGAGCGGGAGCGCGGCGTGACAGTCCGGTCGGTTCCGTTCAATCCCGAGAACGGAGAGCTGCGCATGAGTGAGCTGGCGCGTCTGCTCACTCCCCGCACAAAGCTGGTGGCCATTGGCGCCGCATCAAATGCACTCGGCACAGTCAACGATCTCGAAGAAATCATGATGATGGTGCGCGGCGTGGAAGCGCTGGTCTACGTCGACGCTGTTCATTCCGCTCCCCACATCCTTCCCGATGTGCGGGAACTGGATTGTGATTTCCTCGCCTGTTCAGCTTACAAGTTCTACGGCCCGCATGTCGGCGTCGTGTACGCGCGCCGCGACCTTGCCAACATGATGGATGTGCCGCGCCTTGAACCTGCTCCGGCGGAAATGCCCGAGCGCATTGAAACCGGCACCGGCAATCATGAGGGAATCGTCGGCACGGCAGCCGCGGTCGAGTTCCTGGCGTCACTGAGCAGGGGTGATTCGCGGCGCGCTCGTCTGCGCGAGTCGTATGGCGCCCTGCATTCTCGTGGGCAGAAACTCGTTGAGCGCATGTGGAGCGGACTGCAGCGGATCAACGGGGTGACGCTATACGGTCCCCGTCCAGAGCGGCCGCGTACTCCCACGGTAGCATTCAATGTCCGCGGGAAATCGGCGGAGAAGGTTACACACGAGCTGGCTGCGAGTGGGCTGTTCGTTTCACACGGCGATTTCTACGCGGCAACCGTGATAGAAAAACTGGGTGTGCAGCCGGATGGCGTTGTAAGAGCTGGAGCCGCTTGCTACACCAGCGAGGACGACGTGGAAAGGCTGGTGCAGGCAGTGCAGCGGGCGGCGCTCTAACCCGGGCCGCCCCCGCGACGCGTCGGTGTGGCGAGCCACCTGGTCCAGATCGCAATCACCGCGCACTCGAAACCGGTACGCCGGAATTCCAGCGGCACATTGGGTCTGCGGTATGCCTCGATCCCGTAGAAATCACGGGAGTTCGTGAGATTGATGTGTGCGATACCGAGCGACTGCACGGTTACTCCGTCCTTGTACAAGTCCGGAATGCACTCCGCGCCCTGCACGGTCATTCTGATCTCTTCCGTGCCCATGGTTCCGCTGATCATGTAGATCCCCGGCACGAACTCCTTGAGCATTTGAGTCATCGGCGGATATCCGGCCTTTCTGATGCTGGCCGTGTCGGAATAAAAACCTGCCTGGCGACGTCGCCTGAACTCGAATCCTTCAGTGGACATCATGTCCGCTCCACTTATTACCCTGGAGCCAATTACAACCATAGGTGTGAGCAGAGTCGTCTGCGGCGACATCGTCAATTTCACGGTGTACTCCGTGCGAATGAGCATGTCGAACAGATTAGTGGTCACCGGCTGGAAGGCGAGGCGCGTGGCCCTTATTCTGTAGCGGCCGGCATCCTTCGTGCGAAGGACGAAATCGCCGTTGGCATCTGTGCGAACGGACGTCTCCATGGTATCGCCCTTGGAGTTGAGCAGTGCGACCAGCACACCTTGGATGGGAACGGCCGCGGAATCGCCGACGATTTTGCCCTTGATTACTTGAGCCGAAATCGCGGAGGACGAGATGCACAGGGCTGTGCACGCCAGCAGAATGTGTCGCATTGTATTGTCCTGTTTGCAGTGTCCACGGGTTCGTGGCCAGACCGTACAACTATACACATTGTAGCCCCTGAAAGCTCCATCGCAAGGCCGGCCCGATCTTGTCATTCCCGCGAAAGCGGGAATCCAGAGGGGACGACACTGGATTCCCGCTTTCGCGGGAATGACGGATGAAGGTTACCGACCGCGGCCGGGCCTACTTCGGCGGGGATGCCTCGTGTGCGACTACCGGGTAGGGCTTCTTGCGCGACTCCAATCGGGGCTCCAGTGCTTCGATGAATGCCTCGTACTTGGAGCCTGGATGCCACAGTATCCAACCATCGAAACCGGCGTCGTACACGGCGCGCTTCTGCTCGGCAAGCTGTTCCGGACCATAGACGGGCTGGCCGAGCGTGAACGCCTGAAGCCAGGGCCTTACCGCTTCACCAGTGATTCCCAGCGCAATGTTGCGGTCGTGTGCACGTGAAATTGCGGCGTAAACAACCTTGTAAGGTTCGGCATTGGGTCTGTCCGTTCCGAATGCGCCGCGCGGATAGTGCGACGGATAAACCATCGGAAGCAATACATCTGTTGTGCGCGCCAGCGGCTCCCACTTCTGGCCGATCTCGAGGGTTCCGTTGACGGTGGTCACGAGGCCGAAGATATCGGCTGTTGACGCAACGCCGACTTTGGTGAGTCGAGTGCGCGCCTCGGTGAGAAATGCCGCCAGCGCCTCGGTCTTGGCTACCCCGTTTGCCCCGGGGAAAACCTGCTGGGGAAGACTCTTGTAAGGCTCCGGAAATCGGATGTAGTCCCACTGTATTTCCTGGAATCCGAGCTTTACAACTTCTTCCGCAATGCGAATGTTGTAATCCCACAGTTCGTGGTTGTATGGGTTCACCCACGCGAGCCCCTCGCGGTCGCGCCATGCGCTGCCATCGTCCTTCCTGATGGTCCAAGCGGGATTCACGCGCGCAGTGACGGAATCCTTGAACGCGACGATGCGCGCAATGGGCATGATGCAGTGAGCCTTGAGAGTATCGAGCAGCGCGCGCAGCTCCGGAATTGCGCCTCCGCGCCCGGCGTTGCGCGCCACCAGCGAGTCGGCGGTCTTGTAGTTGATCCCGAACTCGTCCTTGATGTCTATGACGAAAGCGTTGATCTCTGTCGTATCCGCAAGAGCAATCAGATTGCCCATCTTCTTCCGGCTCTGCGCAGCAAACCTGTTGACGTACAGGCCCCGCACGATTTGCGGTTTGCCATTCGTGGTCATGACGGACGCTGAAGCACCGAAAACAGCGCTGCTTCCCGCGGCTACCGCGGCGGCGGCAGACGCCGACTCATTTGCCATCGATGCGGCGGACGGCTTTGCCTGTGAGGACCCGGATTTGGAGTCGGCGTTGATCGCAGCTGACGGGACGCCGGCTGATGCAACCAAGGGCTGCTTGTCGGCCGCGAGTTTGCGCGAGTCAGTGGAATTGTTGCTGCCGTTGCACGCCGCAACGACGAGCGCAAGAAGTACCAGGTACCGCATTGTCATGTAATAGGAGAAAAGTGGCGGGAAATGAGTGCGTTGGTGCGTTGCCTAATACACTGTTTGCCCAGCCAAGAGTAACACGTGTCTCTCAAGCGCAGTTCCCTGCAGCGCGGTGGCAGGCAAGCGCAGTTCCTTGCGGCGCTGTTCCTCGCAGCGCGGTTACCAGCAGCGCGGTTCATCGCAGCGTAGTTGAACGGCGCTTCAAGAACAGCGCTTCAGGATGAAGCGCCACAGGATGCAGCGCTTCTGAGAACAGCGCCTGCCTGCCACTGCGCTGCGAGGAACTGCGCTATTGGGAACAGGCTGGGTCCTTGGGTAGAGCGGCGGTATATTACCCGCGAATCGCACACATATTCCCCAACTGCGAGATGAGAGACGAAAACACCGCGGCGCCTCGTCCGGTTCGCGACAGTCAGCATGAGACCAGCGAGTTGATGATGCCGCAGCACTCCAACAACCTCGGACATGTTTTCGGGGGAGTTGTGCTCGCCATGATGGACAAGGCGGCTGCTGTCGCTGCAATCCGTCATGCAAGGGTGACCTGCGTTACAGTTTCGGTGGACTCGGTTGCCTTTCGCGAGCCCATTCACCTTGGGGAGCTGCTGGTCATGAAGGCTTCGGTGAACTTCGTCGGCCGCACATCGATGGAGATCGGCGTGCGTGTCGAAGCTGAAAACCTCTTCGATGGCGTGCGTCGGCATACAAACTCCTGCTATCTCACTTTCGTCGCCGTTGATAGAAATGGGCGGCCGGTGCCGATTCCCAAGGTCATCCCCGAGTCGGAAGAGGAGAAGCGCCGCTTCGAGGCTGCCAAGCAGCGTCGCCAGCGGAGGATTTCGCAAGTCGAGGGTTAGCACGATGCCCGGTTCATTCACCGTCGCGCAGGCCAATCGCACACTGCCCCTGGTGCGGCGCATTGTCGAGGACATTGTGCGCCACTACACCCGCTGGCAGGAAATGGTGGCCAAGTGCGAAACCATCCTGGCCATCAACAGCGAACCCGCTCAGGAACAGGCCGAGCAACTACAGGTCGAAATTCAGCGAACTGCGGGCGAAATTGACCGCTTTCTAAAGGAGCTGGAGAATCTCGGAGTACAATTCAAGGGTTTCGACGTGGGGCTGGTCGACTTTCCCGGAACGCTGCACGGCAGAGAGGTCTATCTTTGCTGGCGACTGGGCGAGGCCGCAGTGGAGCATTGGCATGAACCTGAAGCCGGTTTTGCAGGGCGGCAGCCAATCTCAAATGAGCCAGACTTGAGGGATTAGTGAAAACACCGCAAAGAATATTCGAATCATTGGATGGTACCACGTGGCGCGTTGAGGTCCGAAGCCCCGGGTCGAGCAACGCGATGGTCGTCTTTGGATATCCTGATCCGCGCAGCTCGCGCCTGGATCGCTATGCGTGGCATCAGTGGCAGGGGTCCGAGGCGAGTGTGGTCACTGCGCGCCTTGAGCCACGGGCGGTGCTGGAACAGCTGTCGGACGCAGATTTGAAGCTGCTCTTCAGGCGCTCGATGCCGGTCTATCCGCCAGCTCTGAACGTCAGTCTTCTGAATCCGAAGGCTGATTAGCGAAGGGGACGTCCAACTCCAGGCCGTCGCGGGCGACCACAAAATCGGCGAACACTTCGCGCGCTTCTTTCTCCAGATCGCGGGTGTCGCGCGAGTATCGGGCGGAGAAGTGGGTAAGGGCCAGCCGCAACACTCCCGCGTCGCGCGCCACCGTCGCCGCTTCGCGCGCTGTAGAGTGACCAGTTTCAACGGCGCGTTCGGCTTCGGCGTCGCCGAATGTGGCTTCATGAACGAGAAGATCCGCTCCAGCTGCAGCTTCCACCGTTCGTGGAGATGGTCTCGTATCCCCTGAGACAGTGATTCTGCGGCCGGGTCGCGTAGGGCCAACAATCAGCGACGACTCGATGACACGACCGCCGGGAAGTGCAACGGGCTCGCCGCGATGCAGCTGTCCCCAGAGAGGACCTTCCGGAATTCCCAGCTCGCGCGCCCGGTCCGGATTGAATCGCCCCTTCCTTTCATCTTCGAGGAGTGTGAAGCCAAGGGCCGGAGCGCCACCATGATCAGCATCAAAGGCGCTGATCTGATAGTCCTTTCTGCGCACGCAATCACCATGTGAAAGCTCGGTGATCTCGAGGGGAAAACTGGATCTGTCGGCGCCCAGTTGTTCGGCCTTGCGCATCAGCCGTCCCGAGGTGCGCGGGCCCCAGAGACGTAGCGGTTCGGTACGACCCTGGAGCGCCATGGTGCGGATCAAGCCCACGACGCCCAGCATGTGATCTGCGTGGAGGTGCGTGAGGAAGATGTCCTCGAGGGTGAATGAGACCCCATAGCGCATCATCTGCCGCTGCGTGCCCTCGCCGCAATCGAAGAGAAAAGTGTCGCCTTCCCGCACAATCGCGATGGACGAAACATTGCGTTCAACAGTGGGTCGTGACGCTGAAGTACCGAGGAAACGGACCGAGAGTGACATGGGGGGATAAAAATAGTGACGGGCGACGAGTGACGGGTGACGAGTTGTTGGTGAGTGGCAACTTGGGTTGCCGCTTGCGCGGCAATGACACCGTATTTGTCATTCCGGCGAAAGCCGGAACCCATGTTCCCCGTGTTTATCACTCGTCACTCGTCACCCGTCACTTGCCGCTCCACAGTTAACCCCCCGATGCGCGACCAAACCCAGTGGCACAATGGGTGCGTGAGGAATTTCAGGACCCAACCAAAATGGAGGAAGTGCAATGGCATACGTATCGGAGAGAGGAGTCGGTTCGCCCGACCGGATGCAGGGGAGTGCTGCCGGAACGCGCACAGGAGCGGGAAGGAGAGGCCGTGGGTTTGCATCTATGGATAGAGAGCGTCAGCGCGAAATCGCGAGCAAGGGTGGAAAGGCCGCGCATCGCAAAGGCACGGCGCATCAGTGGACTGCGGACGAAGCGAGAGAGGCGGGGAAGAAAGGTGGAACGATTGTGAGCCGCGACCGCGAACATATGGCGATGATCGGACGCGCCGGTGGCGCAGCCAGCCAGAGGAAAATCAGCAGCAATTCATCAGAGGAAGATTCGCACAACTAGTCGCGGTGGCGTTTTCAAGCGATGGCTCAACCCTCTACGAGGGGGAGCCGTACTTTGTCACCAGATCGTTGTGAACATGAGGGTCAATATTTCTACCGCTTAGTATTGCCACCGCGGGGAAATTGATGCTGGGCGTCTTGCCATGGAGTAAGGCGCCCGCCGAAACCGAGCCAGCACCTTCGACTATGCTGTTCTCGTTTTTCGAGAGCCAGGCAATGGTGCGCCCTATCTGCTCCTCGCTGAGAGTAACCATCTCATCGAGCCCGAATTGGCCGATTTCGAGTGCTTCCTGGTCAATAAGTCCAGCGAGCCCATCGGCAATTGTTGGTACGCTCGGGATATCGGTAACGTGTCCAGCCGAAAGGGAAAGGGACATTGCCGCTGTATTCACACTCTGGGCTCCGACAATGCGGACGTGGCTTGCATCATAACGGAGGTATGAGGCGATCCCACCCAGTAATCCACCGCCGCCGACGGGAACCAGGATGGTTCTCACAGTGGGGAGTTGGGCCACTATTTCCAGCGCGACGGTGCCCTGTCCTGCGAGCAACGGGTTGCCGAGACAGGGATTGATGAATGTTGCGCCGGTTTCGGCGGCGAACACCTTGGCAGCCGCCATCGCCGCATCGTAATCAGGTTCGCTGTCGACGACACGTGCACCCAGTTTGAGAATCCCATCTTTTTTCACTTGAGGCGCGCGCCGCGGAACAAAGACTACTGCATCCACGCCGAATGTTTGCGCGGCGAACGCGATCCCCAAGCCGTGATTCCCCGCCGATGATGCGACGATTCCCCGCTTGGCAACGGCGATTGGAAGTGAAGCAATGGAATTGAGCGCGCCGCGCAATTTGAATGATCCAGTGATCTGCTCAGTTTCGCACTTGAGATACACATCGCCACCAGCGATTTCCGAGAGTGCCTGCGACCTTACCAGCGGAGTTGTCTTGATATGGGCGGCGATGCGAACAGCCGCGTTGCGAATGTCATCGGGTCGTAGTTCTCTGAACATGGGAGCCGAAGCTATTCGGAAAGAGCTCCGATTTCCACAAATGAGGGCCAGTGGGAACTCTGAATGCTGAACTCTGAACTCTGAAGTCGGGGGTTGCTTCAGAGTTCAGAGTTCAGAGCTCAGCGTTCAGTCGTGTCGCACAGAGTTGCATCCCAAACCCCCTCTACCCAGATTCTCTACCTTGTACCTAAAACCCTATCCCCCTAGGGGCTGTAGCTCAGCTGGGAGAGCGCTGCGTTCGCAATGCAGAGGTCAGGGGTTCGATCCCCCTCAGCTCCATATTTGTGATGTTACCGGCCTGGTACCTTTTGGAACCCCCGGGGGTATTGCGGCGTTACTATTGCAGTGTACTATTAGTCAGTAGGCTGGAACGGGGATTGATGCCCGCCGCCGCTCGGTAGGACGTAGAGTTCCAATGACGGCGGTCGTGGCAGACCCCCATGCAGGCAAGTCGAGTCAAGGTGCTACCACCTTCGGCTCGATTTTTCGTTTATGGGGGACCGATAGTGTGTCAGCCAGCGCGGGACCCACAGCTCACGATGCTGGAACCAGGTCGATGCTCCCATACCTCTTGGTGAGCAGCAGGTAGTACGCCCTGTGTATCAGCAAGCTCACCGCGACTACTACCGTGAGTGCCGCCAGATTCCCTAGCGGACGTGTGAGTCTCGTGATCGGGATGTAGATGGCGAAGACCAGGATCACCATGGGAGCCGCCAGGAGAACCCGGCGGAAATCAATCTGGATCGACCCATATGCAGGTCGTCGTTTGTCGAAGTAGAGGGTTCCCAGGTCCCACAGCGGGATCGTCGAGAAACAAGCCACAGCGAACACCAGGTCGTCCGGCATCCGTTTGTCGTCGAGGGGCCGTCCAAGGGCGTTGAGTATCACAATTGTTAGCTGAATCGTAGCGAAGCAGGAAATAAACCTTGTCGCTGATGAGCGCACGGTATGCCAGAACCTGATAGCGGCCAGTGATTCCCGCGCCATCAACTGGATGAAACGCGGCTCCGGTCGGGTAAAGTCAGCGCCCATTAGCATGACCACAATGAGGATGCCAGGGTCTGATCTCAGGATGTATTGCATCCCAACGAGAACCACTGTCATGATCGCGATAAACAGTACAAAGATGAATGGCGAGCTGACGTTTCGACTCTCTCTTTCGAAACTGACCGCCTTCAAATACCAGGTCACACTTCTCGTTGCCGGGCCATGTGGCCACGTGCGCAGCTTCTTCTTGGGACGTCGCCCGAACACTGATGACATCAGTTTTCGTAGCCGGGAAGACTCTGCCATGTTCTCCATCATGTGATAGATGCGGTAGTCCTCCACCTGCGCAGCCACAATTCGCGCGCGCCAGCGAGCAGGGCTCCGCTCAAGATTGAAGAGCCACCACGCCCCCGCGACAGAAAGAATCGCGAACGGGATCGGCGCCACCGCAGCTGCATAGAACACCGGGGCCGGCCACAACACCACCAACGTGAATGCGGCAAATGGCACATAGGGCTTCTTCACCCCCGCCGACAGCCCTGCGGCCACCCCGGCACTGAAGAGGAACAGCGCGAAGGAGGCAAGTACAAGCTTCCCATATGACAGCAACGCCGCCGGCACGAAGAGGAACATCAGCAGCGCGAACGACAGGCCGTAGAATTCGTACGCCTTCACCCGGTGGTACGGCAGCGCGGGGATCATCCACGCCGCTGGCTTTGCAACGTCCCAACGTGTTGCGAGCCCAAACGCAAAGCCCAATCCCAGTGCCAGGACAGAATAGATGTGCCACCATGATGGCGCGGCATGACCGCCGGTTGCGAGAGATTGGCCCACGGTGGCAACAAGAGATGGCACGGCGGCTTTGAGCATAAGCTGCACTGCCACGGCAAATGCGATCGCGCCAAACATACCGGCAAAAAACCTGATGTCATAGAACACTTGTCCGATTGCGGCAATCGTCGTGAGCGTGCGCCCTCGTGTTGATTTCACTTGTCCGCCAACCGCTCGTGTCCGGCGCCTGCTGCGCCCTCACGCGTTCCCACCAGCGTGGTGAATACCCTCTCGAGATTCATTGGCTTGGTTTCGACAGTGACGCCGTGCCGAGTTCCAAATTGCGCAAGCTGTTTCTCACTGTCGGTGACAACGAGATGCCGCCTGGGTCCAACACCGCTCTGAGAAAGGATCCAGGGTTCGGAGAACGTCTGCGGCAGACTGCCGTTTGTAGTAGTCACCGTCCATTCCGCGAAGCGCTCATGGATTGCATCGAGCGATTCATCCAGCAGCATACGCCCCTGCTCGATGCAGATTACATGATCAATGATCCTCTCGATGTCATGCAGCATGTGCGAAGAAATCAGGATCGTCGGACCATCGCCGCGGAAAATGTCCAGAAGCGTTTTGAGTATCGACTCCCGCGCCAGCGGATCGAGATCGCTCAGCGGCTCGTCCAGCAGGATGAGCTCCGGGTGATGACAGGTAGCGAGCAGGATTGCCAGACGCTGTTTCTTGCCTGGCGAAAGTGTGTCAATCTTCGCCCACTCATCCAGCTCGAACCGTTCCAGAAGCTGGCTCGCCATCTTCGAGTCCCACTTGGAATAAAAGGCGCCGACGTAGCTCAGCAGCTCCTTCACCCTCATCCAGGTAAGGAATTCGTCGCGCTGGCTGACCAGTCCAATCCGCGACAATTCCGCATCACCCAGCTCACCAGCGCGTTTTCCAAATGTGAGGCACTCTCCGGACGTCGGCAGGTACAACCCCACAATGTGCCGGAGCAGCGTTGTCTTGCCGCTCGAGTTTCTTCCTATGAGGCCTACAATGCGGGAAGGGGCGATGGAAAAAGAAAGGCTACTGAGCGCGGTAACCGATTCGAATTTCCGCGTCACGTTCTCAAACCTGACCGGCTCAAGCATTGTGTCTCCTTGCGCTCACGTCGCGCGCATCACTGAGCATCTCACGCAGGGTGCTTACTGCATGCGGGGCTTCAATACCAAGCTGCTTCACTGCGGTAACAACAGGCTCGAGCAGCGCGCGCAATTGCCTCTCACGTTCAGTGTCGACCGCAGAATGGCTCACACGCGCCACAATGAGCGGCCGGCCCGGCCGGTGTTCCAGCAATCCCTCTTCTTCCAGAATGCCGTATGCCTTGCTTACCGTCATCGGATTGACGCCGAGCTTTTCGGAGAGCGTGCGAGTGGAGGGAAGCACTTCGCGTGCACCAAGTAGCCCGCTCGCGATGTGAAAGCGGATCTGCTCAACGATCTGCCTGTACACTGGGACGCCGCTGTTCGGGTCAACCAGAATCAGCACGGCTGTGAGCCCGGTTGTGAATTAGCACAGTTATACACACATACATCCTATTCAGGATAAGTGTATATGTCAACTAATACGGTTGCGGGCCGGCATCCGGGCTTTCGACGCGTTTGGGTCGGCGGCGCCGCGCGCCGACGATGACCGGGCAGACGGGAATACTCGCTGGCCCAGATGCTCCCGGGCCCGTTAGTTTACATCTCTGCTGCGAACACGATTTTCCTGCGCACTTCTGCCCCTTGGTGTAATTGGCAACACGTCTGACTCTGGATCAGAAGTTATAATTCTATTCTATTATATCTTATTGCCACACAAGCACTTACAAATTGCCCCTTCTCCTGTCCTGCGCCTTAGGTGGTTAACGATGCTATATGGGGCAGCTATATGTGTTTTCATGCTTGAACACGTATAACTAATGTGCTATGTTTGGGCAGGGCATATCTGACAATGATAGCGAGGGGGGAAGGGTGTACAAGCAACCGGGCAAAAACACCAGCTTCATGATCAACAAGTCGTTTCCGAAAATTGGACGAATTCAGCGTTCAACCAGGACGACCGATAGACAGACTGCGGCGGCCATTACGGCTATGCTTGACAACCTGTACAAGAGCGGCAAGCACACCATCCTCCGTGAAATAAAAGACGGAACGATTACACCACTTGCGGCATATGCGGCCCAATTGGACGACAGGCTGGAAACGCTTACCACAACGGCAGGACTCAGGTCGGTTGATGTGCTCGAAAAGTGGATTAATGAGCGAGATTCGAGCACCAACACCAAACGCAGCTACGCTAACATTCTCGTTCAGTTTCTGAAAAAATATCCCGATGCCAAGTTGGAACAGGTACCCGAACACCTGAAAAGCATTAGAGCGGAATGTGTGAAAAGGAACAAACGGAAACGGTCATTTAACGTCATGCGTTCGATGTTCCTGGCTTACTTTGCGGATAAGGATAACGGGTTTAACGGTCGCTATTCTGAAATGTGGAAAGAGGTTCATAACGTTGCGCCAATTTCATATACAGCCGATCCCGTAGATGCCCTAACATTCGAGCAGATACGCAACATCCACAACCGCCTTACCGAACGAGATCACGGCCACATCTTTCTATCGCTGCTGTTTTCTGGTATGCGCAAGGAGGAATATTTCTCAGGTAACTGGGAAGTGAGAGATAATCATATTTTCGTATCGGGTACCAAAAACGAATCTTCCACACGTCGGGTACCATTATTCATCGATAACATGTACAGACGTAATCCTGACTTGGACTGTCAAAATTTTGAGGTACATTTGCGGGAGGCAGGGAAGGCAATAGGGGCAAAGGCTCATCCTCACGTCTTGCGCCACACGTTCAAATATTTTTTGATGGAAGCGGATATTGATGAAAGTCGCGTAGAGGACTATTTGGGTCACGCAACGTACCGAAAGAGCGCGAGGGGCAGATACGGGAACGCTCAGGAGTTGGTACACATAAACGCGGATATTGATAAACTGCGTGCTTGGTTGCTTGGAGAAGAGGCAAAGATTGGACGACCGAAAGACGAACCAAGCAAGCCACCAATCAAAGTCAAAAATGATGGGATGTTCGCTGTTGGATTCGCCTTCATGAAAACGAAATAGAATAGAATTGGATAAAAATTAAATGCCCCTTGCTGTCTGAGGGGCATTTGGTTTTTAGGTCGCTGACGCATCGCTGACGCTCCCTGCCCATATTCCCATGATGGACGAACGCGAGATTACCAAACGGCAGTTTTAGAGCGGGATGCCCTGCTCAGTTATGCGGCATGGCTAAAACAACAGGCGGGATTTTGGTAGCCCCAAAGACTGATAGCGATTCCTGGGGGCATTGTGGACGGTCTAATCCGCTTCCTGTTCGTCGTCCAATTCCTCGCCAATCGGAATAAGCGCCTTACAGGTCGGACACCATCCTCCGCTTTCATACATAGCAAAGAATGCGTCCGATTCGGCGGGAGTTAATCCCTCGATGACTTTTTCAACGGGTCGTCCGCGCGAATCCGTCCAATTGGGAGGCATTCCCGATACGACATTCGGACGAAATATGCCGAAGCCGAATTCACCAACGCTCATCCACATTGGCGTTTGGCATCGGGAACAGGGATAGATGGGCACAGGCATTTCAAACTCGATTGGATGCCCATCATACTCATAATTGGCAAGGCGCTTGGCATCCGTGTGATTTTGCCATATCGCAATCCCGAGTGCTACAAGGCAGTTACCCACAGAGGTGTGGATAAACCGAGAGGAGGACAAGACAGCGTACGTCATGAGCACCTGATTCTTCCCGATTTCCAAAAAAAAGACCGCCGCATTTGACTCAGGAGCGACGATCTCGACGCGGCACGATGCAGATGACAGCCGCGAATCAGAAGAACCACTTGCTCACTAAACTTTCAACCAATCCGTCTCAAAACCATTGACAGGTTCCGCCCACCGCCACCCATATCAAGAGGCTCCGTTTTATGACTATTTTCACATGTGTCGATGCCAATGACCCAAGATGTACAACCCTCCTCAGGTTCCCCGTCGCCGCCGATGTCCACCGCTTGCGCGCTCGCAAGGCTAGTAATCGATGCGAGACAAACGACGAGTGCAGCTCCAGCCCATTGATGCAACGTTGATCGTAATTTCACGCGTCCTCCCTTTGAAGTTGGTGATGCGATCACAACAGACACGCTTTTTACCTCCCGGAAATACCAAGCTGCACAATCCTGAGACGTGGATTCCCGTTCGCGTCCTCCGAGTAGAGTCCTGCTCGTCTCTTTGGCAGCAGCCCTACTAGATATTCGTCGTCCTCCATTGTCAGACGAGTTACTACCCGTCCAATCCTGGGATCGATGACTTCAAGGTTGATACGACGCGACGGTGTGGACGATGTTCGCACTGGCATATCTCCTACGCCAGAGCGCGGTGGTCCGCTGGGGACGCCACCACCTGTTGACTGAGCCCACGCCTCTTTCCATCTCACAGAAGCGGAAAGACCGGCGACCCAAAGCAATCCCTCTGAATCTTCGATCAGGTCGCGCATGAGCGGTGGTGGAGGTGTACGGTTGCCGCCACCAACGATCGGAGATCGCGCAGCAAACCATTCGGGTTTACGGATAAACTCGACGACATCATTGCCGGGGGCTGCCCATCCTACTATCCGGTACTCATTGAGATCAGAAGTCCAGAACGCTTGCGTTGTCCCAGGTGCGACTCGCCAGTTCATTGATGTTGATGTTGTTGCACCTTGCCAATTATCGCGCCGCGGAGCGAAGGAGTGAATGGGAGTTGCAGGTTGCGGGAGTTGGAACACATGCAGTGGCAACCCTGCGGCGCCAGGCGTTCGAATGTCTCCGCTTCCGACAAGGGTGTTGCCAACCTGAACAAAGTCACCCGATCGCATCACCGACTGAAAGGATCGTACCACACGAAGATTCATGTCGACGATTGTGATACGATGCATGCCGCCGTCAAACACGAGAGCCGAGTCCCGTCCAAACAGGCGGACGAAGCTAGCCCCCAGATACTCCCCGGGGCCTTGCCCGGCGCGGCCGAGAGATGCAACGAACTTTCCGTTGCTGTCGAAAATAATTGGACTCCCACTAGGCGCCGGCGCAACCCAATATCGATTCAGCGAGTCCAGCTGGATCTCCATTGGAAGGCCATTCAGCGACCCCGGACCTGAGCTGACGGCGAGCTGCGCAAGAGTGGTTACAGAAATTGAACAGGTCGCGCAAGAAACCTCGTCGCGTATCTCAACCGTTCGCTTGACTGCTTGTGCAATTGATTCAATCGGGAGCACGATGATCGATGCGGCGGCGACTCCATTGAAGAGGAACGAGGCTGACAGACGAAGCGACATCTGCGAGAAAAACCGGCGGGCGGTCATGGCGTCTCCAAGATGAGATATTGCGAGATACAGAATTAAGTTAGCTAGAATTAGCACCTATACAAAACACGACAATGCGAATGGCCGAACTCCAGAGGCGCGAAAACCTGTACACCCAAATGAAAAGTATTCCCGGTCTTCTTCAGTCAAGCTATCTGCTACTTCGAGGGTCCTTACTTGATGCCACCGTGCCGAATTGTTGGCGCAAGGAAGCGGAGAAAGTATTCGAGAGGCTGGCTATCGGAAACGATTCACCAAATGAGGAATACAAATTGACCAAACACCGAATTGGCGATGACGATTAGATGGTGTCATGACATCTGCGCCACTAATTAATTTCAGTAAGTCGAGAACCGTGGGGGTCGAGCGAACCCGCAACGAGAGAGACTTCCGTACAGTCCCTAAAATAATCCTACGCGCCAATAATGTTTTTATTCCCTCAACGCAATCTGGCGTTAATTGATTTATTTCTGTCAACGTTCTGCGGTGTTGGAACGTTATACACATAGATAATCGCGGCGACATTTTGAAAGAAAACGCGATGTCGATGATATTTAATAATATGGTCATTCATCCGAGCCCACGCATCTCATAGACTGACTTAACAGAACATCAAAAGAAAAACCCATTATTAGTAGTTGTCTCGTGGAGGTGTGGCTCCCCGGGATTTCGAAGTAATGGGTTTTTTGTTGCGTATGGGAGAGCGGGAATGGAAGCACAGGAGATACAGAAAAACGCCAATTGGGGTAAACCGTCCAAGAAACTGAAGGGATATTTCTTGGTGTGGGATGGCGTATGAAAGTCACCCTGACCCCCACTCAACAGGACATGTACCGAACGTTTAAGCGGTTTGAATCGGCCAGCGAACGACCGGATAAAACGTTTTATGTGTCCTCGAAAAGCCTACAAAAATGGTACGGTAATCAGTACGCCAGGGAATTACGGGGCATGTACGACATTGGATTTCTGCGAGTTGCGGAGGAATTTGTTAAGCCATGGATAGGTAAGAAGCAAAAGGGCCATGAGGGAGAGTGGTACAAGTATAAGAAAGGCAAATGCCGCTACTACGCAATTTGTACCGACACCACCCCCACAATCGACCCTGTAGAGCTATCTGACAAGGCAAAGGAATACATGGCGGTTCGTGCTGAATTGAAAATGCCAACCGATACGGCATGGCTCAAGGAAGGTACTAAAGGCGATAGCCGTGATTATTCCGACTTTTCACAGATGAAGCGCGAGGAACGAAAGGCGCTGTGCGCCCAGTACGGATTACATGAATTTGATTTTCATAATATGTACGCTATTTGTCTCTTGGCTACGTATGACAAGGAAACAGGCAAGGCAACTCCTGACGCGAAGGAATTGATATATGGAGAGACGCTTTATGATTTTATTGCTGATGTTAAACCCGAAACACGCCCCCTAATTAAAGAGGGAATTAACAAGGGATTTAATGACCCAGCTAAACGCCTGAAGTTTAACGGATGGACCAGGATTGATGGCGAGATAATCAATATGCCCCTTACCAATGATGAACGGGAAATGCGCCTGGGTTGGAAGATTCTTGAGGTAATCGACAAGGGATTTACTAAATGGTGTAGGACGTTGGCTCAAGTTAAGGGCAGGAGCTATCGCACCGGGGCAAGGATGGAAAAACAGATTAGGGATTACGTGACCAAGAGTCTAAAGCGGTACGGCATTAATTGTCTGACTGTTCACGATGGCTTTTATGTTCCTGAAGCTGCTGTAAAATTGATGCCGACTATTATGGCCGATGCTCTTAATTATTTCATCACGTTCAACAATTACAGCGAACCATCTTCTAATAGAAACGAACTCCCAGACTTTTCAATTAGTTGTACAGACTCGGCAACCAAAGACAAAATTCTGTCCAAATTCTTTGATTGTGAACCCCCTGACGGCTGAATACTCCACCCGAACAGCGACAAATAATCTCAATTCCACCAATCAGACAGACTTTAAGACGGTTTGAACAGGAGAGCTACATCTAAATGACTTTGTACGAAATCATAGTTAGCCAAAAGGGGTTTTTCATGGGAGAAGTTCTCGGCATCCATTGAGGAAGGCATCAGGGCTTCCTTACGTCCATCTTACTCTTGTACTGGTCCTAAGAATGGTGGGAGCCTTTTGTAGTGCTAATGTCCTTAGAGCTGTAGCATTGAAAAGAATTCATGAACACAAAATGAATATGCGAGTCAAAGGTTCGACTACTCGCATGGATGCCATAAAGAAAAATCCCCTTTCGGAGCAGTTACGATTGCGGAATGCTGCTGACAGAGGGCAGGGAAGGCGGCTTAGACTCGCTCAGAATGACACAGGAACGAGTCCGTAAAATGGGAACGGCTATTGACGCGTTCCCATCTGCGCATCTGTTTAATAGGGGGAATTAATTCTTGTCGGTGGCTCGGGTTTCCTGTTAGATTGCCTCTTGTTCGTGATATTTTCATGGCGCCGCTAAGTATATTTTGCTATAGCTACCGCTATACGATTTTGGCAGAACGACAAAAACGGGAGTGTGAAAGCCGTGTAAGTTTTTGAATTACAAGTAGTTACTAGCTGTTCCTGCCCCTTGGTGTAATTGGCAACACGTCTGACTCTGGATCAGAAGAGTCCTGGTTCGATTCCAGGAGGGGCAACTCCACGTGATTAACGCGCTGCTTATGCGGAGCTTCCCGTCTGCACAGTTGTGCCTACAACGAGCCCAGATCCCGCCCCAGCAACGACTCCAGCCGCGCACGCGCAATGCGGAAATCGAATCGCGCACCGATAAGCCCCGAGCGGGCCTGGTTGAGTTGCGACTGCGATTCCAGAACATCGAGCAACGAGGATGCATTCAGTTCGTAACGCTGCCGCTGGATGTCCAGATCTTCCTCTGCCGCGCGCACCGAGGCCTGCTGCACCTCCACCCGTTGTTGCGAATTGCGCAGCAATCCCAGTGCTTCGGTGAGCTCCTGCTGGACTCGCAGTTCTGTGTCCCGAAGATTTGCTTCCGCCTGATTTGCCGAAATGGATGCTCGCACCGCGTTCTGCTCGCGCTGCAGCTGGTTGAAAACCGGCAACGAGAAATTGAGACGGAATGAACTCGCGTAAGCGAATGCGCTGGAGAAGCCATATCGCGAGTCGAATCCGTTGCCGTTGCGACCATAGTTGGCGGTAATCGTGGGAAGGTAGGACGACCGCGCGGACTTCACGTCTGCCCTCGTCGCCTGCACCTGCGAACGCGCTTGCATCAGCGCGGGGCCATCGTTCGTGATCGCTTTCAGTTTCGTCAGGTCGAGCGGCGGAAGTGCCTCGTCCGCGGGTGCGGATCCCGCAGTCAGGAGCTGCGCTGATCCGACGATCCGCGTAAGCGCCGCGTTAGCATTGGACAAGTCCGTCTGCGCGGAAATAAGCGCGAGTTGCGCGCTGCCGACGAGAACCACTGACCTCAATGAATCCGAACGAATTGCCGCCCCTGCCTGAAGTCGCGCCGTTGACGCACGTAATTGTTGCGTCGCCTCCTCCACCTGTGCTTTTGCTGCCGCCTCGGCCTCCCGCGCCGCGAGGATGTTGTAGTACTGCTCCTTCACCATCTGTGCTAGAAGAAAGCGCGTTGAAAGTTCGCCGGCGTCCGCGGCCGAGACACCGGCGCGTGCCGAGGCGAGATCGAAGAACCGGCGTCCACCATCGAACAATTCCATCGAGAGGCTCAGGCCATCGTTGTACGACTTGGCCGGCCCGCTGAAGTCAATGAGACTGCCCGACTGACCAATGCGCTGACCCTTCTGCCATGTGGATGACGCCGACACATTCAGGTTCGGTGCAAAAGCGAAAGCTGCCGCGTGCGATGCCATGCGTGCATTGCGCAGCGCGCCTTGTGCCTGAACAGCCTGCGGTGAGTTCAGCTGCGCCATTCGAATCGCGTCATGCAGTTCCACCGGCGTGGCAGCGGCATCCAGTCCTGTTATCTGCGCGCTTGAGAGATGCGGCAGGAGGAACATGACGACGATTGCTCTGGGTGCGATACTCATTCCGATACTCCTCTGCTGTGATTTGCGTGCTGTTCAGCGTATGCCGAGCAGCTTGTGCGTTTGCAGGCTCAGTCGCCAGCGCGGATGCGCGAGGCAGTACTCCAGGGCCAGCCTGGTGTTGCGTTCCACCAGTGGTCCATCCATCGGCTGCAGGAAAAAGTAGTCAAATTGCAACGGTTCAAGATGCTGAGGATCGAGTTCGGGCTGAGGAAAAATGAGTTTGAGTTCATTGCCGGAACGTTGCAGCCATGGAGCGTTTGCCTTGGGGCTAACACATATCCAGTCCACGCCCGGCGGAACCGGCAATGTGCCGTTGGTTTCGATCGCAACGTCGAATCCGAAATCGTGCAGCGCGTCGAGCAATGCGTCGTCGAGCTGTAGCAGCGGTTCTCCGCCTGTGAGAATTACGAGCGGCTTCTGTCCCCTTGCGTCACGCGTGGTCCCTGCTTCATTCTGCATTTTGTTGCCGGCGAGGGCGGCTTGCAGCGTTTCGGGCCAGCGCTTCGCAACGGCGCGGGCCAAATCCGCGGCGCTGCTGAATTTCCCTCCGTCTGGTCCGTCGGTTCCCAGAAAATCGGTGTCGCAGAAGTTGCAGATGGCCTGAGGGCGATCCTCCTCATGACCGTTCCACAAATTGCAGCCAGCAAAGCGGCAGAACACCGCCGGGCGCCCGCTGTTCGCCCCTTCGCCCTGCAGCGAGAAAAAAATCTCCTTCACGGCGTACGTCATGTAATGCTCCCTTCGCGCTCGTGCTCACGCGTGCGAGCGTACGTTGCCGGATCACTCTCGCCGGCTGCCGCGAATCCCCTGAGTCGCAGTTGGCACGCGTCGCACTCGCCGCAGGCCTCACCATCCGGACCGGGATCGTAACAGCTCATCGTTGCCGCATAGTCGACACCCAGTTCGGTACCGAGTGCGATGATTTCTTTCTTGGACATGTGCTGCAGGGGAGCGCGGACGCTAACGCGCTGTTTCCCTTCCACCGCGTTTTTCGTGGCAAGGGCAGCAAGTGCTTCGAAGGCAGCGACGAATTCTGGCCTGCAATCAGGGTAGCCGCTGTAATCCACTGCGTTGATTCCAATGAATATTTCAGACGCGTTCACTACTTCCGCGGCGGCAAGTGCAAATGCGAGGAAGATTGTATTGCGCGCGGGAACGTATGTACTGGGAATGCCCGACGCGATGGCAGCAGCGGAGCGCCCCCGCGGGATTTCAATATCGTCGGACGTGAGCGCGGAACCTCCAAAGGTCCGGAGATCGATGTCGATGATTCGATGACTGGCGACGCCATATTTCTCCGCGCTGCGCGATGCCAACTCTGTTTCGTGTGCGTGCCGCTGCCCGTAACGGAATGTCAGGGCGTGAATCTCATATCCCTCGCGTGCCGCATGCGCAAGCAGAGTAGTCGAGTCCAGCCCACCGCTGAGGAGCAGGACGGCACGAGGGCGAGAGGGCGAGGAATGGGACTCCGGGGGCATCTGTCAAAGCTAATCGGAGCCGAGGGGAACTACTGCTACCTTTACGGCGTAAGTAGTGGTGCATGGTTGTCATTCCGGCGAAAGCCGGAATCCATGGTACAGGGAAAATGGATTCCGGCTTTCGCCGGAATGACAACCAATTCACGGATTTCATGGGAGAGAATGTGGTATTGAGAGGGTTGCTGGCGGGAGCGGTAGTGTGCGCCACGGGGGTCGTGACGGCCGCCACGATTTCGCGCGCACCTGCTGTACAGGGCACCACACCGGCTATCAGTGCGGCCGATTTGCGCACGCGCGTGTTTATCTTCGCGGACGATTCCATGGAGGGTCGCGCCGCTGGATCGATTGGCAATCGCAAGGCTACCGACTACATAGCCTCCGAGCTGAAGCGCCTGGGAGTGAGGCCGGCCGGCGATTCCGGTTCGTATTTCCAGCATATCCCTGCGCCAGGTGCACGGCGAGACTCCGCCGTTCCGGATCCCAGGTATCGCAACGTGATCGGAATTATTCAGGGAAGCGATCCGCGTTTGGGTGAGGAGTACGTCGCGCTTGGCGCGCACAACGATCACGTGGGCCGGGCAACAGCGCCTGTCGACCATGATGCGGCGCGCGTGACTGCGGCGCGCAACGATTTGACGCGGCGCTTGCGGCGGCTTCCAACCGCGGAGGATCTGTCGCGAGTTGGCGCCGACCTGGACAGCCTGCGCCGACTGCGGCCCGCGCGTCTCGATTCCATCAACAACGGAGCAGATGATGATGGGTCGGGTTCGATGGCATTGCTGGAACTCGCAGAGTATTTCGCAGCGCTGCCCGAGAGTCAACGCCCCAGACGCAGCCTGGTGCTCGTCTGGCACAGCAACGAGGAAATAGATCTTGGAGGGTCGCGCTATTTCGTGCAGCATACCCCGATGCCGCGCCAGAATATCGTTGCGCAAATCAATATTGACATGATCGGACGAGGCGGGGTGAATGATGTGGATGGTGGCGGCCCGAACTATCTACTGCTCGTGGGATCGCGACGACTGTCCACGCGGCTGGGTGTCGTGATCGATTCTGTGAACGCGGCCGCCTCTCCTGCCGCGCGGTTCAATATCGATTATTCCTGGGACGCACCCGACCACCCCGAACAGATCTACACGCGCAGCGATCATTACAGCTATGCGCAAGCTGGTATTCCAGTGGCGTTCGTCTTCACCGGCCTGCACATCGACTATCACCGGGTTACGGATGAGCCGCAGTATCTGGACTATCCAAAGTTGGAGAAGGTGGCGCGGTTTGTGGCGGAGATAGTGAGAGCTGTTGGGAATGATCCGGAGCGGCCGCGGGTGGATCGGCGGTAGGAACTAACTGCGACCCGCTTTTGCGCCCCGCAGCTATCCGGCAGCTTCAGGCTGCTGCTGCGTGATGCAATGCAGCGTTCCAAACCCCCAAACAAGGTCCAACGCGTGTATGCCGACCACCCGCCGCTGCGGAAAGAGTTCGGCAAGAATCCCCAGTGCCACACGATCATTGGCATCGTTGAACGTCGGTACGATAACCACGCCGTTGGCGATGTAGAAGTTGAGATAACTCGCGGGCAGGCGCTGTCCCATCATTGTCACAGCGCGGGGATAGGGGATTTTCACCACCCGCAGTGCCGATCCGCTGGCATCTCGTTCGCGCTCAAGTCGCCCGAGATTTTCGGCAGAAGACGCGTGGTTTGCATCTGACGGATTGGATTCGAATGCAAGGGCGACAACACCGGGCGCAACAAAGCGTGCGATGTCGTCGACGTGGCCATGGGTGTCGTCGCCTGCGCAACCGCGCCCCAGCCAGATCGTTCGCGTCATTCCCAGATACTCCGCGAATGCCTTTTCGTATTGCGCGCGGTCCATTCCGGGGTTGCGCTCCTGCACCTGCGAGAGGAGACACTCTTCGGTCACCATGAGTGTGCCGGCACCATCAGTGTCGATTGCGCCACCCTCGAGTACAAGACGCTTTCCGTCGGCGCGTTCTGGTTGGACGCGAGGCATGCCTGTGATCTCCGCGAGGGCGGTACCCACACGTGCGTCATTGGCGTAGTTGTCATACTTCGCCCACGCGGTGAATTTCCAGTTGACGAGTTCGATGTGACCGCGCTTCGCTCGCACAAATGTGGGTGCGGAGTCGCGCATCCAGACGCGATCGTTGGGAACGAGGTGGATGCGATATCCTGCGGCGGGCGCGCCATGTGCTTCAATGCAACGTCGCGCAGCAACTGACACCATCTCACCAGCACACAATATCTCAACGCGCTCGTGCGCGCTCAGCACTCGGACGATTTCAGCGTACGCCCACTGCACGGCAGGAAGTTTGCCCGGCCAGTCGGGCTCGTGGTGCGGCCACGCGATCCATGTAGCGTCGTGGCGCTCCCATTCTGCGGGCATCACGCGAGTCATCCCAGATACCGACTTAGTATCGGCCCATACGCATCAATCCTTCGGTCCCGGAGAAATGGCCAGCTGCGGCGCACATCCTCGGCGAGCCGCGGATCGCACTCTGCGATCAGCACCGCCGGTTTCTCATTCGCTTCCGCAATTATCCGTCCAAACGGATCTGCAACGAAGGAGTGACCGAAGAATTCGATTCCATTCGTTTCCGGTTCCTCCTCCAACCCCACTCGGTTCGGTGCCGCGATGTACACGCCATTCGCGATCGCGTGTGCACGCTGGGTTATTCGCCATGCTTCCACCTGCGCAGCGCCCCATGTGTCCTTTTCAGCGGGATGCCAGCCGATCGCTGTTGGATAGAATATGATGTCGGCTCCCAGCAGCGCAGTGATGCGTGATGCCTCCGGATACCACTGGTCCCAGCAAATGAGAACGCCAATGTTGGCGAAGCGAGTGCGCCACACATGAAAGCCGCCCGCGGAATTCTGCTGCGCCGATTCCCACGGAGCTACAACATCCCCCGGTGTGAAATAATACTTCTCATAGTAGAGAGGATCGTCGGGGATGTGCATCTTGCGGTAAACGCCCAGCAACGCGCCATCGGCATCAATAATCGCAGCCGAGTTGCGATAAACTCCGGCGGCCTGCCGCTCGAAAATCGGAACGATCAGCACGACACCCAGCTCGAGCGCCAGGCGGCACATCGTCTCGGTGACGGGCCCCGGGATTGGCTCGGCTATGTCAAAGCGATCAGTACGCTGCGCCTTGCAGAAGTACGGTGCGTTGAACAGCTCCTGCAGACAGATGATCCGCGCTCCCCGCGCCGCCGCCTCGCGTGTGCGGGCGATGGCCTTCTCCAGGTTCGCGCTTCTGTTCTCCGATGCGGCTTCCTGAATGAGACCGATGGTGAATAGTCCCGAGGACATTCAGCTGGTCACCATTTTTCGCAGTACGTAGTGGAGAATTCCGCCGTGCTGATAGTAGCGCAGCTCTTCCGGCGTATCGATTCGCGCGGTGACGGTGAACTCAATCTTTCCGCCAGATGCAGAAAGTGCGCGCACCTTGAGGGTAGCGCGTGGCTTTAGGGCCGCCGACAGATCTTCTATATCGTACACCTCGAAGCCGGTCAGCCCTATTGACTGTCGCGATTCGCCAGAGCTGAACTCGAGTGGAAGCACGCCCATTCCCACAAGATTGGATCGATGGATGCGCTCGAACGATTCCGCGATGACAGCACGCACTCCCAGCAGCACGGTTCCTTTCGCCGCCCAGTCGCGCGATGATCCTGTTCCATACTCCTTGCCTGCGATGACGATGAGCGGAGTGCCCTGGCGTTTGTATTCCATAGCGGCATCATAAACCGCCACCGGCTCGGCAGCAGGTGAGGTTGCTGTCCACCAGCCTTCTTTCCCTCCGGCAAGTTCATTGCGCAGCCGGATATTGGCGAAGGTCCCGCGCATCATCACTTCGTGATTCCCGCGGCGAGATCCATAGGAATTGAACGATTCTGGTCTGACCTTCTGCTCCTGCAACCACTTGCCGGCGGGACTTGCCTTTGCGATCGATCCGGCCGGTGAGATATGGTCCGTCGTAATTGAATCGCCATACATTGCGAGGACGCGCGCCCCCTTGATGGGTTTGACCGGAGGAACCTCCTTTGTCATCCCCTCGAAGTAGGGCGGATTCTTTACGTATGTGGACTCGGGATCCCAGTCGTAGCGCTTGCCTTTGCGAAAGTTGATCCCCTTCCACATTTCGTCGCCTTCGAACACCGTCGCGTACTCTCGCACAAAACTCTCGCGCTTTACCGAGCGCAGTATTTCATCTTCGACCTCTTTCGGATCCGGCCAGATCTCGCGCAGGAACACCGGACCGCTGCTGCCGACTCCAATCGGTTCGCGCTCAAAGTCGATGTCCATCCGTCCGGCGAGCGCATATGCGACCACCAGTGGTGGTGAGGCGAGATAGTTGAAGCGTGTAAGCGGATTGATGCGCCCTTCGAAGTTGCGATTGCCAGAGAGCACGGCAGCAACGACCAGTTTCGAATTCTCTATGCAATCGGAAATGGGTTGTGGAAGTGGTCCGGAATTCCCAATGCAAGTGGTACAGCCGTAACCCACGATATCGAAACGCAGTTTCGAAAGCGACTCCATTACTCCCGACTTCTCGAAATAGTCGCGCACGACCTTGGATCCAGGTGCCAGGCTTGTTTTCACCCATGGTCTCGTGCGCAGACCTTTGCGCACAGCGTTGCGGGCCAGGATTCCTGCCGCCAGCATCACAGATGGATTCGATGTATTCGTACAACTTGTTATCGCGGCAATGACAACATGGCCATGATCAAGTTCGAAGTCTTCGCCGTTCATTGTTACGCGAGAGCGCGACGGAGGTGTGGCAAGCTGAACCTGCGAACCACCCTCAGCGACCATCGCAGCCATATCTGAGCCGGGTACGTTTGCTCCCGGCGGAGGAGGTGTACTCGGCTTGCGAATATCGTTTGCTGTATTGCGATCCAGTTCCGCTTGCAACGCCTGCTGAAACATTGCTTTCGATTCGCGTAGCGGCACGCGATCCTGCGGTCGCTTGGGACCAGCGAGCGACGGGACAACGCTGGCAAGATCCAGCTCTATCGTATCAGAAAAAATCGGATCGGCACTTTCATCGGTGCGAAAGAGTCCCTGCATTCTGCAGTACGAATCGACAAGCTTGATCTGGTGTTCATCGCGACCGGTCAGGCGCAAATACTCAAGTGTCGCGGCATCGACCGGGAAGAATCCCATCGTCGCGCCATACTCCGGCGCCATGTTGCCGATCGTTGCGCGGTCTGCGAGCGAGAGGCTGGAGAGTCCACTACCATAGAACTCTACGAACTTTCCCACCACGCTCTTCTTGCGCAGCATCTCGGTCACAGTCAGCACAAGGTCCGTTGCAGTTGACCCGGCGGGCAGGCGACCCTTGAGGCGGAACCCGACAACTTCCGGTATGAGCATCGATACTGGCTGTCCCAGCATGGCTGCCTCGGCCTCGATGCCTCCGACGCCCCATCCGAATACTCCCAGGCCGTTCACCATCGTCGTGTGTGAGTCCGTGCCAACGAGGGAATCGGGATACGCGGTCTTCTCACCATCGCGATTGTTTACCCAGACCACTTTGGAGAGATACTCGAGATTCACCTGGTGGCAGATTCCTGTGCCCGGCGGCACAACGTGAAAATTGTTGAAAGCCTGATCGCCCCAGCGCAGGAATTCGTACCTCTCCTGATTGCGCTCGAACTCATGCTTCGTGTTGATGAGCAGCGCGGCCTCGCTTCCATACTCATCCACCTGCACCGAATGGTCGATCACCAGGTCCACTGGTTGCAACGGGTTGATGCGCTCAGGGTCTCCGCCGAGAGCCGTGATTGCGTCGCGCATCGCTGCCAGGTCGACCACTGCGGGGACCCCCGTGAAATCCTGCAGGAGTACACGACTTGTGCGGAAAGCGATCTCCTTCTCCAGCCTGTCTTCATGTTTCCAGCGCGCCAGCGTTTCGATGTCGGAAGCGTGCACAAATGCGCCGTCCTCGTTGCGCAAAAGATTCTCGAGGAGGATCTTGAGGCTCATCGGAAGCCTGTCGACATTGCCCCCGGAGAGAGTGCGCAGCGAATCGAGTCTGAAAACCGTGTACTTTGTCCCGTCCACGTCCAGAACATCGCGGCTGCCGAATGTATTCGGGTGCATTTTGTTAGTATTCTCGAAAAGGACTTAATTGTTGTCCTGAAATCTACCAGAGTGGAAAGGATTGATGGGTCGTTTTTCTTGTCATTCCCGCCTTCCCCTTTGTCATTCCCGCGAAAGCGGGAACCCAGGGAAGACGACACTGGGTTCCCGCTTTCGCGGGAATGACAAAAGGGGAAGGCGGGAATGACGAAGGGGATGAATGTCAACTAACACAGACCCGGTACAACTCACGCTGCGCCTGATGCAGACCGATTCCACCTCGGGTCGCGAGGGCGCGGTGATTGGGGTTGCCGAATCGATAATGAAGGAGGGTGGCTGGTCCACAACACGCATTCCGGTTTCTCCAGGTCGCGACAATCTGCTGGCGACATCCGGAAGCAATCCGCGAGTTACTTTCTCGACTCATCTCGATACCGTCCCCCCTTTCATTCCGCCGCGACTGGATGGTAGTTCAATTCATGGCCGGGGAGCCTGCGATGCCAAGGGGATTGCAGCCGCGATGATCTGCGCGGGCGAACGATTGCGAGCACGCGGAGAATCGGTGGCCATTCTCCTTGTAGTTGGCGAAGAGGTATCTCACGATGGCGCTCATGCCGCCAACAGTTTTCCGAATACGAGTCGCGTTCTCATCAACGGCGAGCCAACGGAAAGCAAACTCGGGCTCGGCACGAAGGGGGCGGTGCGACTCATCATGCGCACTCGCGGCATTCCCGCGCACTCCGCGTATCCCGAGCTGGGGCGTTCGGCGACGGTCGCTCTGGCGCGCCTTCTCGTCGAAATGCAGGAGCTTGAACTCCCCCGCGACGAATTGTTTGGCGAAACAACGATTAATGTCGGAATGATATCCGGCGGTGTTGCCGACAATGTCGTGGCGCCATTCGCCGAGGCGCGGTTAATGGCGCGCCTCGTTGGTCCGGTTGATGAATTGGTTGGACAACTGACTCGCTGGCTCGATGGAAGAGCGGAACTCGAACCGAGTGTCACCGTTCCAACTGTGAGACTTGGTGTACTCGACGGATTCGAGACCGCAGTTGTCTCCTTCGCGACGGATATTCCGGTGTTAACGAATTGGGGAACTCCGTACCTGTTTGGTCCGGGCTCAATTCACGTCGCGCATCGCGACGATGAATTCATTGCAATCGACGAGCTACGAGCTGCGGTGGATGCATATGAGCGGATTGCGGTTGGGGCACTGAAAAAGCTTTGAGTGTTGTCATTCGCCGGAACGACAAGAACTGTGACACATCAACCGTTGTCATTGCCGCGAAAGCGGCAACCCATCTTCCCGCAACTTGGGTTCCGGCTTTCGCCGGAATGACAGGCCGGAGTTGTCATTCCCGCGAAGCGGGAATCCAGTGTCGTTTACTTCACCACGAACTTGATCGTGTAGCGTTCCGGCGTCGCAACGGAATCAACGCGCTCGAACTTGTCGACCTCGAACGGCCGATCGATGCGATTGCCGGCTCCGTCTTCCAGTATGGACAAAATCAAAAGCTGATACTCGCCCGGACGCCAGGCATCGCGCGGAGTGAAGCGCCACTCGATCTCGCCCTGTTCCACGCTCCCTTCGCCCGACACCGCAACGCCTCGCGCCGTTTCAACGCCGAGTGCGCGAAGCAGCAGCCCGTGGTCCAGCTGTTTCGGAAAGCTCACAATCAGTGGTTCGCGAGCGGAACGAGCCGGCGCACGCACCGTCCATGCGGCGATTGCGATCTTCTCGTGATCTGGAGGAACAACGCGAAAGGATCGATCGAATGAGCCGGCGAGCGTTCGCCCGAATGAATCCTTCCACAGCGAATCAATGACCAGCGTATAGCGCCTTCCCGTCGTCAACGGAGGTCCCATCTGTTCATTGGGAAGTATGCCTCGCTTCACCCTGCCCGGATCGAAAAAGAAGGTGTAGCGCGTTGCGTCGTGATTCCAGAAGTCTGCTTCGAGAGGGAGAAAGGCCTGCTTCACCTCGCGTCCCTTGTCGTCGGAGAGCGTTATGTGGTGCAGTCCCATCGTGCGCGACATGGGCGCGGAAAACTCCACATAGATGCGCAACTGGTTTTCCAGCCAGTTGTCTCCGCTCGGGAGAATTCGCAGCACCGCTGTTGCCGGCGCATTGTTCGCTTCTGTCGCAACAGTGAACGAAGCTGCCCATCCGCCACCGGCGCGATTGAGCGGAGCGGCGCTCGCGTCCAGGCGCAGGTTGTACTCGCGTCCTGCATCGAAGGGGAAGAGCGGAGTGAACTCGATTGCGTTGTCGCGCAGCGAATATCGACCCGCAATGGCGATGGAATCACTGCCCGCAACCGAAAAGCGCAGCAGGCGCTGCCACTCCTCCGGCTTGAGCTGTGCGTTCCGCACACGCTTCATGTCGTCCGGCGACAGGCCATCCAATGCGACGCCGCCCGGGCCGTAGTGTCGAATCGCTATAGCAGAATAGTCCGATTCGCTCGCACTCCGACCCCCAATAGGCGCACGGTCGCAGGCAAGAATGCCTGCGACCGTGACTACCGCGAAAAAGCCGAAACGTCTCAATTCTTCACTACGGCAGAATGACCGTCTGGAGGTTGAACGGGCCAGCAGCGGGACCCGAAATCACGACCGAATGCGTCGCGTCCAGCAGATCGAGCTGCAGAATGCCCGTCATCGAGGCGATTGTCTCGAAGGCAACTCCGGCGGTGCCGCCAATTCGCGAATTGATCGCAGGCGCGTTCGCAAACTGATCGGTGGTGATCTTCATTACGCCGCGTGAAGTGTTCGACATCAGAATAAAGTCCTTGCCGTCCTTCTTGTAAGCGATCATGTCGAGAGGCCTGTTGCCTGATCCCAACTCTGCGATAGTTGTGCCCGTGATCTTTGCACCGGGAGCGAGCGCCTTCACAGGGAATTTCACAAGTGGCGTGCACGTGTAACCGGCGACGATATGTGCTTCGCCCTCGATCGTGAACGGAACGAATGCGTTGACTGGGGATCGCGTCTCGAGTCCGCCATGATTGCCATGGTAAATCTCAACGCTGGTTCCCTTGTCGGCTGTCTGGAATGGATACGGAATCGCCCACAGCTTGGACGCGAACTCTTCATTGGAAAGCCCTGCAATCCAGAGTTTGCCATTCACCAGCGCCATATCGGTGATCGACTGTGTGCGCGGATTGTTGCGCGATGTTGCATTGGCCGCCGGCGGATTGGGAAGCACCACGCTGGAGAACTTGACCGCATCCAACACGACAACCTCAATCTTGCCATTGCCATCGACGCGTGCGAGTGCAGGCTTGGCATCTGCCCCCGTGCCTCGCACGACAGCGATGTACGAGTTGCGGCTCTTCGGCTCAACGGCAAGATCGGTGATCGCAATCTCTGCCGCGGCGGTTCCCAGGGCTGCGGCGATCTTGTCGCCCAGGCCGGTCACGTCCTTCGTTCCGGCTACCGCACCTGAGGGCGGCGCCAGTTCGAGTGCGAATATTGTAGCTCCGAGCGGGTCAGCTGCGTAGAGAATACCATTGGAACCGAACGAGATGGTGCCGATCGATGCCATGGTTGGGCCGAATCCGGCGTGTACGCCGGATGGTCCGGATGTGGCAGTGGCCGCGATAAACCCGACCGATGCCGTGACGAGTGCCGCAGTGGCTATGAACTTGGATCTCATCGAGAACCCCCTTGGTTATCGAAATGGGATGCGCGCTGGGGCGCGGTGGAATACATCTATTAAAGTAGGGGGTGCGGTTTGGCGCAAGCTCGGCCGCGAACAGCGGTAACAGCTCCGGGACTGCGCGTGGGGGACCGCGCCGGGGGAAGTGCGTCGGGGGGGAAGGCGTGTGGGGGACTGCGCCTGGGGACATGCGTGACTGTTACTGCGTGGGGGGAACTGCGCTGCTAGAATCATTGAAAATGGAGCGGCTTGTTCTTGCTGGTCGATATGAGGTACAGTCGGCGCTCGGCCAGGGCTCATTCGGCCGCACGCTTCTCGCTCGCGACCAGCAGCATGGGCGATCTGTGGCAATCAAGGTGTTTGAGGCACGAGGCACCGCGGATTGGAAGGCGTACGAGATGTTCGAGCGTGAGGCCGTGGTGCTCAAGCTGCTGCGGCATCAGGGCATTCCCGAGGTCATCGATTCCTTTCGTGACAAGTGGGATGGTGCTGAGGCTCCATTTCTTGTCATGGAATACGTTGCCGGAACATCGCTGGCGCAGATCATCGAGTCGGGACGTCATTTAGAGCAGGATCAGGTGCTCCATGTGTTGCTGGAATTGCTCGGCATACTCGAATACCTGCATGGGCGTGTTCCTCCAATTCTGCACCGGGACATCAAGCCGTCGAATATCATTGTTCGTCCCAATGGCTTTCCGGCGCTCGTCGATTTTGGGTCGGTGCGGAGAGTATTCCTCACGCCTGACGAAAGTGGCTCGACTGTCGCCGGCACGTACGGATATATGCCCTACGAGCAGTACATGGGCCAGGCGTCGCCGTCGAGCGACCTGTATTCGGTTGGCGCAACGATGCTGCATGTTGTCACGGGACGTGCTCCCAAGGAGTTCATGAACGCGGAAGGGCGTATCGAACCACCTGTAGATATCCCCGGCGATGAGCGCTTCCGCAAGGTGATCGCCCGGATGCTCAGGCCCGTCCCGCTCGAGAGATATCAGAGCGCGGCCGAGGTGAGGAGAGAAGTACTGTCCGCAGCCGGCCACGAGTACGACAGCGTCATCATTGGAGGCTAGTACATCGGACCGAAAGTTCAGTGACGTATTTTTGGTTCATCGGGAATTCCGGGAACACGCATCGCGAACTGAGGAGCGGGGACTGCGTCAACTGCTAACTGCGGAGCGGGGACCGCGTTCACGGGAACGGCGGGTTCGGGAACCGCGGACCGGGAACGGCGGATTCGGGACCGGCGTTCAACGACGTTTATCGCCGTTCCAGTGCCGCTGTTCCCGTAACCGCGGTCCCCGAACCCGCAGTCCCCGTGAACGCAGTTCCCGCTCCGCAGTTCGCCCTTGCCGCAGTGCACGAGCCCAGATAATCCGTTACCGTATTTGTGTCAGTCGGGACTAGTGGACTGATTCGCGGGAATGACGCAATGGGACGCGGCTCGCGTGCGAGTCCGTCGCGCGATACCTTCGGGAAAGAAGATCTCAGAGCTCAGAGCTCAAAGTTCACAATTCACAGTTCAGATGAAGCAGGCAATCGAGCGCCTCTCCTCCCGCCTGGCAACTCCGGTTGACGGCGCCTCCATCGCGCTCTTTCGAATCTGTTTCGGACTGCTGATCCTTGCGGACGTCATCCGCTATTTCAAAAACGGCTGGATCAGCGCGTACTGGATCCAACCTGAATTCAACTTTACATATCTCGGATTCGATTGGGTAAAACCCTGGCCGGGCGACGGCATGTTCATCCATTTCCTCGTGCTCGGCGCTGCAGCGCTCGCGTTTACGCTCGGGTTCCGGTATCGCATCGCCGCGGTCGTCATGTTCCTGGCATTCCTCTACCAGTTCCTGCTGGAAAGAGCCGTGTACCTGAATCACTTCTACGCGGCAACTCTTTTTGCGTTCATACTCATTTTTATTCCGGCCAACTCAACATGGTCGCTCGACGTCGTGGCCGGCCGCACCGGGGACAAAACTGGCGTACCGAACTGGTCCTTATGGCTGCTGCGATTCCAGGTAGCTGTGATATATGTGTTTGGCGGCATCGCCAAAATAAATGGCGACTGGTTACGCGGAGAACCAATTGCACGATGGGCGCGTGAGCGGACCGACGCTCCGTTTGTTGCTTTCATGGTGGAACACGGCTGGGAAGTTCCGTTTTTTGCATGGGGCGGGATGTTGTTCGATCTGCTCATTGTCCCCGCACTCTTGTTCAGGATTACGCGAATACCTGCCGTGATTGCGCTCCTGATGTTTCACATCCTGAACTCGGGGATGTTCGACATCGGCATTTTCCCCTGGATGATGCTTGCTGCAACAACGATTTTCTTTGCGCCCGATTGGCCGCGCCGCGTCAGAGTCTTGCTATATGACTACAAGTACATTCCCGCCGATCGTTCGCAGCAAGGTTCTTTTGTTGCTTCACGACGGCTCCTCTGGTTCCTCGGCGCGTACGCTGTCGTGCAACTGATTGTCCCGCTGCGCCACTACCTCTACCCTGGCGATGTTGCATGGACCGAAGAGGGTCACGAGTTCTCGTGGCGCATGATGCTTCGCAGCAAGAGCGGAGCTCTGCTGTATCGTGTTGTCACCGATTCCGGAGCGCGAACGATCGATCCCGCCGAACATCTGGAGCCGTGGCAGGCGAGAAAGTTGGCTGTGCAGCCAGATCTCATCTTGCAATACGCTCACATTCTGGCCGACACGGAACGACGTGCAAACAGCGGAACCGTTCAGGTGCGCGCGGTTTCATTGGTGAGCCTCAACGATCGCCCGCAGCGTCTGATGATCGATTCGACGGTCGACCTGGCCGCGCAGCCGAGGAACATGTGGCCCGCCAGCTACATTGTTCGCGCGCCCTGAGTATTACAGCGTAAATAATCAGCGCTTGGACGGTCAGGCCTGAGCCACCTGCTGCTCAGCCGCCATCGCGCGGCACGCGCACAACTGCAGTGGACGTTCGCGCATTTGCTCTCGCATCCGTAGCGATAGCCGTAACTGTATACTGGCGGTCAGCGGCCGCGCCGCGCCGCTCCGATCGCAGCTCCACGACGTCTGTGAGTGGGTTGAATTGCACAATTGGGTTGGCGAGAGAACTCACTACCACGATGTTGCCGGGACGGGTAACGCGAATGTCCCCTGTGGTCGTGCCATCCCTGCTGGCAGCGTTGTCGGGTTCGTTGCTCACCACCGAGTGCGCGAAAGTAATCGTGCCTCCGCACAGATCCGATGCGGAGGTGTTGAAAGTCACGGTGCGGTAAGTGTGATCGGCGATGCTCAGAATAGTGGGGGTGGCTCCGAACGTGAGCGTCGGCGCGGTGGTGTCTTGTACGGTTACAACAACAGTGTCGGTGGCGGTAGCCGTGCCGTTGTCGGTCACCTCCAGAACTATGGTGTGGACGCCGACTGCGAGTGCTACAGTGGGAGTTGCGCCGGTCGCGATCTGCACACCGTTTCGCAGCCAGCGATAGGTGACGATGTTGCCATCCGCGTCGGTCGAACCGGTGCCGTTGAGTCCCACACTCGTATTCACAGCAGTGCATTCGCGCACCAGGTCGACTCCGGCCACTGCAACAGGAGCAAGATTCGGCGGCAAAGTAGACAGGCTGCCAGCCCTGATGAACACGTTGGAGTCATAGATGTCGTCGGAAGCGTCAGCGATCGCCAGGACCATCGTACTCGGAACTCCCACAGGAACCTGCGCCTGACAGGTAAGCACAGTGGTCAACCCATCCATCTCGGTGTCGACGGTGGCGTTGGGCAGCTCGTTGTTGCGGTATTGATTCGCGTTGATCTGGGCATTGATGCTGTTGACCGAAACGCCGCTGCCATCGGCTGCTCTGGCGCAGTTGACGCTGTTCACGAAAAACGCGAAGGCATCGTTGAATGAACCGCCGACGAACTCATTGTATTCGTCGGAAGAAAAAACGAACTGGATGAAAATCTGGGTCGAGGTGGGGACGAAGGTAAATGACAGAACGGCCGCGTCGAAGGTCGGTTGCCCAGCCTGAGCGGTGAGTCGAGCGTCGCCAGGTGTCTCGTTCACGGAGGTCACGCTATTCTGCACGTTGGGACCAACCACGGATTGGATGGACCCGGTGCTGAGTATGATCCCGGTTTCGAATCCGACTATTCCTGTGCCGCCACTGAACGTGCCGGCTGCAGCCGGCGCACCAGTGTAGGTGACGTTGCTTACGCTCACTCCCTGGCCCACGAGCAGCTGCGCCAGCTGCTCCGGGGTGGCGCCCGTAGCCGGAGCCAGGCTGTACCCGGGTAGCTCCGGCGGGACGATCGTACCGGCCCCCCCTCGCTTTATCGACGGCGCTGTGCCGCGGCGTACGTGCTGGCCGTCCGGCCCGGTGCTGGACGTGTTGTCGCCACAGGAAACAAGCAAGGCAAATATGGCAACGCGAACGAAGATGCGCGCAGGGAGTTTGGTTGATTGATTCGGTTTCAAGGCGGTCCAGGTTCCTCTCGGCTGACAGGAATGCAGCCTCAATTATCCGCACCAGTGCCAACTACCGCAAGAAGTGTTACCGTATTGGTCGGATTTCCGACCAAACAACCCGGTTTGCCGAGGTGTGTGGACAATGAGTTTTCTAGGGCGCTCCTCGGTGGCAGCGACGGTGGCAACGCTATCCCTGATCGCTTGTCTCAACGACACCCCTGTCGCCCCGGATGACTCCGGGGTGCGGTTGGTGCTTGCTGCGCTTATCCCGGAGGCAGGACAGGGAGTTATGCTTCGCGTTCAGATTCGGGTCTTTTACGAGAGGTTGGGGAGCGGCGCCGAGATCAACCTTCCGAGCTCGCCGGATGAAGTGTCGGTCGAAGGTGGCTCCACTACAATGCATCCCGTGAGCGTGCAGATCGCGGCCTGCTTTGCTGACCCGCTTCGCGAGTTGGCGCAACAGGGTCTTTGCAATCTCCACATCCAGCTCACTCTACTGGACTCCGACGGTGGAATCCTGAGCCAGGACTCGCAGGAGGTAACTACCAGCGCTGCGCAGGGATCGATTGAGGCACCGCCTTTTGTGCTTGGTGCACAGCGCATTGTGGTAATTGATGACTCCAATATTCTCGACAACCGTGCAATGGGAACAGCTGGCAACATTCGGCTCGCTCAGAACCTGGCGACGTTCACCCCTGTCGGTGCGCGTAGCGGAGCGACATTTGTGCAGATGGATTGCGGGCGCCCGGGGCAGACTGTCACTGACAATTCTGACTTCTGCACCTTCGACCTTTCGACCCTGCGCAACACGATGATCGCGGCCGGTGCGGGTGTGCGTCAGACTGCGTCCGCATCTGGAACGCTCACGAGCATCGCCGCGGACGTGAAGGTGCTGATGCTCATGACGCCATGCCAGAACTTCACCACGGTCGAGGTGAACGCCATCAAGCAGTTCGCTGCGCAGGGTGGCCGAGTCATAATCATTGGTGAGTGGACCGATTTTTATGGGACTTGCCGGCTCGTTGAGAATCAGCTGCTGCAAAACCTGGGCGCGACCCTTCGCAGCGCGGACAATAACCTGGAGTGTGACGGGCAGATCGGCTCAATCCCGGCGGCGGCCATCCGCACACATCAGATCACGTCCGGTGTGTCCAGTCTCACGGCGCTCTGCGCGTCGGAATTGCAGCTAGGCGCTACCGATCAGTCACTCATTCTGGATCGCACCAATTCACGTGTGCTGGCGGCGACTACTGCCATCAGCACGACGCCCATTGCAGCAGGCGCCGATGGCGCGCCGGGCGATGTGCTCTTGAGTCGCACCGCAGAGGTATCGGGAGTCGCGCCACCAGTCGGAGCTTCACGCCAGGGACCTGCATTCAGGCCGCCCCCATCCCGTTAATCAGCGGGTCCATTTTCGTCATTCCGGCGAAAGCCGGAATCCATTT
>CAZKXZ010000014.1:0-76333 GCA_964556695.1 uncultured Gemmatimonadales bacterium
CGCCGCCACGGGCGCTCCGTTTCACTTCAAAGGATGGGTGGCCGAGTGGTTTAAGGCGCACGCCTGGAAAGCGTGTATACGTGAAAGCGTATCGCGAGTTCGAATCTCGCCCCATCCGTTACGTACCAACGACTTACAGCGCGGCTTGTCAGTTACCACATCGCTCCATTTCCAGCGATTTGTGCCAAGTTTGTGCCACTCGCATGTTTACTGGACCTGCAGAACGAAAAATCGCGCGACATGCGCGCGATCCGGAAGGAAGAGAAGGGAATCAGGGATATCCTGATCGCCCAGGGGAAGATGCCGGATTTGTCCAAGGTCACCCATGGGCAGCTGCAGCGGCGTGATGAAGAGGATGTCAGTTGACAAAGCGAGACGAATTCCCAAGGTCCGTCATCAGGCATGTCTCACAGCGAGTTGGGCTCAAATGCTCCAACCCTGGGTGCGGCGTTCCAACACACGGACCTGATTCGGGCAAAGACAAGTCAGTGCATGTGGGAAAGGCCTCGCACATTACGGGAGCTGCGAAAGGGGGCCCACGATATGATGAAGCTCTCTCGACCCCCCAGCGAAAGTTGGCTGACAACGCGATCTGGCTCTGCGCGACGTGCGCCACGAAGGTTGACAACGATATGGGTAAGGCCTATCCCGAAGGAATGTTGCGGGCATGGAAGAAAGCCGCGGAGGAAAAGGCCGACATCGAGGTTGGTACGCGACAAATAGTCAGGGTAACAAGCCCCGGCGCTCGCGTAATTCTATGCATGACGGTGTGGGACAAAATACCGCCGACCAACCAATATGTGAAAACTCATTTTGAGTATGTGCCGAGTCCGAGCAATCCGCCGGGTGACGAGGTTGCTGCGTATGCGCACCACACGGGCAAACCTCTTCCCGTAGGTGTTAGAAAGTTATCGATAGTTCTTCAGAATACCGGGACGGCAACTGCGGAGCACGTAAAGTTTCACATAGCTTTCCCTGACGGGTCGGGAGCCATTAAGACCGTTGAGCTGCCCAAGAAACAAGGCCGCCTTGTAGGGCACCCCGATGTTGAAGATCCGCCAACACCTGTAAGAAATCGATTGCAGGTGATCGGCGGAGGTCAGTTCAAATCATCCTTTGTAACCCTTTACGTTCCGGAACTTTCGGCGAAGCAGGCCATGGACTGCGAGATCCTCTGTTCTCGGAATTGCGAATTCACCGCGGAGGTTGATTGTGCTAATCCGCATGCAGTAAAGAAGGTCCTGAGATACGATGTGGAAGTGACTGTCACGAAATACGTGCCGCCGCCGCGGAAGAGAAGGTCATGGGGAGCCGGACACTGACGCAGGAGGAACGCGAGACGGTTCACACAAAGCTGGATCTGCTCGGCGAGGCCGCGTGTTCGAACTGCGGCGCGGTTCTCAATTGGACTGAGCTGCCGATCATGCTGCGCGGATAAATCGGCGGGTGTTTCCGGTGTCTTGTGGAGACTGTGAACTGAAGGGGAGGTACTGATTGAGCCAAGCGCGTACAGCCAAGCCGGCAAATCCTAAAGGGGCACTCTTATACCATTACACATCTGCCGAAGCGTTAGGGCAAATACTGCACACAGAAAAGCTCCGTTTTACACGCGCCGACTGTGTAAACGATCCCAACGAATGGATCGCCGGAGTTCAGTTCGTTAAGGATGCGTTTGCGTCGCTGGCTCGCAGGAGATCTCGTCTTGGCCTTGAACAGCAGCATAAGCTCATTTTGTATGAAATGGTGGGGGAGACAAGGTTCGGCATGGCACATGTTTTCGACGTGCCGCCTTACATATTCTCGCTCTGCGAGGACGGTGATAACCCAATACTCTGGCGCTTATATACCATGCCTCTAGGGGGCGTGGCCATCGGATTCGACAAGGCGCGCTTACTGGGTTCAGTGGGACCGTGGGCACAATTGGATGCCTGCAAGTACCACACGGCGAAGCAGGCAACGCGCCGGATTGAAGAACACATGCTCACGCGTGTTAAGGAGTCAGTTGCCGCCAACAAGACGGCAATCGGTGCACCGGCACAACAGATTCTGACGGAGTTACTCGCGCAGATCCCCTTCATTAAGGACCGATCGTTCAAGGATGAGAACGAGCACAGAATAGTCACACGCAATTTTTCAGGTGAGCAATTCATCCGTGCCGACGGCGGATGGGTGCGGATTTTTACTGAATTGAAAATCGATCGAAAGGACATCCGCGAGGTAGTGGTCGGTCCGGGACGTTACCATCAAGAGAACTTCAACGCTCTGAAGTCGGTCAGGGGCCTCAAGGTGATCCAATCAAAATTCCAGGTGCGATCCACGCCGTAGCTAGCCGGTCGGCGTCAGCGATCGGTTGCGACGTAGGACTTCAGCCATTCGAGAACGATCGGCGGCATGGGCTGCTCACCTGAAACGCTGCTGCAGAAAGAGGCACTCGTCGTGGAATGGCAGATCGCTCCGACGCGCGGCTGCATTCAGATCATGGGTAAGGATTTGATGAGGAAGGAACTGGGACGCAGTCCCGACAGGCTGGACTCAGTTGTTATCGGGCTCGGAATGGCACTCGGCGGCGTCGGGTTCCGAAGTGTGGGCGGCGCTACGGTCGATTTCTGATGCCGGCTACTCGCGCGCGATTGCGTTCTCGAGATACGCGGTTGCGTCGCTGATGCAGCGGTCAACCGACTCCATCACACTGGGCTCACAATTCCCCGCGAGTTCCGCTCTCATGCGGGCCAGCTCCTTCAGCCATGCGCGAATATCATCAGGCGATGAGTACGGACCGACGGGCGGATCGATGATTATGGCGGCGACACGTTCGGGACGCAGAGCGGCGAATGACCCGAAGTCTTTCGCGGTTTCCGAATCCGGCTCACGATACTCAGAGAGGGGAATCTTCCGGGCGGTCATTCGTGAACGCGGCTCATTTCTTCAACTCGTCCCAATTGTTGTCCGCAAACCGCGCAAGGCGCAGGAGCAGCAACATCGCCACGAATGCTTCTTCCTCGTCAATCGGAACCTCACTCGCATGGCCTGCCTGGTCGCGCCAGTACTTCAACAAGTCGCCAAACAGCGAGATCTCGTTTCGGGCGCGCGCGCTCTGTCCGGAGACAAGAATCTTCTGAATTTCGGAGGCGCCGCGCGATGACTGGTACAACTCCAATACCTTCGCCTCGTCTCCGTCCTTCGCTATCGCGAGTGACAGGAATACAGCTTCAGCAGCAGCACCGGCCATGACGCAGCACGCCAAGTACAATGCGGCATTGTAACAGCCGAGCGCTTCCTGACTCCTCGCGCGATAGGCGGGGCGGAAACGATGAGAGTGTCGATCGAGGAACCCGGAGAACCGGCCTGGCTGCGAAGGGATTGCATCGGACTGCGCGGTTGCTGCCAACCATCGCTCGCCATACTCGGTAACCGTGAACTCATCGCCGCGGAGCTTGAGCAAGTGATTGTCGACTTGTCCCATGCCGGGCAGGATCACGCCGTGGCGTACCAATTCCCAAGCTGCCTGCACGATAGGCTCGGTGTTGGTGGTCTCGTCAAGGATGGTGCTCGTCATGCCGGCACGGCCAGCCAGTTTCCTTTGCTCGTCAGCAGCTTCCCGTACCAGCGGCTGGATAAACGAGCGAATCGAGAACTGGAATATCGACTCGCTCCCATTCTTCTTTTTCGAGATTGCAAGGTTGGCGCGAAGCCACACGGTGAGCCTGGCGGAAGCGTCTTCAACCGACATGACCGGCAACCGCGCAGTAAAGTCGGCCACGGCGTTACTGCGCGGCCGTGGCGAGCTTGCGCTTCCTTCGCTTCGGCTTGTCAGGAATACGAACGAGCAGCTCGGACAGCTCGCAATTCAGCGTTTCAGCAAGCGCATCGAGCAACTCGGCATCGATCAAGCGAACAGCGCCCCCCTTTTTCAGGAGGCGCCAGACGGTACGCTCGGCGATGCGCCCCTCAGACGCACGAACCAAGGCGTAGACGCTCATCTTGCGTTCTTTCAGTATCTCCGGGAGTCTCAATCGCACCATGTCGCGCATAAGGATGGAGAGTAACCGACATGTTCGTCACTGGCAACCCTTCCACTGGTACCCCTTGCAGGCTGTCAAAGGTGACAGTAGGTTAAGGGTACGCCGGAATGACCCGGCCACTACCGAGAGTGTGAGTATGCCAGCAACAGCGAGAGGGAAGCTGAAGGAAACACGAGTCATCTATACACGAGCGCCGCAACTGTTGTTAGGCGGTGAGACGGAATGGATTGCATTCGACCAGAAGGCGCAGCGCGTGTACTTGATGAGGGAACTGCAGATCGTCGAAGACGCCGCGCCCACAGTCCGGGCACGAAGGAGCGCGGCGAAAACGAAGGTGAAGGCGCGCAAGCGGGCGCCGCGTGCGAGGAGGGCCAGATAAATGCCTTCTATGGGCTCGCTCGAAAAGACCGTTCTCATGTTTCATATTGTCGGTGACGCCCTCGATATCACGGCTGAACGGTGGTTGGCCTTTGATCTCGTTACCGACGAGGCGTGGGTGATGCGAGACGTCTCATATGACAGGGCTGACGTCCTGCAAATGATTGCCGGCGGTCGCCTCATGCCGACATCTGATGTCGACGTTGCCATCCTCAAGGGTGTTCATGTTCCTACGCAACCAGAACAAGCCGTGCGGCTACTGCGGTTCCCACTGGTGCCAACATGAGCGCCATGCCGACGACGCGCATCACCTACAAGCATCACAGCAACCCAAAGGATGACCATCCCGGCTCGTTTGACTTCGACGACTTGTCATCAGCGGGGACGGGGTCGCAGGAAAACTGATTTTCTGCACGAAACGCCGAGCCAGGGCCAACCCGTCTCTATTGGAGGCGAGATTTCAATGGCAAGCGGATATGGCGCTGACACGTTCGAACTCCAGGCCGACTGCCCCTTTAACTTGGCCGGATTGGAGCGACTCATCGGCGTGCTACGGGATATCCGCGTCGAGATGGCGAAGCGCCAGTCAGCGTGACCACGACACAGGATCATCCAATGCTGATGGAAATTGACGTCGAATCAATCGTGTTGATTGGTCCTGACGGGCGCATTCTGTGGCATGGCAACAATCTCCCGGAGTCAGAGGTCGACCGCGGTCCTGTTGTCGCAGATCATGATCGCAAGCTTAACCCGATTCACATGGATGACGAGCAGGTAGCAGCTCTGCCGAAGGACGATGCGGCGGTGCGAGGGTGGATCCGAGGGCAGCAATTTTCAATCGAGCCGCCGTTGGACGAAACAACGGGAGATCGTCGAGTCTGTCTTGTGTTACAGCGGCCGCGGCCCATTCCAGGAACAATTGAATTCGATGACTACCACACAGGAGCAACCAATGGAAGCTGAGAAGGCAGTTGCGAAACGGGGCAAGAGGAAAAAATCCGCGGTCATTGAGCAGGACGGCGTACGCGTGCGCCTGTTCAAGCGTGGCGCCACGTGGTGGGCAGATATGTGGCTCGATCGAGTTCGCTCGCGCGAATCGCTGAAGACTGGGGAGCGATCGACCGCGGAGACGAATGCACGGAACACTGCGACGGCTATGGCGCGCGCCAAGCTGCTCGGCATCAAGGCGGAAACGATCACCCTGGAGCAGCTGTTCACTGCGTACGCCGGGAACAAAGGACAGCAGCTGATTGGCCAGTGGAAGAGACGGAGCGAAACCTGCGCGAAGTTCTTTACCGCGGCGTGGGGCGCCGCGTTGCCAGTGGTGGCCATCTCGCAAACGAGCGTTGAACAGTATTGCGCGGCGCGGCGGAAGGCATTCAGCGAAGCTCGAAAAAAGGCGATGCGGGATGGTGGACTGGACTGCGACTTTCGCTGGCTGTCGTCTGTGTTCAACTGGGCGACGCGTCACAAACTCGCGAACGGCAACCGGCTGCTGCAGCACAATCCCTTACACGATTGCACGTGGCCGCGGGAAAAGAACGTGAGGCGTCCAGTTGCCTCGCAGCAGCGCTACACTGCCACGCTCGAGCACGCGGACACGATAGACCAGGCAGGGCGCCTGCGTTGCATTTTGGCGCTCGCACGGAACACAGGAAGGCGGGAGTCAGCAGTCATCCAGCTGCGTGCCTCTGACATACTGTTGTCCGCGAAGCAGGTGGCGCTCGCACTCGCCGCGGCTGGGATGGATGAACGCCTGGCAGAGCACATGCCGCACGGCGCGATCCGGTGGAGCGCTGAAAACGACAAGATGGGAGTGCTTCACATCGCGCCGATCAGTGAGGACGCACGCGCAGAGCTGGAGCTCTACATGATTGCCTCAGCAGTGAAGGGCGATGTTCCGTTATTCCCGGCGCCGGAAGATTCGAGGCGGAGCATCAGCAGGAGCACCGCAACAAAGTGGTTGCAGCGGGCCGAGGGGCTCGCAGAACTGCCGAAACTCACCGGAGGTACGTGGCACCCATACCGAAGGCTGTACGCGACGGAGCGTCAACACCTGTCCGATGTTTCGGTCGCAGCCGGCGGCGGTTGGAAGTCGACCAAGACTCTCAAGCTGTACCAGCAGGTTGACCCGGCCAGCGTTCTCGCGGCGGTACTCAATCACTGAGCAGCTCACCATTGCGCAGTAAACAAAAGGTGGCATCCGGAAAAGGGTGCCTCTTTTCTTGTGCCAATTTTGTGCCACTTTCACCGGCTAAAGTCGGCTAACACTCACCTTTCTGGCTACTGGGAGAGAAAAACAAAAACGGCTTTTCCCCTATGAAAAACGGCTAAGTTGGCCGAAAACAGCTAGTTTCTGTCAGTCCTGGAAAGCGTGTGGACGGGAAACCGTCTCGCGAGCTCGAATCTCGCCCCATCCGTTGTGTCCTGACCACCCGAACCGAAGTGTGCGGACCCGCAGGCAACGGCAGCGAGGGAGGGGAAGTGACGGACTATTCTGTCATTCCGCTATCCCGATTACGTTGGGGTCGCATCACATCCCGTTTACTCGCGGATACGTACAGTTGCTGGTATCGGTGGATGGCTCAACCACGGTCACCGCCGGGGAAAAGTCGTTCTTGAAAACCGTGAGCCCATTGTACGCGTACGCAATCGCAATCAGGAGCACAACTCCCGCGGGACCGCAGTAGTTCCGCATGTCGATCGTTCCGCCGTATGTGAATCGCCGGCCCCCACCCACCGGCGCTTCAATGGCAGTCATGTCATTGCCAAGGGAGTACATGTTCCTGTCTGTAAGCGACAGCGCGAAAAACTCCGCCCTGGCTATCGGTCCAATACCAAGCAGCGCGAATCCGTATGCCTGGAGAATGAGTTCCATGAAGTTGGAGTGGCCGCCCGAGCAACCGGTGCCCCGGCAGACAGTCGATAGATTGCTGCTGAAAGTGATTCGGTCCAGATCAACGGGAACAGGAACGTTCATCGTGTTGGTGATCGGTGCCACGGTGATGGGACTGATGTTCCTGGCAAGATCTTCCGTCTGAAGTGTTATACCGTCGGTGCGGTGACCGGTGCCGCTGCGATCAATAGCTCCGGAACTGCCATTGTAGAAGCGCACTCCGGTCGGTACCTGTTGGACCACTGGCAGCGAAAAGAACTTTTCCAGTGGGCCACCGAGCATACTCCCGGCCTCGATAACTCTGTGTGGCACATAGACCTTGTTCAGGCTGAAGAGTGAACTCGGAAGGTCGAATCGGAAGCCCATCCTGAGCGCGCTCACGGCAATGTCATCGGTGCCGCTGAGCGTGGCAGATGCATCCTGGCCCGGGGTTACCGTTCCCGTACTTGTGTACGTGGGAAGCGACGGCGGAGTGACATCCCACACACCGGTGAAGCTGCGATTCCCCATCCAGCCGAGGAACGACTGCCCCGCGTTGTCGGCGCCATTGAACTCGTATTTGTACACGCCGTGCCGCTTGCCCAGCCGTGTGAACGCCAGGTCGGACACCGCCGACCAAAAGAGCAAGGCGCTCCCACCCGTCGTTCCTCCACTTGCTGACAATACTGCCTTCTCATCGAATGCCGGTCCCGCTCCGAAAAAGTATTGCCCATCAAGTTGAGCGCGCCCGATAATCCAATTGTTCGGCAGACCGACAAGTGATCCTGTCACGCTGTAGGCCCAGCACAGGCTGCCAAGCGATGCCTTGTTCCAGACAAAGTTGTCGTGAATGTTGCCCGTGTAGGTGATTGTGGCCTTGGTATTCGTGAATCCGAAGGACGCATCGTCTGGCGTGGCGGTTGTAGATCCGTTGATATTCCATGGGTTCCCGGGGGAACGTCGCAAGACAACGCCCATGCCGAGGTTTCCAAGTTTGTCACCTGGAATGACTCCAGCCACCCAGTTGCGGGAGCCGGACGACTCGGTGAAGGTGCTGTTGTCGCCGTGTTCGAACTGAGGCTGGAAAAGGTTCAGCCGCTCGGGGAGTGGAGCGTAGTGCAGCTTGGTCTTGATCAGGTCGAGCCCCACCATATCAGTAAACCGAAACGCATTCAGTCCGGCGAGCAAGTTGGTGTTGGTGGAGATGTAGCTGTTGTTGTTTCCGAATGCGTCGTCGGGATAACGTCCTTGCTGCCCGACTGTGAGGACGCGGTCGCGCAATGTGAACGCCGGTTGCATCGTGACCCGCGGTCCGAGATTGTCCACGTTGGATTTGCCCACTCCCAGCCGGATCGCATTTACCATCGGAATTGATGGCATCGTGTATGGCACCCATACGTATGTCATCCCCTGTGGTGGTGTAATTCCCGCTACCTGCGAACCAGTGTTGGCAAATCCGCTGCCGATCACGTCAGCCGTCGCCGAACCATTTCCAAAATACGCGCTCTGCGGGTCGTAATTGACATTGTCCATCGTGATGCTCGTTGCGATCCACGTGAGATCGGAACGCTCAATTGAATAGGCGGATTTTGGCACCTCGAATTTGTCGAAATTATTGCGCGTGACTGTCAGATAGTTCACAAGTCCCGCGCCCGGGGTGCGGTATTCGCTGCGCGCGTCTGTGAGCGTAAGAGCAAATCCCTGGATCGTCTCCGTGCCGTAGACTACTACGGATGGATACACGGTTGTCGTTCCCGTAAAGTAGGTCTTGCCGTCACTCCCCAGGGCACTCGCGCCATCCATGTAGCTCGCGCCCACGAGGATGGGCGGATTCCTGGTGGTGATGGTTGTCGAAAAGACCGTCGTCGCCTGTGTGGATCCTGTGGGAATTGTCTGTATCAACGCGAGGTGACTGCCATTGCGGTGGTAGGGGAGATTCTGGATTCGTTCGGCTGAGAGCGTTGTCACAACATTTGTGGTCATGACCTCTACAGTCGGCACCGGAGCAGCAAGCATTTCCACTGGTTCAACCGCGCCAGCAATCGCTGCGTTCGTGGAAGCGCGGCTGGCGGCGCTTGCCGGCGCCGTGATCGCCTGCCGCAGGTATTCCACCGAGTCCAGCTTGAACACCACTGTCCCCGTGTAGCCAACGGGGAGCAGCAGGTTGAAATCGGCCGTGAACCCGCCCGCAACGTTCTGCGTGTTGAGCGCGACTCCGTTCTGCATCAGCGAAAGCCCCTGCACGGTTGGCTGCGCAACGTTGACCGTAAGAGCCGCCTGCCCGCTTTGTCCCTCAGCGGTTGCAGTGATGTTGGCACTGCCAAAGGCCACGCCGGTCACGATCCCGGCCGCTGTCACCGTCGCGACGTCGTTGTTGCTGGAAGACCACGATACAGTGCGTCCGGTGAGCACGTTGGCTGACGCGTCACGGAGTGTCGCAGCTGCATTCGTCGTCTGGCCAACTGCGATCGTTGTTGTTGAAAGCGAAACCGACACCGTGGCGACGGGAATTGCCGGACCGGTTCCGCCATCGCCTCCGCATGAAACGAGAGCGAGGAGCAGAGCAGGGATGAGTTGCACTTGGCGATGCAGGTGAGGAAAATGCATACGACGACGTTCTCCGGAGATGGTTCCGTGGCTGGAAAAACGAACGATCATTCACCACGTTCGGCGCATGCGTCGGCGGCTCGGTGATCGATAGTCGCCTAGTATGCCGATTTCGTGTGATTCCCGGAAGGGCCAGAGTTAATGGCGTTTCGGCCTGGACGGTTCGGATTTCGGAATAGCCTGAACGCCAGCGCAACAACAGGAAAGGCACACTCGAGAGAGTGTGCCTTTTCGTACCTGCCAAACCGGCCGCCCAACCAGCCATCCAGGATAGCTACAAGGATGGCTTTGTCGGATTTGGTTTCAACTGCCCGCGGCGACCTTCCGCGATATCGTCAGCACATTGGGTCGCGCCGCGACAGTCATTGCATTCTCAATGCGCTCCAGCGTTTCATCGTATTCAGCGAGAGTCGTCAATTCCTGTTCAAGCGCGGCTCTGCGTTCAGCAATCGCCCTACGCTCGTCTGGCAGATGGGTCTCCAGCATATTGATGATGTTTGTCCTCAGTACTGCATTGACACTTGGTTTCACAAACCCTCCGAGTCCACAGGTGTACTAATACCCGGATATTGCAAGAGCCCGGCCAATGTGCCGGAACGCGCAACACCCGCAGCCACTTGCTCTTTGAGCCCCGATATACAGATTGAAATCGTGACAGTGTCGCCTCTCATCAACACTTTCGTGCACAAGGCCGCAGCGCTCGCTTTTTTGACAGCTGCTGTGCTTGCTGTACCCTCAGCTCGCGCGCAGTCAATCGAGATCGATGAGACACGCCAGGTAGTCAGACTCGCAGCTGACAGTATTGCATCGCGACTGCGCTCCGCAGGACGACTGCATCTGTATCTGTCGCCAACTGTAGCATGCGATTCTGTCGCTGGCGCAAACTGCTCTGCCCAGATCACAACTCTTGTGCGGGAGACATTTTCCACGGCGGCAATTGCGCCGATCACACAGCCCGCTCAGCGATGGCCAACTCTGTGCGACAATTCGGATGAAGTACGACTGGCCGTGCCGCGCGTCGCGGTTGACAGTGCACAATTCATCGCTACTTCGCTTCACGGCAATCGCACGACACTCTTTCAGGAAGCGACGCAACACAGCGTTCTCCTCACGAAGACAGCGGGGAGATGGATCGTCGCACTGTATACATCTGCCGATACCAGTTTCTCCGACCCAACGGTCGCACAACCCAGCCACTGCGCCTGGTCGCCGGAGCCGAACAACATCGTCAGCATTCCTGATCGCACCGCGGGTGCCCGCACGGGCAGTGGTGCCGCGATTGCCATCAACACAGAAGAATCGTGCCCATGGTGCACTCTCACCACGAGACCATTTCGCAAGCTGGGCCAACCCACCGATCTACCCACGCCGCGTGACGGCGCTCTGATATTCCCGGGTGGACGTTCCGGTAGCAGTGGTGGCGCTGCGCGATACTTCGTACAAAGCTCGGAGCCGGGTCAGCTTCTCATGTTCGACAGCACCGGCACACAGAGTACGGCGATCGGATTGCAAGGCAAACAGCCTGGTGAGTTTCAAACCACGGACGCCGTCGCCTTTGATGCGCAGGATTCGGTTTACGTTCTCGATAATGAATTGCGGCGCGTCAGCGTTTTTTCGCCGACGCTGCAATTCGTGCGACTCTTTCCGCTCCCGTGGGCCGTGGACGCATTCTGGATCCTGCGCGACGGCAGACTGCTCACCGTGCGAACTCCCAGCGGCTACGGCGATCCCATTGCGATCCTCTCTCCACGTGGCGATGTAATTCGCAGCTTCGGCGCGCCGCTCAGCAGCGATGGACTTTCCTGCGTCGACTGTGGAGTGCCAGTCGTGACTCTCGCACCGACCGGATACCGACTCTGGCTTGCGTGGAGCAATCGCTATCAACTTGAAGAATGGGATCTCGGCGGCAGACGCACCGCCGTGCTGCAAAAGAGCTCCGTTTCATTTGGAGTGACGCCACCCGGGAATCTGCGTCTCGGCAACGCCGATCAGATGCGCGATGCCCAGGGAGCTCGCTCGCCAGGACTCCGCAAACTTGTCGCCGCCGCCGACGGCGAGTTGTGGGTCGCCTACAGCGCGCGCGATTCGCTCGGCGGGACTGTGAACATGGTTGATGTGCTTGATCCGGTGCGCGGCAGGCTGGTCAAGACGCTGGTGGGCGCGAGCCTTGATGCCGTCGTCTCAAGCGGAATTCGGGCAATGCGGCGCGTGAACGAGTTCGGGTTCAATGAGTTGTTCCTCGAGCACTATGAACTGGACCATCGGCGTGGCGGCGCGAATCTGAAATCAGATAGACGAGGCGTGAACCACGATAGACGATAGACGTTAGACGAAAGACGATTGCACCGCTGCGAATGCTTTCCTATCGTCTCTGGTCTATCGTCTATCGTTGCTCGTGGTTCACGCCTCGTCTATCTGAGATCGGCTGTTGTCGTTGTTTGCTCATGGTTCAGTCCTCAACGCCCGGGCGAGCGCAGCACTGAACGAGGTATCCCTGTCCGAAATCGGACCAAGGTGTTTCCACACAACTTTGCCATCCCTCGCGATCAGATAGGACGCCGGTACGCCGATCGCTCGGAAAAGAAACGACGCGCGATCATCGGGGTCGAGCCAGATTGGAAATGTCACGCCGAATTCCGAGAGAAAGCGTTTGATGCGGGCTTCTTCGCCGCGCGCATCGATGCTTACGCCGACAATTCGCAAGCCGGCGTCCTTGTGCTGCTGATGCACTTTCTGCAAGAAGGGCATCTCCTCTCGACAAGGCTCGCACCATGTCGCCCAGATGTTGAGCAGCACCACCTGGCCTCTGTGATCCTTGAGCGAAACGCTGTCGCCGAGTAGTGCAACAGCTTTGTAGTCCGGCGCGGGTGTTCCACCGCCAGCGGTAGTATCAACAGGCGTGCACGAAGCCAGCAGCAGCGTCGCACCTATTGCAGCGCTGACCCTTCGGCCAAAAATCATTTGCCGGTAACCACTGCTCGCCCCACCTTCACCATCGCGGGCACACCTCCAGCGGCTGCCGCGGACCAAGCTACGTATAGCGTGCCCTGCCTCTCCACCATCTGCGGGAATCCACTTGTGTGCGTGAGATCGGGTGCGCCGAACACATAGATGCTCGATGTTGCGCCCGAAGAACTCGCACGACGCACGTGCAAACGCCCTGTATTGCCGGCGACACGTTCCATCCAGCTCACCCATGCTGTTCCAGGTTGCGACATCACAATTCCTACCTTGCCCAGCGGGTCACCCGCATCAACGCGCACCGGTTGGCCAAAGGTTTGCGCAGCATCGCCTGAAAAGGCGACGAGCACCCGCGTGGTATCGCGCGCGGCTGTGAACCAGCCGACGGCAACCTGATTTCCATTTGCGGCAATCGCGGGCCCGTTCACGGGGCACGACGCCATCCGCCAGCCATCGTTATGCACGCTGCGAGGCGCAGACCACGCGCCATTCACAAACTGGACGACCGATATGTCGCGTATCTCATCTGCGGTCCGGTCGCGATAAGCAACTACAGGACCGCGCGCAGTCAACGCGTACGACGTCTGGCAGCAATCGCACACGCGAGTGTCAAGCACCGTTTCCCTTGAGAGGACGTCATTCGCGCCCACGCGTGTCGTGATCAGCGCCGTCTCGCGCCGAGCGGCAGGAGTGCCGGGCGCGAAATTTCTTCCGTCGAGCCACGCGACTCCAACGGAATCGCCGGGCTGAGGAAAGAGAGAAGCGAATCCGTTCTCACCTGTTTCATGCGTGGAGTGCGGTACCACCCCTGCGTTCCACGTCTGCCCGCTATCTGATGACTGGGAAACGTGAACCCCGTAGCTGCGCGCGCTCGAGCTGGAAGTCTGCAGCCAGTGCGCCACCAGCCTCCCGCCGGGCAGCGCGATCAGTGATGGAATATCTGCGGAGCTGGTACGAACCCCGCTCGCCGCGACAATTACTCGCGCAGTAGACCACCGGGTACCATCAAACCGCGAAAACTTGATCGAGGCTGTGGTTCCGGGGGTGCGCTCGACCCACACCATATGGATATTTCCGGCGGCGTCGATCGACAGGTTTGGCTGACTACTCCACGCTCCTGCTGGGGAGACAAGGAGCTCAACGGAAAGCGAAGCCTGCGCGGGCGTGGCAGGAATGGCAGTGCCACCCTGCAGATTTGTCCCCGTCCAGGCCGCAAGAAGCGCAAGGCTTGCCGCCGAAGGAGGGATCAAAAGTCTAATCCTTGCTGTCACCGCACGTTACCGTGTTAGAATTATCGAGTGCCTGGCCGGAAAAATTCCGCGACATGGCCGTCAAGCAGAGGAGTGACCGCGCGCCAATGACTGCATGATGTGCAACTGATGAGTACAAAGCAAATCGTTCTCATGGATGCGCGTGCCATCGAACGCACTCTGCGTCGTATGGCAGAAGAGATAGTTGAAGTCAATGAAGGCGTTGAGACAATGGTGATGGTCGGCATCCAGCGGCGCGGGGTCCAGCTCGCCGCGAGAATTGCAAAGATCATCGAGGAGCGCGAAGGCACTCCTCTCCCGCTGGGATCGCTCGACATCACTCTGTATCGCGACGACCTTCAGACAGTCGGGCCGCGCCCCCTGGTTGGTCCCACAAATCTCCCCTGGAATCTCGACGGCAAGCGGGTTGTGATCGTGGATGATGTGCTCTTCACCGGGCGCACCATTCGCGCGGCGCTCGATGAGCTCACCGACTTCGGAAGAGCCGCGCGAATTGAACTGGCCGTACTCGTCGAGCGTGCCGGACGGGAACTGCCCATCCACGCCGATTTCGTGGGCAAGAAGGTGGAAATAACAGCTGATCAGCGCGTCGATGTTCTCGTTGAGGAGCTGGACGGCAGAGACGCCGTTATCATTGCTTCTCGCGCGGAGCCGGTGCCACGGTGAGCCCAGTGCTCGGCAAGGACCTGCTTGGCCTCGAGTGGCTGAGCGCTGAGCAGATCAATCTCATCCTCGACACCGCCGAACTATTCAAGGAAATCAGCGAAAGGACCATCAAGAAAGTCCCTGCGCTGCGCGGCCAGACGATAGTCAATCTCTTTTTCGAAGCGTCTACCCGAACAAAGGTCTCCTTCGAATTCGCCGAGAAGAGACTCTCGGCGGATACGGTGAACATCGGCGCGACCGAGTCGAGCGTAACCAAGGGTGAAACGCTCGTTGACACCGCACGCAATCTGGAAGCGATGCGCATCGACATGGTAGTGATCCGCCACCAGTCGTCAGGCGCCGCAAAATTCCTCGCGGATCGCATCGAGTCCAATGTCATCAACGCGGGTGACGGGATGCACGAACATCCCACTCAGGGGTTGCTCGATCTTCTCACGCTGCGTGACAAGTTTGGTGAGCTGAAGGGGAAACGCATCTGCATCTGTGGCGACGTGCTCCATTCACGTGTGGCGCGCTCGAACATTTGGGGACTCAAGAAGCTCGGCGCCGAGGTTGCAGTGTGTGGACCACGCTCTCTGCTGCCCAACGCAATCGAAGAACTCGGCGTTGTCGTCTTCGATCGCATCGAAGAAGCAATCCAGTGGGCGGACGCACTCAATGTCCTGCGCCTGCAACTTGAACGAATGAGTGCCGGCTACGTGCCGTCGCTGCGCGAGTTCAATCGCGTCTTCGGGGTGAAGCGGGAAAAACTGGAGCGCGCTCCCAAAGACCTCGTCATTCTGCACCCTGGTCCAATCAATCGCGGCGTGGAAATCGATTCGGATGTGGCCGACGGTGCTCACAGCGTAATACTCGATCAGGTGACAAATGGAATTGCAGTTCGAATGGCGGTGCTGTACCTGCTTGCAGGTGGCCGGCCCGAAATGGCGGAAGCTGCAAAATCGGGCGGTGGTGGCGGCGCATGACGAAATCAATGCACACCACTGATTCTCGCGGCGGCGGCCGCGGACTTCTCCTCAACGGAGGGCGCGTTGTAGATCCCTCACAGGGGCTCGATGAGCAGCAGAACATTCTCATCCTCGATGGTCGCATAGCGGAGTCCAACTTCCGCGGCTCCGCACCCGAAGGTGTTGTTGTGCTCGATTGCACCGGCGCGATCATCGCGCCTGGATTCATAGACGTGCATTGCCACCTGCGAGAGCCCGGTCGCGAGGACGTGGAGACAATCGCCACAGGCGCGCGTGCCGCAGCAGCCGGGGGCTTCACCGCTGTCTGCGCAATGCCCAACACCGAACCAGTCACAGATAACCAGGCGGCAGTGGGATTCGTGCTGAGACAGGGGCAGATGGCCAGTTCGGCCCGGGTTTATCCGATTGGTGCGATATCCGTCGGACAACTTGGTGGAGCGCTTGCAGAGTTCGGTGAAATGGTTGGCGCTGGCGCGGTCGCGGTGAGCGACGACGGCAAGCCGGTCGCGAGTGCTCACCTGATGCGCACGGCGCTCGAATACGCGCGCTCCTTCCGGATTCCGGTGATAGATCACTGCGAGGAGCCGACGCTCGCCGCGGAAGGCTCAATGAACGAGGGGATTGTGAGCGCGCGGCTGGGCCTCAAGGGCATTCCGGCGGAGGCGGAAGAGATCATGGTAATCCGTGATATCCTTCTCGCCCGACGAACGGGTGGCCACGTGCACCTGGCGCACATGAGCACCGCAGGTTCTGTGGAACTCATACGCTGGGGAAAGGAGCGCGGAATCAACGTCACCGCGGAAGTCTGCCCCCATCACATCTCTCTCACAGAAGAAGCTGTGGAGGGATACGACACCAACGCGAAAATGAATCCTCCGTTGCGCACGCAGCATGATGTCGACATGCTGAGAGAAGCGGTGCGCGATGGAACGATCGATATTGTGGCAACCGATCACGCCCCGCACCACTACGACGAGAAGGAGCGCGAGTTCGCCAACGCCCCCAACGGCATCGTCGGTCTCGAAACCGCGCTCGCAGTGGTCAACACGACTCTTGTTGTAACCGGGATCATCGGGTTCAGGGAACTTGTGGACCGCATGTCGGTGTCGCCGGCGCGGATATTCGGCCTCCCCGGAGGGAGCCTGCGACCACACAGCGTAGCGGATGTGACCGTGTTCGATCCCGACCTGGAATGGACCGTGGACCCTGCGGTCTTCCTCTCAAAGGGCCGCAACAGCCCCTACGCGGGGCGGAGACTCAAGGGGAGGGCGCGTTACACTATCGTGGAGGGAAGCGTCGTGTATCGGGGGGAGTCTTGGCCTGAACCTCGGTAGCGTCAGTTGCGCCAAAAGCGAAAACGCATAATGCTTGTGTAGTGGAAACTGAACGACGAAACGGGCGGCCGCCCTCGTCGCGCACGGAGGAGATATCATGACGCGGATCGATGCGAAGGCGCTTGGCGAAATCGAAGCGCTTGTCCTGGAGCGCAAGAAGTTCGAGAAATGGATCGGCGCTCTCGGTGAGCGACGCAGCATCACGCCCAACCATGTGTTTCAGCGCGTTCTCAATGATTATGAGGAACGCATGCGGACCGTGTCCGCCGATCTCTCCGGTCGCGTCGGCGACATCGAAGCGTCGATTACCGATTTGCGTGAGAAGCTCACTGCGCTGCAGCACGAAGAGATGACGATTTCCGACGAGCGCGCCGAAGCGGAATTGCGCGCCGCGGTTGGCGAGTACGCTGCTGACAAGTGGGAAGAAGTTCGCAGAGTGGCAGATGAAAATATTGCGCGTCTCAGTGGCAACCGGATGGAATTGGGCGGTGAACTCTCACACCTCGAGAGCATTCTCGCTGTTGCCTCGTCCCGCCCGATAGCGGTTCCGGCTGGCCTCTCGCAGGGAGTTCCAACCACCGTTGGTCAGGGTGGTGGCACCAGGGCACCGCAGAGCACGGTCGTCCCAACGAAGGAGCCCGCCGCTGCAGCACCCCCGAAGATTGACCTGCCACCAATGATCACGCGTCAGCCCGAATCTCCGCCGTCAGTCGCCGCGCTCTTGCCGACTCCGGCCACCGGGTTTGACGAGCTCGCATTTCTGAGTTCTGTAGTCGAAACTGAAATCAGTCAACTGGCTGCGCAGCCGGCAGACCTGCAGCGCAATCGGGTATCGGGAACCGCGCCAAGCCCGCAGTCATCGCGCTCCACGATCATCGAACACGATTCCCCGATGGACCTGATGAACGCCGCGCCATCATCCTCGTCGACAAAGATGGGCCGTTCGGCTACGCCAATGATTTCGGAATCGATTCACTCGTCGCCAGATGGCAAAGATCTGGGTCGCATGCCCGACGAAGCAGCTCGCGGAACATTGGACCGCCGTTTGTCCGGAAGCGTTCCCGCATATCTCAAAGACGTTGCAAAAGAGGCGACCAAGAGCCTCAAGTGCCAGGAATGCGGAACGATGAATTATCCGACAGAGTGGTATTGCGAACGCTGCGGCGGTGAACTCGCCGCCCTGTAAAAGAAAATGACCCGCGATTGCGGGTCATTTTGTTTCAGGCCTTTACCGCAGCTCGTGCGATTCTGCTTTTATGCCGCGCAGCCGCATTGCGATGTAAAAGCCCCTTTCTCGATGCGCGATCCAGAAGGACGACCGCGGCGAGTTTCTCATCAGGAGTCGAGCCGCCGGAATTTGCCCTTTTCAGCGCCGTGCGGAGCGCCGAACGCTGCGCCTTGTTGCGCACGGCGGCAGATCGGGACTTGCGCATGTTCTTTTTCGCGGACGCAATATTGGGCAAGCGGGTGCTCCCTTCGTTTTCAGGTTTTACAGGCAGTGAGCCATGGAGACTAAGCCCCCTGCTTCATGTTGTCAACCTCAGACGCTGCTTTGACTTACGCTCGCTCGCCCAGTACCTTTCTCGCCGCAACCGCACTGCGCGCGACGTAACCCTATTGCAGACACCGAATTGGACCAAACTACCGAGTTCATTCTTTTCTTCATCGTGCTGCTCTTCTCTGTAGTCGCGCATGAGTACGCCCACGGATATGCCGCTCTCAAACAGGGAGACTCCACTGCGTTGCAATTGGGCCGGCTCACCTTCAATCCGATAAAACACATCGACCCATTCATGACGATTCTGCTCCCGGCATTTCTGTACTTCACTGCTGGGTTCATGTTCGGCGGCGCCAAGCCGGTGCCAGTCAATCCGCGCAATTACCGGAATTTCAAGAAAGGCGACATCATCGTCTCGATGGCTGGTATCGCCACGAATATTGCTCTGGCGTTCATGTGCACGATTCTGATCGTTCTTGCAGGACTGCTGGGCAACGTGGTCCCCGCGATCAGTGAATACATTGGAATCCTTCAGCATATGCTCGTGCTTGGGGTGACGATCAATCTTGTGCTCGCGATGTTCAATCTGTTGCCCATTCCGCCGCTCGACGGCTCACATGTGATGAAGTACATCCTCCCCCCTGCGTGGGCAGTGCAGTATGCGGCCATTGGTGGTGCGGGCTTCTTCATTCTCATTGCCATCATGATTTTTTTCCGGGATGCGCTCTATTTCTGGATGACGCCAGCGTTTGAACTGCGTTCGTTCCTGCTGCTGAACGTCGCGTCATTCATGCACGCGTTCAAGTCATGATCTCGCGACTCCTCACACCACCAACCGATCTCGCAGCCGTGGACGAAGGCATCGCATCTTCGACTTTCGTGGTTCAGCTGACCGAGTATTCGGGGCCGCTCGATCTCCTGCTTTCCCTCATTCGCGAAGATGAAATCGACATCGCCGATATCCCCATCGCGCGTATCGCGGAGCAGTTCCTTCTGAGGATCCGTTCGCTGGCTTTGAACGAAGCCGCCGACTACCTCGAAATGGCGGCGCAGCTTCTCAGGATCAAGGCGCAGATGCTTCTCCCACGCCGCGAAAACGACGACGAGTGGGAAGATCCCCGCGCGGAACTGGTGCGCCGGCTGCTCGAGTATCAGCAGGTGCGCGAGGTAGTCCAGCGTCTGGAGCGACGCGCGGACGATCGTCGCGGCCGCTTCGCTCGTGCCTATCTCCCCACCGCGCCGCTCACGGCGCCTGCTCCGCTCTCGCTGTCACTGATTGAACTTTTCGCCGCAGTCGACCGCGTGTTGCGTGTTACGAAGCGTCCTCAGATGCACGATGTCATTTCTCGCGCGCTCGATGTTGATGGCGCGATCGTGCTGGTCAGATCAGTCCTTGCGCTCAGGGCATCGGTCGGCTGGCGCGAACTTCTGGAGCATGGCTCCGAGAGATGGCAGATTCTTTCGCTGCTCCTCGCACTCCTGGAGTTGGCCAGGTCGGGTGAGCTGAGTCTGACGCAGGCCCGTCCCTTCTCGGATATGGAGATCAAGCGTGACGTCGCTGGCGAAGCTGCTTGAGGCTGCACTGTTCGCAAGCGCCCGACCGGTTGCAACAACCGAGTTGGCGCTTCTCGAACCCGAATCAAGCACCGAAGAAATTCATAGCGCCCTGAGCGAACTCGCCTCGCACTACGATTCCGACGGGCATGGCGTGGAACTCGTTGAAATCGGTGACGGCTGGCAAATCCTCACACGCGCCGAATTCAGCGAAGCAATCGAGCGTGCGCAAATTGCCGCTCGTCCGCAAAGACTCAGCAACGCATCGCTCGAGACTCTTACGATCATTGCGTACCGTCAGCCCATTGGGCGCTCAGAGGTGGAAGACATTCGCGGTGTTTCTGTCGGCAGCGTTCTCAAGTCGCTGCACGAGCGTGGCCTCATTGATGTCGTTGGCCGGGGTGAAGGGCTCGGCAGGCCGCTGCTTTATGGCACCACCAGACTCTTTCTGGAACAGGTGGGGCTGCGCCACCTGCGCGAGCTTCCGCGCGCCGACGAGCTGGCCATCGCACTGCGCTCCCAGGTTGGCGTAAACTGATGCCGGTGATGCGCCTGCAGCGCGCTCTGGCGCGCGCGGGTGTCGCGTCGCGACGCAAGGCCGAAGATCTGATTGTTGCCGGGCGCGTGGCCGTGAATGGTACCGCAGCCACGCTGGGACAATCCGTCGACGCCAGCACCGATCTCATCGAAGTGGACGGTCAACGCGTTCAGCTGGGTACGCAGCATCAGTGGCTCGCCCTCAACAAACCTGCCGGAGTTTTGAGTTCGGCATCCGACCAGCGAGGACGCCGCACGGTATTCGACTTGCTTCCCAATCGCATACCGGGTCTAACATATGTCGGCCGGCTGGACTATCTCACTGAAGGGTTGCTCCTTCTCACAACCGATGGCGAGGCGGTCCACAAACTCACGCATCCATCGAGTGAAGTCGAAAGGGTTTACCAGGTCTCGGCGCTGGGTGATGGCCGCATGGCAGCCGCAGCTCTGCGCCGCGGTGTCGAACTGGGCGGGGATGTTGTCACACCTCGAGCAGTCCAGACCACCCGCGCAGGTCGCGGCCGCTGGACGCTCGATGTGGCATTGACTGAAGGAAAGAACAGGGAGGTCCGGATGCTCTGCGAAGCGGTCGGACTGGAAATAGACCGTCTGGTGCGAACACGGTTTGGCCCGATCGAGCTAGGGTCGCTTGCCTCCGGAAAGGTGCGCCAGTTGAGCGAGCGGGAGAGGGATGCGATCGATAAGATAACTGGATCTAAATAACGTCTATGTGTCGTCATTCCGGCGAACAAACGTCACCCGGGCGAAGGCCGGGGCGGAATCAATGTTAAGACGACACAATGGACCCCGGCTTTCGCCGGGGTGACGGTTGAGGGGCGTACAGGAACGGCTCGTGCGACCCTACCGATGGGGTCAGGTGTATGGATATTTCTTGAGGCATCTTGCGCGGCCGGCGTGCCCGCGACGGAGGAAGGAAATTTGGCTGTGCAATTGACGCAGGCTGGAAGTAGTCCGCTCGCCTCTGCAGTGATCGAGCAGGTGTCGCGCCGCATAGTCGGACAGGACTACATGGTCGAGCGACTGCTTATCAGCATCCTCACGGGCGGACACGTGCTCCTCGAGGGTGTACCCGGGCTCGCGAAAACCCTCACCGTCCGCACGCTGGCAGAGACAATCAGCACCTCATTTCAGCGCATCCAGTTCACACCCGATCTTCTTCCTGCCGACGTCGTTGGCACCATGATCTACGACCAATCCAACGGGCAGTTCTCGGTGAAGAAGGGTCCCATATTCGCCAACATTATTCTCGCCGATGAAATCAACCGCGCTCCGGCGAAGGTGCAGGCGGCGCTGCTCGAAGCGATGCAGGAAAAGCAGGTGACGATTGGCGGCACGACCTACAGGCTGGAAGAACCGTTCCTCGTGCTCGCCACGCAGAATCCCATCGAGCAGGAAGGCACATATCCCCTTCCCGAAGCGCAGGTGGACCGCTTCATGCTCAAGTTGCGCGTTGGCTATCCCAGCAGGGAAGAGGAGAAAGAGGTAATGCGCCGCATGTCCACCGGCCGTCCCATACCGGTGCAGCACGCGGCGACTCCCGAAGCGATTCTGAGCGCCCGCAAGGAGATCGCTGAGCTGTACATGGATGAGAGGATTCTCGACTACATCGTCGATATCGTACGCGCCACGCGCATGCCGGCAGACGCAGGCCTCCGCGAACTGGCGCCACTGGTGGAATTCGGAGCGAGTCCGCGCGCCAGCATATCCCTTGTGCAGGCATCACGTGCGCATGCTTTCCTGCGCGGCCGAACATTCGTCACCCCTGAAGATGTGAAGGTGATTGCTCCCGACGTCCTTCGTCATCGCGTGCTGACCACGTACGAAGCGGAAGCAGAGGACGTTACGTCGGACGACATCATCGAGCGCGTGCTCGGGAAGATCGAGAGCCCATGATCAACAGTGCGACGCGCAAGATTCGCGGCGTCTCACCCGAGGTTCTCCGCCAGGTAAAGCTCATCGAGTTGCGCACGCGCGGCCTGGTCAACTCCCTTTTCGCGGGAGAGTACCGCTCCGTGTTCAAGGGGCAGGGAATGGAGTTCTCGGAAGTTCGCGAGTATCAGGTTGGTGACGAGGTCCGTTCCATTGACTGGAACGTCACCGCGCGAATGAACAGGCCGTTCGTCAAGAGGTACATCGAGGAACGCGAGCTGACGGTGATGCTTGTGCTCGATCTTTCGGGTTCGGAATTGTTCGGCACCGTGCGACGCTTCAAGAATGAGCTGGCCACCGAGCTGGCGGCTGTTCTTGCAATGGCCGCCGCGCGCAACAACGACAGAGTTGGCGCGCTCCTGTTTACCGATCGCGTGGAGCATGTTGTTCCGCCGCGCAAGGGACGACGACATGTGCTGCGCGTTCTGCGCGACCTTGTCGTTCATGAACCGGTAGGGCGGCGTACGGACATCGGAGCCGCCCTGGAATACCTGTCGCGCATGCTGAAGCATCACACGGTCATTTTTCTCATCTCGGATTTTATTTCACCCGACATAGAACGACCGCTGAAGCTGATTGCGCAGCAACACGATGTAATCGCCATCGCGGTGGAGGATCCCGGCGAGGAAACACTGCCCGACGTCGGTATCGCCCGATTCACCGATCCCGAGACCGATGAAACCGTTGACGTCGATACCAGCGCGCGATCGGTTCGCGAATCTTTTCAGTTGATTGTGCGCGCGGAGCGTGACTACCGCACACGTCTGCTGCGGCGTCTGGCCATCGATGAGATTGTGGTCAGCACCGACAAGGGTTTCATGGAACCTCTTCTGAGATTTTTTCGCACTCGCGAGACGAGGCGCATGCGGCGATGATGCACGCCATGGTATTGGTGCTCGCGGTGACCATTGAGCAGGCGGCAATCCAGGTCCGTCCTGTGGAGAGACAGGTCCTGGTGCGCCCCGAAACCGTGACCGTTGGAACTCCATTCGATGTAATCGTTCGCGTCACCGCGCCCAGGGGTTCTGTAATCCGTTTTCCTTCCGGGCCAGACAGCACTGCCGTGGTGCGCATGCTCGATCCTGTGGCTGTAACGACGCAGGAAAGCGAGACCGCCCTCGTGCAAACGGCGACATACCGCATGGCTGCGTGGAATGTGAACGAGCAGCCCATCGACGTGGGCGACATTGTTGTCGCAACGGCCGATGGACCGCAACGACTGGCGGTGAACGCGCGCCCAATCATGGTGGTGTCCGTTCTGCCTGCCGATTCTGCCGCGCGCGTTCCCAAACCCGCACGCGACCTGTTCGCGGCGGCACAGCCATGGTGGTCGCCCTGGCTCCCGCTTCTCGTTCTCGCCGCGCTGCTCGTCGCAATTTTCCGCTGGTGGTATCGCCGCCGCGGCAACGAGGTGCTGTTGCCCGGTGTGGGAGCCCTCGAGAGATCGGAACGCGAATTCCAGAGAATCGAGGCGATGCGACTCATCGAGGCTGGCGAGCGAGGGCGCTACGTAGTCCTCATGGTTGATGCACTGCGCGAATTCCTGGCCGGGCGTTTTGCGGCAACTTCTGCGTCGCAGACCAGCGCGGAACTTCTCTCCGCTATAGAGGACCAGAGTGACAAGGTTCCTGTTGAGAGAGTGGCACAGTTGTTCACTGAAGCCGACATGGTGAAGTTCGCACAGCGCAACCTCAGCGCGGCAACCGCGCTGAGGTTGGGACGCGAAGCCGGCGACATCGCGCGCAGCATTGGTGATCCGCAACCCGTGATCAGCGACGAACAGGATCGGGAGGACGCGGCCTGATGCGCATCGGCACTCTCGAATTTGCCTCTCCCGCGATTCTGCTCCTCATCATTTTGTTGCCCCTCTGGTGGTATCAGCGTTCGCGCCGCAAACCATCCGCTATCGTCTTTTCGCGTGTTGGCGCCCTGACAGTAGGCCCGCGTGCCGGCAGGCTGGTAGCGCGTACCCTCTTTGTTCTCAGAAACCTCATTATTCTTGCGCTGATCATCGCACTGGCGCGCCCGCGCTCCGGACTGCGTTCGCAGAATGTGACTTCTGAAGGCATCGATATCGCGATGACGATCGACGTGTCCAGCTCCATGCTTGCCCAGGACTTCCTTCCGTTGAACCGCCTCGAGGTCGCCAAGGAAACCGTCAAGCAGTTTGTCCTGGGCCGGAAATCCGACCGTATTTCAGTGGTGGCCTTTGCCGGAGAGGCGCTGACTCAGGTTCCACTCACGACCGACTATCCTGTTATTCTCGCCGCTGTCGACAACCTCACTCCACAAGTGGGTGGACAGGTTGATGATGGCACCGCCATCGGGACCGCCATCGCAACGTCGGCCAACAGATTGCGCTCCTCTCAGGGACGCTCCCGCGTGATGATTCTGCTCACCGACGGCGAGAACAATCGTGGATCGATCGATCCCCGCACGGCCGCCGAGGCCGCGGGACAGTTCGGTATTCGCATCTACACGATTGGAGTCGGGAGGGAAGGAGTTGCCCCCGTTCCCGTGGGCAAGAGCACATTCGGATTGCGATACGAGAACAGACCGGTGCGCATCGACGAACCGATGCTGCGCGAAATAGCCGCAAGCACCGGGGGCCGCTACTATCGCGCGCAGGATGCGCAATCGCTTCAAGCTATCTACCAGGAGATCGACCGACTGGAGCGCGTACCGGTGCAGACGCGGCAATACATCCGCTTCGCCGAACAGTTCCGCTGGCCCTTGTCAATCGCGTTACTTGCATTTGTTCTCGAGATGGGACTGCTCGCGTGGAGAGGTCCGCTCCCATGATCACTATTTTCGAGGCGCCGCAACTTCTCATTCTCGCAGTTGTTCTGCCGGTCTTCATCGCGTTGCTCCTGGGCACGGCGCAGCGACGCCGCGCTGCGCGACTCGCCAGAATGGGGAGTGGTGAGTTGATCAGCCGCCTCTTGCCAGCCGGCACCATGCGGCCGACAGCCGGCAGAATTGCAACGCTCTCATTCGCCGCGCTCTTCGCCGCGATTGCAGTTGCAGGGCCCCGCTGGGGAACATCGGAAACAAAGGTCTCCGGGTCAGGCATAGACATCGTTCTCGCGCTGGACGCCTCATTGTCCATGCTCGCCAACGATGACCGCCCTACAAGACTGGAACGGATGAAACAGGAGGTGCGCCGTCTGCGCGCTTCGTCGCATGGCGACAGGATTGGAGTCATCGCCTTCGCCGGTCGCAGCTACATCCTCACCCCGCTCACCACCGATGAGGGCGCACTCGATCTTTTCCTCGACAACCTCGATCCCGCCATCGTGGGACTCGCCGGAAGCGCGGTGTCGCGCGCGATTATTCAGGGAACCGATCTGCTGCTCGCGTCGCAATCCGCGAGCGACCGCGCGCTGGTAATCATGAGTGACTGGGAATCGTTTGAGGAGCCGGAGGCAGTGGCGGCCGCCGCCCGCAAGGCGCGCGATGCGGGAATCAACGTTGTCACCGTAGGCTTTGGTACTGCGGCAGGATCGCGAATTCCGCTGGAGCAAATGGGCGCCACCGGAAGCCGCACTTCATTCAAGACGGATGAGGCGGGACGCATTGTAACCACGCGCTACAACGCAGACCTTTTGCGTTCCACAGCTGAAATAGCTGGTGGCGCATACGTCGAGGCATCCGAAACCGACAAGGCAGCCAGAATTCGGCGCGCGCTTTCCAATCTGCGGGAACAGCGTCGCTCAGTCAGCCTTGGCGTCGACCACAGTCCGCGCTTTCAGCTTTTTCTGATTCCCGCATTGCTTCTTGTTATTCTTGATACATATCGTGCCGACAAACGCCGCACGGCACCTCCTGCATTGGGCACACGTGAACGGCGCCTTGTTGCCGCGGCAGTGCGACGTGGTGCAGCTGCCGTTTCGCTCGCAGTAATAATGATCTCCCCACCGCAACGCGGTCGCGGCACCGACGCGGAGGATCGTGGGCGCACGCTCCTGCGCGACAACAATTACGTCCAGGCCATCCAGGAATACCGCAGGATGATTCGCGAGGGGGACAACAGTGAGCGCACACTGTACAACCTGGGCACGGCGCTCCTTCTGGCCGATTCACTGGAGAGTGCCGGTGACGCGCTCGACCGTGTGGCGAAGTCCGATTCTCCGGAGACGCGTTATCGCGCGTTGTTCAACAGGGGCCTTGCGCAACTCATCGCGGGCCGGCGCACAGAGGGAAGCCAGCGCGGCGCTGCACTCGACGATGCGCTCGCCGCCTACAAGGATGCACTGCTAATGCGGCCCGATGATCCCGATGCCAAGTGGAACTATGAGCTTGCGCTGCGCGAAAAAGAGCATGGAAGTGGAGGGGGCGGAGGTCAGCAGGATCAGCAGCAGCACTCCTCGCAGGACAACAGGCACGACGAGAACCAGCAGCAGGAAGCACCCAGTGGATTGGGTCGTGAACAGGCCGAACAGATTCTCAACAACGCAGCGCGCGATGAGCGCGATGTTCAGGCGCGTTCGCAGGATCGCAATCGACCCACCCGTCCGCCCGGGGGCAAGGACTGGTGATTCTCGCGCTCGCAGTTATTCTGGCGCAAATGAACATCACGGTAAGTGCTCCTGATTCTGCGCTTACCGGCACCACGTTCACGGTCAAGGTTGTCGTGAGTTCATCCACGCTCCTTCCGCCCACCATAGTGCCACCGGGATTCCAGGGGTTCTCCATCATTGGAACGACGGATGCGGCGAGCGTCGTTCGCGATGGTGGCGTTCAGCGCGTGGTTGTTCAGCGCGACTATCTGTTGCAGGCGCCCCGCGCCGCCACACACACGATTGGTTCATTCGAGGCAAAGCTGGACGGCAAGACGCTGCGTGCGCCGCCGTTCAAGATCGTCATTCATCCACCCCCGAACAGGCGCTACATTCAGTTGCACGCCGAGAAGATCGATTCGTCGAAAGTTGTGAGCATAGATGTCAGGGGTACACCTGACACCGTGTTTGTGGGGCAACAAGCGACGTATCAGGTGGCCGTCTACGTCGATGAGGCCTTTCTCAGACAACGCGCTGCTCGCAATCCGACCTTCACACCTCCCGACCTGCGTGGCACGCTGTCTTATGAACTGCCGCCAATGAGCAACCTCATTCCGTCGCGCATAGTGGGTGGTCGCACATTCAGACCACATGTGTATCAGCGTGCAATTTTTCCATTGGTACCTGGTATTCATGTAGTGCCGGCGGCGACACTCGATTACACGCTCCCGCGGTCGGGCAATCTGCTCAGCGGGGAGGAAACGCACTCGCTGCGCGCTGACAGCGTGGTGATCGTTGCCCGCTCACTGCCAACCGCGGGACGCCCCAGCGACTTCGCGGGCCCTGTCGGCACGTTCTCGGTTGAACGATCAATCTCCGGAATGAAACTGCGGGTGGGAGATCCGTTCACCCTGCGTGTTCGAGTACTGGGTGCCGGAAACATCAAGCTCCTGCCACGCCCAGCGCTGAGCATTCCATGGGCTGATGTACTTCCTGCAGGCGAGCGCATCGAACTGCAGATGGATGATGGTCGTGTTCGAGGCGGAAAACAGTTCGAATGGGTGGTGACGCCACGGGATGCTGGAACTCAGGAGCTTCCGGCTATCCGGTACGCGTATTTCGACCCATCCACAAAACGTTATGCAGTCGCTGTGAGCGCACCGGAATCGATTGCGATCGTGCCTGGCACCCTGCTCGCAACAGATGACAGCGTGGTGGCGGCCAAAACCGCACTGGCCATCCGCAAGACGTATCAAGGTGAAAAAGCGGCGCCGCTCTGGTCCAACCCCATCCTTCTGATCGTTGCCATTGTGTCGCCCGCGCCGGCCCTCTTCGCACTGCTGCTTGGGCTGCGGCAGCGGCGCGCCCGCACCAAGGTGGCAGTAGCCAAAGCACCAACTTTCTCAGCGATCGGACAACAACAGGGAGCCACCGCGATTTCGGACGCACGCAGACTGTTCCTTTCGTCAGTCGAGCGGCGCCTTGGACTGACAAAGGGTTTGTCCGCGACTGAAGGCGGCTTTCGCGCCGCTCTGCTGCGCAGCGGTGTGTCTCGCGAGACCACGGCAGAAGCTGAAGCGTTGGTGCGGGCACTTGATACAGCCGTCTTTGGTGCTGGAGGAGTGGCCGATAATTCCCTCATCGAACGCGCTGCGCGCTCCTTCCAGAAGATTGATGAAGAGGCGGCAGGATCACATCCCGGGAGCGTGGGCCACACGGTTCCCGTAATACTCCTTCTTTGCGCTTCGCTCTTCGCACAGAACTCCGGGACCGTCACTACTGCGTTCGACAGGGGCGTGAAATTTTACGAAAGCGGATCTTACGCCGATGCGGCCGAACAGTTTCTGGAGATCACGCGGGTGCTGCGCCGCGCTCCGGACGCATGGGTAAACCTCGGCGCTGCTGCATGGGAGAGCGGAGACACCGCAGCTGCAATGGTAGCATGGCAGCGAGCACTGCGTCTTGAACCCACAGCGCGCGACGTGCGTGCCAATATCCGCCTCATGTCGCAGTCGAACAGCCGCGATGCATGGCTGATTCCTGCCGTGCCACCCGACGTCGTCACGGTAGTCGCACTTGCGGCCTGGATCGCCCTGTGGGCGCTCGCATTCCGGAGTGTGGCAAAACGGGGAAGCGTGAGCCCTGTTCCTCTCGCGTTGAGCGCCTTGCTGGCTCTCGGACTGGGCGCATATGCCTTTGATATCAACCGGCGCATCGCCGACCGCGACGTTGCCGTGGTAACGCACGATGTCGTTTCGCATGCAATGCCATCGCTGGAATCGACGGGACTCACGCGACTCAGTCCAGGTGAAGTTGTACGGCTGACGCAGTCTGAGCGCGACTGGTCGCGCGTGGAACTCGATGGGAGAGCGGCGGGTTGGTTGCACCATTCGCATTTATTGCGGGTCGTTATCGACTGAGATTCAGAGTAAATTCCCTATGTGTCCCGAATTGCAATTCTCCCTCCCGCAGTAGCCGACCAGATTGCCGCCGGTGAGGTGGTGGAACGGCCGTTTTCTGTCGTCAAAGAACTGGTCGAGAATGCCATCGATGCTGGTGCAACCTCGATCGACATCACCATCGAGGATGGTGGCAAAGGTCTCATTCGCGTAGGTGATGATGGTAGCGGAATGACGCAACCCGAAGCGCTGCTCGCGCTCGAGCGACATGCGACTTCAAAAATCCGCAGTGCTACCGATCTCGTTGGCGTTCGCAGTTTCGGATTTCGTGGCGAAGCTCTTCCGTCCATCAGCTCCGTGTCCGATCTCGAGCTTGAGACGGCGGTGGCCGACGGTCCCGGAGTGCTGGTGCGATCGGATGCCGGTGTTCCGAAGCTTGTATCGGAAGTGTCGCGGCGCCGCGGCACTACTGTGTCTGTGGCGTCACTTTTTCACAATGTCCCCGCGCGCAAGAAGTTCATGCGGAGCGAGCGATCTGAATGGCGCGCTATTCACGATGCCATCGTTGTGCTCGCGCTCACCCGGCTCACCGTTCGCTTTCATGTTGTGCACGACGGGCGACAGGCGCTCTCGCTTCCGGCCGCCGGCACACTGAGGGAGCGAGCCGCGCAGGTTTGGGGTGCTGCTTTCGCCGACCGGCTGCTGGACGTCGATGATGTTTCCGGTACGACGCATACAAGCGGCCTCGTTGAGCGTCCAGCTGACGTTGGCACCGCCACGCGTCGCATTCACCTTCGTGTGAACGGGCGCGCGGTGCGGGACAATGGTCTGGTGCGCGCGGCCGAGGCAGCTTACAGGAGCACCGTGCCATCTGGCGTCCGTCCCTCTCTCCTTTTGTCCGTAGTCGTCCCCGGCGATTCAGTTGATGTGAACGTGCATCCGGCCAAAGCTGAAATACGCTTTCAGGACAGGTGGCCTGTGGAGCGCTGCGTGGAGACCGCAGTGCGTCGCGCATTGGGCACTCTCGAGAGCGGGGCGCACTTCGAGAGGAATCATCATTTCTTCCCGGGCGCTGCTGCTCGCGGCGGCGGCTGGACCACGCGCGAGATCGGCGGCGATGCCGGAGGATTCCTCAGACAGGTACGTGACGACGGTCCTCTGCTCACGTCCGCCGCGGCCATGCAGGGAGGAGGCGCCACTGCTCTCGCAACCTCTGTTGAAACAGCTTCCGGGGGAGCCCCAGGCGAGCAGAACGATGAGATCGATGTTCCGTACCTCGTGCAACTGCACAGGACATATCTTCTCTTCGAACGCGATGATGGTCTGGTGCTCATCGATCAGCATTCCGCGCACGAGCGTGTGCTGTTCGAGAAATTCATGAGTGATATGGAACGCGGCGATGCTTCGGGACAACGCCTGCTCTTCCCGCTCACACTTCATCTTGGGCCGGCGGAGGCAGAAGCTTTCGAGCAGAACCGTCCCGCACTCGAGAAACTCGGTTTTGAAACTGAGGGGTTCGGCGGGAACACACTCCTGGTGCGCTCGGTGCCAATGCCGCATCCGCGATTCGATGCGGAGCGTTGTCTGCGCGATACACTTGCGGCGCTCACCGGTGATCGTTCGGCGAGCAGCGGAGCAAAGCACGAACGACTCGCTGCGACGGTAGCGTGCAAGGCGGCGATCAAGGCTGGCGATCAGCTCACTCAGCCCGAGATGCGGGCGCTCTTCGTGGCGCTCGCGCGCACGCAGCTCCCCGCTCACGATGTTCATGGCAGAGCGGTTGTCGTGCACCTGTCATGGGAGGAAGTTGAGCGGCGCTTCGGCCGGAGATAGAGTACGGGTCATCTGCGGACCAACCGCGGCTGGCAAGTCTGCTCTCGCAATCAGGCTCGCCGCGGAATTTGGCGGCAGAATCATAAGCGCCGACTCCAGGCAGGTGTATCGCGGATTCGATATCGGAACGGCAAAACCGACGCAGCAGGAGCAAGCCACCGTACGTCACTACTGCATCGACGTCGTCGATCCTCAGGAGCGCTACTCGGCAGCGCTATGGGCGGAGCAGGCGCAGACAGCAATTCTCGAAACGATTGCCAGCCGCAAAACTCCAATCGTCGTGGGCGGAACCGGTTTCTATTTACGCGCGCTCTTCGCGCCCCTGTTTCACGAGCCAGAGTTTGACGGAGATCGTCGCGCCGCTCTGGAGCAGCATATCGAAGGAATGTCCTTTGCCGATCTGCGTCGCTGGTGCACGGCTCTCGACCCGGCGCGCTCACATCTGGGCCGCACACAACTGATGCGCGCGATCCAGGTTGCGCTATTGAGCGGTGAACGCCTAAGCGCGCTGCACGATCAGCGTGCGCGTCATGCGCAATGGCGCGCACGTTATCTTCTTGTGGATCCGGGCGGTGATCTGGCCGCAACCATTGAGAGACGCGTTCACGAAATGATCGAAAGGGAATGGGAGGTTGAAGTTGCGCGCCTCGATGCCGCCGTGCCCGAGGACGCACCCGCATGGAAGGCCACTGGCTACCGGTCGGTTCGTGCGCTCGCGCGGGGAACAATGTCGCGCCCTGATGCGCTTTCGGATGTGGTTACGCGGACGCGCCAGTATGCCAAGAGACAACGGACCTGGTTTCGCAATCAACTGCGCGGCGAGAGAGTCACCGTTGTGGATGGTGCTTCAGATGCCGCTTTCCAGCGGGCAGTGGACTGGTTTCATCGAGACGATAAAGGCGGGGAGGAGCAGACGGAATGAAGATCGGCATCACCTGTTATCCGACATACGGCGGTTCGGGCGCGGTTGCAACGGAGCTGGGAATTGTACTGGCCGGGCGCGGACACGAAGTGCATTTCATCACATACCAGCAGCCCTTTCGCCTCCCTTCCTATCTGCCGCGCATTTTCTTCCACGAAGTGGAAGTCGTGCGTTATCCGCTCTTCGAGTATCCACCATACGATCTCGCGCTCGCCGTTCGCATGCACGAGGTGGTTCGCACCCATGGACTCGATCTTCTGCATGTGCACTACGCCATTCCCCATGCGACGAGCGCATGGATCGCGCGCGAGATGCTGGAGCGTGAAGGCTCGGGAATCAAGGTTGTTACCACTCTGCACGGCACCGACATCACCATTGTCGGACAGGATCCGTCCTTCCGTTCGATCACGAAGTTTTCGATTGAGCAATCCGATCGCCTCACCGCGGTCTCGCACTATCTGCGCGAAGAGACCTACCGGGCATTCGGCTGCGCGGGATGTGGTGTCGAAGTCATACCAAACTTCATCGACCCCGCAGTCTTCGAACGCTCACGCTATCCCGACGCGCTGACCGATCATGTGGGACACGGTCGCAAGGTGTTGATGCACATCAGCAACTTTCGCAAGGTGAAGCGGGTGCGCGATGTTGTTCGTATCTATGCGCGCGTGAGCCAGACTGTCGACAGCGTGCTGGTCATGGTGGGCGATGGACCGGACCGCGTCGACGCAGCGGACGAAGCGCGCGTTCAGGGGGTGCAGGACAAGGTGTTTTTCCTGGGGAAACTCGAAGCCGTGGCTCCCTTGCTTGCCGGCGCCGATCTTTTTCTGCTCCCCAGCGAGAGCGAGTCGTTTGGACTGAGCGCTCTGGAAGCGCTGGCATGCGGAGTTCCAGTAGTTGCCAGCAATGCCGGTGGAATCGCCGAGGTTGTGCGCGACGGTGAAACCGGGTTTCTCTTTCCTGTTGGCGATGTAGAGAGAATGAGCGAAGCCGCGATCGCCATACTCAGCGATTCGGAGCGCTGGAAATCCATGAGCGCACTCGGTGCCGAGGACGCGCGCGCGCGCTTCTCTGCAAACGAGATCGTGAATCGTTACGAGAACGTGTATAAGGACGCGGTGTCCAGTGCGTGATGCGCACCGCCGGATCCGGGTTGGAGATTTTCGTAATCTCCTTTTTCCGAACCTCATTGACAGATTTGGCAACAGAGGGTTCAATCTGATCCCGTTGAAAGCATCGGGTTCGGAGTCGTCTTGTAAGTCGGTTGCCAAATCTGTCAATAGGGTTCGGAAAAAGGAGATTACGAAAATCTCCCATCCGATGTTCGGGCACGCACACGGATGACCGTCTTCCAAGCCATTGTCCTCGGCATTATTCAGGGTCTCACTGAGTTTCTCCCCGTGTCCAGTTCCGCGCACCTGTTCCTCGCCCCGAAACTGTTCGGCTGGAGCGTGGACCAGGGACTCTCCTTCGATGTTGCCCTGCACGTCGGAACACTGGCAGCTGTTCTCTGGTTCTTCCGTCGTGATTGGATCACCATGGCGGGCGCTGCGCTGAATTCTCTCAGGACGCGTCGGCTGAACTCCGTTGAGGAACGGCGGGCAGCCTTTCTCTTCATCGCGTTTCTGCCGGCCATCGTCGCGGGCCTCCTTCTTGAAGACCTGGCGGAGACAACATTCAGGAACCCCATGGTGACCGCATGGGCGCTGATCATTCTCGGCGTTGTTCTGTGGGTCGTAGATCGCGCTGCACCGGCCATCCGCGCGCTCGACAACATGCGTGCCCGCGATGCTCTCCTGATTGGGCTCGCTCAGGTGCTCGCCCTGGTTCCGGGTGTTTCACGATCGGGATCAACCATGACCGCCGGCCGGCTTCTCGCGTTCGATCGCACCAGTGCTGCGCGCTTCAGCTTTCTACTGAGCATGCCGGTGATTGCCGCCGCGGCGGCGCACAAGGTTCCCGATGCAATCGCGCAGGAAGGATTCAGCCCACAACTTCTGGCCGGCACCGCCGCCGCGGGTATTACCGGATGGCTGGCAATTGGATTCCTGCTGCGCTTTCTCTCTACCCACGGCTTCGGATTCTTTGCACTCTATCGTATTGTACTTGGCATCATAGTTATCATCGTCCTGAAATGACTTTTCCACGTGGCTGAAATCAATTCGTACGGAGGCGCTGCTCGCAGCGACCTCGCTCGCCGCACCGGTTGCGCCGCGGTGCTTGCCTTCGACGAAGTCACATCTACAATGGACGTGGCTCACCAGCAGGCCGAAGCGGGTGCCGAATCGGGGACACTCATTGTTGCTGAAACACAGTCTGCGGGTCGCGGAAGGGAAGGAAAGAAGTGGCATTCCGACGAGGGCGGCGTATGGATCACCTATCTCTCGCGAAATCCCAGCGTCGACGCCGCTCAGGTTCTCTCGATCAGAGTGGGTCTCGCACTGCGCGCTGCGCTGGAACCGCTCAGCGATACACGGCTAATGCTGAAGTGGCCCAACGATATTTTCGCGGGCGATTCAAAGATTGCTGGTGTTCTGGCCGAAACGCGCTGGCGCGAAGGAGCGCCCGAATGGACAGCGATTGGAATTGGAATCAATCTGGTTGCACCCGAGGGAGTAGCCGATGCGGCCGGATTGAAGGCCAGCACGACCCATGTCGACGTGTTGCTCAAGGTAGTGCCGCGGATCAGAGAGGCCGCGGAGGCAGAGGGAGCGCTGTCACGTGAAGAAGTTCAGGAGTACATGCAGCACGACATGCTGCGCGGCAAGCGGGTATCCCAGCCTGGTATTGGAGTTGTGGTAGGTATTTCGGAAGACGGTGAGCTGGTGATCTCCAATGACGACGGCATCCAGACAGCGCGGTCGGGACATGTGGTAATAGTGGAGGATGAGTGATACTTGCGATCGATGTTGGCAATACCGAAACGACGATAGGACTGTTTCGCGGCGACGACGTGGTCGAGCACTGGCGGCTCACTACCGAGCACGCTCGAACATCTGATGAACTCGGGCTCTTGCTGCGATCTCTCCTTTCCAGCGCTTCGCTGCCGATCGTGAATCTCACCGGCGCCGTGATTGGCTCGGTCGTGCCGCACATGACGATGCCTCTTGTCGATGCATGCAATCGCTGGCTCGGCGTCCACGCGGTTGTTGTCGACGGTTCGTCGCAGCTTCCCATCAAGCTGGATGTGATGGAGCCGCTCAGCGTGGGAGCCGATCGTATCATCAATACGCTGGCCGCGAGCAAACTCTTTGGCCGCGACACAATCGTAGTGGACCTGGGTACCGCGACAACATTCGATTGCATCACGAAGGCTGGTGTTTTTCTCGGCGGAGTAATCGCACCAGGGGTGCGCATCTCCGCAGAAACTCTCTTCCGTCGAACGAGCAAACTTCCTGCTCCCGAACTCACCGCGCCCGATCACGTGATTGGCAAACGCACCGAGGACTGCATCAGAGCCGGCGTGCTGTTTGGTGCCGCGGAGTCCATCGACGGAATCGTGCGTCGGATAAAGAAAGAATGGCCGGGGAAGGAAGTCCCGTTCGTTGTGGCCACCGGTGGTCTCGCGGAAAGCATCGCGCCTCATTGCGCGGAAGTCGAGCGTGTGGAGCCACTTCTGACGCTTGTGGGGCTGCGCATCGCGCACTCGCTGCTGAAGGGATAGCGTCCGCTATCCCAAATAGTCTCAACAGCTTAGGCCGCTCGCTCCCCCACTTGAACATCGCCACGCGATCACCTATGTTCTCCATCCCCTAGCACTCGGGCAGGTAGAGTGCTGAACTGGGAAATCCCCAATTTCAACCACCAACCACTATTGGAGGGACGCGTCCCATGGCAAGCAACAGTGCCACCACGGGCGTCAACATCAGTCCTCTTGCTGATCGCGTTGTAGTTCGCGCGCTCGAAGATACTGAACAGATGCGAGGCGGTCTCTATATCCCGGACACTGCCAAGGAAAAACCGCAGCAGGGCGAAATCGTTGCGGTTGGTCCTGGCCGGTTTGAGAAAGAGGTCCGCGTGCCGATGGAAGTCAAAGTCGGCAACAAGGTTCTCTACGGGAAGTACAGCGGCACCGAAGTAACAGTGGACAACGAGCAATTCCTGATTCTTCGCGAATCAGACGTGCTCGCCATTCTCAAGTAGCGCGAACGGAGCACAGCTGATCGCGCACAATCGCCGCGACAGCTCTCTCCGCCAGCAACATCAATCGACGTATGAATCTCAGCGAACATTCAGCAGGGGTTGCCAGACATGGCTAGCAAGGAACTTCATTTCGACGTTGACGCGCGCGCTGCTCTAAAGCGTGGTGTCGACAAATTGGCCGAGGCGGTGAAGGTCACCCTCGGTCCCAAAGGACGCAACGTAGTAATCGACAAGAAATTCGGTGCGCCAACCGTCACCAAGGATGGTGTTACGGTTGCCAAGGAAATCGAGCTTTCGGATCCAGTTGAGAACATGGGCGCGCAGATGGTCAAGGAAGTCGCCACAAAGACGTCAGACCTCGCCGGTGATGGTACCACCACCGCGACAATCCTGGCGCAGGCGATTTTCCGCGAAGGCCTCAAGCACGTCACCGCGGGTGTCAATCCAATGGCGCTCAAGCGCGGAATCGACAGAGCCGTCAGCGCCGTGGTCGACGAGATCAAGAAGATCTCCGTTCCCACGAGTGGCAAGAAGGAAATCGCGCAGGTTGGCTCCATCTCCGCCAACAATGACAAGGAAATCGGTGATCTGATCGCCGACGCAATGGAGAAAGTGGGCAAGGACGGCGTGATCACAGTTGAAGAAGCGCGCGGCCTCGAGACCACACTCGAGACGGTCGATGGAATGCAGTTCGACCGCGGTTATCTCTCGCCCTACTTCGTCACCGATCCGGACAAGATGGAAGCGGTGCTGGAAGACGTGATGATTCTGATCCACGACAAGAAGGTTGGGTCGATGAAGGATCTGCTTCCCATTCTCGAGAAGGTTGCGCAGATGGGCAAGCCGTTGCTCATCATCGCAGAGGATGTCGAGGGCGAGGCCCTCGCGACACTCGTTGTAAATCGTTTGCGTGGCACGCTCAAGGTTTGCGCCGTCAAGGCGCCCGGATTTGGCGATCGCCGCAAGGCAATGCTCCAGGACATCGCCGTCCTCACTAACGGTCAGGTTATCAGCGAGGAAGTCGGGTTCAAGCTGGAGAACGCAGTCGTCAGTGACCTGGGCACCGCCAAGCGCATTGTCGTGGACAAGGACAACACCACGCTCATCGATGGTGGTGGAGACACCGAGAAGATTCAGGGTCGCGTCAAGGAGATCAAAGCAGCAATCGAAAAGACCACATCCGACTACGATCGCGAGAAGCTGCAGGAGCGTCTGGCCAAGCTGGCGGGCGGGGTCGCCATTATCAACGTCGGCGCAGCTACCGAGAGCGAGATGAAGGAAAAGAAGGCTCGCGTCGAAGATGCATTGCATGCGACTCGCGCCGCGGTTGAGGAAGGAATCGTTCCTGGTGGAGGCGTCGCGTATCTGCGCGCCCAGCCCGCACTCAAGGGACTCAAGGTTGGCGAGAGCGATGAGCAGGCCGGCATCGATATCGTGCGCCGCGCCATTGAGGAGCCCATCCGCATAATCGTGCAGAACGCGGGTGGCGAAGGCTCGATCGTGGTGGAAAAGGTTCGGGCGTCCAAGGACAAGAACTACGGTTACAACGCCTTGACCGATACGTACGAAGACCTGATGCAGGCAGGTGTTATTGACCCCACGAAGGTCACCCGCACCGCGCTGCAGAACGCCGCATCAATCGCCGGCCTTCTCCTCACGACCGAAGCACTGATCGTAGAGAAGAGGGAAGAGAAGCCCTCTGCTGCTGGTGGGCCTCCGGGCGGTATGGGCGGAATGTATTAGGTCGGGGGAAACAAAGGCCGATCTCAGATAGACGAGGCCTGAACAACGAGCAACGATAGACGAAAGACGAAAGACGATTGGGAAGAACACCTTCCAATCGTCTTTCGTCTATCGTCTATCGTCTATCGTCTATCGTCTATCGTGGATCGTTGTTCACGCCTCGTCTATCTGATCTGCTCTTAGATCAGCCCTGGCCAATCCTATCCTTCCTGCCAACTCGGTGCACCTCAGCGTAGTGCCTCCGCAGTCCATCTGAAAGTGCAACATTGCGCCGCCCAAGGACTCTTTCAGCAACCTCAAGGAACTTGTCAAACTGATACTCCTCGAGTTTCTCGCCCTTCCCCCAGGAAAACGGCGGCACGTACCGCGGCGGCATCGCCCCACCAAAAACATTGGCCCCCGCGCCAATCACGGTGCCGGTTGCAAGCATTGTCCCGATTCCGGTGCGAGCGTGATCACCGAAGAACGATCCCAGGAATTGCATCCCGGTTTCGCGCATCCCATGCGGCGTCCATAGTCCAACGGGGCCATAGGTGTTTTTCAGATTGCTGGTAATTGTCCCGGCTCCAATATTCACCCAGCGCCCCAGATACGAGTGCCCCAGAAACCCATCGTGCGCTTTGTTGGAGAAGCCGAGTATGATGCTGTTGCTCATTTCACCATTGACCTTGCACTTCTCGCCAATCGCGCTCGATGCAATCCGGCCTGACATCACCGTTGTGTCGGCACCTATGAAGCACGGTCCTTCCAGGCGAGTGAACGAGTGAATCGTTGCTCCACGCGCCACTAGTATGGGTCCGCTGCGCGCATCAAAAACCACGTGCGGGTCGATGCAAGCGTCGGTTGCGACCATAACAGGACTGTCACCCAGGATCGCGGCGACTTCGCGAAGGCGGATCTGCGGCATCGTATCGGCGGGGATGCAGCGTAGCGAGGAGTGCGTCGTGCCGCTCGCCGCCATCACGCAATTGATATCGGATGAGAGTTGCGAAGGCAGATAACGCACCAGGTCCCAGATATTCTCCATCCAGACCCCAAGGATGTCGACGGTGCGGCGCCCGTGGGCGTTCAGCTTGTCCAGTCGTACTCGCCCGCCGCTTAGCTCGCTCGCGTTCAATCCGTCGCGCAGTCGCACTGCTGCCACTCTACCGGCGCACACCCATACATCAGCATCGCTCGCGCGAAATCTTCCCTCAGCCCTTTCGTCGTGCAGGGCGGGGACAAAGCGGGAGTTTGCGAGAATGCATCCGCTGGGAACGTCGCCGGAATAAAAAGCCGGTGCTCTTTCTTCTTCGAACTCGACCAGATGCGCTCGCGAAACAAATCCATCCGCGCGCAATCCCAACACATCTTCCCAGCGCTCTCTGATTGCCGCGATCCCAGCGAGCAATTCGCCAAGCGGGCGCGTATGCGTGAGCGGTTCGAACGAGTGCGCGCGCTCATCGTCGTAGAGTATCAGTGAGACTGTCATCGATCCCTTAGCGATGGGGGAAGGGCACTGAGCAAAGTCTTGAGATCCGCCGCGAGCTCCGTCGTTGTCACCAGTGTGACTCCACCACAGCACACCACAACAAGTTCATTGACGCCATAGAGCACGACCTGCGAGTCCTGAGCGTAGACAACATTGTCTCTTGCCGCCACCAGCGAAGCGCGACCTCGAACGGCATTTCCCATCTCGTCGTGCGGCAGCACCCTGCTGAGTGCGGCCCAGGTGCCCACATCGTCCCAGCCAAAGTTGCCGGGCAGCACCATGACTCGCTGGCTGCGCTCCAGAACTCCGACATCCACGGAAATCGGTGTCACGCGGGAAAAGAAAGTCTCGCGGTCTGTTGAACTCTGCAGCGCAACCGCCACTTCGGGGGTGTGGGTGCGAATTTCTTCAAGAAATCGCGCCGCCCGCCAGGCAAATATCCCAGAGTTCCAGAGGAATCCTGCCGCGCACATCCTCGCCGCTTCATCTCTGTTGGGTTTCTCGACAAAGCGCGCCACGCGACGCGCGCCGTCTGCATCGGTAATCGGATCGCCGGGCTCAATGTATCCGAAACCCGGATCGGGCCTGCTCGGCACCACACCTACTGTGACAAGACTGTCATGACGCCGCGCAATCTCGGCCGCCCTGATGAGCACCGCGCGAAACTCTTGCTCATCGCCAATGAACCAGTCGGCGTGAACGCAGATCATGACCGCGTCGAAACCGTCACGTTCAACGATTTCTCGCGCGGCCCACGCAAGAGCAGCTGCGGTTCCTGCTGGCCGCGGCTCGGCCACAATGTTCTGCGAGGTTAATTCAGGGACCTGCTGCAGCGTCGACTGGACAAGTGATTCGTTTGTAAGCACGAGTGTGCGCTGCGGCTCGACGGCGGGCCTGAGTCGCGCCAGCGTCGCCGCGAGCATGGACCTGTCCTCAACCAGAGCGAGGAGCTGCTTTGGCATTGAAGGAGTACTGAGTGGCCAGAACCGTGAGCCGACGCCGCCGGCAAGTATCACGGCCCATCGTGTCATCCAAGCTCCGCGGGTGCATCATCCGAGGGCAACCCCGCAAGAGCCGCCGTTTTCGCGTAGAGGCGTTTGGGACTGAACGGCTTCGTCATGAACGCAGTGGCGCCCAGCTGCATTGCCCTGACATGCTGCTCCTCCTGCCCAGCTGCTGTCAGAATGATGCAGGGAACGGAGCGCCACTTCTCCGAAGCGCGCATGGCAGCGAGCACGTCGAGTCCGCTCACATTCGGCATCATGAGATCAAGGAGCACAACCGCAATACTGGAATCCTGCTCCAGAAGATCGAGTGCTTCCTGCCCGTCGTATGCCAGTGTGACCTGAAACGGGCCCTGCTCGAGTTTCATCTTGATGATGCGCCCGATATGTGGCTCATCATCGGCGACGAGGACGTGATGGAGTAGCTTGTCAGCAGGTTGCATGATGAACGTTATCAGCAGTATCCATTCCCAAACCTCGGCTCAGGTCCTCGAAACGCTGCGAAGCTACTAGAGATGTTTTGTTGAAGTCAAGGCGAGGGAACAGCTTGCAAGCCCGGTGTACTGGAGATATTGTTCGCCTCTAATCCCCCACCCTCCAATGCCGCAGACCAGCGTCCCTTTAGTCACCTTACTCCTTGCAGCCGCACTCGCTGGTGTCGTTGCGGCCTCAAGCGCGTGCAGCGATCCCACGAGTCTCCAGGCCTCCGATTCAACGCAGACTTCTCAGATCTCACTCTACGCACTTACAGGAACGCCCACCGGATATCCCTCAGCGCTCAGCATACCGGCCAACCAGGCGGTGAGCATCGACGGCACTCTGCTTTTTGATATCGCCTTTGACATCGATGCGCAGCAGCGTGCTGTCCTGTATCCGATGGCGCTGATTGCCTGGCCACGTCTGGCAATTCATCAGGTTGGAATGATCAAGTCGACGGAGCCATTCGAGGATGTCACCCGCGCGCCTGCGACCGGCTACAACTACGACGATACCCAGATTGTTGTGGTCGGCGATGTCATCATCGTTGAGTCCAATGACACGCGCGTCTGTGGTTTTCCATTCCCGCCGCGGATGTTCGCCAAGTTTGTCGTCGACGCAATCGATCTCAATTCAAGGGTGCTGCGAATTCGCATTACGCAGAATCCCAATTGCGGATTCCGCTCATTCCTCGCTGGGATACCAGAGGACTAGTGCAATGCACGATGTCCGTTTGCTCCGGGAGAATCCGGAGCTCTTGCGCGAGGGAATGCGCCGCCGCGGCGCTCTTGCGACAATGTCGACTGTTCTCGACAAGGCAGCGGCCCAGGAGTCAGAACGGCGTCTGCTGATTCAGGCCGTTGAGGAACGCAAGGCGGCCAGAAATAAAGTGACGCAGGACGTCGCGCGGCTGAAAAAGGCGGGTGACGATGCGGCGCAGCTTGTCAAAGAGAGCAGGGAGCTGGGTGAAGAGATAGCGCGACTCGAGGGTGAGCTGCAATCAGTCGAGCAATCACTCAGCGCGATTCTCATGGAAGTACCGAATATCACCCTGCCGGATGTCCCCGATGGTGGCGAAGAGAACAACGTCGTCGTTCGGCAGTGGGGTGAACCGCGCCCGCTCGAGGGTTGCCGGCCTCATTGGGAAATCGGCCAGTCGACTGGATGCATTGATTTTGAACGCGGCGCCAAACTCACCGGCTCGGGTTTCATTGTATTTCGCTCGGGCGGCGCCCGTCTGGTGCGCGCCCTGATGAACATGATGCTCGACCTGCATTCACGCGAGCATGGGTACGAGGAAGTGTGGGTTCCGTTCGTGGTTAATCGCGCAACCATGACTGCAACGGGACAGTTGCCCAAGTTCGAGTCCGACATGTACGGCCTCCGCGATGAGGATCTCTTTCTCATTCCGACAGCGGAGGTTCCCGTAACCAACCTGCATCGCGACGAAATCCTGCATCATGCCGCCCTTCCAATAAGCTTCGTCGGCTTCACACCCTGTTTCCGCCGCGAAGCCGGCGCGCACGGCAAGGACACGCGCGGTCTGCTTCGTGTTCACGAGTTCGACAAAGTGGAGCTGGTACGCTTTTGCGCCGAGGCTGACTCGCCTGCACAACTGGAGTTATTGCTCGGCCACGCAGAAAAAGTTCTGCGCATGCTGGAGATCCCTTACAGGGTGAAGTTGCTCGCCAGTGGAGACACAGGTTTCTCCAGTGCCAAGACCTATGATCTGGAGGCGTGGGCTCCTGGAGTCGCGAGCTGGCTCGAGGTTTCATCGTGCAGCAATTTCGGAGACTTCCAGGCGAGAAGGGGAAACATCAGATACCGCCCCGCCGATGGCGGCAAACCACGCTTCGTTCATACCCTCAACGGATCGGCCCTGGCTTTCGCTCGTACAATCGCGTGTTTGCTGGAGAATCATCAACAGAGCGATGGCAGATCCGTCGTGCTACCGGAAGCGCTGCGCCCCTATTTTGGCGGCGACCGACTAAGCTGATGCCGCGGCGGCTCCCGCCGGTTCTGCTTGTAATCGCCGTCGGCGCGCTAGTCGTCTCATACATTTCTTACACATACAGCCTCATCGCCGAACTGCGGGCGCACTCGCAGCGCAACAGCGTTCTTTTCGCGCAGATCTCCTCCGCGGTTAACGACACGACAGTAACGAGCACGCCGGACGGCGTCGTGACGACACTTTTCAAATTGCAGCAGCAGGTCACCGCGATGCAGGTTCCCAGTGTTCTTACCGATTCGACCGGCAAGCCGGTCGCGTGCATCAATCTCTCCTTCTGCGAGCCGCTGGATTCGGCGCGGGCGCGCGAGGCTGCGACCCGTTTTGACAACTCCAACGCACCCGTCGCTGTGCCCGGCGGACAGGTGCACTTTGGATTCCCACCGGCTGTCGATGCACTGCGGATTGCCCCATTCGTGCAGGCGGCGGCGCTCATGCTGGTGCTCGTGGCGGGCTTCTTTCTGTTGCGCGACCGCGCGCGCGCGCAGCGCGAAGTGCTCTGGGCCGGGATGGCGCGCGAGTCGGCTCACCAGATCGCAACTCCACTTTCCAGTTTGAACGGGTGGCTTGAGCTTCTTTCGGAGCATGCAGGCGATCCCATGACCGAGCGTGCACACACCCACATGCGCTCCGATCTGGAACGCCTGGAGCGAGTTGCGCATCGCTTCGAACGAATCGGGCGACCGTCTCGCAAGGAGAAGGTGGATGTCGGCGAGCTGGCCCGAAGCGTTGCGGACTACTTTCGAGCGCGCGTTCCAACGCTCGCGCATCGGGTAACGCTGGAGTACAAAGCGCCCGACGCACCCGCGGTGGTTGAAGGTGACGCTGTATTGCTCGAGTGGGCGCTTGAAGCCGTCGTGAAGAACGCCATCGACGCGCTCGCGGGACGCGACGGGCTGGTTGAGATCCAGGTCCAGAACGTTCCCGAGGGTGGCGCCCGAGTGCGCATCGCAGACAATGGTCCGGGGGTGAAACGCGAGCACCGATCGGCCATCTTTGAACCAGGCTTTTCCACCAAAGCGCATGGTTGGGGGGTGGGCCTCGCCCTCACGCGCCGAATCATCGAGGAGAGCCACGGCGGTGAACTCACTCTCCTTTCCGGCGATTCCGGTGCCACCTTCGAAATAGTTCTGCATTGATGACGTCCAGTGGTGTAATGTCGGAGTTGAATTCGACGCTGAATCGCGCGCAGCGCGAGGCTGTTGAACATGGGGAGGGGCCGCTTCTTGTAATCGCGGGAGCGGGCTCAGGTAAGACCCGTGTGCTCACGATGCGCATTGCCAACCTGATTCACGAGCACGGCGTAAATCCGGCGCACATTCTCGCGGTGACATTCACCAACAAGGCGGCCCGCGAGATGCTGGACCGCATCACTCGCCTCACCGGACAGCGGCCGCCGGGAATGTGGATGGGCACCTTTCATTCGCTGGGCGCCCGCTTTCTCCGAATGCACTCCGAGGCGGTTGCGCGCACCTCCGGATTCACGATTTATGATGCCGACGATGCGGTGTCGCTCATCAAGCGGGTGGTCGCCGCGGAGGGCGTTCGCATCGGACAGCTGAGTCCGCGCGCGATCATGGCGGCGATATCAGAAGCGAAGAACAATCTTGTGGATTGCAAACAGTACGCGAGTCTGGCGAATGAACCTTTCACCAAGGTAGTTGCCGAGGTCTACACGCATCTTGAAGCAGCGCTGCGCACCAGCAACGCAGCCACTTTCGATGATCTCCTCACTCTGCCGGTTGAGTTGTTCCGCAACAACGCTGATGTACTGAGGATCTATCAGCGGCGTTTCCGGTTCATTCTCGTTGACGAGTACCAGGACACCAATCATGCGCAATTCCAGCTCATTTCATTACTGGGCGCGCATCACGGCAATGTCTGCGTGGTTGGTGATGATGATCAGTCCATCTACGGCTGGCGTGGCGCCGACATCCGCAACATCCTCGACTTTGAGAAGTCGTTCCCTGGCGCGCGAATAGTGCGGCTCGAGGAGAACTATCGCTCCACTCCCGGCATACTCTCCGCAGCCAACGCGATCATTTCGCGCAACGTGGAACGGCGCGGAAAAACACTGCGAGCCACGCTCCCCGCGGGCGAGCCGGTGAGTCTCATGGCGACTCTTGATGAGAGAGACGAAGCCGAGTGGATCACGGATGAGATAAGCGCGCGACGCAGCAGGGACATGAGTCTCGAACTGCGCGACATCGCGATCATCTACCGTACCAACGCGCAGAGTCGCATTCTGGAAGAGGTTTTCCGACGCCGGTCCATCAACTATCGACTCATCGGATCTGTGGGGTTCTTCGAGCGCAGGGAGGTGAAGGATCTGGTGAGCTATCTGCGGCTTATTGCGAACCCGGCGGATAACGCTGCATTTGTGCGGGCCATATCTGTGCCCCGCCGCGGAATTGGTGACACCACCCTGGAGCAGCTGGCGGTAATGGCGCGCGGCGCGAACGTCCCCCTTCTGGCCGCATCTGCCATGCCGGAGATCACTTCTTCGCTAAGACCTGCTGTGCGGGTCACTCTCAACGCGTTTGCTGATTTGATGAGCGAGCTGTCGAAGGCCGCGACAACGGAATCGGTCTCGGAACTGTTGCAGAGGGTCGACGACGCGATTGGCTACGCTGATTATCTGAAGAAAGAGGAGGTCGATGCCACCGAGCGGCTCGAGAATATGCGCGAGCTGGTATCCTCCGCTGATGCAACTGTGGTAACTGACAGTGAGAACGCCGCGGTCACGCAACTCGATGCTTTCCTGCAGCAGGTATCATTGATTGCGGAGGTCGACGCACTCGATCCCAACGCCGATGCGGTCACGCTCATGACAGTGCACAACGCGAAGGGACTGGAGTTCCCGGTTGTGTTCATCTCCGGGCTGGAAGACGGGCTTTTCCCGCTGGCGCGCGCCTATGACGATCCGCCGCTTCTCGAGGAGGAGTGCCGGCTTCTTTATGTCGGCATCACCCGCGCCGAACGGAAACTCTATCTTTCCTGGGCCGCGAGCCGCCGGCGCAATGGTGAATTGCGGGAGTCGATCATTTCGTCATTCCTGCGCGATGCGCTACCCGGACTGTGGGAGGAAAAGTCCACAGTGCGACTGAGGTCAACGGCGCGCGCCAGCAATTCGGAATCATACGTCGCATCGCGACGCGCCACGTATGGTGTGCCGTCGCGTCCGGTGAGGCAGGACGAAGAGGATGTCTCGCAGGACACCGTCATGTTCACGATGGGAACCCGCGTGCGGCATGGCAAGTTTGGCTCGGGTACAATTTCCGACGTGACGGGTGCAGGGCGCGACGCCAAGGTCACTGTGGATTTTGATGATGAATCGATTGGCCGCAAGCGACTGGTGGTCGCGTACGCGGGTCTCGAAAGTGGATGGGATGAATGAGCGTTTCAATCGATGAGGTGAAACACATCGCAGCATTGGCGCGGCTCGGCATGGACGATTCACGTCTTGCCGCGCTTGCCAACGAACTCAATTCCATTCTCGATCACATCGAGGTGCTCAGGACGGCTGACACCAGCACTGTTGTGAATGACGACGCCGCCGGACGCGGTGAGCTGCCACTGCGCGCTGACGAACTCAATCCCGTGCAACTCTCACGCACACGCGAAGAATTCGCGCCCTCCATGCGCGACGGATTCTTCATCGTGCCCCGCCTGGCCACGCACGAGGACGGAGAGGGCGAGTGAACACTGTCTTTGTCATTCCGGCGAAAGCCGGAACCCATTTTCGTTTGACCAACATGGGTTGCCGCTTGCGCGGCAATGACACCCGATTTGTCATTCCCGCGAAAGCGGGAATCCATTGTGGTCGTTCACCCAGATCCGTCATTCCCGCGAAAGCGGGAATCCAGAGTCGTTTAACATGGATTCCCGCTTTCGCGGGAATGACAATAGCGTGACTGGGGATCGTTCGGTGCGCGCGATCACAGCCGCAGTTGCCTCGCAAGAAGTTTCTTGTGAAGGACCGGCGCAGTCAGCGCTCGCACGCGTGTCGGAAACGCACGCAGGTGACAACGGCCTCAACGCCGTAATCTGGACCGACGAAGTCGAAACGCTCGACGATGCGCGTCGCGTGGGGCTCGCCTTGCAGAACGCCGACGCCACTGTGAAAACACTCGCTGGCGTGCCCTTCGTAGCGAAGGACAACATTGCCACGCTTAGCCTCCCAACAACGTGCGGTTCGAGAATCCTGCGCGGCTACCGCAGTCCCTACGAAGCAACAGCAGTCGCGCGCCTGCGTGCCAATGGCGCTGTCCTGGTTGGAAAGACCAATTGCGATGAGTTTGCAATGGGCTCATCCACCGAGCACAGTGCGTATGGTCCCTGCCTCAATCCACTCGATCACACCCGGGTGCCCGGTGGATCGTCGGGCGGCTCGGCTGCCGCTGTTGCTGCCGGAATCGTTCCCCTGGCACTCGGCTCGGAAACCGGCGGATCGGTGCGACAGCCTGCTTCTTTCTGCGGAATTGTCGGACTCAAACCGACGTATGGACGCGTAAGTCGCTACGGCCTGGTGGCATTTGCATCGTCACTCGATCAAATCGGTGTCTTCGGTCGCAGCGTTGACGACGCTGCGCTGGGTCTCAGAACGGTCGCTGGCGTGGATCCTTTCGATGCAACTTCCGCGGACGTTGCCGTACCTGACTTCAGCGGCGCTGCACAGGAAGGTGTCAAAGGGCTCGTGATTGGAAAGCCCGCCGAGTATTTCCCCGATTCCCTCGATGCCAATGTCCGAGATCGCTGCGATCAGGCTTTGGAAGCTCTCAAGTCGCAGGGCGCGATAATACGCGACGTTTCTCTGCCGCACACGAAATTCGCCATTCCCGTCTACTACATCATCGCCCCAGCTGAGGCATCGTCCAACCTCGCACGCTTTGACGGTGTGCGCTACGGCCTGCGCCTCGAAGGCGATGGACTGCGCGGCATGTACGAAGCAACACGATCAGGCGGATTCGGTCCCGAAGTTACCCGCAGAATCCTGCTCGGCACGTACGTGCTGTCCGCGGGATATTACGATGCGTACTACCGCCAGGCCCAGCGTGTACGCGCCCTGATCTCGCAGGACTTCCGTGCCGTCTTCGCATCCGGCGTGAATGCGCTCTTCACACCAACAGCACCATCGGTTGCGTTCGAGTTCGGGTCGCGCAGCGATCCCTACGAGATGTATCTCAGCGACATCTTCACCGTCACAGCAAACCTGGCCGGCGTCCCAGCGATGTCAGTACCAGTAGGGCGAGTCACGGGTCTTCCAGTCGGCGGGCAAATCATCGCCAACCTGTTCGATGAGTACACGATGTTCCGAATCGGTTTCGCCCTCGAGAAAGCCCTAGGCGCCGAGGCGCACAGGTGATGTCGTCAAGCACCCAGCCCTCCGCCTCCTCCGCGCCTCCGCGTGACAGCCGTTACGAGATGGTAGTTGGCCTGGAGGTGCACGTACAGCTAAGAACTAAAACCAAAGCCTTCTGCGGTTGCTCCACCGCATTCGGCGATGCCCCCAACAAGAACACCTGTCCCGTTTGCCTTGCACTCCCCGGCGCTCTCCCAGTGCTAAACGCGCGTGCGGCAGAACTGGCGGTGCGCGCCGCATCCGCTCTCAACTGCAACGTGCACGAAGTCTCCATATTCGCGCGCAAGAACTATTTCTATCCGGACCTGCCCAAGGGCTATCAAATCTCACAGTTCGACAAGCCCCTGGCAACAGGTGGCCACATAGATCTCAGCGCCGCGCACGACTCGAAAAGAGTGGGCATTACGCGCGTGCATATGGAGGAAGATGCCGGCAAATCCATCCACGATCGCTACGGTGGTCTCACCGCAATTGATCTCAACAGGTCAGGCGTGCCCCTCATCGAAATCGTTTCCGAGCCCGATATGCGCAGCGCGTCGGAGGCGAGCAGCTATCTCCGAAAGCTCAAGGAGATTCTGCTCTACGCAGATGTGAGCGACGTGAACATGGAGGAGGGAAGCCTGCGCGTCGATGCGAACATCAGCATCCGTCCCTTTGGACAAACGGTCCTTGGCACCAAGACAGAAGTGAAGAACATGAACTCATTTTCCGGTGTCGAGAAGGCTCTAGCCGGCGAATATGAGAGACAATGCGCCCTTGTGGACAGCGGCGGTCGCGTGGAGCAGCAGACCATGCTCTGGGACGGCGCGAAGAATGAGGTGCGCCCCGCTCGCAGCAAGGAAGGTTCGCACGACTACCGCTACTTCCCCGAGCCCGACCTTCCACCACTCGTCCTAGCCAGCGCGTGGATAGCGTCCATCGCGCAGTCTCTGCCAGAACTTCCTGATGCGCGACGAACGCGAATGACAGCTGCGTACTCGATGGATCCGGCGGACGCCGAGGTGCTCACGGCCGACCCGGCACTTGCCGATTTCTTTGAGGCAGTCGCAGTCGCCGCGGGTGACGGCGTTCTTGCGGCAAACTGGGTAAAGGGCGAAGTACTCGCGGAACTCAACTCATCCGAGCGCACGCTAGCCGAGTTGCCGCTCACACCCCAGGCCCTTGCGCGCCTGATCGCGCTCGTAAAAAAGAACGACGTCAGTCATTCAGCGGCGAAGAAGATCTTCAGCATCATGGTGACAAAAGGCGGTGACCCCGAAGTCATCGCCGATCGCGAAGGATTGAGGCAGGTGGCGGATCAGGACGCGCTGTCTGGATGGATCGACGAGGTGTTACGGGAGAATCCAGCCGAGGCAGTGCGCTTCCGCGGCGGAGAGAAAAAACTGCTTGGAGTTCTGGTCGGTCTTGTGATGAAGAAGTCGCGAGGCAGCGCGGACCCCAAGCGCGTCAATCAGCTTCTTTCGGAGCGAATTCGGGGTTAAGCGGTTCATCCAGCTCGCGCCAGAACGTGAGATCCGTAACTGGCAGTCCGAAGTGTGAATCCGCCTCGCTCGACAGCTCCTCCGGACCTGCGCCTCGCAGTGTGGCGCGGCGAATTCTCTTGGCGCTCCTCAGCGCAAGGTCACCCCTTGGATCAAGCTTGTATGGCATGGACTCCTCGGTCCGTTTGAGAAAGTCGACCACGAAATCAAAGGAAGTCTCCATGTACCTCTCGACTTCCGAATCCAGAAGATCCCACCTGCTGTTCTCAGACATCACCTGAAAGATCCGCTGCCACGAATCGGCGTCCGACACCATAACCATACCGCGGAAGATTCTGCGATTGGTATGCGTCGAAAAAATCGTTGGGCTCAACACCTTGTCGAGTAGCGAATCTGCACGCGAGTGGTCCAGCTGAATGATCTGTCGCGCGCGCCTCCCGGGCCGGTCGCCAATGTGCGTTTCAAATCGACTTTCCCAGTAGCTGTGGCCCAGCGACGCGGTACTTGATGTGACAGTCAATTGGCGTGGAACGAAATAATTGTGCGCCACGGTGTCGGCCGCGAGGTGCGCCAGATATCCCAGAGCGAATGAGCGCAACGGCTCATCGCGCGCTTTCTCAAGGATCTCCAGCCCCACGTGCCACTCATGACAATGCCGCCCGGCGGGCGCGTACTTCTTGGCCATGCTGCTATCCGCAGCAATGGACCCGTAGAGGAAATCGTAGGGGAACGCGTGCAGCAGCTCTGCTACCGTAGCGGGCAGCATGTGCAGCGAGCGCAGGACCGCTTCGCCGAGGAAGATGTGCGTGCCCGGAGTCCAGGCCCAGGCGCAATCAGGAGTGACCGCGAGTGCGGCCATCGCAATCAACAGTATTGCGACGCAGTATCCGAACTTTGACTTGCTCTGCAATCCTTACCGAGGACCATTGGTTCGAGGGCGGCGCCTGTGGATGGTTGGCCCCTGTTCCGACGAAGTGAGTGTATGGCCAGTGTCGCGCGTATCATCGGCGCCTATGACCTGCTCCATTTCATCATCCCACAGCCGGTCCCCGTCGTCATCATCGTCCCGGTCGATGTCCCTGCCCCTGATGGCCTGCGCTCCCCGCTTCACTCCACGCACTGCAGACGCTGCATTAATGAACAAACTCTCAGCTTCCCCCTGTGCAACCTCCAGCAGCGCGTCAAAGTGTCGTACGCGCCTGTACGCCACATCCACGGCGCTGCGCAAGCGCTCGTTGGCGATATCGAGCGTGTCGTCGACTGCACTCACCTGTTTGCTAACCGTATCGGACACGTGCACCAGGGTCGAACTCAACTCATTCACGTTCTTGATTGTGGGGGCCAGATCGCTCCGGAGACCGTCGATGAACGCAACCACTTTCCTCTGGCCATCACGCGTCTCCGACAGTGCCTTGATGAGAACCAGCAACAACGCCAGAATCGTGGCGGCAATGATTATCATCGATATGTCGGCGAGGTTTTCCAGCGTTGATCGCTGCGCAGCCGTCTGACTTACTGCAATCGCACTCGCCAGCACGTCAACATTGAGGACTGACACTGTCATATGATCCATGGCTCCGTCGTTTCGGCCGGCCACCATCTGCCGCCGCCCTTATTTTCAAGCAAACGCCGTCGAGGTTGAAATGCAATCGCTGGCTCGCCTGAGTATCTTCGGCGCAGTCACACTCTGCACCCCGGACAGCCAAGCAGACCTATGTCATCACCGCAGTTCATCGTCGAGGGCCGGCATCAATTGTCCGGCTCCATCCGTCCATCTGGCAACAAGAATGCCGCGCTGCCAATTGTATGCGCCGCACTCCTCTCGGACCAGCCGGTAACCCTCCGGAACGTTCCCAGGATCCGTGATCTTGAAACGCTGGTGGAGCTGATCGCTTCGCTCGGCGTCCAGATTTCGTGGAGGGGACAGAATGAACTGAGCATTCTTGCTCGCGACCTTCATCCCGCGCGCCTCGATCCCGTCCTCTGTTCCCGTATTCGCGCATCGATTCTGCTTGCCGGTCCGCTCCTCGCGCGCTGCGGTTCGGTGACGTTGCCGCCACCCGGGGGAGATGTAATTGGCCGGCGCCGGATGGACACGCACTTCCTCGCATTCGAGCAGCTCGGAGCAGACTGGAAGTTCGACACCGGGTTTACGCTGACCGCGAAAAAGCTGCACGGAGCTGACGTGTTTCTTGACGAGCCCAGTGTTACGGGCACAGAAAACGCGCTTATGGCCGCTGCGACGGCGACCGGAACAACCATCCTCCGCAACGCAGCGAGTGAACCGCACGTGCAGGACCTCGCGCACTTTCTGGTCGCGCTCGGCGCTCACATCGAGGGTATCGGGACCAACACAATCACAATTCACGGCCGGCCACTCACCAGTGGCGCCGACTATGCGATTGGTCCCGATCACATCGAGGTCGGGTCGTTCATCGGTTTGGCGGCTGTCACCCGGTCCGAGTTGCGGATTGTCGGCGCGGGAATCGAGCACCTGCGCTCCACGCGTCTCGGCTTCGCCAGACTGGGAATCAACTGTGTGGATGATGGTGCTGACCTGATCGTGCCTGCGGATCAAGAGCGCGAGATAACAAGCGATCTGGGTGGCCATATCCCGAAGCTCGAAGACCAGCCCTGGCCCGCATTCCCCGCCGATCTCATGTCGATCGCGATTGTGACGGCGACGCAATGCAGCGGAATGATTCTCATGCACGAAAAGATGTTCGAATCGCGCATGTTTTTCGTGGACAAACTCATTGGCATGGGCGCCCGAATCATTCTCTGCGACCCACACCGTGTCGTGGTCTCCGGACCATCGGACCTGCGCGCTCAAACCGTGGAGTCACCCGACATCCGCGCCGGCATGGCGATGCTTCTCGCAGCGCTTTGCGCGCAAGGCAAGAGCACAATCCGCAACGTCGCCCAGATCGACCGCGGATACGAACAAATCGATACGCGCCTGCGCGCCCTCGGCGCGCACGTAGAGCGGGTTGCTGAACCCTGATCAATGACCCGCGGTCGTCCCGGCGAAGGTTGCGTGCTGCTCCATTCTCGTCATTCCGGCGAAAGCCGGAATCCAAGTTTCCCCGCCCGTCATTCCCGCGAAAGCGGGAATCCATTTTCCTCCTAACATGGATTCCGGCTTTCGCCGGAATGACGAGATGGGAAACATGAGCGAGCTTTTCGAGCCCGTCACCGCGTTCGCCGATTTCGGAGTTCGCGCATTCATCACCAAGCGAACCCTCGGCACACTAAGCACTAGCAGCGACGAACCCGCTTCTGCAGTAAGCGCCCGCTGGGATCGCGTGCGTGCTGAGCTTTCCCCGGCAATAACGCGCATCGCAACGTCGCGGCAGGTGCACGGCGCGCACATCATTTCACACAAGGATGGCTGGACCGGTTGGCTTAGAGGTGAGTCAGCCGACGGCCACATCGCACCTACGCGCGGAACCGCGCTGGGAATATCAGTCGCAGACTGCGTTCCAATTCTGCTGGCGCACCCCTCGGGAATTGTCGCCGCGCTCCATGCGGGCTGGCGCGGAATCGCCGCCGGCATTCTCGCCAAAGGATTGTTCGCGATGCAAACCCTCAACGCCAATCCGCGCGACGTGCGCATGCATCTCGGTCCGGCCATTTGTGGCAAATGCTACGAAGTAGGGAAGGATGTTTACTTCGCCGTCTCAGGAAGAACGATCAAGGAGAAAACACCGATCGACCTTCGCGGCGAGCTTGCCATTAAGGCGAGGGAAGCAGGCGTTCGCGATGTCACGATCAGCGAATTTTGCACGAAGTGCAATAACGAACATTTCTTCTCGAATCGTGCAGGGGACGCCGGCCGCCAGTTCGCGTTCATCGTCGCGGACGTGACGTGAAACGCGAGCACTCTCATGTGAACCACAGACACGAGAGGCGATCAGAAACCGGCGATGCCACGGATTACGTTTGGATTACGATTTGGCGTGGGTACTGGCGCCCTTGCCACCGCCGTTGTCATCCTGGTTGACAGTAGTTCGGCGCAACGGTCCCGCACATCTCGGTCTTTGTGTTGGTCGCGCGGGGAAATAACTGGGAGTCGCCTATGCGAGCACAATTGGTATTCCTTGCCCTGGTAGGCGCTACTGGTTTGAGCGCACGCCTCAGCTACACACCGGCGCAACAGTGGCGGACCGAGCGTCGTACCGTCGGCGACACGACCATAGTGCGCACCGTTGGCGCTCCCCCAAATGCCGGGTTGCGCAGGCTGGCGACTGTAATGTCGATCGGACGTGAGTACGGGCCCAACGAGTACATCTTCGGCGCGATCAGCGAGATCAGACGGGCACCGGATGGGTCCATCCTGATATTCGATCAGCAGGTGCCAGTGCTCCGGAAATACGATAGCGTTGGACGATTCATTCGCACGGTGGGTCGAAAGGGGCAGGGCCCGGGCGAATACGTCGTTGTAAATGCCGTCGCAGTCTCCGCGAGCGGGAATATCCTGCTTCGTGATGACCCGCGGCACCAAATACATGTGTTCAGTGCTATCGGCGAGTTCTCTCAGTCGTGGCCTGCTCCACGTGCCAGCAGCAGCATCTCGCTGGTCGCTGCCGGCAGCATGTCAATAGACACCACGGGCAACGCATACCTGTTGAGAGTCGAGACCAACATTGCGCGCGGCTCAAGCGCTCCGCCTGCGGCCGAGCCTCCAGTCGTTAAGAGCACAATACTCAAACTCGCGCCGGGCGGCCGCATGCTCGACACTCTAGAGCTGCCGCGCTACGGCGTAACTCCAGCGGTCGTGGAGAGAAGGGGAGCCAGAGCAGGAAGGGGATCAGGTATTGTAAGAGCGCTGCTTCCGTTCATCCCAGGCGGAAGTTGGGCACTAAGCCCGCATGGTTACTTCATCGCCAGCCACGGAGATCGCTACGCGATCGATCTGTTATTGGCAAATGGCCGGGTTACGAGAATTGAGCGTGACATCTCCGCCGTTCCAATAACGCCAGCAGAACGTGCCGATGCGATAGGAATTCTTGAGACGTCAGTTCGACGCGCAGACCCCAACTATCGTTTTAGCGGTCCAACAATTCCGAACACGCGGCCACCGGTCAACGGATTGCTCGTGGATGATGATGGGCGCGTCTGGGTCTCTGTTGCGATGCCGGGGGAACGCATTCCCGATTCGGGTCCTGCTCCCGGTCCACCACCAATGCCACCACCACCGGGAACGAAAAAAAGCAGCGCGCGCGGCGGTGGCGGGGCGAGGGGGAGCTACTCACCCGATTGGCAGGAGACCTATGGCGCGCATTTTCGTGCACCGGTCGCCTACGATGTGTATGCAACGGATGGCGGGTTTCTCGGGCGTGTACTGATGCCGAAAGGCGTGACGCCTGATATCATGAAGGGTGACTACATCTGGGCGGTCACGCGCGATTCACTCGATGTGCAGCACGTGATCAAGTTTCGAATAGAGCCCCCGCTCGGCCGCGAGTGAACTCTGAACTCTGACCGCTGAGCTCTGAACTCTGAATTGAACGCCGCTTCCGTTCAGAGTTCAGAGCTCAGAGTTCAGCGTTCAGAGATGGGCGTTCCCTCGCTTGACGTCCCCCATTCAACCGTCTACATTGTCTTAGCTGGTTCTAATCAGACCGGCACGAATGTGGGGAAGTTCCCCACATTTTTTTGTCCTATTGGGTCACCTCGATTCGACGTGAAGACAGAGCTGGAAGTAATAGTGAATCAATCACTTACAGCCCTTGGTTTCGAACTTGTCGAGCTCCTGGTGAAGGGTAGCAAACGGCGTCCGGTTATCGACGTTCGAATGGATAGAAATGATGGCGAAAAGGTGTCGGTCAACGACTGCGTGCTGGTCTCGCGCGCACTCGAAGACAGCATCGAACCTATGGCAGGAAGGTTGGGCGACTATGTGCTGGAGGTGTCATCCGCTGGAGTGGAAAGACCACTCAAGCGACCGCATGACTGGAAGAGGTTCGTAGGACGTTCGGTAAGCGTGCTGAGTCCGGCTCTGCAAGGACGGCACGAGATGGAATTGCTGGGTGTCGAAGGCGATCAAGGTGCTGAAGTGGCACTGCTGAGAAACAAACAGGGATTGGACATTCGTGTCCCACTGGCCGAGGTGAAGGAAGCTCGGCTGGTATTTCACTGGAAACGTTGAGGAGCTCGAGATGGTTGGTTCGGCCGAAATCCTCGCCGCGATTAAAGAGTTGTCCAACAGCAAACAGCTCGCTCGCGCCGAGCTGCATGAATTGCTGCAAGATGGAATCTTTGCAGCCCTCGCAAAAAAACATGGGCCCACCGTTCAGGCGGAGGTCGAGATAAACGAAGACAAGGGGACAATCCGCATTGTCCTCCTGAAAACCGTTGTGGAGACCGTTACCGATGCTGCCCGTGAAGTTTCCCTCGAAGAAGCCAAGTTCTACGATGAGGGCTTCGAAGTCGGCGATATCCAGGAAGTGGAGGCCGACTTCAATGAATTCGGCCGCGCCGCAGTGCAAGCCGCCAAGCAGCGCATTATCCAGCGTGTTCGCGAAGGCGAGCGCACCAGAATCCGCGATGAATTCACCGATCGCGTCGGCGAACTTTTGTCCGGCGAGGTGCAGCAGATCGAGCGCGGCAAGCTGGTGGTAATGCTCAACAAGTTCCGCGAGGCGGAAGCAATCATTCCCTATCGCGACCAGAATCATCGCGAGCACTTCCATCAGGGCGAACCTATCAGAGCGGTCCTCAAGAGAGTCGAGGAAACGCCCAAGGGTCCGCGCCTCATACTCAGCCGCGCTGATGCGCTATTCGTAATCGCGCTCTTCAGACTCGAAGTTCCTGAAATCCAACAGGGGCTCGTTGAAATTCGAGCGAGCGCTCGCGAAGTAGGAAGCAGAACGAAAATCGCCGTTGTGTCTCGCGACGATTCCATTGATCCCGTCGGAGCATGCGTCGGTCTCAAAGGCTCGCGCGTGCAAGCAGTGGTGAATGAACTAGGCGGCGAGCGAATCGATATCGTGCCCTGGTCCACCGACCCGGAACGTTTTGCGCGTCTCGCACTCGCTCCGGCTCGCGTCGCGCGCGTGTTCAGCGATCCAGTCAACAGAATGATTCAGGCTGTTGTCGATGAAGATCAGCTTTCGCTGGCAATCGGACGCAACGGACAGAATGTGCGCCTCGCGTCGGAACTCACGGGCTGGAAAATCGATTTGTATTCCAGTCGCGAGTGGATCGAGCGCGGTGGCGGCGAGTCGCCGATATTCGCGCCGCTCCCGGATGAGCAGGACACCGCGGCTGACGTTCATCTGAGCGAGATCGAAGGGATTCACGCGTCCACCGTTGCGATCCTCGAAGAGGGCGGATACAAGACGCTCAACGACATCATCGATCTCGAACGTGAAGACTTCATGCGCCTTCCGGGAATTTCCTCGGACGACGCTGAGCGTCTCATGACGATCATCAATGAACTGACCGAAGAGGGAACGGGCGAAGAGGAGATGCTGGGCCAGCTTGATGGTGCCGGCGGCGCGGGAGAGGAGTCGCGCTGAGCAAGACAGCGGGGGGTGCTGGAGGATGGCCTGCCGCTTTTCGTCTCCTGGGACTGGGCGCGCGGGCGCGCAATATCGTGATCGGAGTGGAGGGTGTGAAGTCGGAGGCGCAGAAGGGGCGCGTCGCTCTGGCAATCATCGCCTCTGATACGTCACGAAACAGCACGCAGAAGTTGGTCCCCCTGCTGACCGCGAGAGGTGTAGCTTTAGTGGTTGGCCCCGACGCTCTGGCGCTGGGGTCAGCTTTGGGGCGTTCTGCGGTTGCGGCAGTGGGAGTTCTGGATAACCAGCTCGCGGCAGGAATTATGCGAGCGATTGAAACTGGCTCTGAAAAGGGCCGTGCGGAGCAGGGAATTGAGTAAGCTCAGGGTTCACGATATGGCGCTCGAGTTTGGCATCTCCAGCGAAGATGTGATGGCACTTCTTCGCCAAATGGACGTGCCCGCGCGCAGCCATCTGAGCCCACTCGCCGACGCCGAGGTCTCCAGAATTCGCGCGCGCTGGGAGCGCGAAAAGAGAGCGCGTGCAGAGAAAGCGACTGCCGCACCGGTCCGCCGGCGCCGAACATCTGCCGCTAGCGAAGCCGCTCCTGCAGCAAAGGCTCCGACGGCCAAGACGACGAAGGCCAAGACAGCATCGAAGACAGCATCCAAGACAGCAGCCAAAAAGGCCAAGGCGCCAGTAGCGCCGCCCCCGCCACCTCCTGAACCCGAAGCAGCGCCCGGATCCGTGCGTCGCAGACGGCGCGTTGAAGTGGCGCCGGTGGAAGTTGTTGAAGCAGCGGCTGTCGACGAAACGCATGTTGAGGACGAAGCAGCTGCGAGTGCAAGCGCGAGTGTGACAGAGACGCCGGACGATCGGGCCGCGACGGGAGTCGCGGATGTTGAGCGGCCGCGACGCAGTAACGTGCGAACAGACGTTCCGACTGATCGCGCAGCTGCGCGTTCCAGCGACGCTGATATTTCGCGTTCATTTGGACACACCACGCACAGCACGTCGGGCGAGACGACATCGCATCCGTCACAAGGTGGTGCGGGGCGCCAGCGTCCACGCCCGGTTGTTCCGGGAGCGCCACGTGCGCGCCAGACTCCTTATCAGCAGCCGCACCAGCAGCCGCGCCCTGTGGCTTCAGCAGTGCCGGGTGCAGTGCCGACGATGCCTCCTCGCCGCGAGGACAAGCAAAAGGCTGGCGGTGGCGCTTCTGGAGGACGCCGGAAGAAAGGCAGACGCGGTTCGGTTGATCAGGAAGCGGTAACGCAGAATATCTCGCGCACCATGACAGCCATTCGAGGCGGCACTCCACGTCGCGGACGCCGTCCCGAAGAAGGTGGTCGCGAAGAACTGGAAGCGATGCGCGCGGCGGAAGCCGAGAAGGAGAAGCTGCTCGTTCGCGTCAACGAGTTCATCACCGTCAGTGAGCTTGCGGACATTCTGAAAGTGACCGCCACCGAAATCGTGGCGTTCGCGTTCAAGCATCTCAACCTCATGGTGACAATCAACCAGCGTCTCGACTTCGATCAAATTGAACTCATCGCGGGAGAGTTCGGATTCCAGGCCGTTCGCGAAGAGGAGTACAAGGTTGACTCGATGAAGGTGACGGAGGCGGAACGCGATGAAGATCTGGAACCGCGACCGCCGATCGTCACCATCATGGGTCACGTTGATCACGGCAAGACATCGCTGCTCGATTACATCCGCAAAGCCAACGTCGTAGCCGGGGAGGCCGGCGGAATCACACAACACATCGGCGCCTACCATGTAACGCTGCCGTCGGGAAGAAACATCACCTTCCTGGACACGCCGGGTCACGAGGCCTTCACCGCGATGCGCGCACGCGGTGCGCAGGTGACAGATATCGTGGTTCTCGTTGTTGCAGCCGACGATCAGGTCATGCCGCAGACCGTCGAAGCAATTTCGCACGCGAAGAGCGCCGGCGTTCCGATTGTTGTCGCGATCAACAAGATCGATTTGCCCGGTGCCAATCCTGAGAAAGTGAAGCAGGGACTTCTGCAGCACGGTGTTGTACTCGAGGAATTCGGCGGTACAACGCTGGCCACGCCGATTTCTGCCAAGAAGGGCACGAACATCCAGTTGCTGCTGGATCAGATTCTCCTGCAAGCCGACGTGTTGGACCTGCGCGCCAATCCCAATCGTAAGGGAACCGGCACCGTTGTCGAAGCGCAGCTTGATCCAGGCAAGGGACCAGTAGCCACGGTGCTCGTCACCACCGGTACCATTCATGTCGGCGATGACTTTGTCTGCGGTATGTACTCGGGTCGTGTGCGCGCATTGATGGACGAGCGCGGACGTCCTCTCAAGGAGGCACGTCCAGCATTCCCCGTTCAGGTGCTCGGTCTCACCGGCGTTCCGATGGCCGGCGACCTGATGGTTGTTGTCGAGGACGCGGCCGAGTCGCGCGAAATCGCGCAACGCCGCCAGCGACTCGATCGCGAAGCCAAGAGCCGCCGCACCAGCAAGGGTGTTGTTACGCTGGAAGACTTCATGGCGCAATCAGCCCCCGGTGAGAAGCGCAACCTTGGTCTCGTTATCAAGGCGGATCAGGGCGGACCGGCGGAAGCACTCGCCGACGCGCTGGCGCAGCTCTCCAACGAAGAGGTGAAGGTCGAAGTTATTCATCGCGGAGTTGGCGCCATTACAGAAAGCGATATTCTGCTGGCGCGTGCTTCCGGTGCGATCATCATTGGATTCCATGTGCGCCCCGACACCAACGCTCGCGCCGCCGCGGAACGTGAAGGAGTTGACATCAAACTGTACCGCGTCATTTACGATGCGGTCGCCGATGTTCGCGCTGCTCTTGAAGGATTGCTGCGACCAGAACAGCGCGAGGTGACATTCGCCGAGGCCGAAGTACGCAACACCTTCCGTGTGCCGCGCGCCGGACTCATTGCGGGTTGCTTCGTTCGCAATGGAACGGTCACACGCCAGGGACGTGTGCGCGTTGTGCGCGATGGCGTTGAAGTCTACGACGGTGTGGTCGGCTCGCTGCGTCGCTTCAAGGACGACGTTCGCGAAGTGCGTGAAGGTTTCGAGTGCGGAATTGGAATCGAGAATTTCAACGACATCAAGGTCGGTGATGTGCTCGATTTCTATCGCCGCGAAGAAGTCGCGCGCACCCTCAAGCCCACCGAGGCGGGCTGACCCGCGGGTCAGCGCGGTAATAATCGTGGCGAATGACAGGCGTACCGACAGGGTATCAGCGGCGATCCACGAGGAAGTAGCACGCTTCATCAACGAGAGCGCCAGAGATCCCCGTATTTCGGGGATGGTTACGGTGACCGGTGCCGAAGTTACCCGTGATCTGAAACACGCCAAAGTTTACGTGAGCGTCTATGGCGATGAATCCAATGTCGACCAGACGCTCGAGGGACTGGCCAGCCTCGCGACCCATCTGCGCGCAGTGGTCGGCAGGAATCTCAAGCTGCGATCGGCACCGGAGATCGAATTCGTACTGGATGAGTCAATCGCGAAAGCTTCGCGCATTGACGCTCTGCTGGAACAAGTCAGGAACGCGGGTCATGCGGGAGGAGAGGACGTCGCCCCCTGATGGTTTTTTCCTGGTCGACAAGCCTGCCGGCATCACGTCGCACGATGTAATTGCCATCGCAAGGCGCGCGCTCGGCGTGAGCCGCATCGGCCACGCGGGTACCCTCGACCCCGACGCTACCGGATTGCTCCTCCTCTTTGTGGGAAGAGCGACGCGTCTTATGCCGTACATCGAGATTGAACCCAAGGTATACGATGCCGAAATTCACTTCGGCGTCGAGACAGATACTGATGATTCCAGCGGTGATACAGTTCGCGATGCTCCAATTCCCACGGAAGCCGAGGTGTACCGCGCGATAGCGACGCTCACCGGAGAACTGCAGCAGGAACCACCAGCATTCTCCGCCAAACAGCGCGATGGCAGAAGAGCCTATCGCGCCGCGCGCCGCGGTCGCCCTCTCGAGCTCGAAGTACAAACTGTCCATGTGTTCGAGTGGAGTGCAGTTCATTACGAAAACGGAGTGTTGCGCGCGCACATTGTGTGCGGCGGCGGAACCTACATTCGCGCCCTGGCGCGCGATCTGGGACGCATCTGTGGTAGTGCCGCGCACCTCGCAACGCTGCGTCGCACACGGATAGGGAGATTCTCGGTTGCTGATGCAGTTCCTGCTCAAACACTGAGCGAGAACGTGCAGTTGATGCTCCCGCCGCTTGCTGCCCTGACAACCCTTGATCGCGTCCAGCTCTCCGGAGAATCAGAGCGGAAAGTGTCGCATGGCATGCGGATTCCCGCAGACTCGGTGCATCAGCGTGTGGCCTTGGTCGGAGCAGCCGGGAACCTTGTCGCCATAGCGGAACTTGATGATGGCGACTGGAAACCGCGAGTTGTTCTCGCCGATGACTGAACCGGTCGTCACTCCCGTGACATCCGGGCTGCCGCCAGATGTTCGTGGAGCCGTGGTCACGGTTGGCACATTCGATGGAGTTCATCGCGGCCACCGCGACGTGCTTGATCGACTCGTTGCGCGTTCCCGCGATGCTGGCTTGCCCAGCGTCGTTGTGTCGTTCGATCCGCATCCACTCGAGATCGTGAAACCCGACGAAGCCCCGCCACTTCTCACGGTCTGGGAAGAGAAACTCGAACTCCTGGCGCAATCCGGCGTCAACTACCTGATTGTTGTGCCATTCACCGCCGCGCTTTCGCAATTCAGCGCCGAGGATTTTGTGGAAAGCGTCCTGCTCCAGCGCGCGCGGATGCAGGAACTTCTCATTGGATACGACCATGGCTTTGGACGTGGCCGTGCGGGCGACCCGGAGGTCCTCAAGATGATGGGTGCGCGCCGCGGGTTCGGCGTGACGGTTGTGCCGCCAGTAATAGGTGGCGATGAGCGCCCCATCTCATCCACCTCCATCCGGCGCGCGATATCAGATGGTGACATGCCGCGCGCTGCCGATTCGCTCGGCCGCGCATATTCGGCAAACGGTGTTGTTTCCCGGGGCGCCGGAAGGGGACGACAGCTTGGCTATCCTACAATCAATGTGGCCCTGCCGCCGGCGCGGAAACTACTTCCACCCCAGGGCGTATATGCGGTTCGGGCGCAAACGCACCTGGGTCAGCTCGGTGGAATGTTGAACCTGGGGCCGCGGCCTACCTTTGCCGACTACAGTGTGATGCTTGAGGCGCACCTTTTCGACGTCGACGCGGACTTCTACGGGGCCCGCGTGCGTATAGACTTCGTCAGCCGCCTGCGCGACACGGTCAAGTTTTCGGGCGTAGATGAGCTGCGCCAGCAGATCGCCCGCGACGAAGTTGCGGCGCGACGTGCGTTGACTCCAGTGCTCGAGTCAAATAACATAAACAGCTATATCCGGAATCCCACATGATGGGCATTAAATGAAAGAGCTGAGATATCGATTCGCCGTCATCGCCGTGCTGCTGCTGGGCAGCATCTACGCGCTTTGGCCGCGCGACACTGTGATCCGTGTTGAGGCGCCTGACGGTAAGTCGTTCGTCTACGACACTGTTAAGCGGATTCCCATCAAGCTCGGACTGGACCTGAGAGGCGGGATGCACATTGCGCTCGAGCCCGACGAGTCCAAAGGTGTTGCAACCGATATCAAGGATGAGATCGAACGCGCCGTCACGATCGTCCGCACCCGTGTTGACGGGTTGGGCGTGGCTGAGGCGAATGTTCAGAGAGAAGGCGCTACAAGAATTATTGTCGAGCTGCCCGGCATCGATGATCCGCAGCGCGCCGAGGCGCTTGTGAAAACCTCCGCGTACCTCGAGTTCAAGATCGCAGACGAGACCAGCGAACTGGAACGAGCGATTCCTCAAATGGACAAGATCCTGCGCGAGAAGGGAATCGGCGGGGCGCTCAAGCCCGAGCCGGGTGGCGCGAAGCTGTCAGACCCAATTCTAAAGAGCATTATTCAGGACACTGGCAAGGTGCAGGCAGAGGCGGACAGCGGCGGCGTGTTAGCCGGGAAAATCGGAGCCGGAGATTTCCCGGGAGAATACGCCGCTCCTGCGGATGAATTCCGCATTCTCGAGCAGTATCTCAACATGCCTGAGCTCAAGGCAGTCTTGCGGCCTGGCAAGGAGATTCTCTGGGGTTCTGATTCAATACAGCGGGGAAGCAAGTGGTTCCGCAATCTCTATGTCGTCGACGCGAGGCCTGTTCTCAGGGGCGAAGACCTCGTCAATGCGAGACCAGTTCAGGATCCGACGCAGGGCACGCTGGTTGAGTTCGAGGTGAACTACAGCGGCGGTCGCAAATTCGCGCTGGAAACGCGCAAGCACATGCACGACTACATGGCGATCATTCTCGATGGACGCGTCATGGGTCAACCTCCGCGTATCAACGGCGAAATCAGCACACGCGGTCAGATCACAATGCCGGGGAAACCAATCTCGGAAGCAAACGATCTCGCTCTGGTCTTGCGCGCGGGAGCGCTGCCTGTCGCGCTCAAGATAGAGGAAGTGCGCGCCGTGGGCGCCAGCCTGGGACAGGACGCAATCGATCAGGGTGTCAGGGCCGGCGTTCTTGGAATGGGTCTGGTCGTGATCATCATGCTTGTCTACTATCGTTTCTCCGGAGGGCTTGCGATTATCGGCCTGCTGTTCTACGCCGTCACGACACTGGCGATGCTGGCAAGCCTCGGTTCCGTTCTCACCCTCCCCGGCATTGCCGGCTTCGTACTTTCGATCGGAATGGCGGTTGATGCCAACTTCCTGATCTTCGAGCGCATAAGAGAGGAACTGATAAGGGGCAAGACGGTCCGAACAGCTATCGACGAGGGCTTCAACCACGCGTGGAGTGCCATTGTCGACACTCACGTTACGACTGCGCTCACCGCCCTCATCCTCTTTCAGTTTGGTACCGGGCCGGTGCGCGGGTTCGCAGTCGCCCTTCTCGCAGGAATCGCCTCCTCACTCGTCAGCGCAATCTTCGTGGTCAGGAGCCTGTTCCTGCTCTGGCTGTCTCGCTCACGCAACGTTCAAACTCTGAGCATCTGATGTTTCGCATACTGCACGATACCAAGATCGATTTCATTCGCCTTTGGCGTGTGGCGACCGTGGTCATCCTGGTTTTCATTCTCCCATCGCTTGTTCTGATTCCGCTTCAGGGATTCAACTACAGCATCGAGTTCACCGGCGGCACTTTGATGCACGTGAAGTTCGCGCAGGCGCAGGACGTCGGTACCATTCGGGCTGCGCTCTCAAATGCAGGAATCAGGGATGCCGACATCTCTACATTTGGCACCGACGAGGACTTCATCATTCGCGCGCGCGAAACCGGGGCAGGCGTTCAGCCGGGTGCCGACTCATCCATTGTGACGCGCATTGCAGGTGCCCTGCAGGACCGATTTGGTGCCGGCTCGTTCCAGCGCATGAAGACGGAGGCGGTCGGTCCCAAGGTTGGAGGTGAGCTGCGACAGACGTCGGTGATCGCACTTCTTATCGCCTTCGGCCTCACGCTGATTTATCTGGCGTGGCGGTTTGAATGGCGCTTTGCCGTGGCATCCGTTCTCGCGACTGTTCATGACATCATTGCAACCTTTGCTTTCATGAAGTACCTCAACATTGAGATTTCCGTTTTTGCCGTCGGTGCGATTCTCACCGTGATTGGATATTCGCTCAATGACAAGGTGGTGGTGTTCGATCGCGTGCGCGAGAATCTCGTGAAGCACCGCAAGACTACCCTCTACGATTTGCTCAACAGGTCTGTCAACGAGACGTTGCCGCGCACGGTAATGACGGGCTCCGCTACGCTCGCCACGTTGTTATCCCTTCTCATACTTGGTGGCGATGTCATCAGACCATTTGCGTGGATACTCACCTTCGGCATTATCGTGGGAACGTTCAGTTCGATATTTGTTGCGGCTCCCATTCTTCTTGCAATTGAGCGTCGTTGGCCGCACAAGGTTGGTGATCGCAGCGGAGTCGGCGCGCCCATCTCGAAGGGTGCCCTGCGCGGTGGACCCCAAAAGCCGCGTACACAGAGCTGAACTCGCGAGCATTCACGGTCGCGCCGTGGTGCCGACCGCCCCGTGATCCAGTTTGTCGACAGCCACGCCCACCTCGCGGATGAGGCTTTTGACGCCGATCGCGAAGAGGTAATTGCTCGCGCAAGAGCGGCCGGCGCTCGCGCGATCATCTGCATTGGCGAGTCGGCAGATGTCGCGCGGCGCGCTGCGCGACTCGCGGCGGATAACAGTGGATTTGTCTGGTTTACTGCGGGCGTCCATCCCCACAACGCGGACCTGTTTGATCCCATCAAGGACATCGAATCCATCAGACAGTTCGCCGCAAACGGCGCAGTCGCGGTGGGCGAGTGCGGGCTGGATTACCATTACGACAACTCGCCCAGGTTGCTACAGCGCCGCGCCTTCGCGCAACAGGTGGAAATCGCCCGCGAACTTTCCCTTCCGGTGGTAGTGCACACCCGCGACGCCGACGACGATACACGCGCAATCATGCAGGAGGCGGCCAGCGCCGGCGTTCGCGGCGTGCTGCACTGCTTCACGGCTTCCGACGCTCTGGCGACCGCTGCGCTCGAAGCTGGATGGTATCTCTCCTTCAGTGGAATCATCACATTCACCAAATGGGGCAGGGACGCGCTCCTCAAGAGCGTGCCCGCCGACAGACTCCTGGTGGAGTCCGACTCTCCCTATCTGGCACCTGTGCCCCACAGAGGTCGCAGGAACGAACCAGCATGGGTTAGCGACACAGTGTCGCACCTCGCGCGCGCACGCGGCGAGTCGACGGCCGATGTAGCGCAAATCACCTCGCGCAACGCAGCAGAATTCTTCGGGGTGGCGTTACGGGCTGTTGACTGAGTAGACTCACGGCTCACAACTCACTAGCACTATTCACTAGCACTAGTCACTACAAATGTCCACCGTTCCATCCGACATTGTAATCGCGCAGCAATCCAAACCACGCCACATCGTGGATGTCGCTGCCGAACTCGGTCTCGAAGCCGACGACCTGGACTTGTATGGCAAGTTCAAAGCGAAAATCTCACTGGAACATTCGGCGCGTCCCGCGCGAGGGAGGCTCGTTCTAGTCACCGGCATCAACCCAACAGCGGCCGGTGAGGGGAAAAGCACTGTCACCGTTGGCGTGACACAAGCGCTCAGACGACTCGGCCGGAATGCCGTGATGTGTATTCGCGAGCCCAGCCTTGGTCCTGTGTTCGGAGTGAAAGGAGGCGCCGCCGGTGGCGGCTATTCGCAGGTGATTCCGATGGAAGACATCAACCTGCACTTTACCGGAGACTTCCACGCCATTTCCAGTGCGCATGCACTCCTCTCGGCGATGCTCGACAATCACTTGCATCAGGGCAACGTGCTGCGCCTCGATCCCCGTCGCATCACATGGCCGCGCACGATCGACATGAACGATCGCGCTCTGCGCGATTCAGTGATTGGACTCGGTGGTGTGGCAAACGGAGTGGTTCGCGAAGAGCGTTGGGTGATCATCCCGGCGAGCGAAGTGATGGCGATTGTGGCGTTGGCATCCGGACCGGCAGATCTCGAAGAGCGGCTGGGACGCATCATTGTCGGTGCAACCGAAGGAGCCGAACGCAAACCAATTCGTGCGGTGGACCTCAAGGCATCCGGCGCAATGGCGCTCCTTCTAAAGGATGCCATTCGGCCCAACCTTGTTCAGACCCTGGAAGGCGGACCGGCCTTTGTGCATGCGGGTCCCTTCGGCAACATCGCTCACGGCTGCAATTCCGTGATCGCCACGAAATCTGCTCTCGCGCTCGGAGAAATCGTTGTTACCGAGGCTGGTTTCGGTTCTGACCTCGGCGCCGAGAAGTTTTTCGATATCAAATGCCGTGCTGGTGGGCTGAATCCCGAGGCGGCGATTCTCGTTGCGACTGTGCGAGCGCTCAAGCTGAACGGTGGTGTTGCCAAGGGCGACTTAGGTCGCGAAGATCTCGATGCGCTGGGGCGGGGCATGCCCAATCTCATCAAACACATCGAGAACGTGCGCCAGTTCGGTGTACCCGTCGTCGTTGCGCTCAACCGCTTCACATCTGATACCGATGCCGAATTGCGTATGGTGGCCGACGCCGCCGAAAAGAGTGGCGCGCGTATCGCGCTGACTGAGGTTTGGGAGAAAGGTGGCGAGGGCGGCGTTGAGCTGGCCAATGAAGTACTGGCAATGCTGGAAGCGGGCGGCTCCCACTACGCGCCTCTTTATCCCGTTGAAATGCCAATTGAAAACAAGATCAACACCATCGTGCGCAAGGTCTACGGCGGCGATGGCGCAGACTTCACACCCAAAGCTCACCGGACAATCGATTACCTGAACAGCATCGGGATGGGCCAGACGCCTGTGTGCATGGCCAAGACCCAGTACTCACTTACCGACGATGCAACAAAGCTGGGGCGCCCCACGGGATTCAGAGTGACGGTCAACGAGATCTATCCGGCTGCCGGGGCAGGCTTCGTCGTTGCTCAAGCAGGCGACATCATGACGATGCCCGGGCTTCCCAAGGCGCCGGCTGCGGAAAAGATGCGCATCAATCAGGACGGTTCAATCGAAGGACTCTTCTAGGAGCAGCGAATGGCACTGAAAACAGTGAGTACTAACGACGCACCCAAGGCAATTGGACCTTATTCGCAGGGAATAATCGCCAACGGATTCCTCTTCACCGCCGGCCAGATTGCTATCGATCCTGCAACGGGCAATGTGATCGAAGGTGATGTGGTTGCTCAAGCGCGCCGGGTGTTCGCGAATCTCAAGGCGATTCTGGATGCCGCAGGGGTTTCGTGGAGTGACGTTGTGAAGACCACCGTCTTTCTGAAGGACCTCGGCGATTTTGCGAGGGTAAACGAGGAGTATGCGAAGACATTTGGCGAGGCGCGGCCGGCACGGTCGACAGTCGAGGTGAGCGCACTCCCCCGCGGTGTACTCGTGGAAATTGACCTCATGGCGGCGGTATAGTGGCACATCTTGAATGGCAAGATCTGTGACAGACCAACTGCTGTCATTGCCGCGCAAGCGGCAACCCATGTTCACCCGACACAAATGGGTTCCGGCTTGCGCCGGAATGACACGCTGATGCCACTGCTGCTGTTAGCAATTGCTTTTGTTCTGTCCGCGCCCCTGAATAATGCCGTCGCACAGCGCGTCGATTCAGTGGGCGTGCGCGCCCGCTCGGGCTCCGTGCAGGACTCGGTCGGTCCCAGACCAATCTCACCTGGCAGCGCATTCCTGGGATCGTTCCTGCTCCCCGGGTATTCGCAGTCGAAGCTACAGCGGCCAACTGCAATGGTGATTTTCGCCGGGATGGAGGTTGTTGGCTGGGCAATGCTGCGCCGCTCTGTCATCGATCTGCGTCGCGCCAAGAGGTTTGCCAGAGACAGTGTGGTTTCCGAATACAGCGTCGATGCAACCACCGGAATAGTTCTGCGCGATTCCACGACAGGAAAACCTTTGCTTCTGAGCATCGAAACCGATCAATTCAGCGAGGCGCTCATTCCAGCTCGGCAACGACATGTGGAGGACTGGGCGGCCATCATCATTTTCAATCATCTGATCGCGGGCGTTGACGCATTGGTCGCGTCACACCTTTGGGAGGTGCCCGTTCGCATCCGGGCAAGCTCCACGCAAGATGGACAGCTGCGCCTGGGCGGCTCGCTGAAGTGGTAGGAAGTCTCGAGAAGCCGATAGGAGTATTCGATTCCGGAATCGGTGGTCTCACGGTCGTCGCCGAATTAATGCGGCAACTTCCTTCGGAGAGCATCCTCTATTACGGTGACACCGCGCGTTTGCCGTATGGGCCCAAGAGTCCGGAAACCGTTCTGCGCTACAGCCGCGAGATATCCCGCTTCCTTCTCGACGAAGGTATCAAGGCACTCGTCGTCGCTTGCAACACGGCCACCGCGCACGCACTGCCTTCGCTCATCAAGGAGCTGCCCGTTCCGGTCATCGGCGTGATCGAACCGGGCGCGCGTGCCGCGGTCCGTTCGGCGGGCGGCAAAACCATCGGTGTGATCGGCACGCGCGGCACGATTGCGTCGGGAGCTTACGCCACCGCAATCGCCGCGCTTGATTCCGATTTGCAGGTGATAGCGGAGCCATGCCCGCTCTTTGTTCCGCTGGTTGAGGAAGGCTGGATGGATAGCGATGCCGCGGAACTCATTGCGCGCAAATACATGCAGCCGATTCTCGCAGCGGATGTTCGCACTCTTGTCCTTGGATGCACACACTATCCGCTTCTCAAACCTTTGCTGCGTCGCGTACTCGGTGCCGACGTGCAGCTTATTGACAGTGCCGCCGAAACCGCGGCGCAGACGCGCGTTCTTCTGGAACAGAAGGGGCTCATCTCGCCGGCATCAGGTCGCGCAACGCATCGATTCATTGCATCCGATGCGCCAGCACAGTTTCGGGAAGTGGGACAGTTATTTCTTGGGGTTGCGATCGATCGCGTTGAGACAGTTCTCGCCGGCTGATGGCGAATAAGAGCATAGCTCAATACGCTCTTCCTTCACGAGCAGATGCGATCCGCCGTCGCTGAATGAGCCCGCGTTAGCATAGATACCGCCGCCGGGCGCGCGCTCCAGAGCCGGCACGTGCGTGTGACCGAGCACATACACGTCTGGTGCTCCGTTCGCGCTCAGGCGCTCGAAAGCAACATTGCGCAGCGCCGCACCACCATCGCGCGCGCGATGCGTGCGGCTCGCCGATGAACTTCGGGTCGCAAGCCAGCTTCCAACGTCGGGGTGCAACAGTTTCATCCCGGCGATAGCCAGCGGATTGCGGATGAACGCCTTCAGAGCGCGATAGCGCCGGTCTTCGATAGGTCGCAGACCGTCGCCATGCTCAATACGCGCGCGCCATCCGGCGATGTCTCCCTCCCACGCGCCCAGCATGTAATTCACACCGACGTCCTGGCGCAGGACATCACCACCCCAGCAGTCGTGATTCCCTCCAATCCAGATCACGGGCATCCCATCGTCAACCAGCTGCGCGAGTGCTGCCAGCACGCGAAACCCGGACCGCGGCATCACGGTGCGCCATTCGAACCAGAAGTCGAAGAGGTCGCCATTGATGACAAGTGACCCCGCGCGCCCGCGTATTTGCGCAAGAAAGGCGAGAAAGTCGGCCACGGCGCCGGTCGGCACAACACCGAAGTGATGGTCCGAGACAATGTAGCATGGCGCGTCGAGCTTGTTGTGCTCAGTCACGCGCAGAGTCTATACGGTTCGGCATTTCGGGGAAAGCTTGTGGAATACGAGACGAACTGCGGAGCGGGGACGGCGTTCACGGGAACGGCGCGTGCGGGGAAGGCGGTTGCGGGAACAGCGGTGGCGGGAACGGCGTCCAAGGCGCTCGTGATCGCAGTTCCGCATCCGCAGTCCCCGCAACCGTCGTTCCCGAACCCGCAGTTCCCGTGAACGCAGTTCCCGCTCCGCACTACGCGATGCTCAACGCTTGCGTGGCTGCACGGACCAAGACACACTTTTGCCCCATGCCATCCCAGTTTGAGTTGCGCGTGCGGTACTCTGAGACCGATCGAATGGGGATCGTGTACCACGCGCACTACCTGGTCTGGTGCGAGGCAGGGCGCACGGAACTGATGCGACAGGCGGGGTATCCGTACTCGCGCATGGAGGAGCAGGGATTTGCGCTCGCGGTTTCGGACGCATCGCTGCGCTTTCATGCGTCCGCGCGCTATGACGACGTGATCATTGTTGAGACAACTGTGACGCGGGTACGTTCGCGCACCGTGGAATTCGATTATCTTGTCCTGAATGCCGCGTCCCGAAAGAAACTTGTCAGCGCTTCCACTACCTTGGTCTGCCTCGGTCCGGCGGGCAATGTTGTCGCCATCCCCGATGCGGTCAGAGCGTTGCTTGAGAGCCATGTTTCGTAGAGTAGCGACTGCAGTGCTGCTGTCCGTTGCAGCCGTTCCTGCTCCGCTCCTGGCTCAGTCGAACCAGTCAGCACTCGCCGAGCAGGATATTGCAATTTGGGGCCGGGTGCTGGCGATGACGGATGCGCGCAAGCCCGATTCCGCACTGCTGGTAGGCGCTCTCGCGTCCACTAATCCGCGACTTCGCGCATTTGCAGCGCTAGCCACAGGACAGGTACATGCGGCGAATTTCGCGCCCACCTTGCGCGCCCTTCTGCAGGATGCCGATACCGGTGTTGCGGCGCAGGCCGCGTATTCGCTCGGTCTTTTGCGGGATGGCGCAGGTGTTGCCGCGCTTGCACGTGCGCTCGATATGCCGGGCCCTGTTGCCGTTGAAGCTGCCTGGTCGCTGGGCACCATAGCGGATTCGTTGCGCCGTAGAAATGATCCCGAGGCGGTGCAATGGCGAGATTCTCTGCGCGTCGCAATGTTGAGGAAACTCGTCAGTCCGCCGCGCAACCCTCGGGCGCTGCATGCACTCCTTCTGGCGTCGACCAAGCTGGCGCCTGTTCCTGTAGCCGAGTTGTTGCCGCATCTGCGATCGACCGACAGCGCAACAGTGTGGCGAGCTGCCTATGCGGTCTCGCGCAACCGTCCGCCCAGCGCGCTTCGTGCTCTGCTGCCCCTTGCTCAGTCACCGTTCGCGATGGCGCGGGCGCAGGTTGCGCGCGCGTTTGCACTGCCGGCGGTTGGTGATTCGCTTATGGGCACTGCCCTCGAGACTCTGCCAACTCTGGCACGCGATAGCGACGCGCAGGTGAGAGTGAATGCTGTTACATCACTCGCCTCTTTTGGCGCGCGCGGTGCAGCGGCTGTGCGGCTCGCAGCACGCGATCCCGATGGCAATGTGCGCATTACGGCTGCTTCTTCCGCTGCACGTACCATCCTGATGGACACGACCGCATGGGTCGAGATGTGGCGGGCGGACACATCGTTTACTTATCGAAGGACTCTCCTCGCTGCGGCGGTGCCGCGTGCTCTGTTGCTGGATCAACACAGCGCCTGGCGGGCTGATTCGTCTGCGCGTCGTCGTACGGCGGCTGCTGAACTCTCATCGAGTCTGTCCGCGGTTGCCATGCGTGAAGCAGTTGCTGTTTTTCAAAAAGACCGCGATGCCAAAGTCAGGCGCGCCGCATTCTCCGTCGTGTCGATGAGAATGGACTCGTTCCCGGATGCGCGTGCGCTGCTCTGGTCGGGTTTGTCGGATGACGATCCCGCAGTGCGCACCGTTATTGTCAACGCGCTAGCGCGCGCCGCAACAGGTGCCGAGGTTGCGCGTGTGCTCGCGCTGCGGCAGGCATGGCGCGAGGATTCCATCCCGGACGCACGCGCCGCAGCGCTCCGCTTTGTCGCCGCAGCAATCCGTCGCGACAGTACCGCGCTTCCCGACGATGTGAGCGCGCAGATCGCGTCCATAATGCTGCCCGCGGACGCTGCAGAGATCCGTGCGTCGCAGGGCATTCCTCAGCTGGCCGGCTGGCCCCAGCCATCTACAGGGACCAATCTCCCTGGAGCTGCCTGGTACGTTGAGTTGGTGCGAAAGTATGTCGTTCCCTCGCTTGCGGGACGCAATCCCCGTGTATCAATGCAGACCGAGCGAGGGTCGATAGAACTGGAACTCTTTGCCGCGGATGCGCCGCTTACTGTAAACAGCTTCTTGACGCTGGCGCAGTCGGGCTACCACAACGGTGCGCGCTTTCACCGTGTCGTTCCCAATTTCGTGGTGCAGGATGGCGAGGGTACCGGATCGGGCGGACCGGGGTATACGCTGAGAGATGAGCTCAACAGGCACCGCCACGAACGCGGTGTGCTCAGCATGGCTCATTCCGGTCCCGATACAGGTGGCGCCCAATACTTCATCACTCACTCTCCCCAGCCGCATCTGGATGGTTTGCACACCGTATTCGGCCGTGTGCAAAGCGGCCTGCCGGTGCTCGATGCGATTTTGCAGGGAGACCTGCTGCTGCGCCTCATAGTAAGGTGAGTGCAACGGCGCCCAATCGCACCACGGCGCGCCTCACTCCCCTTGTTGTTGCACTGGCACTGCTGTCCGCTCTGACAGCCTGCGCGCCGCGCATGGCCGTTCTGTCCGGAACGGAGTACACAGGCTCACTTCCCAACACCGCGTTGAGTGGGCATCGCATGCTCAACTTCAGGTGGGAGTACAAGGACGGCCGTATCAACACCAAGGGACTGGGACGCTTCAGCATTGCAGCTCCCGACAGCCTGCGACTGGACGTGGAGTTGCAAGGCGGTCAGCTTTCGAGCTTCGCGATTCTCCTCGGTGCCGGTCCCTTTCGCACCCCCATGGACGAAGAGACCATCCGTATGTTTCCCACTCCCGAACTGATATGGGCAGCGGTAGGCAGGTTGGCGGTACCGGCGTCCGGTGATACGATAAAGAGAGTTCAGGATGGGGTGGTGCGCGCCGATATCGGTTCAGATCCAAAGTGGCGCGCAACGTTTGATGGCAGTCGTCTGGTGAGTATGGAGAAGGCGGTTAAGGGAAAGCGCGTCGAGCGCGTGACGCGCGCGCAGGATGGTGCAGTCACATATGTGCGGGGTAACAGCATCCTCAAATTGACAGAGGTCAAGGATTCAATTGTCGCAGCGTTTTCGTCTGGTATCTGGCGCTACTAGCGCAGCACTGCTTGTCGTGCTCGCGTCCTGCTTTCCGTATAGTTTGACGAGTGGAGGGCTGGACAAGAGTCTCAAGACGGTGGCCGTATTGCCTTTCGAAAACAGAACCACGTCTCCGGGCCTCGAACGTGAACTCGCGGACATGATTTCGACAGAAATGCGCAAGATGGGCCGCAAGGAAGCGCCTGAAGCAACCGCGCATATTACCGTGAGCGGTTTGATTACGCGCTACGATCTGGATATACCTGTGGCATTCAGTGCCGACCCATCGCGGGCCGCGGGAACGCGCCGCAGGCTGGAGGTCACCATCGAAGTTACAGTCACTAACAACGTGAAGAACACAGCGATTCTCCCGAAGAAGTCTCTGGTAGGGAGAGGTGAATATGCCGAGAGTGCGGAGCTAACGGGGAGGCACGACGCGCTTGTGAAACTCGTCCAGCAAATCGTCCAGGGAATACAATCCCAATGGTGAACCACGGTGGACGCGAGCGACACGGCAGGTCGACGCTTGGCTGCCTCGTGCTGGTGGCCCTCATCGTGGTTGCCGCGTATGTCGGCGTGACGGTTGGACGCGTCTACTTCCGCTATTACCGATTTGAAGATGAGATGAAACAGAGTGCGCGGTTTGCCTCGACGGTCACCGACTCCGCCATCCACGTGAGATTGGGGATCGTGGCCGATTCTCTTGGTCTACCGCCCGCGGCGAGGAGCGTCAGGGTGTTGAGAATTGGGCGGACAATATCCATCTCGGGCAGCTATTCTGAATTGGTCGATCTCCGAATCTGGAAGCACTACCTGCATTTTTCTCCCAGCGCGCGCGCTAATTATTGATGCCGCCATTCGCGCGCGGCAGCGGTCGGCCCAATGACTCCATGCGTCCCGTCACAATGGAGCGTGGCGTAGCGCCCTACGCCGAGGGCTCGTGTCTCGTCTCATTTGGTGGCACGCGCGTGTTGTGCGCGGTGTCCGTCGAAGCTGGAGTACCAGCGTGGCGGCGCGGGAAGGGCGAAGGCTGGATAACCGCGGAGTATGCAATGCTCCCGCGCGCTACCAAGACCCGAACCAATCGCGAGAGGAGCCAGCTGGGTGGGCGCACGCAGGAGATTCAGCGATTAATAGGCAGAAGTGTGCGCGCGATGATCGACTCCTTCGCATTCGGCGAACACACGCTCAAGATTGATTGCGACGTATTGCAGGCGGATGGTGGTACGCGCACCGCGGCAATTACCGGTGCGGCGGTCGCGGTGTGTGATGCATTTGCGTGGATGAAGGAGCGCGGACTGGTTGCCGAATCCCCGGTGCGCCGGCGAGTGGCGGCGGTGAGCGTTGGGATCGTGGATGGCGTTGCGGTGATGGATCTCGACTACGAAGAAGATGTGCGCGCCGAAGTAGACATGAACGTTGTCATGAGCAGCGAGCAGGAATTCGTGGAGCTGCAGGGCACGGGCGAGAAGGGAACCTTCGGGCACGAGAAGCTCGCGAAGCTTGTTTCGCTGGCAACTTCCGGGATCGTGCAGTTGATCGACGCGCAGCAACGAGCGCTCGACGATTGAGTTCGACCGATCTTCTCCTTGCGACCCGCAGTAAGGGGAAGCTGCACGAGCTTAAGCCGTTGCTCGCGCCACTGGGCCGCAACCTTCTCACCCTCGACGACGCAGGAATTCCCGAAACACCTGAGGAAGATGATCTCGAGTGTTTCGACACATTCGAGGAGAACGCACTTGCCAAGGCACGCCATTTCGCGACGCTGAGCGGATTGCCAACTGTCGCCGACGATTCGGGACTCGAAGTATGGGCACTAGACGGTCGGCCTGGCGTCCATAGCAAGAGATGGAGCGGATCTCCATCCACAAATGATGAAGAGTTGTACGAGCTCAATCGCAACAAGCTGCTCGCTGAACTGACAGGGAAGAGTGATCGGCGAGCGCGATTCGTCTGCGTCGCGGCGTACATCGAGGATAGTGCAGAGCTGGTGGTGCGAGGCGAAACCGAAGGTGTGATAACGGACAGCGCGCGCGGCGAAGAGGGATTTGGCTACGATCCCCTTTTTCTGTCCGATGACCTCGGATGCACACTTGCAGAGTGTTCGCGAGAGGAGAAGCAGCAAGTCTCTCATAGAGGACGGGCGTTCGCGGGTCTGTTGGCGCGGTTATTGGAGATGGAGAAACTGCGAAGTCCCGGTTGACCCGACTCCGCAGGGTAGTGATATTTGCTCATTCCGGGGCGTAGCGTAGCCTGGTATCGCGCCTGCTTTGGGAGCAGGAGGT
>CAZKXZ010000015.1:0-74433 GCA_964556695.1 uncultured Gemmatimonadales bacterium
GACGATGGCCCGACCGTGTCTGCGATCACCCGGCCCAGATCGGCGGAGACAGAATCGAGGTCGATGGCGGCCCGCAACCTGATTGCGAAGGAATCGATTTCGCGTTCGGCGTTGAATCGCGAGCGGTTGAACCGGCGATCGACTTGCCCCGCGCGAGGGAGAGGAATTCTTCGCGCGTCCTCGGATCGCTGCGGAAGATCCCGCGCATCGCCGACGTGATCGTCTTCGAGCTCTGCTTCTCCACGCCGCGCATCATCATGCAGAGGTGGCGCGCTTCTATCACAACGCCCACACCCTGCGGTTGCAGGACCTGCTGAATTGCATCGGCTACCTGTTCAGTAAGACGCTCCTGTACCTGAAGCCGCCGCGCGAACATGTCGACGATGCGCGGCAGCTTGGAAAGGCCGATTATCTGTTTGTTCGGTATGTAAGCAATGTGCGCTTTGCCGAAGAATGGCAACAGATGATGCTCGCAGAGTGAATACAGTTCGATGTCGCGAACCAGCACCATGCTCTCGTGCCCCTGTTCGAACACGCCCTTCCCGACCACGTCCGACAGGTTCATATCGTAACCCTGGGTGAGCCAGCTGAGCGAGCGTGCGACCCGCTGCGGCGTGCGCGCGAGACCCTCCCGCTCCGGATCCTCGCCCACCAGCTCCAGCATGCGGCGGGTGAGCTGTTCCATCTCGTCGAATCGTTCCTCGTGGACCGCCTGCTTGGGCGGATTTCCAGTGCTCATTTGATGGACTCCGGAGGCGGCATCAAACCGCCCAGAATTGCGTCGGACAAGCGTTCCGAGCTTACGGGACTATCGCTCAGAAATATCACAACGAGATTGAGGTTTCTGACGAGTGTTACCGGCTTGGCCCACTGCACCACTACGCCAGGCGGCGCAGCGGTGAGGGAATCCAGTCGCGCCGCATCCATTCTCGCTTTCGCTGTGTCGGGATAGAAGAATGCATGCACATCGCCGCGACCAAGGTGGATGTATTTGCCGGGCACCGAAAGGTGCGGATAGTTGATTGTACTGTCAGTAAGTGTGACCGCGAACCCCGCCTCAATCAGTCGCTGGGCAACGAGGGCGGTGGTCCAGGCACCGGTGTATTTCTCGCGGAACACCGCAGAGTCCGCCGTGGCGCGCGACAAAGGCGCCCACCTGGGAGCGGCCCGGGCTGATGATTCAGCACCGGGAGTCGGCGACGGTCGATCGCAGCCGCAGATCATGAGCGCGCACATCAAAATGCACCAGGATCGCCACACTATATGATGTGCCCCCGCCGTATTGAACAGTGAACGCTATTCACTCGCAGGGGGAAGTATATGATTTGATCCTGCGTAATGCAGCATTACCGGGCAGCATGTTGACAGTTGTTGGCACCGGCGTAAGATATGCTGGAGGAATTGCCCTTCAGCAGACGTTTCAACACACAGGTTAATGCTACTCGCGGGTCTCACAGGCAATATCGCCAGCGGAAAGTCCACGGTCGCGCAGCTGCTGGCCGAACGGGGCGTAACGATTATTGATGCCGATCTTCTCTCCAGACGCGTTGTTGAGCCGGGAACGTCGGCGCTGAAGAAGATCGTATCTCGCTGGGGACCAACGGTGCGGCAGCCGAGCGGAGCGCTCGACAGGGCGGCACTCAGACAGATCGTGTTCGCGGATACCGAGCAACTCGAGGAACTGAACGCGATCGTGCATCCCGAAGTTGCCCGTCTTCGCGATGAGCTGGTACAGCGCTCCAGGGAACGGGGAGACACGCTGGTGGTTTGTGATATTCCGCTTTTGTTCGAGCGGCACATGACGGACGATTTTGAGAAAATAATTCTCGTCGATGCTCCGCGACCGCAGCGCCTCGAGCGACTGATGAAGGAGCGTGGGTTGCTGGAGACCGAAGCGATGGAAATGATCGCAGCGCAGATGCCCGCGGAGCTCAAGCGGGCGCGCGCAGATTTTGTGATCGACAATTCGGGTTCGCTCACAGCTCTTGATCAGCAGGTGGAGGAAGTTTTTCAGTCGCTTCAGTCACTTCATACAGCTGCGTCCCTCTGAATCCTTGACTCACCCAGCCGGCATTCCTAGACTTCCGCCCTCCCGACCCAACAACTGCTGCGGAGTATCAGGTGGCCGAGATTCCCAACGATCTGCTCTACACTGAAGATCACGAGTACGTGAAGGCCACGGCCGACGCCGCGATCGTCGAAATCGGCATCACCGATTATGCGCAGGGCGAGCTGGGCGATGTCGTCTATGTAGAGCTTCCCTCAGTGGGCGCCAAGTTCGGCCAGCACGATGTGTTCGGGACGATCGAGGCGGTGAAGGCGGTGTCCGAACTGTTCTCACCACTAAAGGGCGAGATTGTCGCTGTTAACACGCGGCTGGACAAGGAGCCCAATCTGGTGAATACCGATCCTTATGGGGATGGGTGGATGATTCGGATGCGGATGGCAAGTCCTTCGGAGAAAGACGCGCTTCTTGATTCGAAGAAGTACGCTTCGCACATAGGGCAATAGAAGCGTAGTGTCAGCCACTTCTGATCACTGACCACTGTTCACTGGACACTGAGGTCATCCGACCGGAATCCAGGACGGATGACCTCAGTTGGCAGTTGTCAGTGTTCAGTGGTCAGAAGTTGCAGACCTGCGCCCGCGCCCCCTCACTTCTGATCACTGACCACTGTTCACTGCACACTGAGGTCATCAGACCGGAATCCAGGACGGATGACCTCAGTTGGCAGTTGTGAGTGCACAGTGTTCAGAAGTTGCAGACCTGCTTCCTATTAGAAGCTTTTTCTCACTAGAGATATTCTTCGACAGGCGGACACGCGCACACGAGATTCCTATCCCCGAAAGCGCTGTCGATGCGCCCGACGTGCGGCCAGAACTTGCTCTCATGCAACCACGGGGCCGGAAAAGCCGCTTTCTCGCGCGAGTAGGGCGACGTCCATTCACCGGTGATCACATGCGCCAGAGAATGCGGCGCATTCTTGAGCACGTTGTCCTCCCGATCAGCCTTCCCGGTTTCTATTTCGCGCACTTCCTCCCGAATTGAGAGCAGAGCTTCAACAAATCGATCCAGCTCCGCTTTCGATTCGCTCTCCGTGGGCTCGATCATCAATGTACCCGCAACGGGAAAGGACACCGTGGGTGCATGGAACCCATAATCCATGAGGCGCTTCGCGATATCCTCGACTTCCACACCGAATGCCTTTAGCGGCCGCGTATCGATGATGCACTCGTGCGCGATCATCCCATTGCTGCCTTTGTAAAGCACAGGGTACTCGTGTTCCAGTCGGCGAGCGACGTAGTTGGCATTGAGAATTGCAACTTCGGTCGCTGACTTGAGACCCGCACCGCCCATCATCTTGATGTACATGTACGAAATTGGCAGGATGCTCGCGCTCCCCCACGGCGCTGCCGATACTGCGCCGGCGGAGGCCGCGGAACCAATCTGCATCACCTGATGACCCGGCAGATGCGGAGCGAGATGCGCCGCGCAGGCGATGGGACCCATTCCAGGGCCTCCGCCGCCATGTGGAATGCAAAAGGTCTTGTGAAGATTCAGATGACAGACATCGGCGCCAATGTCGCCCGGCCTGCACAGACCGACCATCGCATTCATGTTGGCGCCATCCATGTACACCTGGCCGCCACAATCGTGAACGGTGCGGCAAACTTCGGTGATGCTTTCCTCGAAGACACCATGGGTCGATGGATATGTCACCATCAGCGCAGCGAGGTTGGCACTATGCACGGCCGCTTTGGCCTTTAGGTCTGCCATGTCAATTTCACCGCGTGCGTCGGTACGAACCACAACGACCTTCATGCCGGCCATCACAGCACTGGCAGGATTGGTTCCGTGCGCTGATTGCGGAATGAGACAGACATTGCGGTGCGATTCGCCGCGCGCCTCGTGGTATCGACTAATCACCAGCAACCCCGCAAACTCGCCCTGCGATCCCGCGTTAGGCTGCAGCGACACCGCGGCGAACCCGGTAATTTCAGCGAGATCCTTTTCCAGCTCCTTGAAGAGCAATGCATATCCCTTGCACTGATCCGACGGCGCAAATGGATGAACCGCTCCGAACTCCGGCCAGGTAACCGGAATCATCTCGGCGGTTGCGTTGAGTTTCATCGTGCAGGAGCCGAGCGGAATCATGGAGTGCACCAGGGACAGATCGCGCGACTCAAGTCGCTTGAGATAGCGCAGCATCTCCGTCTCGGAGTGGTAGCGGCTGAAAACCGGATGCGTAAGGAACTGGCTCGCGCGCGCGAACGGCTTCGGAATGGATGTTTGAACCCCGTCGCTTCCTTCAGGTGACTTCCCGGTTGCTCCGAATACTTCGAGCAGTTCGCTGACGTCGCCGGCAGTGACAGTCTCTCCGAAGGAGACCGAGACCGAGCTGCCGGACAACTTCCGCACATTTATGCCATGTGCCAGGGCAGCGTCGACCAATGCTGCAGCGTTTCCCACGCGAACTTCCACTCGCACTGTATCGAAGAAGGCAGCGTGCGTCACCGTGTGACCTGCACCCTCAACACCGCGCGCAAAGCGCTGCGCCGCGCGATGAACATGCGCGGCGATCCCCTTGAGGCCCTGAGGCCCATGCCACACCGCATATGCTCCCGCAATCACCGCGAGCAGAACCTGCGCGGTGCAGACATTGCTGGTTGCCTTTTCGCGACGGATGTGCTGCTCGCGCGTCTGCAGCGCCATACGAAGCGCCGGCCTGCCATCGCTGTCTCTGGAAACTCCGATGATTCTGCCCGGCATGTGGCGCTTGAACTCGTCGCGCGTGGTGAAGAACGCGGCGTGCGGACCACCGAAGCCCAGCGGCACACCCAGGCGCTGCGAATTGCCCACGGCAACATCCGCTCCCCACTCGCCGGGCGGTGTGAGCAGGGTCAGGCTCAGCAGGTCAGTGGCGGCCGTGACAAGAGCGTCAACTGAATGCGCCTTTTCACAGAAACTGGCATAGTCGTGAATGGCTCCGTCGCTGGCAGGGTACTGCACCAGTGCGCCGAAAACCTCAGGGGTGAAGTCGAATTTCGTGTGTGGCCCCACGACGACGGTGATGCCACGCGCTTCAGCGCGTGTTCGCACCACTTCAATCGTCTGCGGATGGCAGTCCTCCGAAACGAAATAAACCTCCTTCCCTGCCTTACCCTTCACGCCGTAACTCATCGCCATAGCTTCTGCGGCGGCAGTTCCTTCATCAAGCAACGACGCGCTGGCTATAGGAAGCCCGGTGAGATCGATGCAAACCGTCTGGAAGTTGAGCAGCGCTTCGAGCCGGCCTTGCGCGATCTCCGCCTGATACGGAGTGTACGCCGTGTACCACGACGGGTTTTCCAGAATGTTTCGGAGGATTACCGGCGGCGTGATTGTGTCGTAGTATCCCATTCCAATGAAGGAGCGGAATACCTTGTTGAGCGATGCGAGCTGCCTTATCCCCAGTAGCGCCCGGTGTTCGGATTGAGCACTACCAGTGAGCGCGCCACGGAATCGAATGGCTTTGGGAACAGTGGCGGCTACCATCTCATCCAGGTCCTTAAAGCCGAGCAGCTCGAGCATCGCCGCGATGTCGGCCTCGGACGGACCAATATGTCTTCGACTGAATGCGTCGAGAGGGGTAGATTCGTTATTTGTTGTAGTCGCTTTTTCGCGAACAGTGGTGGTCATTTAATACCTCATAACCCGTGGCGGCGTCTGCGCCGCAGGGATGTCTTCGGAATCTCGTCATTCCGGCGAAGGCCGGAATCCATTGTAGAGGTGAACATGGATTCCGGCTTTCGCCGGAATGACAGGGGCAGGGCGGACTTGGGGGTCCGCCTCTCGCGGTGTAATCTATTCAATCCGTCAACCGAGCAAACACCGTAAATGAACAGTGCAACATGGCGCGTTCTGCTGACCGGTCCATCCGATGGGCCGTGGAACATGGCAGTTGACGAGACTCTGATGCAACATGCGCGAATGACAGGCGAGTGCGTGTTGCGCGTGTACTCGTGGATGCGTCCGACACTTTCTTTCGGACGCAACCAGGTGGCGCGCGGCATGTATGACCCTCAACGTCTTCAGGGCGCAGGCATCAATTGCGTTCGTCGGCCAACCGGAGGCCGCGCAGTGCTGCACCATCGCGAAGTCACGTATGCAGTCGCCGCTCCCGAAACGGGGCTGGGTTCATTGAAGGAATCGTACGAACGAATCAACCGACTGCTGCTGCACGCTCTTGATTCACTCGGCGTTGGCGCGACCGCATCCGCTGGGCTCAGCCGTTCCGCCGGACTCGGTCCCTCTCCCTGTTTCGACCAGCCGGCCAAAGGAGAACTCGTCATCCAGGGAAGAAAACTTGTGGGCAGCGCGCAGTGGCGCGATGCAGATGCGCTGCTGCAGCACGGGTCGATTCTCACGAATGATGATCAGTCGTTGATTTCCCAACTGCTACTCAGCAGAACCGCGGCGGAATCTCAGCCGGCAACGCTAAGCGAGGCGTTGGGGCGCGAACCGGAATGGAACGAGGTAGCCGCTGCATTGCAGCTTGCAGTTGCCGCGCTGGAGGATTCAGAGGCAATTCCGCTCCGCATCGATGATCTCCCCAACGCGGCTCTGGCCGAAGCAAATGCGCGTTACCGCGACGAACTCTGGACCTGGCGCCGATGACTGAATCTTCGCCCGCCACTGTCATACTCTTCTGCGTGCTGGTCAGTGCAGTGTCGTGCAGTGCAGGCGACAAACCGGTGGGCACTGGACCGGTCACAACGATCGTCATTTCATCCGCCGCGGAGGCGGATATCCTCTTCCCTCCTCTGGTGCATACGTCGCAGGGAATGCAGGTGACCGATCAGATTTTTGAACGGCTCGCCGATCTCAAGGATCGCGGCAGCACCGCAGGATCCCAGGATTTTGTGCCGCGACTGGCTGCAACCTGGGAATGGGGTCGTGACTCGCTATCAATAACATTTCACATCAATCCCGCCGCAAAGTGGCATGACGGCGCTCCAGTTCGCGCGGCCGACGTTGCTTTCACATTTTCGTTGTACCGGGATTCGACGGTGTACGACGGTGCTGCAAACTTCGCTGCCATTGACTCTGTGAGTACCCCCGATTCCGCAACGACGGTTTTCTGGTTCGCAGCGCGCAGTCCGGAGCAGTTCTACACCGCTACGCACGACATGCGGATATTGCCTGAGCACTTGCTCGTCGCGGTGGCGCGCAATGACCTGGCCACGTCTCCCTTCGTGCGCCGCCCAATCGGCAGCGGTCCATTCCGCTTTCTGCGATGGGGCGGTGAACCCAACGTCGTGCTGGAACTCGCGGCCGATACGAACAACTACCTGGGCCGTCCTGCTGTTGATCGCGTTGTCTTCTCCGCTTCCGGCGACTACAACGCGGCCGCGACCAAAGTGATGAACGGTGGTGCCGACTTCGCGGAAGTGTTGCACCCCGCCATGGAAGAGCTGTTGCGCAATCCGGGTGTACGCGCCGTCACGTATCCCACCCGCGAGTACGCTTTCATTGCGTTCAACTTCCGCGAACGACTCGGCGGTTCCCGACCTCATCCGATTCTGAGCGATCGCGGTGTGCGAGCCGCCATCGCGCTTGCACTCAACAGAGAGTCGCTGGTCCGCACTGTTTTCGATTCGCTCGCGAACGTCGCGTTCGGACCGTTTGTGAGATCGATGTCCACGGCGGACACTACGCTGCGGCAGATTCCTTTCGATCCCATGCGCGCGTCATACATCCTTGACTCTCTGGGCTGGAGGATTCCGCCATCGGGCGAGTTTCGAGTGAGAGGCATGAGACGCCTGGAATTCGGACTGCTCGTACCGAACACAAGCCAGGCCCGCCAGCGCGCCGCGCTTCTCGCCAAGGCCGAGCTGCACAAGATTGGCGTGAGTCTGGTGATCGAGGACGCCGACTACCCCACCTATGCCGCACGCGTGGCGGCGCACGACTTTGACACCTACTTCGGCACTCATCTCACAACGCCGAGTCCTGCTGGTCTCCGCGATGAATGGAGTGGACGAACATCCGCGGGCGCCGGAACTCTCAATCACGGATACTACGAGAATCGTGTGATGACTGCGATCACCGACAGCGCTCTCGGTGAGTTCAACGCGACGCGACGCCAGGGATATTTCAGGCGTGCCTACCAGATGGCGACCGATGACGTGGCCGCTATATGGATGTATGAGCCACGCCAGAGCGCTGCGGTAAACGCTCGCCTCCACATCCCGGCGTTGTCGGCGTACGCGTGGTGGAGTCGGTTCAGGGAGTGGCGGGTGGATCCCGCCGCTCCGTCACAGAGGCAATGACCGACCAGCTTCTTTCCATCCGGGATTTGCGCACCTGGTTTCACACTGGAGCGGGGATTGGTCGTGCGGTGGATGGTGTGAGCCTGAGCATCTCACGGGGGGAGACTCTCGCGGTCGTGGGAGAATCCGGGTGTGGAAAGTCCGTGACGGCGCTCTCGATAATGCGGCTCATCGATCCTCCGGGCCGGATCGAGGACGGCAGTGTTATCGAGTTCGAAGGTCGTGATCTGCTGCGACTGAAGGAGAAGGAGTTGCGCGCTGTGCGTGGCAATCGCATCGCGATGGTTTTTCAGGAGCCGATGACCGCTCTCAATCCGGTTTTCACCGTAGGGGACCAGGTTGCGGAAGTAGCGCGCATTCATGCACGGTCATCGTCACGCGGTGCGTGGAACCGTGCCGTCGAGATGCTCGAACTCACGGGAATTCCCGACCCTGCCGAACGCGCGAAGGAGTATCCGCACCAGCTGTCAGGAGGGATGCGACAACGTGTGCTGATCGCCATGGCACTGATGATGAGTCCCGCGCTGATCATCGCTGACGAACCGACCACTGCGCTGGACGTGACAATTCAAGCGCAGGTGCTCGAGCTGCTCCGCGATCTGCAAAAGCGCACGGGGACGGCAATCCTTCTCATCACGCACGACCTCGGCGTGGTTGCGGAGATGGCGGACCGGGTGGCTGTCATGTACGCCGGGCAGATTGTCGAGGAGACCGATGTGCGTACGCTTTTCAGCGAAGCGCATCATCCCTACACACGCGGTCTGATGGAGGCGGTTCCGCGCCTGGAGGGACGGCGTGATCGCTTGCGCGTGATACCGGGAACCGTTCCGCCTGCGACGCACTGGCCATCGGGTTGCCGCTTTCATGATCGCTGCGAACACGAATGGCCATTGTGCGCAGTTGAAGCTCCGTTGCTTTTCCCACTGAGCGATTCACACTCTTCACGCTGTCACCTCGTTAATGAGCCGGAACGCAGGAAAGAACGGCATCCCGCCAATGCTGCCGGAGAACCGGCATGAGCACAACGTGAGCCGTACCGCTGCAGATCCTATTGACAAATCTGTCAATAGCGTCAGCGAGGGTGCTGCCGCCGGTGATGTTCTCCTTTCAGTCCGCAATCTCAAGAAACACTTTCCCATTCGAAGCGGGGTGTTGGGGAGGTCGACACGTGCGGTGCGCGCCGTGGATGGGGTGTCATTTGAAATCAAACGCGGAGAAACGCTTGCTCTCGTTGGCGAATCTGGCTGCGGCAAAACAACGGCGGGGCGCTGCATCCTGCGGCTCATCGATCCTACCGCTGGCACGGTGCATTTCGATGGCGTGGATCTTCTGGCGCTCAATCGCTCCGATCTGCGCGCGATGCGACGCCGCATGCAAATTGTGTTTCAGGATCCCTTCTCATCGCTCAACCCGCGGATGCGCGTGGGGAATGCCATCCGCGAGGGGATGACGATTCACGAACTTGCCGAGGGCGCGGAGGCGGACAAGCAGGTACAGTTGCTCCTCGACGAAGTCGGCTTGCGTCCCGAATACGCAACGCGATTTCCGCACGAGTTTTCCGGTGGCCAGCGGCAGCGCATTGGAATTGCGCGCGCGCTTTCGGTGCAGCCGGATTTCATTGTCTGCGACGAACCGGTTTCGGCGCTCGACGTTTCAGTGCAGGCGCAGGTGATCAATCTGCTGATGGATTTGCAGAAGCAGCGCGGCCTGACGTATCTGTTCATTGCGCATGACCTGTCGGTCGTGAGGCACATGGCCACGCGCATCGCGGTGATGTATCTGGGCCACGTGGTGGAAGAGGGCGCGGCCGATGATATCTATCGCGAACCACTGATGCCTTACACGCAGGCGCTGTTGTCAGCCGTGCCCGTGCCCGATCCCAATGCGAAGCGCGACCGCATCGTTCTGCAAGGCGACGTACCGTCCCCAGCTCGGCCTCCAAGTGGGTGCGTCTTTCATCCGCGCTGTTTTCATCCGGCCAAGGATGCTGCCTGTGAACAAATTGTGCCGCCGCTCGAGGAAAAAGCGGCGGCACATCTTGTTGCCTGCATCAAAGTACCGCCCATCAAGAGCTAGGTAATCGCTGCTCCTGTCGACGTGAGCCCGCGCGCCTTCAACATGCGGTTGATCGGTCCCACAAGCGCGAACAAGATTGCTGCCATGATCATCGCGCTCATTCCGACCATCAGGAAGAGTTTCGGAAGCGGCAGCGTTTCGTAGAATCCGGAAGCTGACCCTCCCAGGAAGTTTCCGACAGACGAGGCCAGGAACCAGACGCCCATCATCATGCCCACCACGCGTTCCGGCGCAAGTTTCGTCATCGCCGACAAGCCCACGGGAGAGAGGAATAGCTCGCCAACTGTGTGGAGCAGATATACACCCAACAGCCAGTGAATTCCTACTTTCGTTCCATCCAGCGACGCGTTTGCGCCGCCGATGAGCCAGAGGAATCCCAGACCCGCGAAGGCCAGACCGATGCCGAATTTCGCTGGATACCCTGGATTGCGCGTGCCCAGTCGCACCCAGAGCCATGAGAAAAACGGCGCGAGAACAACGATGAGTAGAGCGTTCACCGATTGCCACCAGCCAGATGGGAATTCGCGGCCAAAAATCCTGTTGTCGGTGGATCCTTCTGCGAACAGACTGAGTGTCGATCCTGCCTGTTCAAACACGCCCCAGAAGATGGCTGCGGCGCAGAATAGTACGAAGACAACCGAGATCCGCGCCCTTTCTGCCGCGGTCCAGTTTCCACCCAGGAAGAGTTTTGCGAAAACTCCGAACACCACGGCAAAAAGCGCAATCGTGTAGGCAGTGTTGATATTGCCGCGTGTCATCAGTTCGGGACGCGACATTGCTACAAGCAGGATCGCAACGATGAGAACAGCCAGGCCACCGAGCCCGATCATCAATGTTCGCTTGTTACCTGCAACGATCTCTGAACTCGGCGGCACTGCTGGACGCTCCCCCGCGGTACCGAGGTAACGACCAGTTCTGACATACTGCAGTAGTCCCAGACCCATTCCAACGGCTGCCGCCGCAAAACCGAAATGCCATGAATCGATCGGGTTAAGTCCCCATCCGGCAAGCATGCCCTTGAATTGGTCGCTCTGCGCAAGCCAGGCGCAAACGAGCGGCGCAGCAAAAGCACCTGCGTTGATTCCCATGTAGAAAATTGAAAATCCTGAATCGCGGCGAACATCAGCTTGAGTGTAGAGCTGTCCCACCATGACGCTGATGTTGGGCTTCAGCAAGCCGGTACCAACGACGATGCAACCCAGGCCAATGTAGAAGAGCAGGATGCCGTGCATCGCCAGGCAAATGTGCCCGGTCATGATTATCAAACCACCATACAAGACCGATTTTCGCGCGCCGAGAAAGTTGTCGGCCAACCAGCCGCCGGGAATGCAAACCAGATAAACCAGCGAGGTATACATCGCGAAGATTGGTCCTGACTCCGCCGGCTCCATACCGAGACCGCCGTCTGTAACCGCCGCGGTCATGAAGAGGATGAGGATGGCGCGCATCCCGTAGTAGCTGAAGCGCTCCCACATCTCGGTGAAGAAGAGAGTGGAGAGTCCCCGTGGATGGCCGAAGAAGGCTCTATCCGATGCGGTGTCGCCCAGGCCCTGTTGTATCGGTGTTGCTCCCACGATGAAGACCTCCTGAAGAGTGTCTGGTGGCTGCCACCCCGGGGCGGCGTCGGGAAGATGCGCGCCGGGGGTTCAAAGCACCAGAGTCAGGGCCGCTTGTCCGTCATCCCCGCGAAAGCGGGGATCCAGTGTCGTTACTTCTGCATCCTGCGCTTCAGTTCCGCGAGGCGCTCCTCGGCATCCGCCTCCCTGTTCTGACGCGCACGCTGGCGGGCCAGACCATCAATGTCGCGCTGAAGATCCTGCGCTTCGTTGAGAATGTCATCGGCCTCACGCCCCGGAGTCCTCTCACCCAAGCCGCTTCCCACGCCGGCAGACACGGCCTTCAGATCGGTGATCATTGATGCAACCTCGGTTTCTGCGAGCTGCAATTCATCCTGCTGCACCGCGAGTTTTCTTGCAAGGACATCGACTCGCCCGGCGTGCTTCTGTTCGAATTGCTCAGCGATGGCGACGGTGTCGCTGTCGCCTATCTGTGCTGCCTGCGCTTTGCGACGGCGGACAGTTTCGAGTTCTGCCTGTTCGGCGGTGAGTCTGGACTTCGTGCTCTCCACCGCCGCTGCGATATCCGCGATCCCGACGCGCGCCTGCACCAGTGTGGCCCGCATGTGCGCGATCGCGGCACCGCGCTGCGCGGGTGGGACAGCTCCGCTCGCCAGATCCTTCAGCGATTGCCGCAGATTTTCAAACATTCGATGTAGTTTTCACCTATTCGTGTCGCAACTCTCGTCATTCCGGCGCAAGCCGGAATGACGAAGCTGCAGTTCCAGGCCGCAAGACAACATGGAATACAATGAATACCAAGCAGCCGAACAATTTCATAGCCGTTGCGCCAACGGTGGATACTCACCCCAACGGTCCTCGTTTCAGGCTCAACGCTGCGTACGTGAACGCGTTGGAGAGTTGCGGGCTGATTCCAGTGATAGTTCCGCCGCTACGCGATGCCGCTAAGGCAGCCGCAATACTCGACAGCGTGGGCGGCCTTTTGCTCACCGGCGGAATCGACGTGGATCCTTCGCTTTACGGCGAAGAGCGACATGTCGCAACGCAGGAGTCGTCCTCGTTGCGGGACGCATGGGAAGTTGCACTCGCCACCGAAGCGCGCGAGCGCGCTCTGCCCACTCTCGCAATCTGCCGTGGTATGCAGCTCATGAATGTCGCGCTGGGAGGCACCCTTCTGCAGGACATCGCATCACAGCGACCTGGATCACTGAAGCACGACTACGATGAGCGCACCGTGCGCGTTCACGAAGTGGAGGTGCAGGTGTCAGCGCGACTGGCAGATCTGGTCGGCAGCAATCGCTTCATGGTGAATTCGATGCATCACCAGGGAGTTAGTGAGCTTGCGCGGCAACTGCGCGTCGCGGCCCTGGCGCCCGACGGAATGATCGAGGCGCTCGAGTGGGATGGAGACGACTGGTGGATGGTCGCCGTGCAGTGGCATCCGGAAGAGCTTATCAACGATCGAGAGTCGTGGGATCGGAATCTCTTTCGGGGGTTCGCGACAGAGGTGCTGAAAGGGGACAGCCCGGATTAATTTGGGGACAGTCCGGACGTGCACTTTGGGGACACAAGCGAAGTAGCAGTTGCAAACGATGCGTGTTCCCCAAAGTGCACGCCCGGGCTGTCCCCAAATTCGCCCGGACTGTCCTCACAGGTATCAGTGAATGTGTCTCCACCGGAATTCATCCCGAACCTGCCGCATAAGCCGGTCCGGCGAATTCGAATGAGGAAAGAGCATCGCATCGCTGATGCTGTTCAGCGCAATTCTCAGCGTCAGAAATCGCTCCGCAACACGGCGGAACAGATCTGCCATGTTGTTCTCTGTTGCCAGACGGTGTTTCGCGGCGAGTGAAAAACCCGTGCGCCCCATCTCTTCGTAATACTCGAGATCAGGTCCCCCGCGGCGCCGGCGACGATCCTCTATGTAATCGGGGAAAAGTCCGCTGATCCATAGCGCATAGTTGCCCATGTGCGCTCTGGTCAGGAAGCTGCGCGTAACATCGGGATCGTCCAGGTCCGCGGCAATGTCGGTCGCGGTCATGTACGTCTGATCGTCAACTTCGGAGATGCGACTGGCTCGCTCACGAAGACCGAAATGCAACAGCAGGGCCGCGAGATAGTCGGAGATCATGATGTCATTTTCTCCCATCTTGCGAAGCGATCCCCGCACCGCCACACAGGTGAAGAGGGGCAACGATGCGTTTATTCCCTGATCGCGGTTCATCAGCGCCGGCAAGAGCCGCGGATGATCCAGCAATGCATCGATCCCATTCTCGCGTAGCTCACGCTCCGCAAGGTCGTATTCTTCCTGTGAACCCTGCGCGATGAGTCGCAACGCCAGCTGCGCATCATCGCGATCCAACATGTCGCGGACATTGGCTTTAATCATATGCCGTCCCTCCTTCGCAATCGTGCATGTAATACACCATGCGAATAGCATACGTTCGCACGGAAATGCTTATGCTTAATGACGACGACTGATTCTCAGTAAAGGCAAAGAGAGCGTGCTGGCGCTCAACCCGTGTGATTGCCAGCCTGCGCAACTCATTTGGCCGACATGCATTCACGGATACTCCACATTGACAGCGGCGCCGAATGGCGGGGCGGACAACGACAGTTGTTCCTTCTGGCAGTGGAACAACGTGCCAGAGGTCACGAACCGCTTGTGGTGAGCCAACCCAGATCGCGACTGGTGCTGCGCTTGAGAGCAGCGGGTGTCGCATCGGCAGGAGTGCGTATGCGTGCCAGCTGGGACATTGCGGCAGCACGCCGTATCCGCAGGCTCGTGCGCATGTGGCACCCGCAGATTGTGCACGTTCACGATGTGCGTTCGCAGGCACTCGCGCAGACTGCGCTCGTCGGAATCAACGGAGTGACACTCGTTGTGAGTTGCCGTGCGATTCCCGCACGTACCGGCACGCTCGGCAAATTACGACAACGACCGGCGCGCTTCATCGCTCCCAACGGAGAGATCGCGCACTTCCTCACAGATCTGGGCGTTGCCGGATCGCGCGTCGATATCATTGCGCCGAGTGTTCCAGTGCATCGCGATGTGCGGCCGCGCGACTGGCATGCCGAGTGCCGCTGGCCACGCAATACAATAGTCTGCGGAGTTATTGGTGTATCGAGCGCGCGAACGGCAGCAACTCTTCGCAGCGTGCTCTCTCACGTGGATGCGAACGTGCGCGCCAGGTTGAGGCTCGTCGTCCTCGGAGGCGGACACGCGGGAGAAACGCGAATTGCTTCGACTCTGGCATTCGGAGCCGGCTTCGTTGATGAGATCGCGCCCGCAATTGCTGGAATGGATATTCTCTGCAATTTCTCGGGAACCGATAGCATGAGCACCGCGGTGCTGGATGCCATGGGGCTTGGTGTTCCGCCGGTGGCGTTTCAAGAGAGTGGCGCGGGCGAATACATCGAACAGGGCCGCAGCGGCCTCGTCGTTCCCTCTGGCGACGCAGTTGCGTTCGCAGCCGCACTCTCGTCGCTCGTTGAGGATGAGGAGCTGCGGGACACACTCGCGGCCTTCGGACCGGGACGCGCATCGCGCTTCAGTATCGCGAGGATGGCGGATGCCACCGAAGCGAGTTACCGGATGGCCGCCGGGGGCAGGGTTGCCAGCGGTGCCGCGGCTGACTCTCTGACGGCATGAGGGGTCCAATGGACAGGGCGCACCGTTCTATCTTTGGTGCAGAAGCCAGGGGACGAGGGTATCACCTTTGGGCTGATCGTCCCGCGCCCTGCGGAACGTAGAATCACGGAGTGGGAAGAGTGCTGTACATCTGTATTCCGGCTTACAATGAAGGTCCCACAATCGGCGTACTCCTATGGAGGATTCGCCGCGTGCTGCAGGACTATTCGCGCCCCTACGAAATCGTCGTTTATGACGACGGCAGCGATGACTCCACACGGGAGATCCTGCAGCCCTACACCAAGGTTCTACCGCTCACGGTGCTTGGTGACAAGAGTCGCAAGGGGTATTCCCACGCGGTAAATGAACTGCTCAACGATGTCGCGGCTCGAACGCGTTATCCCAGGCGCGATGCCATGGTCCTCATGCAGGGTGATTTTACTGATCAGCCCGAAAACATTCCCGAGCTCGTGAAGCGCTTCGAGGGCGGAGCAGATATCGTCGTCGCGGAGCGGCCTCCGGAGAAGCTGGACAAGAACGGCCGCTCGCTCACCCGTCTGGGGCTGTTGGCTACGCGTCCCTTTGTCACTGTACCCAATATCACAGATCCGTTTGGAACTTTTCGGCTGTATAGGATTTCAGTAATAAGGGAACTGCTGAAGGCAGCTGCCGGAGGGACGGAGGCGCGGCTCGTTGTGGACGAGGGCTGGGCTGCAAACTTCGGACTGCTGCTCAAGGCAATGGGCGTTTCGCGGCGAACAGAGAGTGTATCTCTTGATCCGCGTTATGATGTCAGAATAAGGGAGAGCCGGCTGCATCCAATGAAGGATGCGCTGGGGCTTTTCCGCTTCGGCTGGAGTGCCAGAAAGTGGCAGCCGGCACAGGTACGCACATGAAGACACTTTTGTCAGTGATGGTTGTGGCGACTGCGACTCTGGTTGTGCCGCAGGGTTCCGTAACGTTGCCACCTACTTCCACATCAGCAGCGCCGGCTTCTGCGCGCGGCCCGATGCCGGCCGGTTTCGGCGTGGGAGAGAGGACCGAGTACCGGGTGAAATACGGGCCCGCGACCGTCGGCAAGGGCGCGATTGAAGTCAAGAGTATTGGGAGCGTCAGGAGTCGCCCTACCTGGAACGTCGAACTCCGCGTTGCAGCAAGTGTTTTTGCGCTCTACAGCCTGACCGGGGTGTATTCGAGTTGGATTGATACAAGCACACTTCACTCCCTGCAATACACGTCGGAGCAAATTGAGCGCGGCAACAAGCGACTGCGCGCCTACGACATTTTCCCGGAAAGATCTGTTTTTCGGCAGCGCATTACGCCCGACACGCTTCCCGAAATGCCGTCCGTTCCTGACCCACTGGATGAGGCATCCTTCCTCTACTTCATTCGCACGATTCCACTCGAGGTCGGCCAGACTTATTCGTTCCCGCGATACTTTCGCCCTGACCGCAATCCGGTGGTTATCCATGTGACCGGCAAGGAGGATGTCAGTGTGCCCGCAGGTATTTTTCAGGCAATCGTAATCCGACCGACCATCAGGACGCCGAATGGTATGTTTTCGCAGGGTGCCGAGGCAAAGGTATGGGTCTCGGATACCCCTGCGAGAGTGATTCTGAGAGTCAGTTCGAAAGCAGGGAATTTCCTCACCATGAACATGGAAATGACCAAGCACACGCCCGCCAAAGCTCCGCCGCGCCGATGACGAAGCTGCAGTTGGGGCTGTTCGTCGGAATGATTGCCGCAGCACCACTCCGCGCTCAATCGATTCCGGTTAGAACACTCGCCCAACCGGAAGCAAGGTTTGAACACGGCTACACCCGTATCGCTTCAATTCGCGAGCTGAGTGCTGGGCGCGTGGTGATCCTGGACGACGATGAGACAATCGTTCAACTCCTCAACGCGAACTGGACTGCGGCAGCATCCATTGGTCGCAAGGGAAGCGGTCCCGGCGAATTCAATGCACCAAACAAGCTGTTCGCACTGGCCGGAGACACGTCCGGGATTCTCGACGGAGCGAAGATGCATATCGTCGCTCCAGATGGAAAAATTGTTGACGTAATCGATTTCAGAGCAGTAGATCCGGGTGCGCCGCGACCACTGATTCGGTCGAGTCAACCAACTGAAACGGATGCGCGAGGCCGCTTGTACGCAAGAGCCCAACCCTGGGCAATTGGCGCGAATGGTAGTGTCGTTCCTTCCGACTCGTCTGCGATCGAGCGATGGGCACGAGCGCAACCTCTGGGAAAGCGAGATACTGCCGCGTTTGTGGTCATTGACCCTGCCGTGCGTCCGACGATGTTAGTCGCCGGGATGTCCGCCAGACCTGCAACTCCGCTCCCTGCCTTCAGGACGGAACAGCAGTGGGCTGTCGCACGCGACGGTCGCATTGCGCTTGTCAGCCCGGATCCGTATCGGGTGGCGTTCATCGACGCCAATGGAAGGCGGCGTCCTGCCGTCGCTATCACATATGAACAGATCACAGTTACCGAGGCGCATAAATCAGAGTGGTTCGAAGCGCGCCGTCGCGCCGCGCAGCGATCTGGCGGCTTCTATGCGTATTCAATTCCGCGTGGCGGCGGTCCCCCGGTTGCGGTAACGCCGCCACCAGTGCCGGTGGCGCCACCGTCGGAGTGGCCCCGATTTCTGCCACCATTCCTTACAAATGCCGTGCGATTCGCAGCTGATGGTCGCCTCTGGGTTCAGCGCACCACCACTGCCGGCGGGCCGCAAACATTCGATGTTATTGACGAAGCTGGCCGCGTGGTTGAGAAAGTTGTCCTGCCAAAAGGCAGCCGGCTCGTGGGATTCGGTGCAGGGTCGGTGTTTATCGCCCGAATCGATGCAGTCGACCTTGAATACCTCGAACGCCACCGGCTGGCACGCTGAGCGTTCGGCGCGGATGCTAACGAGGGCCGTTCAGGATTTCTGAACGGCCCTCTTGGATTGTCGGAAAGGAAAGCCCTACAGGCCGTTCCCAGACAACTTGTTCCGGATCTTCCGGGCCGTGGCGGGGCTGAATATTCTGAGCACGATATACACCAGCAGCCCGAACAGCGAAATCTTAATCACGAGCCATAGCAGTCCGAGCGCGAACCAGACAACTCCGCCCAGCACGCCGAAGACGACTTTGAGGAGGATAATCGCCAGCAGGACAAAGAGGCCGAGTAGAAAGATCGTCTGCAACATTTTGGTATCTCCTGTAGTTCTGCCCTGAATACGCTCGCCCTCGGCCGGCGGTTTCAGGGGGAAGGATGCTCCCTAACCCCCAGGGCCGCAATGTTACCGGATGGCGCTTTGAATGTGTAGACTTGCTGCAACTCGGTGACCAAAGATCACTTCGACGTAGCGATTATCGGTGGCGGGGTCGTCGCACTCACGTCAGCAATTGAGTGCGCGCAACGAGGCATCTCGGTTGCCGTCATCCATGGCGATCAACCCGGGATTGCATCGACTGCCGCGGCAGGAATGCTGGCACCATCGATCGAACCCGCGGAAGGGTCCGCAGGTGCGTTCGCTTTCGTGGCCCGGGACATGTACCCCGAATTCATCACGGACCTCGAAGACCAGACCGGATCAACAATCCCGTTCGACCGGAGCGGCATTCTCGAGTTGGTTGCCGCTGAGGACCTGGTGCGCCTGACCGGGCATCGGGGAGCCCAACTGCTCTCCCCGCGGGATCTGCAGTCCGTCGAACCGGGGCTGCGATTCGCGGCAGAGACATGGGCTCTCATGTACCCGAACGATGGTTGGGTGGACAACGTTCGCATGATGGGCGCCTTATGGACGAGAGTCCGGCAGTCATCGAAAATCCTCGAAGTTGCAGCGAACGCACAGCGGCTGACCTTCGAGAGCGCAGGGGCGCAAGTCCTGCTCGCGAACGGCACCAGAATCGGCGCGGCGAAGGTCGTGCTCGCGGCGGGGGCGTGGGTCAACAGGATTGAAGGTCTGCCGCGGGTGATTCCGGTGGAGCCTTGGCGAGGTCAGATGTTGTCGGTGGAAGGTGTCGCTGTACTACATGTGATTATTGGAGCAACGGGGTACACGGTTCCTCGACTGGAGGGCGTAGCCCTACTCGGAAGTACGATGGAACAGGCAGGTTTTGACAATTCCACAACCGATTCTGGGGTAGAGCTGATTCGCCGTTCCGCGGCCGAAATCAGCGTCACGCTCGGCGCGGCTCGGGAAGCCGGACGCTGGGCGGGACTGCGGCCCGTCACCCCCGACTTACTGCCGATTATTGGAGCCGACCCTGAACAGCCAGCGGTGATCTACGCATGCGGTCATAGTCGCAATGGAATCCTGCTCGGTCCCCTCACTGGGAGGTGCGTAGGGGCGCTGGTCTCGGGTGAGGATCCTTCCGTCGATCTGGGTGCATTTGGCGTGGGACGGTTTACCCGCTACTGACTGATCAATCGATCAAATGATCAGGTGAACAAGTGATCAAGAGATTGCGATCTAGGATCGCGATCAATTGATCTTTTGATCCTCTAATCGTTTGATCGATTGATCTTTATGGGCATAACCGTCACACGGCACTCAAACAGGTTACAGGGCTCTACCACCCTGCCCGTCTAGCGGGTACATTCTCCCCAGAATGCCCGATTCGCTCTATCAGATACTAGGCCGCCACAGGTCGGAGCCCCTTCCTGAGCGGAAACCTTCGTGGCTCAAGGTTCGCGCTCCCGGCGGGCCAAACTATGCTCGCATCAAAGGACTGATGCGTGAGCTGGACCTGCATTCGGTGTGCGAGGAAGCGCACTGTCCCAATGTAGGAGAATGCTGGGAGCACGGCACTGCGACGTTCATGATTCTGGGTGATGTATGCACGCGCAATTGTGCTTACTGCGCGGTCGCACATGGCCGTCCACCGAAGTACGATGTGGGTGAGCCTGCGCGCGTGGCTCAGGCGATCGCGCAAATGAATCTGCGCCACGCTGTTATCACCTCGGTCGATCGCGATGATCTTCCCGATTTTGGCGCCTGGATTTTTGCCGAAACCATCCGCCAGGTGCACGCGCAACTTCCCGACTGCTCGGTGGAGGTACTGGTTCCCGATTTTCAGGGGAATGTGGAGAGCATTCACACAGTGCTCGATGCCAATCCGCAGATATACAACCACAATACCGAAACGGTGCCGCGGCTTTACAAACGCTGCCGCCCAGGCGGCCGCTACGAGCGGGTGCTGGAGATTTTCCGCGTTTCCAAGCGGTATTCACCCCACATTCCGACCAAAACCGGAATCATTCTGGGGATGGGCGAGACAATTGAAGAAGTGCTGAAGACGATGGGCGAGCTGCGCACTGTTGACGTCGACATTCTGACGCTCGGCCAGTATCTGCGACCATCGAACGATCACATTCCACTGGATCGCTATGTGACCCCGGAGGAATTCCGCATGCTGCGCGACGCAGGTCTGGAAATGGGATTCAAACACGTTGAATCAGGGCCGCTGGTGCGGTCCAGCTATCATGCATGGGAGCAAGTGCAGGCCGCCGGTGTCTGATCGCGCCGAAGTACTGACAGTCTCCGAAGCCCCCAATCAGAAGAAGACCATGTCAAGGAAAAAAGAAAAGAAGGGGCAGGGCGAACTGGATCGCGCGGAGATGCACGCGCTTCTCCGGTCAATGATCCAGCAGCGACGTCTGGAAGAGCGCGTCGGGGAAGCTTATGCGCTGGGAAAGATCGGCGGTTTCTGCCATCTGTACATCGGACAGGAAGCGGTGTCGACCGGCACGATGGCGGTGCTGCGCAAGGATGACTATGTCATCACCACGTACCGTGAGCACGGCCAGGCGCTGGCGCGCGGAATGACAGCGCGCGCAATCATGGCGGAACTATTCGGACGGATGGACGGATGTTCACGCGGCAAGGGTGGCTCGATGCACCTGTATGACCGCGATCTGAACTTCATGGGTGGCCACGGAATTGTTGGCGCTCACATTCCGCTGGGCGCCGGGATCGGCTTCGCGATCAAGTATCGCGGGAACGATCAGGTCTGCATCTGCTTCATGGGAGAGGCCGCGGTCAACATCGGGGCATTTCACGAGACTCTCAACATGAGCGCTCTCTGGAAACTTCCCGTTGTGTTCATCATAGAGAACAACAAATACGGAATGGGAACCGCGATTTCGCGGGCTTCCTCGATTGAACCTCTTGCGGCGCGCGGTGATTCGTACGGTATGCCGAATGAGATTGTGGACGGACAGGATGTTCTTGCGGTGCGTGAAGCGGTTGGGCGCGCGGTTGAAGTGGCGAGGAGCGCATCGAGCCCCACGCTGCTGGAAGTGCGCACCTACCGGTTCCGTGGACATTCAATGTCCGACGCCGTCAGTGGAACGTACCGGACCAAGGAAGAGCTGGATGAGAACATGAAGCGCGACCCCATCGAGAATTTCAAGCACTTCCTGATGAGCGAAGAGCTTCTCAGCGACGCTGACGTTGAAAAGATGGAAGCGGATGCGAAAGCAATGGTGGATGACGCCTGGGAGTTTGCCGACGCCAGCCCCGAGCCACCGCCCGAAGCGCTCTACGAGGATGTGCTGGTGTATTCCGGCAACGCAGAGGCAGAATGATTCTCCATCAGGCTGTCATTGCCGCGCAAGCGGCAACCCAAGTTGATCGGAATAACATGGGTTCCGGCTTTCGCCGGAATGACAAGGCGCTAGCATGGCAGTAATTACCTACCGCGATGCCCTGAACCAGGCGCTCCGCGAAGAAATGCAGCGTGACGACCGCGTCTTCCTCATGGGAGAGGAGGTCGGAGTGTACCAGGGTGCGTACAAGGTCTCGCGCGGGCTGCTCGAGGAATTCGGTGAGATGCGCGTCGTCGACACACCAATCGCTGAACTGGGATTCGCCGGCATCGGCGTAGGTGCCGCGATGGCGGGCCTCAGGCCAATCATTGAATTCATGACCTGGAATTTCGCGCTGCTCGCGATCGATCAGGTTGTGAACGCGGCAGCGAAAATGTTGTACATGTCCGGTGGACAATTCTCGATTCCCATGGTATTCCGGGGCCCCAACGGTGCGGCGCTGCAACTATCCGCGCAACACTCTCAGGCTTGGGAGTCCTGGTTCGCGCACATTCCCGGACTGAAAGTCGTAGCGCCTGGTACGCCGTACGATGCCAAGGGTCTGCTCAAGAGCGCTGTGCGTGACGAGAATCCGGTGATCTTCCTTGAGGGCGAGATGCTATACAACCTCAAGGGCGAAGTTCCCGAAGACGAGTATCTCGTTCCAATCGGCAAGGCGGAACTGAAACGCGAAGGTGATCACTGTTCCATCATTTCGTACGGCAAGATGGCGAACGTCGCGGTGCAGGTTGCAGATACACTCGCCAAGGAAGACATCCGCGTCGACGTCGTGGATCTTCGCACACTGCGCCCAATCGATGTGAAGGCGATTTCCGATTCGGTGTCCAAAACAAATCGCGCAGTGGTTCTCGAAGAAGGTTGGGAGATCTGCGGCATTGGAGCGCAGATCGTTGACTACATCCAGCGGGACTGCTTCGACCATCTCGACGCCCCTGTGATTCGCGTGCACCAGGCCGACGTCCCGATGCCGTATGCGAAGAATCTCGAAAAACTGGCCAAACCCGACGCGGCGAAAGCAATTGCCGCGGTTCGGAAGGTCATGTACCTCGACGAGCAATAGCCATGGCAACGAAAGTCACAATGGAGGCGCTCTCGCCCACGATGGAAGAGGGGCGCCTCGTCAAATGGCTCAAGGCCGAGGGCGACGCAGTGAAAAGCGGCGACATTATCGCTGAGGTGGAAACCGACAAAGCCGTGATGGAGCTGACAGCAAGAGGGGATGGCGTCCTGAGAAAGCGCCTCGCCAACGAAGGAGATTCATCCCCAGTAGGAACACTCCTCGCAATAATCGCAACAGCCGACGAAGACATTTCATCGCTGACCAGCGGCGCCGCAGCACCCGCAGCGCCAGCAACACCCGCGACACCGGCTTCTCCCGCAGCATCACAAAAACCTCCAGCCGCCCCCGTCGTGCGTCCAGCGCCAGTAGCCGCTCCCTCACAGTCCGTTACATCTACAGTTACCGCACCCGGCGCCCCCCCCGCACAATCCGGAGCATCCGCGTCCCCACCGAACCAAGCCCGAGTCCGCTCATCACCGCTCGCGCGCAGATTAGCAGCCGAGTCGGGCGTGGACATAGCACGAGTATCCGGATCGGGTCCGGGCGGCAGAATAATCAAGCGCGATGTACTGCAAGCGGAAAAAACACCAGCAGCAACACCATCTCAAACGGCCCGCTCGCGCGATGGTGACTACCAGGACATCCCCCTAACACAGATCCGCAAGACAATAGCACGTCGTCTTGCCGAATCCATCGGACCCATTCCGACCTTCTACCTCACCGCGGAATACGACCTGGAACGCGTTGCCGAAATGCGCACCGCGATGGCGGAACTCGGCGACGAATACAAAGTCTCATTCAACGACATCGTGATGAAGGCCATCGCTACCGCGCTCGTTCAGCATTCAGAATGCAACGCACACTGGATGGGTGACCACATCCGCCAGTTCAATCGTGTGCACCTCGGAATGGCCGTAGCGACAGATGATGGTCTTATCGTGCCCGTGATATTCGACGCCGATGCCAAACCCATGGGCGTGATCGCTCAGGAATCGCGCGAACTCGCCAAGCGAGCACGTGAACGGAAACTGAAGCCCGATGAGTACACAGGCTCCACGTTCTCGGTTTCGAATCTGGGGATGTTCGGCATAGACCAGTTCACCGCGATCATCAATCCACCGGAGGCGGGGATCATTGCTGTGGGTGCGATCGAAGAGAAGCCTGTGCAGGGCGAAAGCGGTATCACCTTCCGCAAGCGGATGCGAATCACGATGAGCTGCGATCACCGTGTAATCGACGGTGCGGCCGGTGCGAAGTTCCTGCAGACTCTCAGGCGGATGATTGAGAATCCGCTCATGCTCGTTTACTGAATAGTTACTCGTAACTCAAAAACAAATGCCAGCTTTCGATGTGATCTTCATAGGTGCCGGTCCCGCTGGATATGTCGGCGCAATTCGCTGCGCGCAGCTGGGACTCACCACGGCCGTTATCGACAAGGACAGGGCAGGCGGTACATGCGTAGCATGGGGTTGCATTCCCGCCAAGGCACTGCTCGCGGCCAGTGCGATCGCAACTCAGACGCAGCACGCGGCCGAGTTTGGAGTGATGACTGGCGAAGTGAGGTTTGATTTTGGTGTAGCGTCGAAGCGTGCCAAGACCGTGAGCGAACAAAACATCAAGGGGGTCGAGTTCCTCTTCAAGAAGAACAAGATCACGTTCATCACTGGCGCCGCAACGATTGTCGGCAAGAATGCCGTCGCGGTGAAAACTGCTGATGGCAAGGAAGAGAAGCACGAAGCGAAGAAGGCGATTGTCGTCGCCACAGGTTCGCGGGTGCGCGGACTGCCGCAAGCGGGTCTCGAACTGAATGGCGCTACGGTCATTTCATCTGATGAAGCGCTATACATGCCGAAGCTCGCGAAGAGCATCGCAATTATTGGCGCGGGGGCCGTCGGCTGCGAGTTCGCTGATGTCTTTCACGCGTACGGCGCGAAGGTCACGCTCATCGAGATGATGCCCGTCGTGTTGCCCGTCGAGGACGCAGATGTTTCGGCGACGCTTCTAAGAAGTTTCAAAAAGCGCGGCATCGACGTACTGGTGAGCGCGAAGCTGTCAGGCGCGAAGGTAGGCAAGGACTCCGTTGCGCTGACCGTTGAGTCTGGAGGCGAGAAGAAAGAACTCAAGGTCGACCAGGTTCTCGTTGCCACTGGTCGCGCGCCGGTCACGGATGGCGTCGGCCTCAAGGAGGCAGGCGTTGCTCTCACCGATCGCGGCTTCATCAAGGTGAACGACAAGTACGAGACCAGTGTGAAGGGCATCTACGCGATTGGGGATGTGGTTGGTGCTCCGATGCTGGCGCACAAGGGATCACGTGAAGGGATGCTTGTGGCAGAAATCATCGCCGGGCACAAGAACATTCATCCGCTCAACTACGGAAACATTCCCAACGCGACGTACTGTCATCCCGAAGTGGCGTCGATCGGGATGACCGAACAGCAGGTGAAGGACAAGAAGATCGATTACAAGGTCGGCAAGTTTCCCTTCTCGGCAAGCGGGCGCGCGCGCACCTCAGGCGAAACCGAAGGATTCGTCAAAATCATTCGCGATACCAAATACGGCGAAATACTCGGCGCGCACATCATTGGACCACATGCCACCGAGTTGATTCACGAACTGGCAGTGGCGCGCGAGAATGAGTTCACTGTTGAGGAAATCGATCTCGCGATTCACGCGCACCCGACGTTGTCGGAGGCGGTTGCGGAAGCCGCTTTAGACTCGATGGGGCGGATGATTCATGCGTAGGGTCATTTCCCTCCGTCATTCCCGCGAAGGCGGGAATCCAGAGAGGACGACCCTGGGTTCCCGCTTTCGCGGGAATGACGAGGCTGGACAGCAACTGGAGATTGAGTGAGCGCGAGAGAGCTTTGGACTGTTGACCTTGGCGAAATGGCTTACGCTGAGGCTCTTGAGCTTCAGCGCGCGGTGGCTCGGGCGAGAATCACCGGAGAATTGCCCGAGGATCTTCTGCTGCTCGTCGAGCATCCTCCTGTCGTTACGCTGGGCCGATCTGCAAAGGGCAAGAATCTTGTTGCTTCACCGGAGCTTTTGAGCGTTCGCGGAATTGAGTTGTACGAAGTGGAGCGTGGTGGAGACGTCACATTCCACGGTCCGGGGCAGTTGGTGGGTTATCCGATCATTGATCTGCGGCAGCACAAGCAGGATCTGCACTGGTATCTGCGCCAGATCGAGCTTGTGCTCGTGAATTCGCTCGCCTCGCTTGGGCTGGAAGCGTCATCTCGCGAAGGATTGACAGGCGTGTGGACCAATGGGCGCAAGATCGCATCGATCGGAGTTCACGCGCGCGATTGGGTTACATGGCACGGCTTCGCGCTCAATGTGAACACGGACCTGTCGTACTTCGACTACATCATTCCCTGCGGCATTGATGGAGTGGTGATGACGTCAGTCGCGCGCGAGTTGAAGCTGGAGGAGGCAGATTCTGCAAAGGTGTCCGAGGCAGTTATCGCGTCATGCGCTCAGGAATTCGATCTGCGAGCCGTTCAGATGAGCGCCGACGCTCTTCGCCGGGAAGTCTCAGTCCTTCCCTGATCTGCGGCCGCGTTACAGGCCACGGCTACCCCTATTGACATGAGGCGTACCATACGGTATAGTATGGTATACCACCTCACGCCGGAGGGCGTCATGAGTCGCCGAACCATAGTGCTCCTTGCCACACTCGTTTTTCTTGAATACGCAACCGTATTGTCTGCTCAGCAGGCAGCACACAAATGGTCCTTTGCCTTGGGTGTGGCAAGTTCAACCAGTCATGAACAGACCGACGTGGCCGAACTCGCGATGCGCCAAGCGCATTTCGATTCTGCCGAACCGGGGTCGTGCTTCTTTTTCATTTTCTGTTGGGGACCGGCCGAGCACCCGAGCAGCACGCGAGGTGATCCCAACGCGACGTGGAGCGTGCAATACCATTTCAGCCGCAACCTTGCTGTCAAGGGACATTACTTCTCCACATCACTGGGATCGACCGACGGGTATCATGCCGACCATTGGGATGTCTCGATGGGCACTTCGGTTTCAGGATTCGGCGTGCTTGCCGCCGCCAATCTCGGCGTCCTGAGCGTCGGTGCCGGACCGGCCCTGGTCAGGTCGCTTGCCGCTGGCCCAGATGAAAGCTTCAAATCGTCGCGCCTGGGATTTGTTGTCGAGGGATCGGCCCGCTTTCCCGCACGTTCAACCGTTTTCTTCGAACTTCAGTTTCAGCGCCGGTTCATCGGAAGTGCGAGAGTTGGACCATTCTCCGCGCAAGCAGCCTGGGGATACACTGGTACGTCGCGTGGGGCGCTCCCCGCATTCCGACAGCAACTGAGCCACAGCGTCTTCGGAGTGGGAACAGGACTTCGCCTCTAAAATGTGCGGACGCGCGCGCGATCGCCGGCACTCTGGAGATGACGAAGAAGGAACAGAACTGAAAGGTGCTTTCCGCCTTAGCGAGTCACGAATAGAACGGCGAACGCAATCGCGGCAATCACCGCCGCGATGGCAATCGCCCACGGCACCCAGATCGGCGCATTGACAATTGTATCTATGACCGGTCCTCCACCTGAGCGCTGTGGGGTAGTTGAAACCTTGAGCGCCTTGACGATCTCCAGTCCGCTGTTGGGCCGGTTGGCAGGATCTTTCTCAAGAGTGCGCATAACGATCGCCGCGAGCGGCTTCGGCACGTCAGGACGCCGCGCCGCAATTGGTTCGGGACGGAGGGTCGCGTGCGCTTTGATGACGGCCAGCGGTGACGGGCCCGAAAACGGTGGGTGACCGGTGAGCATTTCGTACGCGACCACCCCGAGTGCATAGAGGTCTGCACGATGATCGAGCGCCGGATCTGCCGCGGCCTGCTCGGGCGCGACGTAGGTGGGGGTGCCGAGACTCATTCCCGCCTTCGTGATTCGCGACACTTCCGTTTCCGAGGTCGTTGAGCGGATTAGCGCCTTGCCGATCCCGAAGTCCAGCACCACCGCCTGCCCGTGAAAAAACATGACGTTTTCAGGTTTGATGTCGCGGTGCACCACTCCTTCCTCATGCGCATACGCCAGAGCGCGCGCCACCTCTTCGAGGATGGTCGCAATGTCGGCGAATGACATCGGGCGTTCACGATTTATGCGCTCGCGCAACGACTCGCCTTCCACGAATGGCATCGTATAGTAAAGGTGCGTTCCCGCGAGTCCCGCTGAGAGCAGAGGCACGATATGCGGGTGTTGCAACCGCGCGGCGAGTCCGATCTCGCGCTTGAACCGTTCGGCAGACAAACTCGCCGTCACATCCGGGGCCAGCACCTTGATGACAACCCGTCGGCGTAGCGCGGTTTCTGTGGCCACGAATACGTGCGACATACCGCCGCGCGGCAATTCGCGCTCGAGTGTGAACTGCGCGGCGAGAGCCTGACCAACCTCTGCTCGCAGCCTGTCATCTGGCATTCCGGCACCTCGGGGGTGGACGACCAGAATGTACCCTTTCCTGAAGCACTCGGACACAGCCGACCGTCAAGCTGGAGAAGGCACAGAACGATTGAGGCATCAATTAGGCGCTGACTTCAACTCCGCCAACCTCTTCTCCAGAAATCGCCGCTCCGGTCCCTGCTTCACCAGCTCCAGCGCCCGTTCGTACGCAACGCTGGCATCCTGCTTCCGCCCAAGTCTGCGCAACAAGTCCGCACGCGCGGAGTGCGCAAGGTGATAGTCGCCCAGCTCCCCGCGCTCCAGAATCGCATCGACCAATTCCAGCCCGGCCAGCGGACCATCGCGCATCGCGATCGCCGCTGCACGATTCAGTTCCACGACGGGAGTCGGGTTTGCGCGCAACAAGACATCATACAAACCGGCAATCTGCGCCCAATCAGTCGCCGCCGCACTGCGCGCCTCAGCGTGAACGGCTGCGATCGCAGCCTGCAATGTGTACGGACCGAACCGGCGCGATGACAACGCTCGTTCCACCAGTGTGCCACCCTCTGCAATGAGTTCGCGGTTCCACGTCGAACGATCCTGATCGTCGAGCAGAACCATCTCTCCCGTTACCGATGTACGCGCAACACGCCTGGACTCGTGCAACAACATCAGCGCCAGCAAACCCTCAGCCTCGGGATCGGGCAACAGCTCAACCAGCAATCGTCCCAGACGGATTGCCTCCGCCGAAATATCCGGTCGCGTCACGCTCTCACCAGACGTTGCGGAGTATCCCTCATTGAAAACCAGATAAATGACATGCAGCACACTGTCCAACCGCTCGGGAAGGTCAGCGGTCGAGGGTATCTGATACGGAATCTTCGCATCGCGAATCTTCGTCTTCGCGCGGACGATGCGTTGCGCGACGGTGCTCGCCACGGTCAGGAACGCACGCGCAATGTCCTCTGTGGTGAGCCCGCACACCTCGCGCAAGGTGAGCCCGATCTGCGCGTCGGGCGCGAGTGCCGGATGACAGCAGGTGAAAATGAGACGGAGCCTGTCATCGGCAACGTCATTCTCGTCATCTATCACCGGATGCACGGCAGCGTCGTCCTCGATCTGTCGCGCAATGGCGTCGAGCGATGCGTCGTGGCGCGCGCGCCTGCGCAGTGAATCAATCGCCTTGAACCTGCCTGCCGAAACCAGCCATGCACGCGGATTCGCAGGCACCCCATCGGCAGGCCAGCGTTCCACCGCCGCAACAAACGCCTCGTGCAGCGCTTCCTCGGCGATATCAAAGTCGCCGAGCAATCGGATGAGAGTCGCGAGCACGCGGCGCGATTCGACACGATACAGGTCGTCGATTATCGCGCGAACTGCAGCGTTCTCGAGGTGCGAGTGATCCGTCATCGTCGTTTCCCGAACCACATTGACAGATTTGGCAACAAGAGACTCATCTGTGGCTCAATGAAGGATAAGAACCTGATTCACCTCGACGGCTGGTTGCCAAATCTGTCAATAAGGTTCGGGAAACGACGATGACGGATCACCAGCACTACGATGTTATTGCTCGCCGAACTCCATGATGGGCCGCACCTCGACGCTTCCGTAACGCGCCGACGGAATCTTGGCTGCAACCTGAATTGCCTCGTTGAGATCCTTGGCATTGATCAGATAGTATCCGCCGAGCTGCTCCTTCGTCTCGGCAAATGGTCCGTCGGTGCTGGAGATCTTTCCGTTGCGGACGCGGACTGTTGTCGCGGATGCAACGGGCAGCAACGCCTCACCGCCCAGCCACTGGCCACTCTTCTTGATTCCGTCGGTGAATGCCATGTAGTCACCAATAACCGCATCCTGCTCGGCCTGGGTGGCCGCGGCCATCGTCTTCTCGTTGTCGTAAATCAGGCACAGGTAGCGCATGTCTCCTCCAAAATGGTAAGGGAAAGAATCTGGACGAGAAATAGTCGTTCGGGGAGGGCCAATTTCGACAGTCCTCCCGGCTCAGTCACTTTGGCGCGGAATGTCTAGCGAGCGATAGGAGAAATTGACAATAGCGCTATTCGCGAGAAACCATCAGCGTCTTTCGGTTTGGCAACGATTGCGTACTCGCCGGAGAATCTGATGACCCGCCACTCAGGGGGCAGCTCCAGCGTGCCGGAAAGATGGCCTTCACTATCAAATCGAGCCCACCAGGCCTCCTTCGAAAGCGGCGCTCGATGGTTGCTGACCCACACAACCCCGTTGCCATCTGGGAGTATGCCGCCATGTGCCGGCATGGTTGCTGGAACCTTCACGTTCGCGAGCGCGGCGGCCGCGACCTTCTCATAATCAGGGCTGCCGTTTTTGTACTGGATTGACAACAGCCCCTTTTTTGCAGACTCGATCTGCTCGGACGTAGGAACTTCTGCCGGAAGGTCCGCACGCACCACGCGAAGCAGTTGTCCGCTTGTTGAGTAGATACCGAACTCGAACCTGCGCCCGGTTGCGTGGATGATGTTTTCGCCCAATGGATGCACTTGAGCAAAGCGGGCGAATGGTACCGGCAGCAGTGTGGAAATCTGCGTTTCGCCGCCAGGGCCGTTAACGGTGAAGGGACCCACGCTGATGAACGGCGTATCGTTCCCCTCGAATATGAGAGCAGTAGCAGTATCAAGTTCGTAATTTGGCGATTTGAGTTGATGCCAAGGCTGGTTCTCGCTCTGAGCAACAGCGGCCCGTCCACCGCGCGAGGAACGACTCCTGAGTCGCGCAATTATGGAACCGTCGGTCAGGCAGCAACTGGTCGGTAAGAGCTGCACCCCACCTGGCAATGACGCAGTGGCGACGGACACTCCCTTACCGCTGAAAGAGATTATTCGGCGACCAGGGCTGTCGATCACGTACAGCGTGTCGCCTCCGCCGAGCGACAGGCTTGAAGCGAATTGAAATTCACCCGGGCCTTCACCTGTCTTGCCAATTGTGTGCATGAAACGGCCGGTGGAGTCGAAAACACGTATCTCGCTCCCGGAGCCCATGATCACGATAAGATGTTTGTCGGATGTGAGAAGCGCATCCTGAACATCCCAGAGCTCGCGCTCCAAATCAGAGTCATTGCGCGCACCGACCGTGAAAACCTCGCGGGATTGCAAACGGACTGGAGCCACAGACGGATGCGGAGATGGGTTTGATACTATGATGCTGCTTGCAGTATCAATAGGCTCCAGGATGAGTTTGGGTTTCTCATCAGGCGCGTCAGGCGTGCATGCCAACGCTGCGAGCAGCATGGTGAACAAGCATGTCATTCCCGCGAAAGCCCTTTTTGTCGTTCCCGCGAAAGCGTGAATCGCTCCCGGTTCCGTTATTCCCGCGAAGCTTGTCCCGGCAGGTAGTAAGCCGGGAGCGGGAATCCAGTGTCGTTGCTTCATCATTTGTCGCTCATGGCCACTTTGAATTCAACGTCGCGTTAGCATATCGTCGGCAACCTGTGCCTCCGATACATTCCGTTCTTGTATCGACGCAGACCATCGGGATAGTGTTGAAGTTGTCCCGATCGCAACGGTGATCCTCAAGATCCGAAGGAGTGACTCAATGCTTCGTCGTTCGTGCGTGTGATTGGTGGCAAGGGGAGCGGCCCGGGGGAGTACGAGCGCATCAACGGACTCGCGCTGCACGACGACGGCCGGCTTGTCATGTGGAACGCGACCACAGCCAAGGTCGATGCCTATTCACCGGCAATGGTTCTGATCGGAAGTTGGGTCGTACCGGGAGGCACTGGCTTCAATACGAGCGGCGCACTGATGGTGGACAGCGCGGGAAACAGCTATGTACGCACGCGCGTTGGTGATCCGCCGCCAACCGACAACCCTGCCACATCGGGACGCATGTTCGGCATCACCGGCCTCCTTCGTTACGGCAAAGACGGGGCGGTGCGCGATTCGCTCCGGCCGCCGGAAATTGTGCTCGATGCGCCGCGGCTCGTCGCAAGCGTCGAGGGGAATACTTCAATGACCTTCGTCCCCTATTCTCCGCAATTCTTCTGGACCTTCAGTCCACTCGGCGCGTTCGTATCGGGGCGCAACGATATTTACGCAATCGATGTCACTTCTCTCGACGGCAAGGTCACGCGCATCGAGATGGAAGGCGAGCGGGTAGCCGTGACCGCCGCGGAAAAGAACGACTGGGAAAAAGTGATGACAGCGAACATGCGCGGAACGGATCCCAACTGGAAATGGAATGGCGCGCCAATTCCGGATGTGAAGCCCTACTTCAGGCAGATATCCATTGGGCGCGATGGGCGCCTCTGGGTTTCTCTCTCCCGCCCGGGAGAGGAGATTCCCGTTGAGGAGAGACCGGAACGGCGCGTGGTGGATGGCCAGGTCTTTCCAGTGCGCACATGGCGCGAGGCAACGGTGTACGATGTCTTCGAGAGCGACGGCCGCTATTTTGGACGCGTTGCAATGCCAGCGCGAGCGACATGGCGGGCAGCGTCGGGAGACCACATGTGGGCAGTTACGCGGGACTCGGTCGACTTGGAGCATGTCACGCGCTATCGAATTGTCGGGGGAGAGACCGGAGGTTGAGCTGATCGCGAGTCTGTTGGCGGTCGCAACCTCAGGGAATCAGCACGCTGGATCCCACAGTTCCCCTCCCCTCCAGATCACGGTGCGCTTGCGCTGCATCCTTGAGCGCATAGCTCTGGTTCACACGGATTTTCACGGCGCCGCTCGCAACAACCTGGAAGAGATCACCCGCTACTGCGGCCAGATCTTTGGGCGCGGCCGTATAGTGCGCCAGCGTCGGCCGCGTGCAGAAAAGCGATCCCTTTGCAGAGAGGATCAGGATGTTGAATGCTTCGATGGCGCCGGATGCGTTGCCGAAGCTCACGAACATCCCGCGGGTCTTGATGCAATCAAGCGATGCGGGAAATGTCGCTTTGCCCACACCATCATATACAACATCGCACTTGGCACCATTGGTTATCGCGGCGACACGCGCGACGAAGTCTTCCTCACGATAGTTGATCGTGTGATGGCATCCGTTTTCCTTCGCAAGCGCGATCTTCTCCACCGACCCCACCGTGCCGATCACAGTCGCACCAAGATGTCTTGCCCACTGGCAGGCAATGCTACCCACCCCCCCAGCGGCAGCATGAATGAGAACCGTGTGGCCGGGACCCACCTCGAATGATTGACGCAACAGGTACTGCGCGGTCATGCCTTTGAGCATCATCGCTGCGGCGGTCCTGTCATCGATGCTGTCGGGTAACTTCACGAGTTTGTCGGCTGCGATATTGCGCTCCGTCACATACGCACCTGGGACCGATGCATACACAACGCGATCGCCGATTTTTGGCCCGGTCACACCGGGGCCAGTTGCCGTCACAACTCCGGCGGCCTCACTGCCAAGGATTGCGGGAAATCCGCCAGGGGCCGGATACAACCCACTGCGATGATAGGTGTCGATGTAGTTGATCCCTATTGCGGTCTGCTTGATGCGTACCTCGCCCGCGCCGGGATCGGACAGCTGCACATCTTCGTAGGAAAGAACTTCGGGCCCACCCGTTTTGTGAATTCGTATCGCCGACGCCATTCTCCTCCCGTTTGTCGCCACCCGTTAGTGACATCGGTGATGTAGCGGGCGCAGCATGGGATCGCAAGGAAGAAACCATCGGACGTCACCCCGGCGAAAGCCGGGGTCCACGTTGCGCCTTTGCAAACATGGATTCCGGCTTTCGCCGGAATGACGAACCTGTGCGTGAAAATGATGACGCTGTGCAGCGTGACGCGGCTATATTGCACGAGATGCAACACGGTGCCGAAGGCAGCGCTTCGAAAACCCCAGAGTCCGAGCCGAATCACGATTCGCCTCGGGTTTATCCGCCGCGCGTTTATGAGCGCGCTCCTGCTGCCGAGTACGACATTGCCCGGGAACTGAACCCCGAGCAGGCGGCCGCGGCCACACATGGTAATGGTCCCCTGCTCATCATCGCGGGTGCGGGCACTGGAAAAACACGAACCCTTGTGCACCGTGTTGCTCATCTCATCCGCGCCCGCACACAACCGGAAAGAATCCTGCTTCTCACCTTCACTCGCCGCGCGGCGCAAGAGATGTTGTCGCGCGCCGAGGGGTTGGCAGGTTCGGCGTCCGCACGCGTGCATGGCGGAACATTTCACGCGACTGCACACCGTTTGCTGCGCCGCTTCGGACAGTCTGCCGGTCTTCCCAAAGACTTCACCATCATGGACCAGGGAGACAGCCAGGATCTCATGCAGCTCTCCCGCGCGCAACTCGGCTTTGGCACCCGAGAGAAGCGTTTCCCAAAGAAGGAGACGCTGCAATACATCTACTCGAGACATCTCAATACAGATATTGCGATCGAAACGATCGTTCGCACCGAGTTGCCGCAGTTTTCCGACATGGCCGACCAGATCATCCGCGTGTTCGCTGACTACACCGCGCGCAAGGCGGAGCGCAATCTGGTGGACTACGACGACCTGCTGCTATTCTGGGCGACAATGCTGGAGGGTCCGGAAGAAATCGCACGGCCGATCTATTCCCTCTACGACCACATACTCGTTGACGAGTATCAGGATACCAACATCCTGCAGGCAAGGATTCTGCGTGGCATGTGCCGCACGCATCAGAACATCAGCGTCGTAGGCGACGATGCGCAGAGCATCTACAGCTTTCGCGGCGCCAACTTCCGCAACATTCTCGATTTTCCCAAACAGTTCAACGCCGCCTCGGTCGTTACGCTGGAGAGGAATTACCGCTCCACGCAACCCATCCTCAACGCTACGAACGCGTTGATAGCCGGCGCCGCGGAGAGATTCACCAAGAATCTCTGGACAGAACGAGTGGGCGGCGATATGCCGTGGCTCGTCGCGGCGCAGAGTGAACAGGAACAGACACGATATGTAGTAGATCGCATCCTCGAGCTGCACGAGGAGGGGACGCCGCTGCGCGAGATGGCTGTCCTCTTTCGCGCCGGTTACATGTCGGCCGATCTCGAAATTGAACTGACCAACAGACGCATTCCGTTCGAGAAATGGGGCGGGCTCAAATTCCTCGAAGCCGCGCATGTGAAAGACGTGCTTGCATTCCTGCGCGTTCTGGAGAATCCGCGCGATGAGGTGAGCTGGTATCGCATCCTGCTTCTCCTCCCGGGAATTGGTGAGGCCACGGCGCATGCCGCAATGGAGAATCTGGCAAAACTTGCCTGGGACTCAACGGCCTTTGGACGATTCGTACCTCCAGCGCGAGCGCGTGGTGCACACGAAGCATTGGTGAAACTGCTTGACGGGTTGCGCGCTGGTACAATCGTGAGCGAGTCGCAGGTGAGCGCGGAGATCGGGCGCGTGCGCGGGCTCTACGATGACATCCTGCGCCAGCGTTATGATCGCGTCGAACCGCGGCTCGCCGACTTGGAACAGCTGCAGATAATCGCCGCTGCATATCCCGATCGTTCCAGCTTTCTTTCGGCGATTGCACTGGAACCGCCGCAGTCCACGCAGGATTTGTCGAGCGGTTCGGATTCAGAAGACGACATTCTTGTCCTTAGCACGGCGCACAGCGCCAAAGGTCGCGAGTGGGATGCGGTGTTTATTATCTGGGCGGTGGATGGCTGGTTTCCGATGGGTCGCGCGCTGCGCGACGCTGAGCAGCTCGAAGAGGAGCGACGCCTGATGTACGTGGCTATGACGCGCCCACGCCATCATCTGTCGGTCGTCTATCCTCTTAACAGCTACGCGAGCAGAACCGGCGTGGACTACTCGATGGGTCAGTTGTCGCGGTTCATCAGCTATGATGTGCGCGAGCGGATGGAGCGGGTTGCCGCGGGGCAGGACACCGCGCCAGCGAATCCCGAGGCGACAATCGCCAAACAGACTATTGATGTGCGCGCTTTGCTGAGAGGCAAGTTTGGGGGTAGTTAGTATGATGGTTCGAGTTCTTACAACAGCGGAACATGGGTTCCGGCTTTCGCCGGAATGACAATTCTTCTGGAGGAACGCAAATGATTCGACGAATTCTGGTTACACTCGCGTTCATAGTGCTGGCACATTCAACTGCACTGGCAACATGGTCGGTAATCGCGCTCGATGCGCGCACGGGCCAGGTGATCATCGCGTCTGCAACCTGCGTGCTGCAGTCAAGATTCGCCAGCCGAGCGCCGAATGGCGCGCGCGACCTCATGGATGTGCAGGCCGTGATCGTGCCAGGCATTGGCGTCGCAGCCTGCCAGGCATCGGCAGACAACACGCGCGAGAATCAGATGCTCGTGTACAGAGAACTGCAAAAAGGGACTCCGCCGGCACAGATCCTCGAGATGCTGAAAGCCGACCCCAACATCCAGCGACGGCAATTCGGAATCCTTGCAATGCCTGCCGGAGGACTGACGGCGTCTACCAACAAGATCGGATGGAATGGTTCCGGGAATTCCGCATCATCACTGTTCGAGGGTGGCCAGGTGGGTGACTTCCACTTTCAGGTGCAAGGCAACACGCTCGCGAACGACAATGTGGTGCACGCCGCAGCGCGCGCTTTCGTCGCGAAGAACGGAACGCTGGCCGACCGTGTGATTGCGGCCATGGAAGCGGCCGATGCGAACGGTGGCGACAATCGCTGCACATGCAACAACAATCCACTCGCACCCATGGCGTGCGACGCCCGAACTTCACATGTGGCCTACATCGCTATCGCAGAGAAGTCCGACATGATCGGAACGACACATAACGATGGCAAGTACTTCGCCTTCATCAGCGTAGGCGAAGGCAATATCCAGCCCGGCGAGAGCGCCAATCCCGTGAAGACGCTGCGAATGCGCTATGACGCGTGGGTGAAATCCGGATCGCCGCGCATGGCAGCGCCGGGACCTACTTTGTTCAAGCCGGGCGGAGAGTAGAGCGCGTCAGCGGTACGCGTACACCGCCACGGTTTGCACATCATTCGTTCACCGGGTGGCCTCGAGACAGGGGACTGTTAGGATTGTGGAATGCGCTGGCGGGGAATGAAACAACAAAAGTGGACAGTAGTCCTGGTGAACGCGCTTATTCTGTGCGGAGCGTGCACAGAGAGCAGCACTGCTCCCGAGCCGGCGCAGTCATTTGCAAACATTTCTTACGGAGCAGACCCGGCTCAGGTGATGGATGTGGTGCTACCGGCGGGACGCAGCAGCTCAACGCCAGTGGTCGTTTTCATACACGGCGGAGGATGGAGCGGCGGCGACAAGGCGATTTTCACCGCGTACGACCTCGGGAAGTTCACCGCCCGCGGGTATGCCGCGGTCAATGTCAACTACCGCCTCGCGAACACAGCGACCAACATCCACGATCCCGACCTGTCCGATGATGTCACTGCAGCGCTCGACTTCATCGCTGCAAATGCGGGCGAGTACAAGGTTGCAACGACACGCTTCGCGCTGGTGGGCCACAGTGCGGGTGCGCACCTGGCGCTGCTCGCGGGATACAAGTACAACGCATCGGGTCGCATCAAAGCAGTTGCTTCAATGGCCGGGCCAACAGATCTGAACGACGCGACCTTTCTGGCCATTCCTTTTATTCGCGGAACAATCGAAAACTACCTCGGCGTGACACAGGCGGCGCAACCTGCGCGGTGGACGGCAGCCAGTCCGGTGAGCGTGGCGACCGCGAATGCGCCGGCGACAATCATTCTGCAGGGCACACTCGACGTTCTGGTTCCATACGCTCTCGCGCAGAAACTCGATGCTCGGCTCGCCGTTCTTGGCGTTGCGCATGAATACCATCTCTTTTCATCGTATAACCACGATCTGGACTACGTCTCGTTCCTCCACTTCCCGGATGCAGTTTGGAATCCGACCCTTGCGTGGTTCGATTTGCATGTCAAGTAGAACTCTTACCCTGCGCACGTGAGCGAACCAGAAGCACTCTCTCTTGGCATGCCCTGGAATGCGGAACGACCGCGCATTCTTGTCGCGGCGTGCTCCGACGGGCGGCTGCAGGAAGCGACCGACGAATTCCTCTCGCGCCACCTCGGCATCACACACTACGACAGGCTATATGCGCCAGGCGGAGCGGGGGCGTTGAGCGCCAGTGGTCGCGACTACATGCGCGCGCACCAGCTACAACAGGAGTGTCGCTATCTGGTTGATGCACACTCGGTCGAGTCGCTCATCCTGCTCTATCATGGACCCGCACCCGATGGTCCGACGGAAGCATGCTGCGCCGACTACCGTCGTAAGCAACCGTGGGCAACCGACGCCCAGCTGCGCGCGCAACAGGAAAAGGACGCAGCCGAGCTGCTCGCAGAGCGCTGGCAGTGGGCCGGCAAAGCAAGAGTTTCAATGTACCGCTGCGAAGTGACGGGAAGCGGCGAGCTGCGTTTCGTCACCCTGCACATCGACAAAGTCGCACCAAAGTTTCGCTAGCGCGCCAGAAACATGGATTCCGCCCCGGCCTTCGCCGGGGTGACGTTTGTTCGCCGGAATGACGGACAATTGTTGTCATTCCGGCGAAAGCCGGAATCCATGTTGCTTCTACGCGCCGTTACGGTAGTGCCATTGCAACGTACCCACTGGTGACGGGCAAGACCACGTATTGCTTGCCCAGATGCATGAACGTCATGATACCATACTGACCAAGCGAAGGTGTGACGACCGAAGCGACTCTCTGCCCGGTGCGTTTGTCGATCGCGAAAAGATTGGCGCGGCCATCAGCGGTCAGACCGGTTGCCATGAGCAGTGTTGACGTGACGAGCAATGCCGAATGTCCAGTGCGTCCCTGATTGACCTGCACGTTGGCGACACCCTGTAGCAGTGGATGATTGCGAATGGCATCCTGCTGATCCTGCGCAGCATCGCCGTTGGGAATCATCCAGAGATGATTGCCTGTGTTGAGATCGATCGCCGTGATGCGACCTACGGGTCCCTTCCAGATCGAGAGACCATCGATGGTCTGCGCAGTGGAAACACCGCCTCGTCCAGCCGCACCAGCTCCAGCCGCTGCACCCGCTGCACCTGTACCTGCTGCACCTGCTGCTCCTGCTGCTCCTGCTGCTCCTGCTGCTCCTGCTGCTCCTGCTGCTCCGCGACCAGCAGCACCTGCGCCGGCCCGACCACCTGCTGCGCCACCACCACCCCCACCGCGTGCCCAATCCACAACCGTCTTACCAGTCTGGCGATCGTGATCTCTTTCGATAGCAGGAATAAGGAGTGCCGTTCCGCAACCGCTGTGCGAGGTGATGTAGATGACGCCTATCGTGGGATCGGCAGCTGCCGGTCCGGTGATGTTCACTCCGCCTGTATCTCCTGGGCAGATCCGCGCTCCGCCAAGGCCTTCCGCATTACCGCGGTGCGTAGGCGGATTGAATAGTGGCGCGAAGTGATTGCCCGCGCGCGCCTGTTCCAGCGCACGCTGCCGCAGTGCCAGCGTGTAGTCGATCAGATGTTCTTCCGTTCGTCCCTGCAAATCATAGGGTAACGGCTTCGTGGGGTGGGGCTGCGTCGCAGCAAGTTTCTCGCCGGGAACCTTGGACTGCGGCGCGGGCTTGTCTACTATCGGCCAGATGGGAGCTCCAGTCTGTCGATTGAACGAATACAAATAGGCTTGCTTCGTTGCCTGGAAAACTCCTGGAACGCGCTGGCCATTCACAGTTACGTCCATCACAATGGGCGCAACGGGTGTGTCGTAGTTCCAGATGTCGTGCTTCACAAGCTGATAGTGCCACACGCGTCGACCCGTTCTCACATCCAGCGCGATAAGACTGGTGCTGAAAAGGTTGTCACCGGGGCGGAATCCGCCGTAGAAATCCATCGTCGCACCGTTGGTCGGGATGTAGACCAGGTTGCGCTGCGCGTCTGCGGACATCGGCGCCCACGATGAGATGTCGCCTGTCCACTGCCATGCATCATTTTCCCAGGTGTTATGGCCGACTTCACCCGGACGCGGCAGCACATGAAACTTCCACATGAATGCGCCGGTGCGTGCGTTGTACGCGAGGATATCGCCGGGCACCATCTCGCGGCGTGTCTGGTTGTAGCCCTGTTCCGCGGAGTTGCCGACGATAACAACATCGTTCACGACTATGGGAGGAGACGAAGTGGTGATGTATCCGATTTCGAGTGGAATTCCCTGTACGGTATTGTAGCGTCGGCGCAGGTTGAGCCATGGCTGCCAATCTGCGATGAGGTCCTTCACCATGTCCACGCTGCCCGTCGAGGGGAACCCGGGAATGGGAACCGCGCCGCCCCAACCTGCCAGCGGCTTCCCGGTCTCCGCATCGAGCGCGTGCAGAAAAAACGCGGCGGTAGAGATGAATACCACACCTCTGCCACCGATCTCAGTGTACGCCACTCCCTTGCCGTGGCTGGCTCGCATCGAGTATTCCATGCGAGGCGTCACCGGCTCCTGGAATGTCCAGAGTGTTTTCCCGGTGGCCGGATCCATCGCGACGACCGTTCGGCGCGGGCCTGCGGTCGTAATCAGTTTGCCATTCGCATAGATAGGAAGATTGCGCGGGAGTGTGGCGCCGCCGAGGGGAATTGGTGAATCAAGCGAGTCCACCCAGCGCCATGCTAGTTGAAGACGCCCGAAGTTCGTTGCGTTGATTTGCGAGAGCGATGAATAGCGCGCGGATGACGCGTCACCATTGATGTTGGTCCAGCTGGCAGCCGCCTGAGCAGCGGCTTGTGCGCTCCCTGCGGTTGCGAGCGTTACCGAGAATAGCAGCGCTGCGACAATCGTGCGCCCCGTGAAAAGATTTCTCCCGAGCATGTTTTCCTCGATGTCTTCGGTTATTGCAGTAATTCGTCATCGACAAACTGGCGCCAACTGGTGCCACCAGAATACAATATCACTCAAATCGGGTCGCGCGCTACCACCCTACAGTTCGTCATCCCCGCGAAGCGGGGACCCAGTGTCGTTCAACCCTGAGTTGCCCGCTTCCCCCGGTACAACCTGTGCATCCGCACGTGTTGCACATCGTGGTCGTCGAACCAGAGGGCCAGGATCCAGTTTTCACCGATGTCGATGGGACGGATGCCACGCGGTAACTGAACCTGGCCCAGATATTTCCCATCCCGGGAGAGCACCTTCAGGCTTTTGCTTGCTGCAGTGTCGACGAGATTGAATGGTGCAATCCATAGATAACCCAGCCGGTCTGCTGCGACGCGGGAGTAGAGCGGCATGCGCTGCGGCAGCGGGACTTCACTGAGTTTCACAAAAGCGTCAGGAAATGCAAGTGACTCAGAGGGAAAACGCACAATTCGCCGCAGCTGGCCCTTCCAGTCGAAGATTCGGAACTCAGGCTTGTCGGTGACGGCGCTCAGGAAGCCCCCGGGTGTTATCCGCTGAAACCCATACGGTGGCGATCGCACCTCTCTCTCTACATATCCGGGGAAGAGACCAACTGAGTCGATGTGGGCCTCATGATCCATGACGAGTACGTGGGAGTGCTGCCATCCATTTTTTGGTGGACCCACTGGATCGCCCAGACCATCCTCGAGCAGCAGATGATCCTCCCCTGGAAACCCGGCAACCCGGCGTCGCTGACGTAGTTCCCCTGAATTCCAGCGTCGCGCCTCGTTTCCGTCCGATGAAAGAACCTGCATCGTGCCCCGCATCAACGAATGAACCGCAATGGAATCGCCGCGCCAGGGAAACACGTTGTGCCACCCGCTGTAGATAGGACCCTTATCAGCTCGCCGAACGCCGACTGCGGAGAATTCGCCTGGGCCATCTCCGGCTCGCCCAGCAGCAAAAAGAAAAACGCCCGTGGAATCGAAAAAGCGGATCTGTTGAGTGGCGCCATCGAAAACAAGTATTCGTCCGTTGGCATCGCGGAACGCTGCTTGGATGCTGGAGAACTGTTCGGGACCACGCGCATCTGCGCCACCGAGTGAAAAGAGCGGAATGGAATCGATGCGCCACTCTTCGCCGGGCTCCCATAACGGGACCGTAGATTCGATTATCTGAATTCCTGCCGAGTCTCGAACCTGCGGATCCGATGTGCGGTCTGGTGGTGTGTCGCCGCAGGCAGCCATTGAGAACAATGCGAGGCATGCAAGCGTAGTCGCCAGTGCAGCGTTTGAATTCTCAATCCGTTGCAACGTGATCACGACCGCGCAGGCGACGCCAGCATTGGCTGAAGCAGCGTGATCTTCTGCCAGATCTTGTTCGAGAGCCCGGCGGCGAGCGTTTCGATTTCGCTCACGGCGCCGAGCACCACGGCGTCGTTGAATCCCTGCACATAGAGCGCAGATACCTTGCTCGTCAACGACAAAAGTTCACTGCAGTAGTCGAGATAGCGCACCAGTTCCTGCGCGGTCATCGCGGGGCGCGGCGAGGATGGTGTTTCATTGTGGCGGTCCTGCAGTCGCTCGGGATCCTTTGTGAGTTGATGCATGTCCACGATGTGCACGACGCTGCGCAGCTGGTGCAGCGCCGCGAGAGCGCGCCAGCGCTTGACTCGCGACTCGGCGGTCACCAGGAAGAACACCGCAACGCTGAGCAGAATCACATCGTTGATCGCGGCTTCCACCGCCTGGACAAAATCGCTCAGCGCAGTCGCTCCCGGCTGCGGGGCCACTTTGCTCACGACTACGATGATTACCGTCAGCATCGTAGCTATGACAATCCCCGCGCCGATGCGGATTGGCCAGTGCGGGCTGCGAAGATACGCGACGCTCGCGGCCGCCTCGTTAGCAATACCGAGCAGTTCGTTCGCCACGCGCGACAGCCCCGACTCGGGGAAGCGCTCGGTGATGCGATCGCGCAGTCGGCTCACGGTGGCGATGATGAGGGCGTCGTCGAGCTGGCGATAGCGTCCGCGTGCCGCAGTGTTTCCCATGGGGAAAACGTATTACTGGATATCGCGATTGGCGAACCCGGAGTCGGACCGTTGCATCAAACCCGTCATTCCCGCGAAGGCGGGAATCCAGAGAAGACGACACTGGGTTCCCGCTTTCGCGGGAATGACAGGTGGAGGGCGTGGGTTTTCTGCCACTCGCCTGTCATACCTTAAGAAGCCCTGTCAATGGAGCTTGACGGCAGTGAGCATTAGCGACGAACAGATCCGGGGCATCTACCGCGAGACGGTCGACGAGCTTTATGGCTACGTCTCCCGTCGCTGCGGAGGGGATCGTGATTTGTCGGAAGACGTCACGCAGGAAACGTGGCTCCGCGCCGTACGCGAATGGAACAAGAAGGGCATTCCCGACCGTCCCATTGCCTGGCTTACCACGGTCGCTCGCAATCTGCTTCTCAACCAGTTTGAGAAAAAGCAGGCGGTTCCTCTCGATCATGCAAGCCCCGACGAGATGCTCGACGCGATGGACAATGGCAGTGCCTACGAATCGGCCGACATTGCAGCAATCGTGAATCGCGCACTCTCGCGTATGCCCAAAGATCAAAGTGGCCTGATCGAAGCTTTTCACTACGAAAATCACCGAGTCGCGCAAATCGCGGAGACAATCGGCATCTCTGAGCGCGCAGTCGAAGGACGTCTGCGCCGCGCCCGCGAAAATCTGCGCAAAGAGCTTGAATTGACCCTTGGGACCAACGGAGGGCCCAAATGACAAAGGAAACCGGAATGCATCAACCCACCGAGGAGTTTCGCTCCGCGCTCGAATGGGAAGTCTCACAGGCGTTGCGGCGCGATGTCAAAGCAGCAACTGTTGCGGCGAGCAACCGGCGCAGAAGGTTCCTGTTCACAGGCTCACTGGCGGCCACGCTCGCAATTGGCGTCGTGATCGGAGCGGCACCGGCACAAATCCAGGATGCGAGGCAGCGCGATTCACTCACGTCTGCAGCGCAAAGGGAGCTGGAGATTGCCAGTGCTCGCCTGCAGTACGCGACTGAAACGTACAGAATTGCAGAGGTCAAGGCCCAGCTTGGAATGCTGACGTCCAGCGCACTGGCCGCCGCGGATGCCGGGTTGACCGCCGCGCAGTCGGCCGTGGCGAGTATCCGTTTGAATCTGGAGGAAATCCAGGCGGCATCGATTCCGCCGCGCACTGATCTCTCTGCACCACTCGTCGGCCAGCGTGATTTTGTGACGGAACGGCTGCAGGTCGAGTTGACAGCGGCACTGGGCGCGTTGGCGAGAGCCGAAACCAATCTGACCCTGGCGGAGCGCCGCGTACAAACTGGCATGGTGGTGCAATCTGATGTCGATGATCATCGCCTGCACGTCGCGCGGAGGAAAGCCGAGGTGGAGATCCTCATGGGGAGGCTTGACCTGCGGAAGCGTGTTCTTCAGGAACGCCTGGCTCCCACCGAGGTCACCAGACGTGAGCAACTCATCGAGGTACGGCAGGAACTCGTAGTTGCGCAGCAGCTCCTTGCAATTGCTGCCGAGCGGCTCACATTAGTAAAGACGCAGGAGAAACTCGGCACGGTCGACCGCGCCGCAGTTCTGAAGGCAGAGCTAGAAGTGTTGCAGCTGTCGAGTGACGTACAGTTGCTTGCAACGAAGATGGTCGAATTGTCGCGAGGGGGACGTGGTGGAGACGGGTGATTCCTGACGGACGGGGACAGGTCCCTATTTCACGACACGATAGAGTTGGATTTCAGTTTCTTTTGCATCCTTTGCCATCCCGCACTTGAATGCAACCCACTGGCCGTTGAATAGCGGCTGGAGGGCAAGCGCCTGACAAGGTAGCGGCATCCTCCCCACGAAGGTTGTGTCAGCAAAGACATCGGCAAAGTATGTGGCGCTCGTGTCGCGACCAACCGCCCACAGCCTGCCCGCACCATCAAACACGATATTGTAGAAGTGACGCTCGGGTTGCTGCATGTATCTCTCGCGCACACCTGGTGCGTAGGGCAGAAGTTTTCCGTCTGGTCCTTTCTTTCCGAAGATCGCATCAACTTCGGTACCGGTCATGAGGCGCGGCGGCAGATCGCGACCCCAGCGTGCCATGGGGCGGCCGTCGCGTGAATAGGACTGCAGCCAGTATTTGCCACCGTGCGCAAGGACGATCCCCCTGCTGTTCGACGCAACCGGTCCGCGGAACGCGGCGAATGTCGAGTCGGTCGTGTCGATCACCGTGCGCCACTCCAGCGTTTTCAAGGAAACCCTGTTGATCGACTGGAACAGGGGGGACATGGCTTCGTCGTTGAAGATCAGCATGTCAACAGAATCAAACGCAACACCGATCGGCATTCCCATTTCGAATACGGCGCTCGTGTTCTTGTGAGTGCCATCCACACCGAATCGTTCGAAGCGACGCGATTCGAGGTTCAGCAATAGCAAGTCAGTGTCGGAAGGGAGGAAAATCAGCTGCGCTTTGGAGAGGGCGCACTGCTGCCCTGAGTCAGCGACAGCAAGCCGAACAACCTTCCCGAGCGTGTCGACAATTGCAACGGAAGTCTTTGATCCATCCGATCTGCGCATAAAAGCGAGATGTCCGCTACCTGAAACAGCAAGGCATTCCATGGCGGTTGTGCTACGTAGCGAATCGAGTCCAGGGACCATTACGCGCTGCAACTCGGGGAGCACTGCTGGCGGCGGGGCCAATTGGGCGACCACCGGCGCGGAGTTGGGCGCACAGGCAATCATGAACGCGAATAGGAGGCCCGCGGTGAGGCTTCGTCCGGCTCGTAGGTCGATTGATCGATCCTGGATGGCTCTCATGGCGCCTCCTCGAATGGGGATGAATGCCTCGCTGAAGCCTCTACGTGTTCGACAACGGTAAGGTTACGCCGATTGCTGCGCTGATTGACACGTTACCGTCGAGGGGGGATTACCTCCATTAACAACGTGTGCGCGCGCCTCAGGTCGCGCGCTCCCGCACTCGAACCCGGGTAATGTCCCATTCGCACAATTACGAGATCGTGCGACGGCACAACGAAAACATCCTGCTCGCCCGCACCTTTGAATGCAAACGCATCGCGTGGCAATGACCATGCACCGTCGCCGTTGACCCAGACCATTCCACCGTAGGTAGGTGTGCGCCATCCGGGTGCGGGAGTCGAGGCAAACTTCACGAATCCTTCCGGCAACAGACGCTGGCCCATCCACACCCCATCGTTCAAATACAACATGCCCAATCGCGCCCAGTTGCGCGCGGTACCGTAGTCGTAACCGGTGATGAGGAAATTGCCGTAGGGATCAGTCTCCAGGAGCTGTCCGCGCATTCCCAGTTTGTCGAACAGTGCACGCTGCGGATATGTGAGATACTCCTCGCCTCTGCCCCGCACGGTTTCGCGAACGATGTAGCCGAGTGTGAGCGGATCGGTGTTGCGATAGCGGCCAAAGGTATTGGGCTCGAACTGCAATGGACGCGTGATGACGAACTGCGCGGCGTCGATTGCACCAGAATAGATAAGGTCGTGATCGTGATAGCCGGGAAGATCCTCAGGTGAACCGCGACTGAAGCGCAGACCGCTGCTCATCCGCATGAGATCCATGACGCGAATCTTCGCGCGCGGGTCGTCCGGCGTGCGTCGCCATTCAGGCACCGGAGCAGGATCTTCCAGCTTGAACGCGCCATCCTTGATCAACAATCCAATCAGCGTGCCGACGATGCTCTTTCCCATCGACCAGCTTTCGAGTGGCATGTTGGCATTGGCGCCGTTGCCGTAGCGCTCACCAATGATGCGGCCGTTGTGTACGACGATAAATGCAGCCGTGAGTCCGGCAGGAGTAGCGAACGCAGCGTCGACCGCTTGTCGCACCTTCGCAGTGTCAACGCCGGGAGCCGCGGGGCCAGTGGCCATGCGATCGCCCATGGGCCAGTCCATCGCAGATGCAGGCGGCAACGTTGAAGTCACCTTCACCGGCGTGAAATAGATGGAATCCTTGCCCGGTTGATGGATGATGCATCCCTGGTCGCCGTAGTGCTTCGCCTCGCGCGTGATGCGATTGGCGAGTGTGAGACGCACAATCTTTTGCGTGCGGTCGACCGCTACGCTGAGCGAATCGACCTTGTTGCCGATGAAGTAGTTGGTGACATGCGCGACGGCCTCCGACTGTTCCCGGCCTGAGACGAAGAGCGCGGAGCAGATGATCTTGGCTGTGCCGGCGGTGCGCCAGCTGTCCGGGTTGTCTGGCGGGAAGCCCGGCTGGGCGAGGAGCGGCGCTGCAAACAGCGTCAGTGCGAGGACGATGGGTAGGGCGGGCCGGCGCGTATTCAGCACAGTGGGTTCCTCGTGCTTGATCGTATGCCCGAACACTGTCCAAATAATCAGAGTGCTGCAAGTGCGAACCAGGGCCAGCGTGACGCCTTGCCGATAGGACTGGCTGCGTGGACACCAGCCGTGCCATGTTTCAGCGTCCGATTTTCAACCGGTGCCGAGCAATGCTCAAACTGAATCTCGTTCACTCGCTCGCGTTCGCTGGTATCGTGCTCTTTCTCGGCTACGGTATCAGACGGCTGATTCCCATTCTGGGCCGTTACAATATTCCGGCGCCCGTTATTGGCGGATTGCTGGTGTCCATTGTCATAACGATCGCACGGCAGAATCAGGTAACGCTGGTCGAGTTCGACAACACGCTGCAGTCGCCGCTCATGATCGCGTTCTTCACCAGCATCGGGTTCGGTGCATCGCTCTCGTTGCTGCGAGTGGGCGGGCCTCAGGTACTCTTCTTCTTCGCAATCGCCACCGTATTTGCCGTGGTGCAGAACATCGTCGGCATCCTGGTCGCCTTGCCGATGGGCGTCAACCCATTGCTTGGTGTACTCGCGGGATCGGTGACTCTCACCGGAGGACCGGCGACAGGGCTCGCCTTTGCACCGCAGTTCCAGGCAGCTGGAGTGGAAGGGGCCGCGGCAATCGCGGTCACCGCAGCAATGGTGGGAATAGTGGCCGGCGGAGTGATTGGCGCGCCCCTGGCCACGCGAATCATAGAGCGACATAACCTTCGCGGCCGCGCAACCGGTCCAACGGTGCTGCCTGAGACGGCCTTGCAGGTAGGAGAGGAGCGTGTGCCGGAGCCGCCGAGTGGGGCTCCGAAGGGAGAGGACGAAGAAGCGTACGTTTTGATGAAGAATATTGCCGCGATTCTTATCGCGATGTGGGTCGGGTCATGGTTAAGCACCTGGTTTACATCACTCGGCATCACCCTCCCAGCGTACATCGGTGCCATGCTCATTGCTTCTGTCATCCGCAACGTGGACGACGTCACTGGAGTAATCAAACTGTCACAGCGAACAATCGATGATGTGGGAACGGTCGCGCTTTCCTTTTTTATCGTGTTCGCGCTGATGACGCTGAGGTTGTGGGAGATCGCCGCGCTTGCTGTTCCGCTGATCGCAATTCTGACCGCGCAAATACTCATGATCAGCCTGACCATCTCGCTGATTTTCCGGTTGATGGGAAGGGATTATGACGCAGCGGTGATGGGAGGCGGGTTCGTGGGCTTCATGCTGGGAACGACAGCGAACGCGATGGCCAACATGCGCGCGCTGGTCGAGAAGTACGGGCCGTCGCCGCGAGCTTTTCTGGTTGTCCCGATGGTAGGCGCCTTTTTCATCGACTTCACGAACGCGCTCATAGTGACGGCGTTTCTGAATTTTCTGGGAAATTGAGTTGCAGGTGGCGTCAGGTGGTGGACGCCGAGGTTGTGAAGTACCATTATTCTGAAATGGTAGTCGCTACAATACAGTCCCGAGGGAGACATGCGCATTAAATCGGCCGTTCTCGCGATAGCACTTCTCTTCCCCACAGCCATCTTCGCACAGGGGCGTGGAGGTGGCCGCGGTGGCGCCGCCGCCGCACCGCTCACGGCTACAGCCACTGACCCTCTCGCCGCGCTTCGTTTTCGGTCGATCGGCCCCGCCTTCACATCCGGGCGCCTGGCTGACCTCGCGGTCGATCCGAAGAACTCGCACATCTGGTATGTGGCGACCGCGTCTGGCGGTGTGTGGAAGACGACCAACGCTGGCCTCAACTTCACTCCCATCTTCGATAACTACGGCTCGTATACGACGTGTTGCATACTCGTCGATCCTAAGAACTCGTCAATCATATGGCTGGCGACGGGTGAGAACACGAATCTCCGTAGCGCCATGGCGGGCGACGGCATATACAAGAGCACTGATGCAGGCGCCACATGGCAGCGTGTCGGCCTCGAGCGCTCTGAAAAAATCGGCCGCATGGCGATTGATCCACGCAACTCGGACGTTGTCTACATTGCTGCACAAGGTCCGCTCTGGTCCGCTGGTGGCGAGCGCGGGCTTTACAAGACTACCGATGGCGGTCGCAGCTGGAATCGCATATTCCACATCAGCGAAGAGACCGGCATCACCGACGTAGTACTCGACCCGCGCAACCCTGACGTGATTTACACTGCGGGCTATCAGAGACGCAGACATGTTGGTGTGCTGATCGGCGGCGGGCCCGAGGCCGGGATTTTCAAGTCGACGAACGGTGGCACGTCCTTCACGAAACTCACCAACGGTCTGCCAACAGTTGATATCGGACGTGTCGCGCTGGCGCTTTCGCCGCAGAACCCCGACGTCGTCTATGCAATGGTGACCGCGCAAACCACCAACTCGGTTAACAACTCGGGTTTGTTCCGCTCCGCCGACCGCGGAGCCACGTGGGTCAAGCAGAGCAACTGGGCTTCCAACGATCCGCAGTACTACGGCGAGATCGCTGTGAATCCATTCAAGTTCGATCATTTCTGCATGGTCGACATGGGTGTTGAATGCACAGCGGACGGCGGCAAGACTTTCCAGCGACAGAACTGGAATGTCCACGTGGATCATCATCATCTGAGCTACGATCCTGCCGATTCATTGCACATGTTCAGCGGCAACGACGGTGGCCTCTACGAGTCGTACGACGCCGGTGCCACCTGGAAACATTTCCAGAACCTGCCTGTTACGCAGTTCTACCGAGTGGCCGTCGACAACATAGTTCCTTTCTACAATGTGTTCGGCGGCACGCAGGATAATGGATCGCCGTCCACACCTTCGCGCTCGCAAAGCCCTGCCGGTATTCGCGTGAGTGAGCATGGCAGTGTTGGAGGTGGCGATGGTTTTATAGCACGCGCTGATCCGGTGGACGTCAACATCCTGTATTCATCGTCGCAGAATGGTTCGTTCACGCGCATGGACAGGCGCACGGGGGCGTCGCAAAGTGTTTCTCCACCGCGCATGGATGCCAGCGGACAGCGCACTCGATCGGCCTTTGAGGTCCCCTTCATTATCAGTCCGCACAACCACAATCGCTTGTATGCAGCATCCAATGTCCTCTTACGAAGCGAAAATCGTGGCGACAACTGGACCGCTATTTCACCCGACCTCACGCGTCAGATCAATCGCGACACGCTCACAATTATGGGACGCAAGTGGGGTGCCGACGCAGTCGCGCGAAATCTCTACACGAACGACCTCGGTGTAGCGACGGCTCTGGAGGAGTCACCTATCAAGGAGGGGTTGCTCTTCATTGGCACCGATGACGGGTTGGTGCAAGTCTCCGAGGATGGTGCGAGAACCTGGCGCAAGGTGGAGTCTTTCCCCGATGTGCCGGCAATGACATGGGTAACCGACATCATGCCGTCGCGCCACGATACCAATGTGGTGTACGCATCGTTCAACAACATGTTGCGCGGCGACTTCACTCCTTACGTGCTCAAGAGCACCGATAAGGGGCGCACCTGGAATTCGATCCGCGGAAATCTTCCCGATCGCGATCAGGTCTGGACACTTGCCGAGGATCATGTCGATGGGCGAGTGCTTTTCGCTGGTACGGAGCATGGCGTTTTTGGCACAGTTGATGGCGGTCGCACCTGGCGGCAGCTCAAGGCCGGTCTTCCCACGATTGCGGTGCGCGACATCGATATTCAGCGACGCGAGAATGATCTGGTACTCGCAACATTCGGCCGTGGCTTTTACATCATGGACGATTATTCGGGGGCGTTGCGCTTGCTTGCAGCGCAGGGCAGTGGTGCGCAACCCGAAGGTGCGCTCGCCGCGCCACGTGCGACTCGCGTGTACATAGAGACGCCATTCCAGCGCGGTGGTGGTTCCGAAACGTTCACCGGACAGAATCCTCCCTTTGGCGCGATTCTCAGCTACACGCTCTCGAGCGCCGCACCAGCAGGAACCGACATTGTCCTCACAGTTTCCAATGCTGCGGGTCGCGAGATCGCGCAGGTCACGGGTCCCGGTGGTGCGGGACTCAACCGAGCGGTGTGGAATCTTCGTGAAGCGCCGCCCGCTGCGCCCGCAGGTGCGGCAGGAGCAGCAGGGGCAGCAGGAGCAGCAGGTGGTGGTGCCGCGGGTGGTCGTGGGGCAGCAGGTGGCGCGGCGGCGGGAGGTCGCGCAGCAGCAGGTGGCGCAGCGGCAGGAGGTAGAGGAGCAGCCGGAGGGGGACGTGGCGCCGGTGCCGATTCTGTTCCGCCCGCGCCGCAGGCCGGCCGTGGCGGAGGTCGCGGCGGCGCGGGTGGCGGCGCTCTCGTTGTACCGGGCACTTACCGCGTACAACTAAACCGGCGCAACGGAACCACGCTCACACCACTTGGCGCTCCACAACAACTTCAGGTGATTCCACTCGAGGGTGGCAGGTAAGCACCCAATGTCGTCATTCCGGCGAAAGCCGGAATCCATGTTGGAGGAAAATGGATTCCGCCCCGGCCTTCGCCCGGGGTGACGTTTGTTCGCCGGAATGACAAAGTGAAACTTGGAGATCCACCCGGGGACAGATCCGCCGGGGACACGTCAGATTGACGTGTCCCCGCCGGACCTGTCCCCGGTTTCTCCCTTCATATCCGGAATTGGCCGAGCGGGAAGATGCCCCCGCCGATACACGAGAATGGTGCGCCGGAATTCCATTATCACCGTCCCGTCCTGCTTGAACCCGACGGTCTTCACTTCCACTAGCCCCATATTGGGTCGCGACCTGGATTCGCGTGTGCTGAGCACCTCTGTCTGCGCATAGATCGTGTCGCCTTCAAAAACCGGCGCGGGCAAGCGCACCTCATCCCAACCCAGATTCACAGCATTCTGCGAAACATCCGCGACGGTAAGCCCTGTAACGAGTGCGATCATGAAAGTGGAATTCACCAGCGGTTTGCCGAACTCAGTCTGGGCTGCGTAGTGTGCGTCAAAGTGAATCGGATTGGTGTTCATCGTTAGCAGAGTGAACCAGGTGTTGTCCGTCGCGGTCACCGTTCGACCCAGGGGATGTTCTATTACCATGCCTTTGACAAAATCCTCAAAACATCTTCCGCCAGACTCAGTTGTTTTAGTCATTCACGGCTCTTGTCATTCCGGCGAAAGCCGGAACCCATTTTGGAAGAATGCACGATGGCGTGAGCGTGATCGTCACGAACCCGTCCCCGCGCGCCGCTGCTGCGCCATCACCATTTGCGCCATGCGAACATTTGCGGCGTCAATCATTTGCCCACTCATTGAAACTGCGCCTTTGCCGTCCACCGCCGCTCGATCGTAGGCGTCCAGCACGCGCTGCGCGTGTGCGATTTCATCTGCGCTGGGACTGAATATGGAGTTCGCCATAGCAAGCTGGCCCGGATGAATGCACTGCTTGCCGTCAAATCCCAGCCCGCGCGCAATGCGGCAGGATTTTTCGAAACCTGACGCATCGGTGTGCACGCCATAAGGTCCATCAATGCAGCGCAACCCATTGGCGCGCGCGGCGGCGACAATCGCGTGCATTGCGGCATGCCAGCGGTGACCGGGGTACTCAGCATCGTCAGCATCAAATGCACCGATCCCCGACGACGGCATGTGCATCGATGCCGCGAAATCGCCAGGCCCAAAGATGAGGGCCTCCAACCGCGGAGACGACTGCGCGATTTCGCGCAGCCAGACAAAACCGGATGCACTCTCGATCTGCGCTTCGATCCCAACAGGGCGACCAAAACCGCGGTGCATCTCGATCTGTGACAGCATTGTCGCAACGAAGGCAACGTCCTGCGGCGATTCTGCCTTTGGGAGCATGACCAGATCAATACGGTCGCCGACTGCCTCGAAAATGTCGACTATGTCCCGGTATGCGTAAGGCGTGGTGAGCCCATTGATGCGCACCATGCGCGCCTTGCTCCCGAAATCGAGCTCTGTAAAGGCACGAATGACATTGGCGCGCCCGGCGGCTTTTTCATCTGCTGGAACAGAATCCTCCAGATCGATGCACACCACATCGGCGGCGCTCGCGGATGCCTTCTCGACCATGGACCAGCGCACAGCGGGAACGAAGAGCATGCTGCGCTCCGTTCTCACCGGCTTTGCGCCGTCATTCACCTGCGGCATCGCGTCAAACTCCCTTGCGGCTCAAAAGGATCGGGGCATGCCAAGCACATGCTCGCCAAGATACGACAGTATCATGTTCGTCGAAATGGGAGCCACCTGATACAATCGCGTCTCGCGGAACTTGCGCTCAACATCGTATTCCGCGGCAAAGCCGAATCCTCCGTAGGTCTGCAAGCATACATTCGCCGCCTCCCACGAAGCATCGGCGGCAAGCAGCTTGGCCATATTGGCCTCGGCGCCGCAAGGTTCGCCCGCTTCGAACAAGCGCGCACTCTCATAGCGCATCAGGTCAGCAGCCCGCACATTCGAGTAGGCCCGCGCAATTGGGAACTGAATCCCCTGGTTCTGTCCAATGGGGCGGTCGAAGACGATGCGCTCGCTGGCGTATTTGCGCGCCCTTTCAATGAACCAGTAACCGTCACCTATACACTCCGCGGCAATCAGAATACGCTCGGCGTTCATGCCATCCAGTATGTAGCGAAACCCCTTCCCTTCCTCGCCAATCAGGTTCTCAGCCGGTACCTCGAAGTTCTCGAAGAACACCTCGTTCGTTTCGTGATTCACCATGTTGCGGATGGGGCGCACAGTCATCCCCCGCTTCTCGGCGGACGCGAGATCGACAAGAAACACCGAAAGCCCATCTGATTTTTTCTTCACATCCGCGAGCGGGGTTGTGCGCGCGAGGAGCAGCATGAGATCGGAATGTTGCACGCGCGAGATCCAAACTTTCTGTCCGTTAACCACGTAACGATCGCCCTTTCGTTCAGCGAACGTTTTTATCTTCGTAGTATCGGTACCGGTAGTCGGCTCCGTCACCGCGAATGATTGCAGACGCAGCTCGCCTGAGGCAATGCGCGGGAGGTAGCGCTGTTTCTGCTCAGCAGATCCATGCCGCAGAAGCGTGCCCATGATGTACATCTGCGCGTGACAGGCGCCCGAATTGGCGCCGGAGCGGTTAATCTCTTCGAGAATCACCGTGGCTTCGGTGAGCGTCAATCCACCGCCACCGTATTCCACCGGAATAAGCGCGGCGAGCCAACCTGCATCCGTGAGTGCCTTTACAAATGCCTCGGGATAAGCAGACTGCTCTTCCACCTTGCACCAGTACTCACTGTCAAATTGCCGACAAAGTTCACGAACGGCCTCGCGGTATTCCTGGTGCTGTGCCGAACGCGGATTTATTTCATTCATCTGTTCTGGCTCATCTGTTCGGGGACAGCGGTGCCTGGGGCAGTCTACTCCCTGCACAGCGGGCAATCCAGCAGCAAGCCGATACCGGGATTTCCGGCTGAATGCGGATCCAGCGGGCTTGCCATGCCTAGTGGTATGACATATAATCATACTGGAGGTTTAATGGCCAAGAGCAAGGTAGCCGTCACTCTCGACACTCAGATACTGCGGCGCGTTGATCGATTGGTACGCGACGCGCGATACCCAAATCGTAGCCAGGCAATCGAGGCAGCGATATCAAACCAACTCGAAAGGCTTGAACGACGACGGCTTTCCGAGGAGTGCGCGAAGCTGGACGCGACTGCTGAAAGATCTATGGCAGAGGAAGGACTAGGCGCGGATGTGGCGGAGTGGCCCGCATACTGAGAGGGGAGATCCGCTGGGCGGATCTCAACCCCACGCGCGGCAACGAACAGGCGGGAATGCGACCGGTACTAGTGCTGAGCGAGGATGTTTTCAACGAACGGTCGGGCACCGTCATTGCGGTGGCGCTCACGAGTCAACCTCAGCGTGCGGCCTTTCCGCTGACACTCGAGCTGTCGGCTCCAGGTCTGCCCAGGCGCTCCTGGGTCAAAATCAGCCAGATTCGAACATTGTCCACAGACAGGATCGGCAAACGTCTTGGCCGTGCATCCCCTGAGGAGGTTGCTCAGGTTCTTGAAGGACTGAACGAAATTCTTGGCGCGTGACTGGATTAACTATCGAGAGAAGTGCACGAATACACGCATGATGGCGATGTTCACCGAAACGGCGCGGTGACTCCGGAGCACACTCGATAGCATTGCGACGCGTGTTGGTCTCGACATGGTACAGCTGCGCGAGATCACTATCCAGCATGACGCGTGCACCGCGGATCGAGTGAATGCGGGCTTCGGGTCGGGGTCAGCGAATATCGTTGAACGCCGTCGCCATGTCGGCGCGGGTCGTTATGCTGCGCACAACAGCCAGGGCGCGCTCGGCAACAGCATCGCCGTATCGCGGCCCCACGAGCCGGACAAACTTCTCTTCCAGCTCGGCGGTGCTTACCGGATTCTCCGGATTGCCCCGCGGGAATCTGCTCTCGCCGCGCAGCACCTTGCCATCGCGCAGTGTAACAGCGACCCGCGCCGGCCACGCTGCAGGATACATGTTGGTAAGATCCTGTTCTACTGTCACGCGCGTGTTGCTCAGCACGTCTGACATTGCACGGTCGCGTGCACCGGTCGCCTCGAAACGATCCGATGCGAATTGCTCCAGCCCCACTTCTCCTTCGAGCAGTGCGGCCGCAACCACATACGCCATGCTGAACTTGGCCTGATAAGGCGATCTGGGATTCATCTCTTTCACGATCTCGTAGCCGGGACCATAGGTCTCGACGTGCACGTCGCTCACTTCAGTTGCGAGGCCATCTGACCGCAACTCGAGCGCGACGTCAATCGCAGTATGAGTGTGGCCACAGCAGGAATGCATCTTGTAGCAATTCTCGCTCACTTTCCATTGCGCGCCGAGTTTCTCGGTGATGCGAGTGGCATCATGTGACTCGCTCATTGCATTGAAGAATCCGCGGGGACCTTCGAGAATCCGCGTGGCGCCAGTGAAACCAGCGCGCGCCAGGTCAGCGGCGAGAATACCATTGAAGGCAGCTTTGCCGGGATGCAGATGTTTGCTCATCGCGCCATCCGCGTTGAACTCCCATAGTCCAGCTGCCTGAGTGCCGGCGGTACCCAGCGAATCGAGCATCTGCTTCGCGTTCAGTTTGAGCAACGACCCCGCTGCGACTGCAGCGCCGAATGTTGCTGCTGTGCCTGTGGGATGCCAATAACGGTAGTGACTCGGGTTTACCGCCTCACCGATTCGCAGCGCGGCTTCATAGCCCAGAGCGACTGCAAGAATAAACGCCGATCCGTCTGCGTGTTCACGCTCCGCTACCGCGAGCGCCGCTGAAATGATCGGAGCGCCCGCGTGTATGGTTGATGTCTTGTGAATGTCATCAAGCTCGAGGATGTGCGCCGACACTCCATTGGCCAGTGCGGCGCCCGCCGCTGACGAACGGCCAGGACCAAACACTGTCGCCTCGTCCGACGCGCCCAACCCCGCCACGACGATCTGCGCCATGCGCGCCGGTGGCTCGCTCGCTCCCGCCAGCGCGGAGCCCAGCCAGTCGAGCACTGCGCGCTGCGAATCGATGACCACCTGCGAAGGAAGGCCATCAAATCGCGTTTTCGCGAGGAACTCGGCCAGTTCGCGGGAGACGGTCATTGTGCCGAATTCTAGCGAGAAACTGGCCTCATCATGAACAATCCGGTAGAATGCACTCATGAATCCACGCCTCCGCCTCGCGACAGTCGCCGCATCGTTGTTCGGCGCGTTGACCTGTGTGTTGTCCGCTAATCCAGCGAACGCGCAGACGCAGACCACATCCGCACGCAATGCCTTCGCCGCGCGCCAGGTGGTGCTTGTCACAGGCTCCACCGATGGACTGGGACGCGAGGTTGCTCTCAGACTCGGCGCTGCCGGCGCTCATGTAATCGTGCATGGACGAAACAAGGAACGTGGCGCCGAAGTTGTTGCCGAGATTGAAAAGGGTGGCAAGGGAAGCGCGCGTTTTTACGCCGCGGATCTCGCGTCACTGCAACAGGTGCGGCAATTCGGCGACGCAATTCTCAGGGATTACGATCATATCGATGTTCTTATCAACAACGCCGGCATCTGGGGCAACTCAAATGCACGCCAGGTGAGTGCCGATGGCCATGAGTTGCATTTCGCGGTCAATTACCTGTCGGGTTTCATGCTCACCCGAATGCTGCTGCCGCTGATTGCCGACAGTACTCCCGGCCGTATTGTGAATGTTGCATCGGGAGCGCAGAACCCGATTCAATTCGATGATGTGATGCTCACGCGCAATTACAGCGATGGCCGCGGATACGGCCAGAGCAAACTCTGTCAGATAATGTTCACCTTCGATCTGGCGCTCGAGCTAAAGGACAAAGGGGTGCTGGTCAATGCGTTGCACCCGGCGACAATGATGCCGACGACAATGGTACTCTCTCGCGCCGCTGCCCCACGCTCAACGATAGAAGCGGGTGCTGCAGCGGTGATGAACCTCGCGACCGCCGCGAGTATCGGGACGGGTCAGTATTTCAACGGGCTTCGTGCGGCACAGGCAAATGCCCAGGCGTACGACCAGTCCGCGCTGGAGCGGCTGCGGGTTTTGAGTATGGAGCTGATCAAGGGCAAATGAAACTGCGAAGTCAGAATGCAGAATAGTGAGATCAGAAGTCAGAAGTTACAGCCAGTACGTTCACTTCTGACCTCTGATCTCACTATTCTGCATTCTGACTTCGCAGTTTTCAAGCCGCTCCAACACCAGCCGCGCTCTTCACCAACCGTGTGTGTGTGAGCCACCCATGCCGATCCGGCTCACGTCCCTCAACAATACCCAGATACTTCCGCTGCAATTTCATCGTGATGGGCCCGGCCTTTCCATTTCCTACGTTGATTCTATCAACTGATCGGATGGGTACGACTTCTGTTGCGGTGCCGGTGAAAAACATTTCGTCGGCCATGTAGAGCATTTCGCGCGGAATCTGAACCTCGCGCACCTCAATTCCCTCTTCACGTGCGAGAGTGATGACTGAATCGCGCGTGATGCCCGCCAGTAGTGAGCCGTCGAGGGGAGGAGTGAGAATCACACCCTTTCGCACCATGAAGAAATTCTGTCCGCTCCCCTCGCTCACAAGTCCGTTGGGACCCAGCGCGATTGCTTCGGCGTAGCCATCGGCCGCTGCCTGCATCTTGATCAGTTGCGCGTTGTTGTAATTGCCAGCTGCTTTGGCGAGCATGGGGAATGTGTTGGGTTCCGCGCGTTGCCAGCTCGAGACGCATGCGTCGATCCCACGTTCCAGCGCCTCCACACCCAGATACGTACCCCAGGGCCAGGCTGGAATGCACACTTGAACAGGGCTTTCAAATGGGAGCATCCCCACTGCTCCATAGCCGCGCATCACCATGGGCCGCACGTAACACGCGCCCAGCGAATTCTTCTCAACCGCGGCACAACACGCGCTCACGAGTTCATCCGCGCTATAGCTGATATCCATGCGATAGACTTTGCAGGAAAGAAAAAGCCTCTCGATATGTTCGCGCAGCCGGAAGATCGCGGGACCGTCCGGTGTCTTGTAGCAACGGATTCCCTCGAACAACGAAGCCCCGAACATCACGGCCTGTGAGAGAATGTGCACGTTGGCGTCCTGCCAGTGCACGAACTTGCCGTCGACCCAAATGAATTCCGCTTCGGTTATTTGCGATGCCATCTATCTTCTCCCGGCTCCCAAATTGTCAAAATGCAACAAGGCGTTGAATACAAATGTGTAACTGCCGATTGTCTCGCCTCTGTACATCGGATTGAACGAGAACAACACCACATGTCCGCGACCGATCGGTGCGTCGACGAGATTGGTGCGGCCCGCAACGTCTTCACCACCGTCGAGGAAACCCGAGACGAGCAGCTCCGGCTGATCGCTGAAGCGAAGTATCGGGCGCAAACGTGTATCGGGTGCGGGATCGCCAGCGGCGCCTGCTCTTCCACCTCGACCCGTAGTATCTGCACCTGCGCCGCCTGCACGCGCTCCACGCCCACCTGCTCCACCGGCGCGACCACCAGCCGCTGTTGTATCACCCGCGGCTGCACCCGCGCCGGCACCACGTCCCCCTGCACCACCACCACGACCGCCGCCACCAGCCTGATTCTGCGCGGCCAAAGGCGGACGCCCCTGCACGACATCGGCGTCATCGATGCGGCCCGTACCGGTCACACGCTGCGGTCCGCGCCCACCTGCGCGACCAGCTGTAGCGCCGCCACCACCACGACCACCACCTCCGCCACCACCCGCGTTGTAACTCGCACCATTGCCACTGTACACGGCGAGGTTGTCACTCACACCATACACGAGGGGGCTCGTCATGTCGATCAAGCGGCTGCGCAGCAACGAACCGTCCACTTCGCGCCGCGGCGGAGTCGCCTCGGTCACGCCGGCGGCGAAGCCTTGCTCCATTGCGAACTGCGCGCCGGTTGTCGCGCCAATCACCACGCCGCCTCCGCGGAGGAAATCGCGGATCTTGATCATGCCTTCAAGACCCATCCCGATACGGATGTCATCGGTCTGAGCCCACGTTCCAATATTCGGAAAGTCCGGAGAATTCTTCCACGGAATTGGTCTGCCGGTGGCGGCGCTGCCATCGATCATCGCGCGATTGTTGCCCGTCCCGGGAGGGAAGATGATTACATCCCACCTCGAAGAGAGGTTGCCTGTTTTGACAATATCTTCGACGCTGATGTAATCGTAAGGAACCTTTGCTCCATCGAAGGCAATGCGCCACCAGCCTTCTGTCTGCGTGCTGGTCCAGTTGTGCATGATGGCGACGCGCGCGGCGCGCACCGGATGCATTGCAACCGTGGGAGCCGACGCTAGCGCATAAGCCCTGAGACCCAGTTCCTTCGTCGCGGCGTCAACCTGTGCCCTCGTGGCCGACTGAATAATGAAGGTGCCACGATTGAACTTCTGTCCGGCAGCTTCGAAAGGTTCTTCAACCGCGCGGAAGTCAGCGGTACGCATTGCATAGCGCAATGTTGCCAGTTCATTGTCGCCGGTATTGTTGATTGCGAATGGACCCGCACCATCGCCAACCACGCCACCGGGTGCACGAGCATCATCAGTCACCTTGGTCACGGGCACGTCGAGCACGCGCACGTCGGTCACACGAACCGCTTCAACGCCGAATGCTTCGGGGAATGTCCACCCGGTATCGTCGTAAGGATTCTGCTGCGGATCAGTGGGTGACCAGTACTGGTAGTCGAGCAGACCATCGGCAATGCGCGAATAGGGTTGGTCCATGCGAATGATGTAACTCCCCGCTGGGAACTGTCGCGTTTCAGTTGTCGGCGCTGCTGCAGCGCCACCGCGTCCTGCGCGACCACCACCACCGCCACCGCCCGCGGCCGCGGCCGCGGCACCTGCTGCACCGGCACCTGCCGCTGCCGCATCAGCCGCCGGACGGCGAATGGGAACCGTAACGGAGAATGGAGCCGACGTCTTCGAAATCTCAACACGCTGCCTCTGCATTACCCGCAGCAACTCCGCCTGTCGGCCCAGTGAGGCATCGTCGGCACTCAACACCCACGCTGCCGGTCCCTCCGTTCGCGCCTTCAGAATGGAGCGTTTGCTCCTCTCATAGAAATTCTGAAGTGTGAGATGCTTGTTGTTGGCGATGTATGCCAGCGAAATGAGCAATCCCGTCTGCTGATAGTTGTTGTTATTGCGCAAAGACCACATGGCACGCGGCAGCGCGGGATTCTGCCGGTACCACGTGCGCTGCGTATCGTTGGCGCCGAGTGTGCGCTCCTGTGTATCGGCACTGCTGCTGTTGCCGAATGTTTCGTAAAGGCGGCTGACACCATTGTGCGTCGCCGCAATGAACATGAGATAGCCAGGCGACCAGGTGTCGAACGTGCCGTGCGCGAAGACGCCAGGCATTCCCATGCGCGTCATTTCCTGAACATTATGCCAGCCCACCAGTTGCCATTCGTTGGCGAGCAGCGGATCGATCCACGCGTTGTATGGGCCGTCGCCAATCGTGTTGTCGTAGAGATATGCGACAGACTCGTGCAGATCATGCAGCACAAGCGCCTTGTGATCGACGTATGTGTTGAGGACATTCTGCGTGAGTTTGAGCGTCACACCCATCGCATCGCGATTGTTGTCGTGCGCCACGTAGTGTCCCCACCAGATGAGCGATGGCACCGGCTCGCCCGGATGTTTCTTGCGATAGGCGTAGAGGTCCACCATGCGGTCGCGACCATCTGTCTCGACAACTGGTGTGATAAGCGTGACGACGTTGTTGCGGATGTTTCTGACGTACGGGCTTTCGTCGACGGCCAGTCTATATGCCAGCTCCATGAGCGCAGTTGGCGAGCCAGCTTCGGTCGAGTGGATTGCGCCGGTGATGTAGTAAACGGGTGCGACATCGGCCATGATCTTTGCGGCCTGCGCATCGTCCATGTTGATTGTGCGCGGGTCAGCGAGCTTGGCCATCTTCGCCTTGTTGTCTTCGTATTTCGCCATGAGCTGATCGGAGGCGATGGCGACCGCGATCATCTCGCGGCCCTCTTCACTCGTGCCGATGGAAAAGACCTTCACGCGCGGCGTCGCTTTGGCGAGGAGGCGCATGTAGTCATGGACTTCCTTCGAGTACGGCAATTTGCCGGGCGCGCCGGCGATATCGCCGAGTATCACCTTGGGCGTCGGGATCGTTTTCGACGCCGGGAGATAGTCAGTAAGTGGAGAATTGAAGAAGATCTCCGTCGTGTATTCCTTGATCTTGGTGGTGTATGCGGTGTCGACGGCCTGCTTGGGGTCCCGCCCCGGCTTTGGCGGCGCGAAGTTGGGACCCTGTGCGAGCGCTTGTGCGCTTAAGACGCCCACGAGAACGAAGGAAAACAGGAGCCCCGGGGTACGGTTGCTACGCAGCATGACAAACCTCGCCGAATGGTTTTCTGGAAACGTTTCTGGACGACAGCGCTCGTGCGGGACGAGGCGCATCCAGCCGCTCAAGAATCCTGCGAACCCGGAGCGAATCCGGCAAGGCTCCAGCTTCAGGTCTCCAGCTTCAGGGGTCGCTGTAGGAGAGGTGCCGCGGCATAGCTACCAGTCGCACACCTCGACATCTGTCTTTGCGAAGTCGTCACCGACAAAGAGCAGCCGCTGCCCGCGCGCGACTGCGAGCGCGTAACTGAAGCAGTCGCCGAAGTTGAGCGCAGCCGGATGCCGGCCGCGGCCAAATCGTAGCGCCGCGTCCCGCGCGAGCACCACCTGCTCATCACCAACCGGCACAACCTCCGCGCCGATGCCGCGCAGAAGCCGGTCGAGCTGCGGATCGCCTGCTTCGCCGAAGCGACCGAGAAGCACAATTGATGTCTCGACAACCGTTGCCGCCGACACCAAGCGCGTGCGATCACCTTCGACCGCAACAACCAGGCGATCCGCTGAGGGCTCGTGCAGCAGCAGCGCCATGATAGCTGAAGTGTCGATTACCATATGGTCAGCGGGGCAGTCCGTGCGAGTCGTATCCCAGAATCTCATTGGGCGAGCGCGGGTCGAGCACGGGTAACCGGGCAATGCGCTCCTGAATCCGCCGCACCTCTGCGCCCACCCCCATGCCTCGGCGCGCGCGCTGCGACTCGCGTTCGAGCCGGTCCCGCAATGCAATCCGTATTGCGTCTGTCAGCGTCTCGCCTGTGGCTGCGGCGAGAGCGCGCGCGAGTCGATCGGTTTCCGGGTCCTTGATGCTGATTGCCATGTTCTATCCCTCTAGATCATTTTCCGCAAATCTAGATTGGAGACACTGACCTCGCAAGGCTTCCTCCTGGATCGCAGAGTTCCGAGCACAAAGACCATATCTGTCCGGGTCGAAGCGTACGAGCGCCTGTGCCGCGCCCGGCGACGCCCAGGCGAACCGTTCAGCGATGTCGTCCTCCGCGCCCGATGGCCCGACATCGGAATCACCGCTCGCGAATTGCTCGAGTTGCACGCGCACGACGGCCCGTTTCTCTCGGAGGCCGCGCTCAGTCGAGCGAGCGCTGCCAAGGCCGCCGATACTCCGCCGGCGAACAAGTAGAAGAAGGTCGCTATGGTAGCGGGCACGCAGCCAACGAGCGATTTGCCCGTTAACTGTGTTCGCGGACTTGGCATAGGTCGCGCGCTGCTCAAAGCTGCTGAACGCCATGCCCGTCAGACAGGCGAAGAACTGAATTCTGGTCGGACAGGGAATGTGACAGAAACCTGTGTTCCGCTTGTCGGGGAGCTCACGATTGTCATTGTGCCGCCGTGGGCATCCACAATCCTACGCGAAATCACCAGCCCAAGGCCGGTTCCCTTTGACTTGGTTGTAAAGAATGGATCGCCCACTCTTGCGAGGACACCCTCCGTCATACCGAGTCCATCATCCTTGATCAGTATCTGAACGCTTCCGTTGGATCTTATGACGCGAACTGTTGTGTGCCCGCCGCTCCGCAGAGCCTCTGCTGCATTGATGAGCAAGTTGGCGAACATTCGCTCGAGGGCGGGCGCATCACCAGTGAGCTCGATCCCGTCTGATTGTGTCTCCTCAACTATCAGATCAGCGCCGCGCTCGGCATAGTACGGCTCGGCCACGCGCTGGGCCCGGGCGATTACTGGCGCAAGGTGGACAGGGCCGCGAGCGAAATTGGCGCTCTGAGTGACCGCGAGCGCTCCGCCGACTGCCTGGTCGAGTCGTTGCACCTGATCCAAAGCACGGGACACAGTTTCCTGAAGCTCGTCGCTCACCGCCATTTTTCGCTTGAGTCGCTCCAAGTCGATGCGAAGGGAGGTCAAAGGATTTCTCACTTCATGCGCAAGTTGCGATGCGAACGAGCCCACCGCTGCCAGCGCTTCGCGCTGAGAGAGTTCTCCAAGTACGCGTCGGAGGCTGTCGGTCATCGCGTTGAACGCTCGCGCTACGCGGCCAATCTCGGCGGTGCCCGTGTCGTTAACACGGCGATCGAGATCTCCGCCAGCTATGGCCTCGGCCGCACCAGCAACACGCTCGAGCGATGCTGTTATGCGACCCGCGAGAAACCATGCGAGGACCAGTGCCAGGGCAGTTCCGGCGAGGAGAGCCAGGGCGCCCTCGATCTCCGAGGATCTGAACGGCTGTACAAAACGATCAACCGGTGCGGCCACGATAATCTCGAGCGGAGGTTCGGCTACTGTCGCTCGCTCCGTGATCCATTGCTGATCGGCCCAGCGAAATCGGTGCTCAGTGGCCATAACGGTGGATAGCTCCGATAGGCGGAGAGAGGTGCCGGTGCTGCGATCCACGATTGCATGTACCGGAGCGTCGGGCAATCCATCTCCATCCAGCTTGAGGAGAGAATGCAGCTGCACCCACCCTTGCATTTCACCGACAACGGTTTGCATCGAGTCAGTAATCGGGACCCGCACCTGGAGAAGAGGTTCTCCCAGCGCCGCTGCTCTCCTCTCGCTGACTACCGGCTCGTCGGAACCAAGTTGCCACCGCCGTTGCCCTGTGCGATCAAAGAAGACAATTCGCTCGATCCCGCTTGTTGAGTCGAAACGAGGCGCAAGCGCGTTTCGTGCATTCACATCGGCCGCAGCCTGAGCGGGGGCGGCAAGAGTGAGCGCTACGACAGGGTCATCGGAGAGCAAACGCAGATCCGAGTAGCGATACTCCCAGCGAGACCGCAGCGAGGCCGTGTCTCGAGCGAGAACGCCAGCCAGGCTTCCTCGAACCAGGTCTTCGCCTGCATGTGTCGAGTCGCGAATGCGGAGCAAGCCGATTGTGAACGGAATCAAAGCTCCGGTCGCGACGATAAGACTGATCTTTGTGCGGAGTGAAAGCTTGCCGAGTGCGCCCAGTCGCGAAGGTGACATGACGATCAATCGAGCACGTACTTGCGCATAAGGCGTGTGAGTCGCGGCAGGGAAATCCGCAAAACCTCAGCAGCGCGAGATTTGTTATGATCGTTGGCATTAAGCACGCGGCGAACGTGTTCGCGCTCAATGTCGTGCAGGGCGCCCAGGGGCGAGTCTTCCTTGTTGCTCGTTGAGGTGGCGACTGCTGCCTCGACATGTTCCTCACGGATCACGTGTCCGGCTGCCAGTACCACTGCGCGCGTCAGGCAGTTTTCGAGTTCGCGGATGTTGCCGGGCCAATCGTAGCAACTGAGCGCCGCTATCGCTTTGGGAGAAAGCACAGGTTCCTGGCACCCAAGTACTCTGCTTGCGCGTTGTACGAAGTGGGCGGCAAGCAGGGGGATGTCATCCTGACGCTCACGCAGCGGAGGCAGAGTTATCTCGACGACGCGCAATCGGTAGTAGACGTCGTGGCGGAATCGCTCCGTCGCAATCAGCTCCTCGAGATTGCGATGCGTTGCCGCTATCACCCGCGCTTCGGTACGCTCTGGCTGTTCAGCGCCAACGGCGAAGAACTCCCTGTCCTGCAACACACGGAGCAACTTGCTCTGGAACTCCAGGGTTGTATCGCCAATTTCATCGAGAAAGATTGTGCCGTGTCCAGCGAGGGCAAAGCGACCGCGCCTCGGCCCCGCCGCGCCCGTGAACGCGCCACGCACGTGGCCGAACAATTCGCTTTCCAGCAGCCCCGAAGGAAGTGCGGCGCAATTAACCGGAATAAATGGCTGCGCCGCATCGGGTGAATGTTGGTGAATTGCTCTGGCAATCAACTCTTTCCCTGTTCCGCTCTCGCCGCGGATCAAAACACTCGCGCGGCGCGCGGCCGCCTGCGCCACCATCTTGTAGATCTCCACCATGAGAGGATGGCGGCCGACGAGATCGATCGGCGTATCTGAGGAGACATCCTTAGGCGCGTGACGACGAAGCTTGCGATCGTCGATTGTGCGATGCAGCACTTCGAGAAGATGATCGAGGTGGAGTGGCTTCACGAGGAATTCGACGGCACCGTTCTGCATCGCCGACACCACGGTGGGCATGTCCTGGTGCGCTGTCATGAGCACCACGTCCACTGATGGCACCCGCTCCCGTAACACCTGCAGGAGCGAGACACCATCCATTCCCGGCATGCGGACATCGGTGAGCACGATATCGGGAGCGAATGCGGCCAGTTGTCCGAGCGCCGCAGCTGCGTCGGATGCGACGGAAACTTCCAGGCCATCCTCTCGCACCGCGGCTGACAACGAGGCACGGATGGCCTCGTCATCATCCACGATCAACACGCGCGCAGGCTTCACCATTCCATCATCGCGGGCCACCACTCCTTCCGCCGCTCAGCCCAACGCCAAGGTCCAGCTCGAATATTTGTGTCGGCATCGTAAGCGGTGGAACGATATTTATCGCGAGGTACTTCCCATCGGGGGAGAGGCGCCACGCTGTAAGTGAATGAAACTTCACCTGTCCAGTGATCACACGGGGAGGCGCACCAGTAGTGGAGAGCAAGACAAGATCACGACCGTTTTCATCAGTTCCGTTTTTCGGCCGAAGAGGATTGTTGTTCCGCGGTGTTGGGTATTCAGCTGCCGAAACAAAGTCCTGCCCGTTAGGCAGCCAAACCACACCTCGGATATCATCGTAGTCAACTGCGAGTGGCATACTTCGTACGATTCTGCCATTGAGGTCGAAGACGGTCAAACTGTGGCGTGTCGCGGGACGCTGCATGACGATGTCATAGTCGATGGCGACGATGTGCTTTTTGTCGGGTGTTGCTCCGATCCAGTTAACCTTACTGTTTGGTTTGTTCGGAATCACGAGTCGCACGTCACCGCTTTGCAAGGAGAGAATCGATACCCCGTTGTCACCAACTATGAGGCGGGAGGTGTCACTAAGAGGGCTCATGAATCCGCGATTCTCACTATTCCACAGTGGATAGTCGCGCTCCACAATTACTGGTCGCAGTTGAATTTGGCGCAACCACATCTTGCCGTCGTGCGGCAGCAGGTAATGGATCGCGGACCCATCGGGTCGCCACGCCAAGGAAACATCATTAATCACTGGAATCCGCGTGGAGTCGGGCAGCACCGTCACTTTCTCATCGCGTCCCGACGCTAGCGTCAGAAGCCGCAGCTCCTTTGTTGCTAGCAGCTGCTCGCCACCGACGTAGAGGATCTGCTTCGAATCAGGTGACCACCGTACGTTGCCGATCCACGGTCGCAGCGTCGGCAATGCTGTAGAATCACCGGGATTTGTCCTGCTCGCAATCAGTAGACGCCCAGGATTCGTATCTATTTGTGGTCGTCGCAACAGCACTCGCGTGCTATCGGGCGACACTATTGTTGTTGCGATTGGTCGCCGCGTTGGCGGTGTAGGAACCATGAGCCTGGTTACGGGGTCCACAGCCATCGCCCGACCATCATTTGTTCTGATCGTTAATCGAGAGCCGTCTGGCAACCAGGTATTTATGTTCGCTCCCTCACTCCCCGCTATTCGTTCTGCCTTCCCAGTGGCAACGGAAACGAGTTGCAATTCCGTTGGAATGACTGTGTTTGCCACAAGCAATCGGGCACCTGTTGCTGCCCAGATCAATTCAGATGGAATGAACGCGAATTGGGACGGTGGTTTCACGTGACCAACTATCTTGCCATCGAGCGTGGCGATGACCGTATTGCTGCCGCGTGCTATGCTGTAACAGAGGTATTTGCCGTCCCCAGACACCCCGATGAAACTTCCGACCGCGGTTGCAATCTGCTCAGGATTTCCCCCTTCTGAGCTCACGCGAAAGAGAATTCCTTCCGAAGCGGTTACCTCAACGAAGTAAAGCGATTTTCCATCAGGTGACCAATCGACGACTTCACTGTGTGGATGAGGGCCATCCGGAACAACAACGCGCTCCGCACCACCGGCGACGGGTGCGACTACCACACCGTAAAAACTGGACGACTCCCTTGAAATGCGTGGCAAATACCAAGGGCCCGATGTTGGGTAGGCCACAGAGCGACCGTCCGGCGAAATACTTGGCCGGATTCCCCAATATGTAGGTGAGCGCCCGATGCGGCGTGCGAGTCCCGCGGGTTTTCCCGTCGCAGCATTCAACGGCATGACCCACACAAAGGGTCGGGCGCCGGTCTCCTCCTTTCTCAGGAATGCGACCATGTCTCCCTGTGGAGACCAGGTCAGCGCGCTGGCATTGGCAACAAGTTGAAACGACTGATTCGACCTGCGATCGAAGACCCAGACGCGTGCCGTGTCAGGAATCCAGGATATCTCACCTCTGCGAGTAACATCGAACGCGATGAAGCGTCCGTCGCGCGATGCGGACTTCGCGGTTACGTGTGCGTCGCCGGTATTGAGACGTCCAACAACAGTTTGCTTCGGGAAGAGATCCTGAGCCACAACGTTGGCGGCCACCAATGGGATCAATCCAAACGCGCGGAAAATCGGGTGCATGTTTCTGCTCTCCAGGAACGGGTGCGACAAGCTGTCGATGCTCCCATCGATTACAACGAACATGCCCGCATCACTCAGATATCATAACTCTATTCTCGACCGCATGTTAGGGCAGATTAGCCAGCGAGCGGTTGCGTTGAATGCTCTCACGAAACGTGCGGAGGCAGTCACAATATGTTCTGCAGGCGGCACGAGGAAGAAGCTGGCCGGAGAGGCCGCTGTTGCCGAGCAGCCGAACTCCTGTCCGTTATCCGTCATGCCGACCCACTCAAATTCGAGCAACCACGCGCGCACTCGCCACGGCCGCACACGCGTCATCCAAGTCGCCTGCATTGCGACCGTCTTCAATCCGGATGCTACGAAAGATGTTCGCTGGGGAGACCAGACTTGGGAGGAGATGCAGTTTACTGGGTTCCTAAACAGCGTGAATCGGTTGCGGAGAAGAGACTAAGGTCGGCCTTTCACATAAGTCGTCATTCCCGCGTTAGCGGTAATCCAGAGTCGTTGAAGAGGGACACTGGATTCCCGCTGTGTGGGAATGACAGACTTTATGTGCAAAGCCGCATCAACTTCTTACTTCATCGCTGTTCGCAACAGGTCGTACTTCGCTGGTGGCATTGCACGTGCCAGCCGCGGCCACATCGAGCGCCATGCGGCCGCGACGAGTTCACTGGTTTGCCTGTCGTTTGCGTCCCGGGGTTTCTGGATTATCTCTTTGACATTGCGGGCAGTGCGTGTCAGTTCCTGCTCCAACAGACGAACATCCGCTTCCGAGAGCGATCCCACTCGACGCATCTGTTCCAGCAGGAAAGGGCTGCCCGCACTTGCAGTGGCAAGCGCACGCGCAGCATCACGCGAAGTGTACGACGACGGATCAATTCCGGTTGCCATGTAGGGGAGCGTCCAGTTGTTCGCCGCGAACAAGCCGTCAGGATTGTCGGTCCAAATCCACAAATGCAAGACGCCAATTCCGCTCACGTTATGTTGGTGCCCCGATCCTGCGTCTGTATTCTCATGCTCGAGAAAAAAACCTTCGTCCAGCACTTTGCCGGCGTGAACATGCCAGTGCCGCGCCTCGGCCAATGTATTTGGTTGCATCACTCCATCCACGGCCGGCGCCGCGTAAGCGACTCCCACGAGCATCTTGCGATTGCCGATTGTGAGATAGCTGAGAATACCGGGTTTGGCGGGATCGGGAACCGCCGGGAAAAGCCATGCGGGGTTGATCCAGTGCTGACCCATGGTAGGTGAATGCGGACCAACCGGTCGATAACCCGCAAGCACCGCTTTGTCCACGTCCTGATACACGCGTGTTTGCTCGCGCGCGATCGCAACGAGGCGCGCACTATCCATAACAACCTGCTGCGCGTTGATTCTTGCAGTGGTCGCACCGTGCAGCGCGACAACAAGAAGCGGGATCAATGCGGCGCGATGACTCATTGGCGGATTATCGTCAACTCGCTCCCCGAGCGCGCTTTGCGAAACACCTCAAGCAACGAGTCTGAGATGCCCTGCGGATACGCACTCAGCGAACGAAGCAGCAGGAGCTTCGCAGAATCGGTTGGTGCGCTCTTGTTGCGGACCAACACTCCTGCCCCCTTGAAAGTTGCACTCTGTATCGAGGTGTAGTAGACCCTGAAGAGCGAACGGGAATGATCGAGTATGATGAGGTGATCCGGCAACGCTGCAATGAGTTCCCCATTCATGAAATGGCCCGGCAGGCGGACGATCGATTCGACTCCACCTGCCCGATACCGCGGCATGCCAATCACGCAACCAGTGAGAGCTGTGCAGAGCAGGACAATCGGAAGAATACGTTTCATGGTTATCACCTCACCGGAATCCGCGAGTTGAAGAAGCTGGCTTCCATTTCTTCTTTCTTTTCACGCCAGCCCTTCACAGCTGCGAAGAGTGCGTCCGTACCGGGGGCAAAGCCCGATGCCTTCGGAGTGTTGTTCATCCACGAACCGCGTACCCACTCGGTGTAGTAGCCGTGTGCTGCAAGCAAATAGGAATACTGGCTGGCCTCGCGCTGCTGCGTTGGCGCGTGTCCGGTGCTGAAATGGATGAAATAGCGATCCGAGGGGCGGGTTATCAGATAGCTTGAATCGACGACCGCAAGTGGAAGGTGCGGCACTGTTATTTCAGCGCCAACGGAGGTTGTGTAGCGCGCCGGTTTTATTCGTCTAGGCTGCGCCGATCTCCACGCACCAGCGATAGCCACGCGATCTATCCTCCAGTTGTCCACTACAAAGTCGAGGCGCATTCGAAGTGAATCGGAGTGCTCGACCGGAACAATGACCGCGACATCCTTCCACGCGATTGGTCCCGGATCAAAAACCTTCGCTACTTCGCGCGTCACGCTGTCCTTGCCCCCGCGGATTCGCAGCGAGAGTCCCAGATTATCGTGCACCCAACTGCCCAGTTGCAGCGCGGTTCCGATATCGGCGAGGTCCTCCTCAATCCAATCCACGGCGTAGGCACCCTGCGCGCCGAGCATGACATCGTAGAAGATGACGGTGGATAGCAGGCTGCTGCGCAGGCGTATCGACTCGTGCAGTGGGGAGTTGATGGGAGACATCGGCAGACACTAAACGTGGGAAATCCGCCATGGTATCGCCCTGACGTGCAGCGCAACCGTAGTGCTCGTGGAACGCCGCCACGAGCGGCGGTTCAGGGGCTTCTCGGCACCCTCCGCCGGGACAGCCTCGCGCCAGTGGGCAGTGGAACATCAGAGGCTTCGCGCACGATTCTCGCAGGAATCGATTCCGCTGGTCGCCTCTGGGTTGTGGGATTGAACCCGATTGAGTCTGCCGGCTATGGCACGAAGCCTGTGTTGGAGATCATTGACCCTGTACGGCGGGAGAAGGTGGTGTCGACCCGCCTTGCGCATGACTTCAGGCTTCTTGGCAATTCCGATCTCGCGTGGTCTAAAGCGGCCGACAGCGTTGACGTCTTGCGTATCACTTTGTGGCGCGTGCGCGTCAACAGCAAGCGGTGAGTGATGGAGGTTGTTCGCTGCAGACATTCTGATTTTCCCCTAAATTTACCCCGCACTCTGAGGAAGTCATCATTGCCAAGAAAGTAGTGTTTGTTGTTGTCGTCGGTATATTAGCTGCAATCGTCGATCCCATTTCGGACGTTGCGAACGCCAACGAGCTGCAGCAGTTGCAGAAAATCCAGAAGGCGGCAAGTCCTGCGGATGCGGGCGGTCCCATTGGCGTTCTTATTCCAGACGGGAGAGAGAGACGTGCTGCCTACTTCCCATGTGCGACATGCGAGGCAGACGTCAACTGGAATGATACGACGACAATCGGAGGCGTCATACACTACCGAGGTGAGTACAGCCTCGGTGTCGAATGCATTCCGCCTGATGGCGAATACGACTGCATGACCTGCGAGTCATTGGGTTTCCCCGGCACGGCTTGGGAGGACTGCGAGGAGCTTTACGAGGAGGCGGAGGAGGGAGAGCATTACCACACAGAGGAATTGTGGAACGATCTCATCGAGGTGTGCGGGAACGCCGAAGGCTGTTACGACACTGAGGAGGTTAATCACGCGTTGATCTACTACGATAGAGCTGATTACCAGTCCTTGCGCGCCTTAGTTGCCGCGTCCGAGGGATCTCTGTTCGTCAACTCCAACCACAATGCCTTGCAAGGTTTCGACTGCCACGGGAGAATGGTCCTGAATCTTCCGCTTTCTGAGGACGCGTTTCGTGCATTGACAGCGCCCCGACGCGCAGGGATGCACTGGGTGCCTGCGTTTATCATGCTTGCCGCGATGGTCGGTGGAAGTGCAAGCCGGCTCCGACGGAAAGCACCCAGCGCGTCACCTTAATAGAAGGAGTTCGGATACAAAGCCAGCGGCGTAGGTCGATTTTTACTTCCGTCGCGTGATCTCTCGGTAAAGCGCGATCAGCTGCAACTCTAGCTGCCATCGGTGACGCTCGGCCAATCACGTCCCCATCGCCCACGCTGAACGAATCATCGAAGTCTCTCTCCAAGACTTCGAGCCATGCGAGATACGCCTTGGGCGTTCGCCACCTCGATCACGATGTCGTGGAGGTCGGTCTATTGGCCTGAGCTCCCCCACATCCCCGAACGGGACTCCCCAAGGCTGATCGTGTAGCGCACAAGGCGTTGCACATCGAGGCTGTCCGTTTCGCGCATCCAGAGATATTTCCCAGCGGCGGCCATGAAGTTTCCTGTGGCCGGAATGCGTAGCCGACCCAGGTAGTGCCGGCTGGCGCGAAGATGTCGAATACTGCCGGCTCGATCCATTGCTCGGTCGGCCGCGGCGAAGCGGCTCCGGCTCTCGCATCAGATGCTGTGGTCGCAGGACGCTGCTGCACATGAACGCGGACTGCGGTTGAGTGCAGTAGCACCCAGATACGTCCATCGGGATCACTGCGGATCTCGCGCATGAATGGCAGGCCCGCCATCCACTTCTTCCGCCCACTCTCCGAATACACGCCGGCCCGCGCTACCCGTACTCCGCGCGATCGCATGAGACTCGTGATCCGGGCCATCACCCGAACCGAATCTCGCATCACCTTGTCGTGTACCTTGGCTCTGTAGCCCAATGCCGCAAACGATCCGCGCTCCTTGTAAACCCGTGTTCCAAAGCTACCCCCGCGGGATCAACCAGGCGCAAACCCGCAAACCGCAAAAGCGGTGACAGTCTGTCCGGCCGTGACAGATGTGAAGTCGACCGCCCACCCGCGATCGCCAACCTGCACTCCGGCATCGACCGGATAGCTCCTCCACACCCGCCAAACATCAGCAGCAGTCACATTGAACCCGCCGCCCAGCACACGCTTTCCAACTGGGCAAATTACCGAAACAGTTCCCAAGGTGCCCGGTGCTCCCGTCGTCGAATTGGCCGTCTCTATTTCGTGACCGAGGTCCTGCGGCGCCTGAGAACAAACCGCATGAGCGTTCACACTCTCACCCGCGAGCAGCGACATGAAGGCGACTCCCCACCCGAAAAAACCTGTCTGCACTCCACCACCATCAACACCACGATTCCTTCCCACCCGCCATACCTCAACCGCACTCGCTGACGAGTAGCCACCGCCGAGCAAACGTCGCGCTCCAGCGCACTGCACTGAAACAGATCCTATCGTGCCCGCCGTTCCAGTCTGCACGGCGGCGGACGTCACAACTTCGTGCCCCATGTTAGCCGCTGGTGTTGCGCAAATCGCATGCACGGTGACGCTCTGACCGGCAACCACACTCACGAAGGAAATCGCCCACCCACGATCGCCTGTAGCCGATCCGGTCGCATCGACTGGTCTGCTCCTCCACACACGCCACACCTCGACGCCGTTCTGCGATCTGTATCCGCCACTCAAAATGCGCTTGTTGCCTGCGCAAATCACCGAAGTGGTGCCCAGCGCGCCCACTGCTCCCGTCGTCGCGGTGGACGTCACAACTTGGTGGCCTGAGAA
>CAZKXZ010000016.1:0-74345 GCA_964556695.1 uncultured Gemmatimonadales bacterium
CCTGCGCGTCTGCCAGTTCCGCCACTCTCGCTCGATTGCTTGTCAAAGTTAAGTCGCGTTATGGGGCAACTCTAGTGCGACTGCTTGGCGCGGGTCTGCCGCACTCTGAACACTGACAACTGTTCACTGCCAACTGATGTCATCCGACCGAATCCCGGTCGGATGACCTCAGTTGGCAGTGGTCAGTGAACAGTGATCAGAAGTGAGGAAAAAAAAGGAAGGCCCGAACTTTTGTTCGGGCCTTCCTCAGCTACGTGATTAGCGCTTATTGCGCTCCCACTCTCACATCCACGATGTTCGGCGGGGTCAACGTCGCTCCACGACCCTGCGGATTCTCGAACCCCCGTACCTGGAAGGTGATAATGCCGCCGTCCCTGACCTTTGCCAATGCAGCGCGCAGGTCAGCCTCGGTCTTGATCGCGGTCTTGCCCGATGCCGTTACGACATGCGTGATGATGGATCCACCCAGTTGCGCTGATGACCTGCGGCTCGGCGAAACCTCCGTCACGCGGAGACCCTCTACAGTTCCTTCAACGGTAACGCGATTCTGTGTGAACCACTCCGGCGTGACTACTTCGACGTTGATTCCGAGCTTGTCGAAGGTAAACGCTGCGGCAGGAGCATCTGGAGCAGCTGGAGCAGCTGCAACCTGCGCAGCCGACCCTGGTCGCTCTTCGAGCCTCACCTTGATCGTCCTGGGTTGACCCCAACGCATCACTTTGACGTCCACCGTTGTTCCGGGAGGGAACGACCGGATGGTGCGCTGCAAAGTGCCAACGCGAGCCGTTGGCCGGCCATTCACATCGACAATAACGTCTCCCATTTCGATTCCCGCTTTCGCAGCCGGGCTATTGGGATCGGCCAGCGCGCTCACGAGAACACCGGATATCGATTTGAGTCCGACACGTTCCGCCGTTTCGGGCGTGACTTCTCTGATCGACACGCCGAGTATGCTTGCGCGGATGCGGCCGTTGGCAATCAGGTTGTTCATGATGTCATGCGCCAGCGTTATCGGAATTGCGAAACCATAGCCCTGGTAATAGCCGGTCTCGCTCGCGATGGCGCTGTTGATTCCAATTACCTCACCACGAATGTTGATGAGAGGACCACCAGAGTTACCAGGATTGATCGCCGCATCGGTCTGAATGAAGTCCATGATGCGGTATTTGCTGCTGTCCCCGGGTCCATCACGGCGTCCCTTCGCGCTCACGATTCCAGCAGTTACAGTGAAATCGAGACCGAGAGGATTGCCGATTGCCAGAACCCACTCTCCAATGCGCGTTGCATTGTCATCGCCCATGGCGGCGACAGGAAGCCTGTTGGATTCGATCTTCAGTACGGCGACATCTGTCTCCGGATCGTTGCCAACGATCTTCGCATCGAATATGCGACCATCGTTCATTGTTACAGTGACTTTTTCCTGTCGCGTGTAGCGATCGCGCCTGGTTACAACGTGGTTGTTGGTGAGGATATATCCATCCTCGGTCACCACGAATCCCGTGCCAGTAGCAATTGGCGACTCCTGCTGCTCGGGCAATCCCCTGAAATACTCTTCCAATCCGGGGGGAATTCCGGGTGGTAGTTGTCGCGGTGCCTGCTGTTGTTGCTGTTGCGTGCGCGGCGGCCGCGCGACCGGCCGGCTCTCAGCGCGGATGGAGACAACCGCGGGTGTCACAGCCTCTGCTACGGCTACAAATGAGTTGCTGAAGTCCGCGAGATTGCGGGCCTCTGGAATGACTGGTGTCGCGCTACCAATCCGTGCCGACTGCGCCTGGCTGAATGGTGTCAGATTGAAGGCGCCGGCCATGAGCAGTCCGCCGGTGAATGCAATCATCACCGCTGCTCCGAGTCTTGTACGTCCGAGATTGAATTTCATACTTCTACTTCCCTCCTGGGGTATCGATTGCTTCTACCAGATTAGGCTCCGAATGTTTCCGTCTGTTTCGGCCGGAACAAACTCGAGCCCGGTCGTTTATCCTGACGGAATTCATACCGTTAGTACCATAACGAAGTCAATCTGGTTTACTAAACATTGTCATTCCCGCGAAAGCGGGAACCCATGTTCGGGGAAAATGGGTTCCCGCTTTCGCGGGAATGACAAGCGTGGCTATTTCAATGACTGGCGTGGCTACTTCTTCGTATCATCAACGATTTCGTAGTCGGCTTCGACTACATCGTCCGCCCCACCGGTTTTTGCACCGGCGGTAGCTCCTTCCGGTTCGCCGGCTGGTTCGGAACTGCTCGCCGCACCCTGAGACTGCTGATAGAAGGACTGCCCGGCGTCCTGGAACGCCTTGGACAGTTCCTCGTGAGCAGCACGGATCTCGGCGAGGTCGTCGCCGCGCAGTGCCTTGCGCGAGCGTTCCACCGCACCATCGAGCCGGCCCTTGAGATCAGCTGAAAGCTTGTCGGACCACTCCTTGGCGTTCTTCTCCACCTCGTAGGTGAGCGAGTCGAGACGATTGCGCGTGTCGATCTCCTCACGCCGCTTCTTGTCCTCAGCCGCATTCTTTTCGGCGTCCTTCACCATCTTGTCGATCTCGCCTTCGCTAAGTCCACTGGACGCTTCGATGCGGATCTTCTGCTCCTTGCCGGTCGCCTTGTCGCGAGCGGTGACGTGCAGAATACCGTTGGCATCGATGTCGAAGGTGACCTCAACCTGGGGCATCCCTCGTGGAGCGGGTGGAATTCCCGTGAGCTGGAACTTGCCGATTGTCTTGTTGTAGGTGGCCAGTTCGCGCTCGCCCTGCAGCACGTGTATCTCAACCGTCGTCTGGTTGTCGTCGGCGGTTGAAAAGATTTCGCTCTTCTTTGTCGGAATCGTGGTGTTGCGCGCAATGAGCACCGTGGTAACGCCACCCAGTGTTTCAATACCGAGTGACAGCGGTGTCACGTCGAGGAGCAGAACATCTTTCTGCTCGCCTGTGAGCACTGCGCCCTGAATCGCTGCACCAATGGCCACTACTTCATCGGGATTGACGCCCTTGTTGGGCTCTTTCCCGAAGAATTTCTTCACGATTTCCTGAATCTTTGGAATGCGCGTGGAGCCACCGACCAGAATCACTTCGTCGATACTCTTGGGATCGAGTCCCGCGTCCTTGAGCGCCTTTTCCATCGGCGGGAGGGTGCGCTGAATGAGATCATCGACGAGCTGCTCAAACTTGGCGCGGCTCAATGTGTAGTTGAGGTGCCGCGGCCCGGTCTGGTCAGCAGTAATGAATGGCAGGTTGACATCGGTTGATTGCGTGGAAGAAAGCTCCATCTTGGCTTTCTCCGCGGCTTCCTTCAGTCGCTGCAGCGCCATCGGGTCTTTGGAGAGATCGATCGCCTGATCTTTCTTGAACTCCGCCACCAGCCAATCAATCACACGCTGATCGAAGTCATCTCCGCCGAGGTGCGTGTCGCCATTGGTGGACTTCACTTCGAACTGGCGTGAGCCCTCCACGTCGTAGAGTTCGAGCACCGAAATATCGTATGTGCCTCCGCCGAGGTCGAAGACCGCAATCTTTTCGTCCTTCTTCTTGTCGAGACCGTACGCGAGCGCGGCCGCGGTCGGCTCATTGATGATTCGAAGAACATCGAGGCCGGCGATCTTGCCAGCGTCTTTGGTGGCCTGGCGCTGCGAGTCATTGAAGTATGCGGGGACGGTGACGACAGCTTTTGTCACCTGGTGGCCGAGGTAGTCTTCCGCGGTCTGCTTCATTTTCTGCAGGATCATTGCGGAGACCTCGGGCGGGGTATAGGTCTTGCCCATCACCTCGACCGAAGCCATCTCATTTTGACCGCGAGAAACTTTGTACGGAACACGGCCGGACTCTTCGTTCACTTCGGAGAGTTTGCGTCCCATGAACCGTTTGATTGAAAACACGGTGTTTTGCGGATTCGTTACTGCTTGTCGTTTCGCAATCTGTCCAACGAGGCGTTCCCCATCTTTCGTGAAGCCGACAACGGAAGGAGTCACGCGGCCCCCCTCGGCGTTGGGAATTACCACCGGATCGCCACCTTCCATCACTGCAACCACCGAGTTTGTCGTGCCGAGGTCGATGCCGATTACTTTGTCAGCCATTTTGGAGCCTCAAATCTTGGATGTATGCGAAATGAACGTTTGGACTTACCGATTCAACGCAATAGCAAGGACGGGACCCTTTGTTTTGCGCCACCGTGACAGAAGATGGGGTGGTTTCGGCCATGAAACGTGACATTTCGGCCGCGCCTACGCCAGCGTGCCGATATGGCGCAGGCCGCAACGCAAGTCCCGTCATTCCGGCCAATGAACGTCACCCCGGCGAAAGCCGGGGCGGAATCCATTGTAGCGTCGTTAACATGGACCCCGGCTTTCGCCGGGGTGACGAGAATGGCGAGAAATGATTCCGCTCTCTGACGACAATCCCACCCTGCGCCCGCCTCTGATGACCTACCTCATCCTAGCGGGGATGTGGGGTGCGTGGATTCTTGTTCAGGGAATGGGTTTGAATGAACTCCAGCTCGCCCGAAGCGTGTGCAACCTCGGAATGCTTCCGGGTGAACTCACCGGAATGGCTGCAGTGGGCTCATCAATTCCGCTGGGTGAGGGCGTGTCGTGCGTCGTCGACTCCGACCCGGTCAATTGGCTCACTCCGCTCACGTCCATGTTTCTGCACGGAGGTTGGGGGCACATCATCGGCAACTCGCTCTTCTTCTGGGTTTTTGGAAACAACATCGAAGACAGCATGGGCCGTGTGCGCTTTGTCATCTTCTATCTCTTGTGCGGACTGGTTGCTGCCGGGGCGCATGTGCTCACACAGCCAGGATCGCCAGTTCCAACCGTCGGTGCTTCGGGCGCGATCTCGGGTGTGATGGGCGCTTACCTGCTGCTGTACCCAAGAGTTCGCGTGAACATGCTTTTTATTTTTGTGATTATCGTTCGCGTGATTCCGTTACCGGCGTGGGTGGTGCTGCTTTGGTGGTTTGCGCTGCAAGTGGTAAGCGGATTGCCCACGTTACTCGATCCGAGCCCAGAGAATGTGGGCGGAGTAGCAGTGTGGGCACACGTGGGAGGATTTGCCGCGGGTGTGCTACTGGTGAAGCTGTTTGAGAATTACAGTCTTGTAGCCGAACGAACGACCGTGCGGCACAGATTTCATCCGGACCATCCGTAGTTTCGTGCGCACCTCTGAACACTGACGACTGAGCACTGCAAACTGATGTCATCCGACCGGGATCCCGGTCGGATGACGTCAGTTTGCAGTGCTCAGTGAACAGTGATCAGAAGCGCGCACGAAGCTACTCTGCAAGCTTGGGTCGGGCACCTTTCTGAAGTTCCTCGAAGTGGTGCTTGATCTGTTTTCCCTCAGCCAGGAATACCGCGTCTTCACCGATGTTGGTCGCAAGATCCGCCACGCGTTCGAGATTGCGGCTCACGAGCAGAAGCTGAAGCGCCTGCTGAACGAGGTGAGGGTCGTTTGACATTTGCTCGACCGTCAACTTGAAAAGGAAGTCGTGTTGCGCGTCGACAAGGTCATCACGCAGGCAGACCTCACGGCCTAACGCCCCATCGCCCCGAATGAATGCATCGAGTGAGTCCGCCAGCATCTTGCATGCTTGTCGGGCCATCTCCTTAAGCTCACTTTCGGAGGACTGAATAGGAGTGGTGCCGACGAGACGTTGTGCAGCCTGCGCGATATTCACCGCGTGATCGCCAACCCGCTCCAGATCACTGGTGACTTTGATTGCACTCACTATGAAGCGGAGGTCTCGTGCCATGGGCTGTTGTGTGGCCAGAAGCTCGACTGCGAGTTGCTCGACTTCGAGCTCCATCGCGTCCAGTTCGCCGTCTCCACTGATGACAGCGTCGGCCTTGCCCGCGTCGCGCTCCTGCAGCGCCTCAATAGAGAGCGCAATCAGCGACTCGGCACGCTCCGACATGTCGAGAAGTCGCTGTTTGAGCGCGGCCAGTTGGTCGTGAAAATGTCTGAATCCCTGCGCCTCTCCTGGGCTCATCCGAATCTCCCCGTGATATACGCCTCGGTTCGCTCATCGTTCGGCGCTGTGAACATTCGCTCCGTTGCATCTACTTCGACAAGTTTACCAAGATAAAAGAACGCCGTGCGACCCGATACGCGAGCTGCCTGTTGCAGGTTGTGGGTGACGATGACGATCGTCAGCTCCTGCTTGAGCTCATACAGCAACTCCTCAATCTTCTGCGTTGCAATTGGATCAAGCGCACTCGCCGGCTCGTCCAGCAGAAGTATCTCGGGCTGATTTGCGAGTGCGCGCGCGATGCAAAGGCGTTGCTGTTGACCGCCGGAGAGACTCGTCGCGCTTTGCCTGAGCCTGTCCTTCACCTCGTCCCAAATCGCGGCCCGACGCAGCGATGTCTCCACGTGCTCATCGAGGTCAGCCCGCTTGCTCAGTCCGTTGATGCGCGGTCCGTAAGCGACGTTGTCGTAGATCGACTTCGGGAAAGGGTTCGAGCGCTGAAAGACCATCCCCACTCTTTGCCGCAACGCCCCGGCGTCCATGTCACGCGCGTAGATCTCGTCGCCGTCGAGAATGATTTCGCCCGTGTGGCGCACATCCGGAATGAGCTGATTGAGCCTGTTGATGGATCGCAGGAATGTCGATTTGCCACACCCCGATGGCCCTATCAGCGCCGTGATCTCCTGCGGTGGAATCTTCAGCGAAATCTCGAAGAGTGCCTGCTTCTCGCCGTACCAGAATGAGAAGTTGCGCGCTTCAATCTCGCCTACAGCGGTGCCAACTGACGGAGCGACGGGCTTTTTCATCCAAAACGTCCCGTGATGTACGCTTCAGTTTTTTCATTGCCTGGCGTTGTAAACAGCTGTGTTGTTGGCGCGTACTCCACCATTTCTCCCATCAGCATGAAGGCCGTGTAATCGGACACGCGAGCGGCTTGCTGCATGTTGTGGGTGACGATGACGACGGTAACGTCGCGTCGCAATTCGTGAACAAGTTCCTCAACCTTCTGCGTGCTGAGCGGATCGAGCGATGCGGTTGGCTCATCCAGCAGCAGCACATCAGGCTCGGTGGCCAGAGCTCTTGCGATACACAGGCGCTGTTGCTGTCCGCCCGACAGTGCGGTCGCACCCGAACGCAGCCGGTCTTTCACTTCGTCCCATAGTGCGGCACGCTGGAGTGCCCGTTCAACGAGATCATCGACTTCCTTTGCCCGCGGCATTCCCGTCGGGAGCACGCGCAGACCAGCCGCTGCGTTGTCGCGGATGGACATCGTCGGGAATGGAGTCGGGCGCTGAAATACCATCCCGATATGACGCCGCAGCGCAACCGCGCTTATCGAGCGGTCATAAATGTTCTGGCCTTCAAAGAGGACGCGACCCGATACGCGTGCCTTCGGCACGGTCTCGTGCATACGGTTGAGGCAGCGCAACAAAGTAGACTTTCCGCATCCGGACGGTCCGATGATCGCCGTGACCTGCCGCTCCACAAACGAGAGCGAGACAGATTTGATCGCGTGCACCGCGCCGAAGAACGCGTCGAGCGATTCGGTCGTCAGCCGTGCGCCATTTGCCTGCTCGGCGGCCGCCTCGAGTCTGAGGGCGGCGACCGGCTCGATTGTTCTATTCAGTGCCACTTCGAAATCGCGAACGGGTTGCGAAGCGCGCCGCGATGCTGATGACGAGGACGAGAGCGACGAGTACGAGAGATCCCGCCCAGGCGAGTCTGGTCCATTGGTCATAGGGGGTCGTAGCATATTTATATATCTGAAGGGGTAGGGCTTCAATGGGCTGGTTGAGAGATGTAGACAGGTATGCATTGCCGAGCGCAGTAAACATGAGCGGCGCCGTTTCTCCCGCGACTCTTGCAACAGCAACGAGAACGCCGGTTACAATCCCGGCCATAGCGGTGCGCAGCACAACGGTAAGCGAGGTGCGCCAGTGAGAATATCCCAGCGCCAGCGCAGCCTCACGCAGCGACACGGGCACAGTACGGATCATTTCCTCGGTAGTTCGGGTTACCAGGGGAATCATGATTGCGGCAAGAGCAACTCCTCCAGCGAGCGCTGAGTAGCGGCCAACGGGGCGCACCAGGAACTGCCATGCGACTATGCCCATCACAATTGACGGCAAGCCGTTGAGGACGTCGGACAGAAAACGCACGCTGGTAGCGAGCGGCCCAGCGCGTTTCTCCGCCAGGTATAACCCGGCCCCGAGTCCAATCGGCAGGCCGATCGCGGTTGCTATTCCCGCGAGGACAAGTGTGCCGACGATCGCGTTATTCATTCCGCCGCCTGGCTGACCAAGAGGAGCCGGACCTTCGATGAAGAACGCGAGGTTTATCGAGCTTGCTCCCTGCACGATGATGTGCGCCAGGATAAACACCAATGGAAGTGTCGCAACAACGGCTGCCATTACGGTGAGCCCCACCATTATTCCGCTGACTGCCTTTCTGCGCCGCAGCGAGCCACGCGTGCGTTCTGAAAAGGCGCGCTGTCGGCCACTGGGCTGCATCTCGCGAATTGAGGTCGAGGTGCCAGTCATGCAGCACCTTCCCTTGTCATTCGCAACACCAGCCAGCGCGCCAGCATGTTCACGATGAGGGTAATCACGAACAGGACGAATCCGGCAGCCAGCAATGCCGAATGCTCCAATCCAATTGTGCTTGCTTCCTTGAACTTGTTGGCGATGAGCGACGCCAATGTGGAACCGGGGGCGAGAAGAGACGATGAGATACTGGCGGAATTTCCAATTACCAACGCTACGGCCATTGTTTCGCCCAGAGCGCGCCCGAGGCCGAGGATTACTCCCCCCATGATGCCCGATCTCGCGTATGGCAGAACTGCTCCCCAGATCATTTCCCACTTGGTCGCGCCCAGAGCGAGCGCCGCCTCGCGTTGCGATCGAGGTACGGCGAGCAGGATCTCGCGCGCGACGGCCGAGATATATGGCAGAACCATGATGGCGAGGATGATGCTCGCCGCCAAAACGCTGTTTCCAGCATTAGGCCCCGCAAATAGCGGGGTGTTTCGGAGTCCGAGTGTGTCAGCCAAAAACGGCACTACGTGATCGCGCAGAAAGGGAATGAGGACCAGAAATCCCCAAAGACCGTATACGACGCTCGGAATTGCCGCCAGGAGGTCAACGAGAAACGCAACAGGCGTTCGCAACCACGGTGGTGCGAAGTCCGATAGGTAGATGGCGACACCAATTGCCAACGGTGTAGCCAGGAGAAGAGCAATGAATGATGTAAGGAGCGTTCCAATTGCGGCGGGGGCGATACCAAACTCTCCCCTCACCGGATCCCACGCAGAACTCGTGAGAAAGGAAACCCCAAACGCACTCAGCGCCGGCCATGCGCCATGGAACAGCTCAAATGCAATGAGCGCAAGCAGAATCGGCACGCACGCCGCAAATACCGCGAGCGCAATCTTGTATATGCGATCGCCTACTGGTACGCGCTCGCTTCCGATGTCGCTCCCCATAGTGCCAGCACCTTGTGAATTCACTATGGGGGGCAGGGCAGTGCTCATCTGCGTCAGGGAAGCACGATCGTTTCAATTCTCTTGATCAGGGCTTGTCGCATGGACTCGGGAAGCGGTCCATAATGCAGCTCACCTGCCTGCGCCTGGCCATCGGTGACTGCCCACTTCATGAAATCAACAAGCGCGCGTCCCTTGGCGGCATCGGTCTGTTGCTTGTACACGAGCAACCATGTGAAAGATGCGATTGGATATGCATCGGCACCTGGCGGATCCACGATTGAAACACGGTAGTCGGTTTCCGGACCAAGAGCAGCAACTGCCTCAGCCGCAGCAGCCATTATCGAGGACTGATTCCCGGCGATGAAGTTGCCCGCTTTGTTTTTTACCTTACCTACCTGCGCCCGGTTTTGCAGGGCGTACACACTCTCGATGTAGCCGATCGCTCCAGGAGTCTGCTTCACAGTTCCCGCTACCTGCTCGTTCCCCAGGCCGCCCAGGCCAACAGGCCACCGCACGTCCTTTCCTTTCCCGGGCCCACCCTTCGAAGTGTCTGCCCAAGCGGTGCTCACGGTGGACAGGTAGTCGGTAAACACGTAAGTAGTACCGCTGCCGTCGGAACGATGAACAGTGGTGATATCCGCTGCCGGCAATTTCACGCCGGGGTTGAGCGCTGCAAGCCTCGCATCATTCCATTTCGTGACCTTGCCGAGGAAGATGTCCGCGATTAGGTCGGAGTCGAATTTCAGGGTATCCGTAACTTCAGGCAAATTGTACGCTATCACGACAGCCCCCAGCACCATCGGGATGTGCAGAATCGCACCACCCTTTGCTGCGGCAAGTTCCTTGTCTGACATAGGGCCATCCGACGCTCCAAAGTCGACGGTCTGCTCGGAGATCTGTTTGATGCCGCCACCGGACCCGATGGAATTGTAGTTGATCTGGACCTGCTTCTGGGCAGAGTAGTCAGACATCCAGCGCGAATAGAGCGGGAGCGGAAATGTGGCGCCGGCGCCAGTCAGGGATGCTGGTTCAGTGCAAGCGGTTGCAAGTGCGACAACGAGAAGCGCGAGTAGTCTGGTTTGAGTAGGCATTGTAGTTCCGATAGTGGTTTGAGCGCGACTTCTGGGTCTAACGGATGATGCGCCTCAGCACGGGTCGGGCGCGACCAGCGATCGTAACGGATATGTCACAGAGGGACGTCCTGGTTCGTGCATCAACGCGTGCACGTACTGAGCCAGTCGTGCGGACGTCTGCGCTAGAGGTCGTTTGCGAAGGAGAGGAACTTCATCGCGCCGGCGCGTTCGATGATTTCACCGAACAATCGCCCTGAGTGTGCGCATTTGCGGTCGCGCCAGTATGTGATGCAATTTCCCCAGAGCCTGTTCTTTTCTTCGATTCTCGCCTCACTATCGCACACAATCTTCTCGATGATTGGTTCATTATTTGTGAGGTGCTGCATCAGTTTTGTGATACCACGGTCGCTCTCCGAGGTCAGCTGAAACCACGCCAGTCCGGGGGCCAACTCATATGGAGGAGCCGCGAACTTCGAGAAGGGAAAGTACAGGTAGGCAAACTCGGCGCGGGTGACATGCAGCTCGCGCAACGTGATTGAGTCTCGTGCTGCTGCTGCTTTCAGTAGTGCAGTTACAAGTTCTCCCCGTGTCTTGTGAGCGTGTTCCAGACTGGCTGGTTCGCTCTCAATCCCAATGCGAAACCTGCGGAGCTCCTCGTCCATCGACAGCGCAGAATCCACGACGTAGCCCGGATTTGACCGGTAACTCTCTGATTTGCCGCCGTCTGTCGTTGCACTGGCGGACCGCGAATCGCTTTGGCATGCGAAGACTGGAAGGCACCAAAGCAGATGAATCGATTTTCTCATGGTTCGTATCTGCGGCTTCTGTAATCGAGCACCCGTCGTTCGATTCGGAGTATTTGATAACAGGGAAGCTTGTCATCCCGGCGAATAAACGTCACCCCGGCGAAAGCCGGGGCGGGATCCATGTTGACTCCCGAAAATGGATCCCGGCCTTCGCTGGGATGACAGCCTTCGCCGGGTCGCATTAGCTCTTGATATAGATGGTCCAGCCTTCCCACCACTTTGTTCCGCTCGGATCGGCTGCACCGCGATATGCTGTTGGCACTACGAACGCTCCTGCACGCGTAAGAATTCTTCCGGTGAAGGGCGACATGCCACCGGTGCGGGCAGCGGAAGTTGCAGCAAGCGACCAGTCGAGATTGGCAAGCGACGGCAGTGTGCCCTGGGCTGCCACGTTCGTGAAGAGGAGGTGGGCTGTCGTTGTAACAGAAAGCGAATCAAATAATGCCGCGGCGAAGTTAGCCGGCTGCGTGAAGTTCGACACTGACGGGTCGAGTGTTCCCTCGTTTGCAGCGAACAGAATGTTCTGCATGTTCAGGCTGTCGGCGACACGGCGCGAATTGGTACTGGCATCGCGCACGCTGAGTCCCAGGCGCCAGCGCGCTATGATGCCGTTCACCCACACTCCTCCCGTGCCGCGGCGAATAACGGCCGCGATTCCGGCGCTGGCCGGTAGCACACCGGGGCCAGGCCCGACAAGAGTAAAGTTCGCGAAAACCGGCATCGTGAATGGAACTGATTCCTGGAGAAGGTCGCACCCTGTTCCATCGCAACCATCGACCTCGAAGCCGCTCGGATCGGTCGAGACGGAGCCGGTGCCAGCTCGCGGTGGAAGGACGTCTGTCTGCAGGCCGATCAGAAACTGGTTGCGACCGCGGAATCCTTCGGAGGCGTCGAAGTGATCATCACCACTTTCGTATGACACCAGAAATTTCGCGTTGACTGTGCCGCCGAACCATTCGAAGCTGTCGTCAAGGCCAGCCATGGACTGCAGGAACTCCAGCGTCGTGCCGCTTCCCACAGCAGCAAAGGTGAATGAGTTCAATTCCTGATTTTGCGCTACGCCGTAACCGGCGAATTCAACGCGCACGTATCGCAGCGTGCCACTGTTGTCGGTATCGGTACCGGTTGTGCCACCGCTGTAAGTGACGCCAGGGGAGCCGCCGTTGGGTACGTTGGCATTTGACCCTTCGACGATCACGTTGCTTCTGTTGATGCTCGCATTGCCCACGATTATCAATCCGCCCCAGTCTCCCGGAGCACGATTACCCGCGGCGCGCGCGGAAGTAAAAACAATCGGATTTGTCGCGGTGCCATTTGCCTCGATGCGGGCGCCCCGAAGAATGAAGAGCGCTGACCCCGCTACCGTGGTATCGCCGATGATCTTTGTGCCGGGCTGGATGGTGAGAACCGCTCCGCTCGTCACTTTTACGAAACCGCTCAATGTGTAAACGGTGTCCGAGAATAATGTCCTGCTGGCTGCGATGTTTCCGGACAGCACCGCGACTTCCGGACCCGGATCCACCGGGTCTGTTCCGCTGTCATCGCACGCGGCGGCCAGAATGATAGCCAGGCTCAGCGCCGATACTGCTGTAAATCTTGACGTTGATATCATGTCTCTCTCGAAGGTGATAAAGTCTGCCCAAAGAGGCGGTTTGTTGAGCGACATTAAGCAAGCCATACGTTGTTGTTACCAAGTCGCAATTGCGTCACGACTGAGTCACGCGGCGCGGTCATTCAGCTTCGTGGCTTCCAGCTGAGTCCCAGTGAAAACACCCTGCCAGCTGAATAACGGAGCCTTGTTACCTCGCCCTGTCGTTGCTCGAAGGGAGAATCGAGCAGGTTTTTCATATCAAGCTTTGCATCGAGCATTTGCAGCACTGGCACGCGCAGCGATACATCGATGACATCGCGCGGCATCTCATAGACATCAGGCAGCGGAGATGGACCTGCCGCGCTGATACGTTTGCCAACGCGATTGTACAGCGCCGTTGCACTGAGCCGTCCGTTCTCCGACGAATAAGTCAGTCCCGCGTTGACAACGTATGGCGCTTGCCCGGCGAGCGGACGGTTCGGGTTCGTTGCCGACGCCAAGCCTGTATCTCCAAGGCGGATCTCGCTCTTCATGAGCGTGAGATTCCCGAAGACAGTGAACGGACTCAGAAACTCGACCACATTCCCCAGATCTTTGCGGAGTTCGATCTCGACCCCATAATTCTCGGCGGCCTTTGCATTGATGTAGCTGAGCACCGACGTGCCCGATGTTGGCACCTCCACTCTCTCAATTGGCCTGTCGTAGTGCTTGGCGAACAGCGCCACCGATATCAGCTCGCCCGGATTCGGATACCACTCCCAACGCAGGTCGTAGTTGTTGATGAGCGAACGCACCAAGGCTGTGTCGCCGACGAATCCCTGTCCTCCAAGAACGTCACGATTGAGGATTGGTGATAGTTCGCGGTACTCCGGTCGGGCGAGCGTGCGACTTGCGGAAAGCCGGAGCTGCTGAACTTCGGAAAGCGTGAAGTTCAGTGATGCCGAAGGCAGTACGTCGATGAAATTTCGGGTAACGGGGTCCTCGAAGCCGTACAGGCTGGTGGTTACCACTTCCACATTGGAACTCTCCACGCGCGCGCCGCCGACGAGCTGCACGTTTTCGTGGAGCGAGTACTTGGACATCGCGTAGCCGGCAAGAAGAAGATCCGATGCCTTGTAGGAACCGCTCTGTCCAAGGGGATTGATCGTAAATACCGATTCACTTCCTTCGGTAAACCTGCCGTCGAAGATCTGCTCCGCGCGCAGGCGCGCATCCGCCGGCGCGAGTGGACGCAGCGTCGCCAGAGAATACTGGAACACCTCCGCGTCGCGCTGCGTGTAGCGGGCTACGCCGCCGAACTTGATGTTGTTCTGTTTCTCGGGACTTCCGATCTGGTGAGTGTAGTTAAGGGCGGCGTTCCACGAGCCCTCGGTAAGGTCGGCGAAGGTTCGCCGCGCACCGTCTGAGCTGGACGTGAAAAGCTCGAATGGATTGCGCTGTCCGCTCGCGGCATCGAGGGAGCTGATGTAGACCATGTCCGATCGGTCCGGCTCGCGCCGCGTGACCGCGGAATTTGTGAGTGACCAGTCCAGCTCCGATCGGCTGGAGAGAGTGTGTTCGCCCGCCAACTGATTGCTTCGGACAGACCGTTCCACGTAGCTCAAGGTGGACCGCTCAAGGATGTTGTCGACGCCGAGGTTCTCGTCATTGCCAACGTCCCGGTGTGCTTCGCTGTCCGATGTACGATTGTACATGTTGTTCAGCGTGATGAGGCTCTTGTCTCCAACGAACGTGCTGAGGTTAAGAATCCCTCCCCACAAGACGCTCGTTCGTCCGGTTGAGCCATCAAACTGGTTGGCGGGCGAGTTGCCGGTGTTGAAATCGATGAGAGCCCTGCTTTCATCCCTGCGAACCTCTTGGGCCATTGAGTAGGTGAGCGATGCTATGTAACCAAACTGGCGGCCCAGAAACGGATCGTTCCCTCCGGCGCTGATTCCAAAGGAACTGTTTGGCATCCCGCCGCGCTGGAACGGCGTCCAGGAGTTACGGAAGGTGCCGATAAGCTGGTTGATTTCAGCTTGCGTGTACTGATGGCCCGCAAAGTTGCCTGCGGCGCGCACATCCTGTGGCATGCGACGCTCTCCCTTGGCGAACGCCAGCCATTCGGCACCCGAAGTCGGAGCCGCGAGCACCTTTTCGCTGAATGCGCTCGAATTGAATCCCACGGAAGACGAGTACGAGACGGTCTTTGCCGCGGGGAAATCCCTGGTCTGAATATTGACGAGCGCTCCGCTGAAATCGCCGGGCTGCTCCGGAGTTGCGGTCTTGATCACTTCGATAGATCGAATCAACTGCGCTGGGAACATGTCAAAAGGAACCTGTTTCTTCTCGGGCTCCGGACTCGGTATGCGCACGTTATTGTAGTTGGCTACTACGGCGCGCTCGCCTTGCCCGCGCACCTCAACGAACTTGCCGTCCCTGATTGTCGCGCTGCTTGCCCGCGAGGTGGCGGCGGCGGCATCTCCATCTGGACTTTTCGCAATCTGTTCTGAAGTGACGGAGCTGACGACGTTCAATGAAGTCTTCTGATTGTTCAGCGCTTCGTAGACAGATCCACGTTCCGAGGAGGCGGTCACGATTGTATTGCTTAATGTGATAATTCCCAGCCTGAGTGCCACATCCTGCGTCACTGCCTTTCCCGTCCCGAGCAGAATTCCGGTTACCGTCTTCGCTTCATACCCAATGCGCCGGAATTGCAGCGTTACCGTGCCCGCCGGAATTCGCGGTATTGTGTAGAATCCCGCAGCATTGGTGCTCGCTCCAACACCTTCAAGGCCGACGACCTGAATTCCAACGGTCTCCAGAGGCAGACCCGTGCTCGCATCGATCACGCGCCCGGTAATCGTTCCCCTGTTTTCATTAGTTTGCTGCGCGGCAACTTGCGCAGCGGACCTGGATACTGAGATAGCCAAGACAAGCAGCGGCAACACCGTAACAGTGAACCATCGCGGAGATCTGAAAGTCATCGGAGACTCGGCACCTTGAGAGAGAGTTTACGGGCGGAATGCCCGCCTGCGTAACGGAGATTCTCTCGTTCACGTCTCGGTTTGCCGATGCTTTTGCAACGAACCTGTCACGGACTACGAGCTGATCTGTACGTCGCTCTCGCGGGGAAGGAATATCGAAACCGCGGTGCCGCGGCCCGGAATACTGGTAGCAGAGACGCTGCCGCCATGCGCTTCGGCCATGTGTCGGACGATTGACAGCCCCAGTCCTGTTCCGCCTTTCTCGCGCGAGCGCCCCGGGTCGACGCGATAAAACCTCTCGAAGATTCGCGGCAGATGTTCCGGCGGAATTCCGATTCCCGTGTCCTGCACCGCAATGCGAACTCCAAGTCCGTCGCCGACGACAGATACTGTAACGGTGCCCTCGCTCGTATAGCGGATGGCGTTTTCAAGAAGGTTGAAGATGATCTGCCTCAAGGCGGTCGGGTCGGCGAATACCAACGGCGCATCGGGAGCAATCGATTGCTCGATCGTGAGTCCTTTGAGCTGCGCGGCCTCGGACAATTGAGCAACCACCTCACGGATCGCTTCCTGTGCATCGAGCACCATGGGCTTTGGGGTCCAGCCGCCTGACTCGATGCGAGACAGGTCGAGCAGATCGTCTACCAGGCGCTGCATCCGCGCGGCGTTGGACTGAATGAGATTCGCAAATTCCTTGCGTTTGCCCGCGGGCACATCACTCGAAGCAAGTGTTTCCGCGAATCCAGCGATTATCGTGAGTGGGGTTCGCAGCTCGTGCGACACATTCGCAACGAAGTCACGTCTTACCGCTTCGAGCCGCCGGATCGGTGTGACGTCAAACAATGCGAGCACCGCTCCTCCACGCAGAGGACGCGCGGTCAAGGCGACGCGGCGCGACTCCACCTCGATTTCAATGTTACGGGTCGTATGTCCCGCAAGTGCGTCCGCGAGTGCTTCGCGCAGTGCTCGGTGTCTGGGCAACAGGTCCGTGGAGAATGGCGGATCCAGTTTGATATCCAGAAGAAAGCGTCCTGCGTTGTTAATACGCACGACGCGACGTCGCGTGTCCACTGCGATCACGCCTTCGTGAAGCGAGTCAATCAGAGCCATGTGCAGCGCCTGCTCCGCCTCCAGCGCCGCCAGTCTTGTGGCGAGTTGTTCGGACAGCCTGTGGATTGCATTGGAGAGTTCGCCAACCTCGCCCGGCGCGGAGATTGCCGGAACGCGCGATAAATTTCCGTCGGCCAGGGCTCGCGCAACATCGCGCAGCTCGATCACTGGTCGCGAGACAGAGCGCGCGAACAGTGTGGCAAGGCCAAGGGCGATGAGCATCGCGATGAATCCGGCGAGCAACAGATCGCGCTGGATTCCGGATGACAGCGCTCCCGGCTCACTCGCGGGAACCGAGAGGCGAACTGCACCCACCGGCGCCGGAGCGGATACGTGAAGGAGCTGTCTGCCGCCAAATTCGTAGCGCCCCCTCCCGGTTCGCTGCGAGTCGATTGCCGCGGCGACATCTGCGTGTACGCGTTGATTCTCGACGAGCGCGAACGCGGCCGCGGAGATCTCCGAATCCCCGACGATTCTCCCAGTCTGATCAATGACGGTGACGCGGCGTCCCGACGACAGTGAAGCTGCACGCGCCAGGGAATCAAAGTTCATTCCCGGTCTGGCCTGGCTTGCGAGTAGCCGTGCCTCGCGTACAAGAGACGCTACCGTTTCTTCCACGGAACGGCGTACGACGCGGCGGTCGACGATCGCGACGGCGAAGACGACAAAGACGGTGATTACAACTAGCGACCCCAGGAGAAGTCGCTGAGTGAGTCTCACGCGCTACGTGAATGTCCCGGGCTTAAGCGGTAACCGAATCCCCTGACCGTTTCGATCAGTTCGCCGGCACTACCGAGTTTGGCGCGGAGCCGCTGAATGTGCATGTCGACAGTTCGGGTCTGAATGTCGGGGGCGGCGTCCCACACGTTTTGCAGGAGTAGTCCCCGTGCCTGAACTCTGCCGCGGCGCTCCGCGAGGGTCAATAGCAGCTTGAATTCGGTTGCGGTAAGGTCCACCGTATGGTCGTGAACTGTGACCTTGTGCGCTCCCTTATCGATGCGAATCGGGCCGATGTTGAGGCTGTCCGCGGAAACCGCGCCTGACGCTCCCATACGGCGCAATATTGCGGCAACACGCCGCACCAGCTCCTGCGGGCTGAATGGTTTCGTCAGATAGTCATCGGCGCCGAGGTCGAACCCCTTGACCTTATCCACCTCGTCCTTGCGGGCAGTCAGCATCAACACAGCAATGTCACGGGTAACGTCGCTGGCTTTCAGCTTCTCTATGACCTCGAAGCCGGACATTCCCGGTAGCATGAGGTCGAGAATTATCAGCGAGGGGCATTCCTGGCGCGCCAGGTGCAGGGCGTCTGTGCCTGTCGATGCAGTGAGAACACGGTAGCTGGCTTTAGCGAGATGATAAGCGACCAGCGCAACAATATCCGGCTCATCTTCAACTATGAGCACTCGCTCGGCGTTCTTCGTCGGGGGAGTCATTGACTTTGCTTTTTCCGCGTCAGTTTCTGAAGGCGCTACCGCCGGACCGGGCGCGCATGCGTAGCGTCAAGTCCTGCGGTTGCTGATTGATATGAGCATCTCCACAGCAGCCCGGCAAGGGTAGAGCGTTTGGTCACGATTGCGCAACAGCAAAGGGTTCGCGTCGCTGCAGGCGTTGATCTTTCCATCCAGGCAATGTGCGTCACTCAGATAGTGGTGAGAACCATCGGAAATACCTCGCTCGCACCAGCCTGATCAAGGACGGGCACCGGCGGTCCGCCGGGCGGCCATTCTTTCAGCGACTCCCACTCGTTTCGGCGGTCCGTGTTTTTTGTCGTATTTCTCTCGTGCCACGTCCACCTCATCGACGTGATCGCCCGACCATGCAACCAGACCGCGTATCAGTTGTCGAAGTGTGGCTCCCAACGGTGTTAGCGAATACTCCACACGCGGCGGAACTTCCGGGTAGATCACGCGATCCACCAGCCCGTCGCGTTCGAGACCGCGCAGCGCAACGGTAAGCATTCGCTGGCTGATGCCGTCAACTTCGCGCCGCAGCTCATTGAAGCGCATCGTCTTCGCGTCACCCAGCATATGAATGATGTATACCGACCAGGTGTCACCCACTCGCGCCAGGACGTCGCGCGCGTGACAATTGCCCGGTGTGTACTCCAGTTCGGCGGGGCGCTTGATCTTCGATTTTGTCATTGGTTCCTCCGGTGTTACCACGGCACATTCGCGTGCCTTCTTTTTTTTCGCTTCCGTCCTGCTTAGTTACCAGTAGTAACCACATACTAAAAGTAACTAATCACACGGAGGAGTACCACTATGCAGTTTGATGCCCCAAGTAGCGGCTTGTTGATTGCCAGAGTAATCGTTGGTCTTGTCATGGCCGCCCATGGCGCCCAGAAGTTGTTCGGTTGGTTCGGAGGATACGGCCTGGACAAGACGGGAGCGTTCTTTGCTCAAATGGGTTTTCGGCCAGGGCGTGCATTCGCCGCTGCGGCCTCGCTTACTGAAATCGGTAGCGGCGCACTCGTCGCGTTTGGCTTGTTCGGCCCTGTCGGTCCTGCACTGATGATCTCAGTTATGATCGTCGCGATTGTCACGGTCCATTGGGCGCACGGGCTTTTCGCGAGTAACAACGGTATTGAAGTACCGCTCCTCTACGCAACGGCGGCGCTCGGGTTTGCATTCGCAGGCTACGGCAGCTACTCGCTTGATGCGCTGTTCGGTATTGCCGATCGCTTCACACCAGCAAGCGCTCTCGCAATAGTAGCGCTGGGAATCCTCGGCGGTTTTGCGAACTTGGCACTACGTCGTGGTCCCCCGACAACTGCAGGGGCGAAGGGGGCATAGCAGATGCAAATCGGTATTGACAGTTTCGCCGCAGCATATGACGATGCCAGCCTTGCACAGAATCCATCGCAGCGTGTGCGCGAACTGGTTGAACAGATCGAACTCGCCGACCAGGTGGGACTCGACGTATTCGGAATCGGCGAACATCATCGCAAGGAGTATCTGGATTCAGCGCCGGTTGTGATTCTGGCCGGCGCCGCTGCGCGCACGCAGAAAATCAGGCTTACGAGTGCCGTCACTGTACTCAGTGCCATCGATCCGGTGCGCGCATTTCAGAACTTCGCGACGCTCGATCTGCTTTCGGGCGGACGTGCCGAGATGGTTGTGGGACGCGGATCGTTCGTTGATGCCTTTCCGTTGTTCGGACTGGACCTGGATGACTACGACGAACTGTTCGCGGAGAATCTTGATCTTCTGCTGAACGTGCGTGAGAATGAGCACGTTCACTGGTCGGGCAAACATCGTGCTCCTCTAACGGGCCAGGGAGTATTTCCGCGGCCGGTGCAGAACCCGTTGCCGATCTGGTTGGGTGTGGGTGGTACACCGGGATCATTCGCGAGGGCAGGGGCTCTGGGTCTGCCTCTTATGGCAGCAATCATCGGCGGAGAGACGCGACGCTTCAGACCTTTGATCGACCTCTATCGCGAGACAGGTCGGCACGCGGGGTTTGCAGACGCGCAGCTGAAGGTCGGGATGCATTCACTGGGGTATGTCGCGGGGTCATCGAAAGAGGCAGCGGACGATTTCTATCCCGGCTATGCCAAGGCCATCGGGACTGTTGCCGCGGAGCGCGGCTGGGGAGAAATGACGCGAGGGCGATTTGACGCGCAGCTTGGGCCGAATGGTGCGTTACTCATCGGCGAACCGAACGAGGTCGTTGACAAGATCTTGCGGCACAACGACGCACTAGGCGGTCTTGACCGCGTCACGTTTCAAATGAATGCGTCATCGCTTCCGCATGCGAAGCTGTTGAAGGCAATTGAGACGCTGGGTACGAAAGTGGCGCCAGCAGTTCGGAGCGATATTGGTGCTCTCACGGGCGGCGTGCGTTCGCTCGACGATGTCATTTCGCAGCGAGGCACGTAAGGCAGCGCTGCATCCACTTTGCAATTCTCGGAGTGTAGTCCTGCCTGGAAACCTCGAGCGTGAGACGCGCCGTGCCCGCCGAATCAAAGGCGACCAACTTGCAACTCTGGTCACCGGCACTCTCACACAGGAATACCTCCCGCCCAGCGGACCGGATTGTGAGAGAGTCCTTTGGCGCTGCTGCGCCGGGCGATGCGAGTTGACGTGCAACCAGCAGTGCAACCGGTGATTCTGCTCGCGACATGATGGCCTTGCTCCTCTGTTCGTGTGCGGCGCAGGGGACTTCCTGATTACGCCCCAGCCAACATTCACTGTAGCATGTAGCAGGCCGCTATCGGGGGACGGATCGTAGAGATTTCGTCACAATACCTTGTGCCTGGCGTATCGGGGGAGCGTTCTATTCCCGAAGCAGTCGCCGCGGCCCGGCGCTTGCTCTTCCTCAGTGAGCATCTTCAGAGTGCGCAGGCGAGGGCGCAGGTTTGCGCGGCGACTGCGCAACAGCAGAGGAAGGGATATGAGTGATGGAATGGCAGTCTATGTAGGCGTTAAAGGGTGTACGGTGCCGGATGGATCAACGGCGCTCGACGCCGTGAGAGCTATCGACGCGAACGAAGCTGACGAGGTTTCCGCAGGGTTGTGCATCATTTGTGACAGTCGTGGATTACCGATACCGCCGGAGACGCCGGCCTATTCGGGGGCTATTTTCCGGATTGTGCGGAGCAGGACTGCGGCTCCAGCAAGCGACGAAACAAACGAGGAAGCACAATAGCGGTGGCTGAACGAACAAAGCCAGGGTTGTGACGGCGGCGCTGGCGAGTAGAGATGCGGCGCTGGCGGCGGCGCAGGCAATTGGTTCCCGCATGCAGCTCGGGCATATCGTGCCTGAGCTTGCTGTTCTTTTGGGCTCCGGTCTCAGTGGAATCGCGCAGCTCCTCATTGAGCGGCGCAGCATCCCGTACTCGGAAATCAAGGACTTTGCCGTTCCCTCGACTGCTGGGCACCCAGGTGAACTGCACGTGGGTTCGTTGGCTGGTCGCGTTGTTATGGTACTGGCTGGGCGGCTGCACCTCTATGAAGGTCACGCCCTCGAACGTGTCGCTCACGTGGTTCGTACTATGCACGCGCTGGGAGTTCGCCGACTCCTATTGTGCAACGCTTCCGGTGGAATTCGCCCCGACCTGTCTCCCGGGTCGATCGCGCTCGTTACGGATCATATCAATCTGATGTGGAGGAATCCGCTGACGGGTGCGGTGGTGCCGGGTGAAGAGCGATTTCCTGATATGTCGGCGCCTTACGACGAAGAACTCTGCAATGTGATGCGCGCTGCTGCTCTCGTCACAGGAGCATCACTGAGCGAAGTGGTGTACGCTGGCGTAACCGGGCCGAGTTACGAGACACGTGCGGAAGTGAGGATGTTAGCGACGCTGGGGGCAGACGTCGTGGGGATGTCGACGGTTCCTGAGGTGATTGCTGCACGCGCGCTGGGAATGAAGTGTGTCGCGCTCAGCTGTGTGACGAATCGCGCTGCTGGTATTTCAGCTCAGCCACTTTCGCATGAAGAGGTATTGCGCGTGGCTCGCGGTGCGAATACCGCTATGAGTGAACTGATTGCGGAGTTTGTGAGCTCGCTCAAGCAAAATGATTCAAAGGCCCGTGCCCCGACCCCAAACCAGGCGCGAGCAGAATAGCCCGGTTCACATAGTCGAGAGCGACTTCCACCGCAGCGGCCAGCTTGGCTCCGTGAGCGAGATTTGCCGCAATCGCGGCTGAGAGTGTGCAGCCAGTTCCGTGCGTGCTGGTGGTTGCGATTCGCTGGTGCTCGAAGATGCGCCATTCACCATCGTACAACACATCGATCGCGGCGGCATCTTTGAGATGCCCGCCCTTCACAAGAGCGGCGCGCGCACCCAGGTCCTTCACAAGATATCGGGCAGCGTCGCGCATCTGGTCGACCGTCTCAACCTTGCGCGCGCATAGTATTGCGGCTTCGTGGATGTTCGGGGTGATCAGGGACGCGAGCGGAATCAATTCCGATGCAATCACGCCTTCGGCATCTGCATCGAGCAGACGATCGCCCGAAGATGCAACCATTACCGGGTCGAGCACATAGGGTGACAAAGAATGTCTGCGAATTCCGGTCGCGACTTCGCGGACTATATTCGCATTTGCGAGCATCCCGCTCTTGAGGGCTGCCGGTCGCAAATCTGCGGCGACTGCATCGAGCTGCGCGCGCACAAGATCGGGATCGACAGCTCGCCAGCCGGTAACGCCAGTCGTGTTTTGTGCGGTCACGGCTGTGATCACCGATGTGCCGAATGTTTCGAAACGGTGAAATGTTTTCAGGTCAGCCTGGATTCCCGCGCCACCGCCAGAGTCGGATCCTGCGATTGTGAGAACTATTCGCACGTGGACCTTCGCGAGTCTGATTTAGGCAGTTTTGTCATTCCGGCGAAAGCCGGAACCCATTTTCCCATTAACATGGATTCCGGCTTTCGCCGGAATGACGGAGGAAGGTGACAGATTCTGGATTCCCGCTCTCGCGGGATTGACGGTACGGTGCGTCCACTACCTCCGCCCGGGCCAGGGCAATGATCGTAAACGACTCTGGAATTCCTTGAAACGTGGACTGTCCGTGGTAAGTCCGCGCATGATCGCCGGATCGTATTTCGCAATGAGGGCGTCGGTTTCGGCGACGCGGGTCTCTTCCAGCGGATGCGTTGAGAACCACGCATCAACACCGGCGGGTCTGGAACGGCGCTCTACAATCAGCTTCCTGAACATCTCAGGAATACCCGTGGGATCGATGCTGGCACGAACCAGGTATTCGACTCCAACCGCATCCGCCTCATTCTCCGCGGCGCGGCTGAAGCTGGCGAAGAGCCCTCCCGCCCCGACCTGAATAATTCCGCTCGTCGCCTGATTGTTGCACGTGGCCGGCACGAGAATGCACAGCCCAAGAAGACCAACGTTCGCGCCCTGGGCCTTTTGCATCTGCTCGATGGTGTGGCGTTTGGTGACGTGTCCTATCTCGTGTGCAAGAACTCCCGCCACCTGGCTCATGTTGTCTGCGCGTTCAATCAGTCCGCGATTGACATAGATGAATCCTCCGGGAACCGCAAAGGCATTCACCTCTGGACTGTTCACGATCTTGAACGACCAGTTGAGTTCCCGGTCATCCGCCACACTTGCAATGGAATCACCCAGCACGCTGATATACCTGTTCACTTCAACGTCGCGAACGAGGTCGAGTTGTGCATCGATCTGGCGCGCGTAGTCCTGTCCCATCTCCACCTCGCGCTGCTGCGACACGGCACAGCCCGTCAACAGAAGCGCGAACAGCACCAACTTCGTCGATCGCATCGTTGACTCTCTCGTCATGTATTATTCACCCCATGGTCAGATCGCATACCAGCGCAAGAGCCAACTTAGCTTGAAACTGCTGACAGCAGCGCGTGACCTCAAGCGCAGAAAGGCCCGGGAACGCAATACCCTCTTTGTGGTCGAGGGAATCCGGGCCACAGAAGAAGTCCTGCGCTCTCCCATCCGCACGCGTGGGGCGTTGGTGGCGCCCAATCTTGCCTCGGGAGAGCGCGGCAGACTTCTCCTGGACCAGTTGAAACTCAAGGTGCCGGAAGTTCTGGAGGTGGATGAGCGCGACCTTGCCACTGCCGCCAACACCGATTCTCCGCAAGGGGTGCTGGTCATCGCCGAGATTCCCACCTGGTCCCTCGCAGACATCAAGGTACATGATGGCACCCGTTTGCTACTCCTCGACGCCGTTCAGGATCCCGGCAATGCTGGGACACTGCTGCGAACTGCTGCGGCATTCGGTGTCGTGGCTTCCATCGCGCTGCCAGGCACCGTTGACTTGTGGAGCGCCAAAGTCGTCCGTAGCGCTATGGGCACCCAATTCACTCACATTGCGCTGCATGCGGAGTTCAATGACGTGCTGGACTTCATGAAACGCGAGGGGATTGTGCTCTGGGGATCCGAGGCAGGCGCAGCTGCCCTCGAGCAGGGAGCGGAGTTGCCCCCCAGGCTCGCACTGGCAGTCGGCAACGAGGGAAGTGGCCTCACGCCGGAGGTGCGAGCGAAAATGCAGCGCGCGGTTGGAGTGCCAACGAAATCGGCGGTCGAGTCGCTCAATGTTTCCGTGGCCGCCGGCATTCTGCTGCACGAGTTATGTCGCTGAGCAGCTATCTGGTGCTCGCGATCGTGTTCCTCATGGGAGCATCGATCGGATCATTTCTCAATGTTTGCATCACCCGCTGGCCGGCGCACCTATCGGTTGTAAAGCCACGATCACGTTGCCCGGGCTGCGAGCGCCAAATCGAATGGAACGAGAACATTCCAATCGTCAGCTGGATCGCATTGCGTGGCCGTTGCCGAGGCTGCGGCATTGCCATTTCCACGTTGTATCCCCTGGTCGAGCTGACGACGGGCGCGATCTGGGTGATTGCCGCGATGCAGCTGGGAGTCACCTTCACCGCGCTGCGCGTCGCCATCTTCGCGACGATACTGCTGGGGATAGCGATCACCGATGCCCGCGACTACATCATCCCCGACGGATTCACTATCACCGGCTTTCTCTGGATATTCATAAGCTCTGCGATCGCAATGTTCATGGGCGAAGAACTGTTTTTCGCCACTCCCGCCGATGCGCTCTTCGGCGCCTGCGTTGGCGCGGGCAGTATTGCAATAGTTGCGTGGCTCGGCGAAGCGGCGCTCAAGAAAGAAGCAATGGGCTTCGGTGATGTAACGTTGATGGCGATGGCGGGAGCGGCGCTGGGTCCGGAACGGTCTCTCATTGCGGTATTCGTAGGCGCATTCCTCGGTGCGGTGGTGTTTCTGGTCGTTGTGTATCCCATCGCATGGTTGAAATCACGCTCGGGCGGTACGCCCTTCAATCCGCCTCTTGTACCTTTCGGAGTATTCCTCGCGCCGGCGTCTGTGGTTGTGCTGCTGTGGGGTGCGAAGTTGCGGGAGTGGTGGGAAGTTATGGTGCAAGGATAGTTTGGGGGCTTCACGAGGGCGGACTGCGGAGCGGGGACTGCGTCCACGGAAACAGCGGGTGCGGGAACTGCGTGCAGAGGACGGCGGATATGCGAACGGCGACAAAGGCGTATTCCGAAAGGCATCGAGCGATTCAAACGCTGTCCCAGTACCGCATCTCCCGCAACCGCCATCCCCGCACCCGCAGGTCCCGTGGACGCCGTTCCCGCTCCGCATCTAGCAGTTGCGCAGTGAGCAGTGACGCAGTTAGCAGTTAGTAGTTAGCAGCAGTCCCAAACTGTCCAGTCACCAGTCACCAACAGAATGCAATGAGAAGATTTGGCACAATCGCAGGCATTGCGCTTATCGCGGTGCTCGTAGGCGTTGCTGTTTTCTGGAGGAGTAAACGCACCACCGACGCCGATCTCAACGAACGCGTTGCCACTTCGATCAGCAGGATCGAAGCCGCCACTGGACTCAAATTCAAGAAACCGCCCGTCATTGAGAGTCGCACCCGCGAGGAGGTGCGCGCGTTTCTTGTTGCGCAGTTCGAAGACTCCAGCATGGCCCGCGAACTTGTGGGGCAGGAGCTGGTTCTGAAGCGCATGGGCATGTTCCCAGAGGATAGGTCGCTCAAGACTGTTTATCTCGATGTCCTCGAAGAGCAGATCGCTGGTTACTACGATCCCAAGAGCAAGGTGCTGTACGTAGTGGATGGCAGTCCGGCACAGATGCGCGATATCACAGTCACGCACGAACTCATTCACGCGCTCCAGGACCAGTACCTGGCTCTCGATTCGATTCAGAAGATTCGCGGGCGCGACGATATTCAGATTGCGGCCCAGGCGGTCATCGAAGGTCAGGCAACATTCGAACAGATGCGCATCATGTTCGGCCAGGAGCTGGGTGCGATGATTCCCGGCGGCTGGGACGGGATCAGAAAAATAATCCGCGACGAACAAACGAAGATGCCCAAGTTCTCCGCTGCTCCGCTGGTGGTGCAGGAGATGCTTTTGTTTCCATATCTGAGCGGCGCGGACTTCGCGCATCGCTACAGCGAAAAACGTCCGGGCGACACGCTGCTCTTTCACATGCCTCAGTCCACGGAGCAGCTGCTTCACACCGATGCCTACTTTAGCGCAGCACCCGACCATCCGACCGAGGTGAAATTGCCGGCGCTGGCGGGAGTCACGCCGTTGTATGAGAACACCATTGGAGAATTCGGAATCAGACTGTTCCTGTTTGAATTCCTGCGTCTGGAAATCGACGCGATGCGCGGCGCGATGGGCTGGGATGGCGATCGCTACATCCTGTTCCGCTCAGGCGAGAGCACCGGTATTGCATGGGTGACATTATGGGACAACACGATAGAAGCCGCCGAGTTCAGGAATCAGATCACGGCGCAGAAGAGGTACCGGCCGGAACAGATTCCCGCCGCGCGGCGCCCGGGCACAATCTCTGGTGAGTTGTACTCCGAGGACGGGCGAAGCTACTTCATTGGCGCCGCGGAGATCGCTGGCAAGGCCGCGGTCATATACATCGACGTTCCCCGCGGCGCGTCGTGGGAAGTTCTTGACGTCAGGGCAATCAAGACTACGGAAGGCGGACGGTAGATACAGACGAACAAATGATCAAATGATCAAATGATCAAATGATCAATTGATTGCGATCTTGGATCTCGATCATTTGATCACTTGTTCACTTGATCCGCAATCATTTGTTCGCTACCTCGGCAGTGCGACCGAAACGCCGAACGTGATCAATCCGATTACGGCTCCGAGTACGTAGCCGAGTTGGACAATTAGCTGAAGCTCGCGCTGTGTAACGCCGCGGATGATTTCTTCCATGCGCTCGATGCTGAACCCCTGCACCTTGCGTTCAACGATCGCCTCCACATCCAGCTGTTGCACGAGCTGTGGTAGCTGCAGCTGAAGCCAGTCCCAGAGCGCGGGCGCAACCGTGGAAGCAAGTCTGGTTGACGCGTCTGCCGGAAGCCAGCGCGCGGGACGGCCGATCTTCACACTCAGCGCACGCTTGAAGGCCGATCGGAATCCATCGCGCAGGAGCTGTTGCGCTTTGTCCGACCTGGCTCCCGCGGAAATCCAGCGCACCACCGAATCGTCGCTAAGACCCGACACCATGTCGCCGACGGATTTGTCCTCGGCCTTCTCGACTACCTCGCGGATCTTGGCGGCAAGAAATCCGTGTGTGCGTTCATCGCGCATCACGCGCAGGAGATAATCCCCGGCCGACTGCACCAGTGAGTGCGCTCTTTCGCCGCCTGCATCACCAACGATTTCGGAGACCGGTTTGGAAAGAAATGAGAGCACCGCCTCGCGCAGCGTCTTGGTGAGTTCCACGCGCACAACGCTGTCGTCGAGCAACGCGGCCAGCTGTTCCACTCCATCGCGCTCCAAGGCGTCGAGCGCCTTGTCGAAGGTTTTCTCCGTGATCATGAGACGTGCGATGATGCGCTGATGAAACTCCAGATCCTTGACCAGTCGGCGGAAAAGGCTGTGCAGCGCCTCGCGAATGCGGTCGCGTGAGGCAGGATGCGAGAGGAAAGTCCCCAGCTTGGCGGCGGCCAGAGGCAAATAACTCTCGATCGCGCCTTCGATGGAGCGCAGCACCGACGGCGGAATGCGCGAAACCATCGGCTCGTTGGACGCGATAAGCCTATCGGCGTGGCGAGCGATGTATTCGCGGACACCGACTTCCAGTTCAGCGGAGCGCGACAACTCCTCCGCCCACTTGCTGGCGCGCAGCGACAGAGCGTCGCGCTGCTCAGGAGACAAAAGTTCGCCTACGGCCTGCTTGCTCAGTTCCGCGCGAGCCCGCACCACAAACGCGCGAACGCGCTCGTGAAAGTCATCGCTGTCGAAGTAAGTCTCCAGCTGTCCGGCAACAGAATCGGCAAGTTCCTCGAGAGCGGAACGCAGCGCATCGATTGTGTGAGGCGGAAGCATTTCGGTGAGCGAGGAGCGCTCCGTCTCGAGCATGTTCGATATGAACAGCGCGACTTTCTGGTCGAAGGCATCGCGCACCCCGGCGCGGGTGAGTTCGTCAACCATGTCACCGGGGGTGAGGAGTCGCTCTCCCACCGTGCGGCCGAAGCTCTTTGCGAGCAGAGCTTTGTTCTTGGGAATGGCGCCCTGAATTCCGAAGCGCTTCTTGTGCGGATGAAAAAGCATCCACACGGCAACCTGATTAGTTACACCCCCGGCGACAGCACCAGCCAACACATTGATGATGAGTTGCGCCCAGATGCTATTCATTGGCGTTCATTCGCCGCTGCGGGCTATGCCAGGGGTGTAGAGGTTTGACCGGGCGGGAGGGAAGAGGTTGAAGCCGTTGACGGAGATTGTGGAGTCGTTGCGGGTGCAGGATGCATCGCATCGTCCATCGTTCCATGTGTCGCGCCCGATTCGCCTGCGATGTCAGCGGCCGTATCATCAGGTGCGAGGAGGAGCGCGAGGTGCAGTACCTCATCCATCGACGAGACAAAGGTGAACGCCATCGAGGCGCGCACCTCGTCGGGGACGTCGCGCAGATCTTTCTCGTTGGAAGACGGAAGAAGTATTTCTCGTAATCCTGCGCGATAGGCTGCAAGCACTTTCTCCTTGACGCCACCCACCTCCAGCACCTTGCCGCGCAGCGTCACTTCACCCGTGAGCGCCAGATCGCGTCTCACTGGGCGCCTGCTAAGCACGCTCGCGATTGCCAGTGTAACCGCTGCTCCCGCACTGGGCCCATCCTTGGGGATGGCACCGGCAGGGAAGTGCACGTGGATGTCGGAATCCTTGAAGTCGTCATCCGATACGTCGAGCATCGGCGACCTTGACCTGACGTACGAGTAGGCTGCGTCCACAGATTCACGCATTACATCGCCCAGCTGTCCGGTGACAATGAGTCGGCCATTCCCCTTCATGCGCAGTGCCTCAATATGCATGAGATCTCCGCCAGTGGCGGTCCACGCAAGGCCGATTACCGCGCCAATTTCCGGTTCCTGGTCCGCTTCTTCTGCCGCGAAGCGCGGGATGCCAAGGATCTCCTCGACGCGCACCGCGTCGAGCACCCACGCGCCCTCTTCTCCTTCGGCCTTTCTGCGTGCACGCCGGCGCATGATCGCCGCGAGGTCGCGCTCGAATCCGCGCAGTCCCGCTTCACGTGAATAGCGGCTGGAGATGAAGCCAAGTGTTTCGTCGGTGAACTGAAGATCACGGTCGGTGATGCCATGCTCAGCGAGCAGGCGCGGAATCACATAGCGCCACGCGATCTCGACCTTCTCCTCAATCGTGTACCCCGCGATGCGAATTACTTCGAGCCGGTCGCGCAGAGGCGCAGGAATGTCGAAGATGTTGTTCGCCGTGCAGATGAACAGAACTCCCGAAAGGTTGAACGGGAGATTCAGGTAATGATCCACGAAGCCGGAGTTCTGCGATGGGTCGAGCACTTCGAGCATGGCCGCCGTGGGATCCCCGGAGGGACCGCCGCGCGTCATCTTGTCGATTTCGTCGATCATGAGAACGGGATCGCGCACTTCCACTCTGCGCAGCGCCTGCAGGAACAGTCCGGGCATCGCACCGACATACGTGCGCCGGTGTCCTCTTATTTCCGCCTCATCGCGCACGCCGCCAACTGAAATGCGATAGAACTGGCGGCCCATTGCCTGAGCGATTGCTTCGCCGAGCGATGTTTTGCCGGTTCCTGGTGGACCGGCGAGACAAAGAATGGGTCCCTGCGGATCGCCGCCGCGCAGTTTACGCACGGCGAGGTACTCAATGATGCGCTCTTTGGCTTCCTGCAGTCCCCAGTGTTTTTCGTCGAGAGAACCCTCGACACGTTTTAGTTCGATTTCCTCGTCGCCTGTGCGTTTGTTCCAGGGAAGAGCGAGAATCCAGTCGAGATAGGTGCGGATTACATGGTATTCGCTGGATGTCTGCGAAAGCATGCGCATGCGCTCTGTTTCGCGTTTTGCTTCGATCGTGACTTTCTCGGGGAGCTTGGCATCGTCGATCTTGCGCAACAATTCGATTGCTTCCTTTTCGCCGGGGTCGGCTTCGCCCAGCTCCGCCTGAATTGCGCGCAGCTGCTGCCGCAGATAGAACTCGCGCTGGTGCTGCTCGATCTTGATTTCGGTCTGCTTTTTCACGTCTTCCATCACACGGGCGCGCGCCACCTCGCGCTCGAGGCGCGATAGTATGAAGCGGATGCGCTGCCCGATATCGAGCCTCTGCAGGATTTCATCCTTGTCAGAGATGCGGAAGTTCATATTCGTCGCGGCGAGATCGGCGAAGCGTCCGGGGTCGCTCACGTTCATTTTGAGAATCGCGGGTACTTCGTTGGGGATGCGATCGACAAGTTGCGCCAGGGTTTCCGCCGCGGCGACAACGCGCGCTATCAGATGATCCACTTCGGCGGAATCGGGTGGTATTTCGCGAGCGGGCTTCACGTACGCGACGGGGAAGGGCTCCAGTTGCGCCACGCCTTCTATCACAATGCGGCGCAGTCCCTGTAAGGTGATCTGAACTGTGTCGCCGGGGAGGTTGATGCGTTCGTGAACCCTCGCGGCAACTCCGACTTTGCCTATGAAGCGAGTGGGATCGACGGGATCGTCATGGTCGCCGCCGGCGACAACGAGCGCTACCGTGAGAGCGTCATCGCTGGATCGGAGCAGGGTGAGATTCTCCGGAGCTCCCATTTGTACGGCGATGGTGCCGAGAGGGTAGACGATGGTGGACCGGAGCGCCATAAGGGGAAGAGCTGGCGGCAGTTCGGACCGGAGGATTTCGTCTTTTCGCTGCGTTCTTGCCATAGGCGTTTTGGGCTACTCCATTTGCGTCGTTCGATCCCGTGCAAGCTAGCGGGCTGAGGGAGATTTATGGAGTGTACGATCGGGGGATGGGAGAGTGGCGATCCGGGGTTGCGGATCATATCAGATAGACGAGGACTGAACCACGAGCAACGATAGACGATAGACGAAAGACGATTGGGGCGGGTCGCTACGGGAGTATCAGTACTTGCGGTGCCGTAGGGGGTGGCGTAGTATCGCTGAATACTGGAGGTAGACACGCGATGACTCGAGAATTACGGCGTATTGGTCGCTCGGGGACGGTGTGCATTGCACTCGTCTTCCCACTCGGTATTTCAGCGCAGGAGGTGCGACCCTCCATTCGCGACAGTGCTGGAGTTGCGATTGTTTCTTATGCGGCGCTGCCGCGGCAGCTGCCGACTTTGGCGCGTGTCGGGCCGGCTCCCGATTTGGTCATGGGGAACGACGCGTCCGATCCCCGCACGTTGCTCAGCCAGGTATCGAGTGCGGTGCGCCTGTCGAGCGGGATGACTGCGGTCGTGAACGCGAAGGCGTCTGCGATTCTCTTTTTTGATTCTCGCGCAAAGCTTGTGACGAGTGTGGGGCGGCGTGGGCAGGGGCCGGGAGAATTCGAATCGCTCAGCTGGATCAAGAAGTACGGGCCTTCGGCAGTTATCGCCTATGATCGTGCGCGGAAGGTGACGGTGCTGTCGGACAGTGGCGCCATCGTCAAGATGTCGCCCCTTCCGGGAATTCCGATCGGGTTGTTTTCGAATGGCACGCTTCTGATGTCGATGCGCATGGGGCGCGCCATCGAGAGGGATGGTGTAGCAACACGGGATTCATCGTTGTACATGATCTTCGCAACCGAAGCACCATTTGTGGTGCGCGACACTATCGGCATGATGCCGAACAGTGATCTTCCTGTAAGCCGCACATCTCAGTCTGCAACGGGTGCGATGCTTATGCTGAATTATGAAATGCCTTTCAGTCGCGTTGCGAGCGCTGTCACAGTGGGTGACGCATTTGTATTTGGTGATGCCTCACGTTTCGAGTTAAAGATCTACTCCACTCAAGGAGCGCCTTCGCGGGTGGTGCGAGTTGGCGGGGACCCGCGACCGGTAACGGCGGCAGACATGAGTGCATACGCAACGGCGTACACGAGCAGGCTGCGACCCGAGGCGCGCGCCAGCACGCTGGAAATGCTCAAGGCTGCTCCCGCGCCCAAGTCATGGCCTGCCTTCGGACGCATTCTGAGCGATGAAGCCGGACGCATCTGGGTGCAATCATTCGCAATCGAGGAACAGGCCGCGCAACAATGGATCGTGTTCGACAAGAGCGGATCGCTGCTTGGTCAGATTGGCACACCTGCGGGTTTGCAGGTTCTTGACGTAGGCACGACGTATGTGCTGGGCCTTCGAAAGGATGCCGACGACGTTGAGAGTGTCGTCATGTATTCGCTCAGGTGAGACCGAACTTCGGTGCGCGCGCTTTGCTAATAGCAGGCACAACTTTTCTCAGCGCCTGCAGCGAAACAACGGCGCTGCCAGTCACCGATCTGGCCACCGCACGAGAGCTGTGGAGCCAGAACGAACCGCGCTCGTACGAATTCACCTTTGAAAAGGCCTGCTTTTGCGCTGGCTTGAATGGTCCCTTGGTGGTCTCGGTTCGTCATGGCGTTGTGCAGAGCGTTCGCAATGTCCGAACCGGTCGCGCAGTTGAAGAGCCCTGGGACAATCACATTGTGTTGGTGGAAGCGCTCTTCGATCGCATAGAGACCGCTCAGGCCAACGGAGCATATGTACAGAGCGAATACGATCGTGAACGCGGGCATCCCAAGGCGGTTCTCATCGACTGGCTGCCGGGCGCGGCCGATGATGAAGTCTGGTACAACATCAGCGGTCTTCGCGCAACGCGCCCGGGCTCATCGGAGTTCCTAGACCAGCGGAACAAACTCCCCTACTGAGAGCGGGGTAGTGGTCACTTCGCCGGAATGACGGCAAAGTGACGCACTACAGAGACCGGGCCGACATTCGCCGGGGCTCACCGGGCGGGCTATATTACTGGGCTATGTTCGATGAGTTAAGCGAAAAGCTGGCAAACACTTTCGCGCGGTTGCGCGGCCGCGGCGTACTTACAGAAGCTGACCTTCGGGAAGGGCTGCGTGAAGTGCGGCGTGTGCTGCTGGAAGCGGATGTCAATTTCAATCTCACACGCGAGTTCCTCGAACGCGTTGAGAAGGCCGCCATAGGCGCCAACGCACTCAATTCAGTCTCCCCCGGACAGCAACTCGTCAAGATTGTCTACGACGAACTCACGGCCATGCTCGGCGAGAGGCGCGAAGGACTCAAGATGAGTTCCGTTCCTCCCACGATTGTGATGATGGTGGGACTGCAGGGCTCGGGAAAGACAACTACAGCGGCAAAGCTTGCTCGCAAACTGAAAGGCGAAAACCGCTCAACGCGTCTTGTTGCGGCCGACGTATATCGACCCGCCGCAATTGATCAGCTGGAAACGCTGGGGAAGGATCTGGATGTTCCAGTCTACTCCGATCGCACAACCACCGATGTAGTGCGAATTGCGAAGGCGGGTGTTGAGCAGGGCAGGCGGGCGCGCGACAGAGTAGTCATCATCGATACAGCGGGACGTTTGCAGATCGACGATGAGATGATGCGCGAACTGTCCCGCGTGAAAGAAGCAATCCGACCGGATGAGATCCTGCTCGTCGCCGACGGAATGACGGGACAGGACGCTGTTCGCATTGCGGAGGGATTTGACAAGGCGCTCAATGTCACCGGCGTGATTCTCACGAAGATGGATGGCGATGCGCGCGGTGGTGCGGCGCTCTCCATCTATGGCATCACGAAGAAGCCCATCAAATACATCGGCGTTGGTGAAAAGACCGATGCTCTCGAAGAGTTTCACCCCGACCGCATGGCCGGTCGCATCATGCAGATGGGTGACGTGGTCTCACTCGTCGAGAAGGCACAGGCGACGATGGACGAGGACGAAGCGCGCCGGCTCGAGAAAAAGGTTCGCAAGGAAGGAATGGATCTGCAGGACTTCCTCTCGTCGCTCAAGCAGCTGCAGCGGATGGGTCCTATTGAAGGTGTTCTAAAGATGCTTCCTGGAGTGAACGCCAAGGCGCTCAGCCAGGCGAAGATGGATCCCAAGCGAATGAAACATGTCGAAGCAATTGTGCTCTCAATGACGCCGGAAGAGAGGAAGAATCCTGGCTTGCTCAACGGGTCGCGGCGCCTGAGAATTGCGAAAGGTGCGGGACGTCCGGTGAGCGATGTGAACAGACTTCTGGACCAGTTCCGCGAAATGCAGAAGATGATGAAGAAGATGACCGCTGGTGGAATGAAGGCGCCGCCGGGGATGTTTGGGATGAGATAGTAGGGAGTGACGCGTCACCCGTCACTCAGTACCGGGTGCGCTCCGGAAATCCCGGAGATGCGATGAGCCTGGTGGATGCAGTAACTCAAGAGGAGAGAACAGCAAATGGCAGTTAGAATCAGGCTCAGGCGTGTGGGTCGCAAGAAGCAGCCGACGTACCGAATTGTGGTCGCCGACTCGAAGGCGGCTCGTGATGGAAAATTCATCGAGATTATCGGACAGTACGCGCCGCGTACATCCAATGTCGCGCTCAATCTTCTTGAAGATCGCGCTCACTATTGGCTGGACAAGGGGGCATTGCCCACGGACACCGTTCGTTCTCTTCTTCGTCGCGCAGGTGTTCTCAAGAAGCGCCACGAAGCGCGTGTTGGTAAAGACCGCGTTTCCAAGGCAATTCCCGTGAAAGAGGCGACCGCGGAATAGGCGATGGCCGCTACCGGCTACGTGATAGTAGGGCGCATCAAACGCGCCCACGGAATACGAGGTGAAATAGTTGTTGAACCACTGACCGACGAGCCGGATGCTGTATTTGCATCCGGCCGTCGCGTTTTGGCGGGCAACAACGATGGTGACGTCGACGAGGATGCGACCGAACTGCATGTGACTTCCGTGCGACCGTTCGGCAAGAACGTGCTTCTCTTTGTCGAGGGGCTGAACGATCGCAACGACGCTGCGCTATGGAGCGGGCGCTATCTGCTGCTTCCCGAGTCGGAGGTCACTCAGCCAGCGGAAGGGGAAGTATTCGTGCACGAACTTCCCGGAATGAAGGTCGTTTCAGCGGCCGGGCAGAACTACGGCGAGGTGGCTCATACTTACGATCTTGCTCACGGACTGATGCTGGAGGTGAAGCAGGCTAGTGGATCAAGCGCCATGCTTCCATTTCGCGCAGAGTTGATTGTGAATGTGGATCGCGCTGCGCGCGTGATCACTGTTGTTGTACCCGACGGCCTCTTCGACATCTGATCAAATCCATGCTGCGGATAAACGTCGTCACGATATTCCCCGATTTTTTTGCGATGCCGCTGGCGCTCAGCATTCCAGCGCGCGCAGCGGCGGCGGGCGCCGTGTCATACAATGTGATCGATTTGCGCGACTTCACACACGACAAACATCGCACGGTGGACGATGCCCCCTACGGTGGGGGACCGGGCATGGTGATGAAGCCCGATCCCTTCTTCGAGGCGGTCGACCACCTGCAGGCGAAAGCGCCAATAATCCTTCTGTCCGCAAGGGGACGCCGCTTTCGCCAGAGCGATGCGTCGCGTTTTGCTGCTGTTGAGGAAATCACACTACTCTGCGGACACTACAAGGATGTAGACCAGCGCGTAGCGGAGAACCTCGCCACCGAAGAACTGTCGCTGGGAGATTTTGTCCTGAGTGGTGGTGAGCCGGGCGCCCTCGTGGTGATCGATGCAACGGTGCGACTCCTGGAAGGCGCACTGAACGATCCCGCGTCCGCGCACAACGATTCCTTCTACGACAGAGAGCTGAGCGCGCCGAGCTACACACGTCCGCCGGTCTACCGAGGGTTTGCCGTCCCGGACGTTCTGTTGTCCGGGGATCACAAGCGCATCGAAGACTGGCGCAAACAACAGGCAGAAAAGCTATCACGAGAACGTAGCGACAAATAAGCCGGAGCCAGAGAGCAGTTCCCCGCGCACTCCGCGTCGCGCCTCTTGTGAAGCGTCGTGCTGCGCGACATGTTGGCGGCACCAATTTCGACTCTGGATCCCCAATCCTCCTGCTCATGTTCAAGCGTACAAAGCGTAGCGATACTTGTCCTCCTGTTGCCCCGCCTCTCTGCGTTGTTGCACTCGTATTGGCGGTTGCAATTCCGTATGACGCAGCGGGCGCTCAATTCGATATTCTCGAGAGAGCGGTTTCAAAGGTGGAAGGGGTTAGCCTCTTCTATCTCTACGGCGCGCTCGGCTCGTCTGCCAATGGACTCACGACGTCGGGTCCCGGTGAAACGCGGCGCACCGGATTGGAGGGCTTTGGTGTTGAGCTTTCCATTTCGCTTGGTGCGATTCCGGGTTCGCGAGTGCCAAGTGCGGCGGAATGTGAACGGGAGAAGCGCGAGTTGGGCGACCTTGATACGCTCGAGGTTTACAGCGAGACGCGCACGGTGGATGACCGGCGCACCACTACCACTGTGGTGCGCACGGAACCGCGCAAGACTTTCTGCAAGGCTCCGAACCTGGCCACATTGCAGCTCGCGCTGGGCTACAGTCAGTTGCGAGGGTTTGGCGCCACCGATCCGACGATCGATATCCGAGGTTCGATTGCGGAATCGCCGGCGGTGGCGCTGTACGCGGCGTTTTTGCCTGATGCCATAGTCAGTCCGTACGTTGGTTTGCGTGCGGGCCGAACAGAGATGCATGCTCTGCGGGGATACGATGCCAACGCCACTATTTACGACGGAACTGCGACGGCACTTCAGGCCGGGATTGCTGTGGGGATTTCCGCGACGTTCATGCAGGTTTTTGAACTTGTTGTCGAGCCATCGTACGTGGTACGTAATTTTGCTTCTGTCGAATGGCGAACTGTGTCAGGCTCGTCTGAGGGGATGTTGCCGCCGCAGCTTCCGCGCGGGTTGGATATGAGCGGGTGGCAGATTGCCATAGGAATTGACTTCAATATTCCGAAGCTTTGACGGATTGGTTGGAGCTGCACCAGTTGGGGGCACTGGGTTGCGGGTCTGATACTTCGGCGGGTGTGGGGCTTCCCCTTCCACGGGAAGCACTTAGCCAACTAGCTTCCTTATCTGTCCAGGGCAAGCCGTATCACAAATCTGCCATAATGGGACTTCGGTCCCAATCGGTAACCATATGCATCCGTTTATTGAAACCCAGAAGGAGTGGCTCAAGGAGCTTCCTCCATTTCGCGCTGGCGATACGCTGCGGGTAAATGTTCGAGTAAAAGAAGGCGATAAAGAGCGACTGCAGGCATTTGAAGGCGTTTGCATTTCGCGCAGAGGCGCTGGTGTGAGCCAGAGCTTCACCGTTCGCAAGATTTCCAATGGTGTCGGCGTGGAAAGAATTTTTCCCGTGCACAGTCCCATGATTGCGAGCATTCTGGTCGTGCGCCGCGGGCGTGTTCGTCGCGCCAAGCTTTTCTATCTGCGCACGCTCGCTGGCAAGGCGAGTCGCATCAAGGAAAAGAAGGTGCGTGTGGTGGTGCCGAGCACCGAGAGCGAGCCCGCTCCTCAATCGTAATGAACTGATGGCAGGGCGCCGGCGCTGGAGCACGATCGAACGCGAGATCCGCCGCGAAGACGAGGCGCTCCTTCTCGCCGGAGTAGATGAAGTCGGACGGGGTCCCATAGCGGGCCCCGTTGTCGCATGTGCGATCATCATGCCCGGCGCGCACCGCGCTATTGCCGGCGTGGACGATTCAAAGTTGTTGCCGCGCCATGAACGCGAGCGGCTGGCAGCGCTCATTCTGCGTCGTGCGATAGCGGTTGGAGTTGGTGCCGCGTCAGTCGCGGAGATCGACAGGGTGAACATCTATCACGCGTCCGTGCTCGCGATGCGCCGCGCGCTTGGACACCTGTCGGTAACCCCTGCAAGCATATTGATCGACGGTCTGCCGCTGCGCACGCTGGGAATACCGCATCGCGCCGTGGTCGATGGGGACGACAAATGCTTCAGCATCGCCTGTGCCTCGATTGTCGCCAAGGTAACCCGCGACCGGCTCATGATGCGCCTTGCGGAGAGGTATCCCGGGTTCAGCTGGGAGACCAATGCGGGGTATGCCACCCCCGAGCATTTGGACGCCGTCAAGACACTTGGTGCGACGCCGCATCACCGTGTTTCCTTCCTCAGGCCCCCAGAACTGGACCTAACTCCCCGGTCCTAAAGTTTCCGCCCAGGAAACCGATACTGAGAGTGACAGCGGAGTCGGGTTACCAGGGACCGTTCTCGCTTGCCAAAGGTGCTGCCAAAGGGCGTGAGCCCCATGAGCGCCAGTTTCGAGTTAGCCACGCAGGTGGCCGGAGCGAATAAAGCAATGACCGATATTGAACCAACACGCGAACACAATTCAGCTGTCGCGGACTTTCACAGTCCTGCGATCAGCACGCTTGGGCATAGAGAAATCATTGGCCCGAAGGGAAGCGGCCGGCCGTCTCCGGGTTACCAGCACGACGCCGTGGGTTCGGAAACGATTCTGCTCGTCGAAGACGACACCGCGGTTCGGATGGTTATCCGTCGCGTGCTCGAAAAGCACGGCTACGATGTGATTGAAGCCGGCGACGGAATCGAAGCGCTCGAAATTTGCGCGGCGGGCATAGAATCGGTTCACCTCGTTCTGTCTGACGTGGTCATGCCGCGTATGAGTGGACGCGTGCTGTTTGACCGGCTGAACGAACTTGCCAGAAAACCAAAAGTCCTGATGATGTCCGGCTACACCGATGACGAAATCGAACGCCACGGCGCATTTCCCCAGGGAACTCCGTTCATAGCGAAGCCATTCTCGGTCGCAGCGATGGCGACTAGAGTCAGAGAAGTACTGGATGGCCGCGCCTAGTCTCTGTTCCGGGCATGTTGGCCAGCGCATCCGCGCGCGCTACTATTGTGCAGCGCCGGAATCAGTTTTCGCGCGCCAACCGACCCGGTAGCTCAGTTGGTAGAGCAACGGACTTTTAATCCGTAGGTCGTGGGATCGTTCCCCACCCGGGTCATCCGTTCATATAGGGCCGCCCCGGCTGAGTGCGCCGGTGGACGCCTTTTTGCAGACAATGCTTGAGTATGCATTCCGCTCTCAATCGTCGCGTTCGATCGACTCGGACCGCGATTCTGCTGGCTCAGGCTGCTGTCGCGGTGAGCTTCTTCATTCAGGCCTGCGATACTCCTGTCACAGATGAAGAGCCGCGCGCGGTAGTGGCTGCGCGACGGTTGCTCGACGATGGCATCTCCGACCTTGCCCGTTCCCTGGAGGTCCTCGACTCGGCTTTGCAGTCGGATTCCGCCAGCGCGGCCGCGGAGAGATTTCGTGACGCGCGGCGCGCCTTCAAGCGCAACGCAGCGCTGCTCAACTACATCGCACCCTTCGAAAGTGCCACCCTGAACGGGCCGCTCATCGCCGAGGACGAGGTGCCAAACCCGCTGCCCAAAACCACACTCGTGGGATTCCAGCCGGTTGAGGCGGCCATTTTCGACAGCTCCATCACGCGCGATTCTGCACGCGCCGCTGTCGCTGGAATGATCTCCGTCGTTCAACGTACCCGGACATTTGTGAAGGCAGCTACACTGACGGAAGCGGACATCGTTGACGCGGCGCGCATCGAACTCGCGCGAATTGTCACGATCGGACTTGCGGGGTTCGACACCGGACCTTCTGGCGATGCATGCGTTGAAGGTGCGGAAGCGGTGGAAGGAATTCGCTTGCTGATGGCCACCGCCGACGCTCCGCCGGAAATTCTGGCTGGCATCGACTCCACACTTGCCGCAGCAGCGGCGGACCTCAGAGCAAATCCGGACCCCGAAAAACTGAATCGGCTGCGATTCATAGTCGGATTTCTTAACCCCGCTGCCAGCGCAATCGGAAAACTGAGCGCGCGCACTGGCGCACCACGAGAAGGGCTGCCGCGCCCATGGCGCACAGCGTCGGCAAATATCTTCGAACGCGATGCATTTGATGTGTTCGCCTTTTCGCCCCCCGGCGCCATTGTACCGAATCCCCAACTCGTCGCACTCGGCGAGCGACTCTTCTCCGAACCAAAGCTCTCGGGCCCGGGCACACGCGCCTGCGTCTCATGCCATGTACCGGACAAGGCCTTTGCGGATGGGCGAACACGCCCGGCACCACTGGCTGGAGTGGGTCACGCTGGCGCAAGACTTCGCAACACTCCGACTCTGTTGAACGCAGCATTGCAGCGCACGCAGTTCGCCGACGACCGCGCCGGTTCTCTCGAGACCCAGGTGAAGTTGGTGCTTGAGAGTCCCATGGAAATGAGCAGCTCACCCGATGGCGCGGCCGCGGCAATTGCGGCAGACACATCGTACCAGGCCGCTTTTGCAATAGCTCTACTCGACAGACGCGCTGGTGCAGTCACCGGTCTCGAGATTCAGCAGGCGCTGGCGACATTCATGAGATCGTTGATCACAATGGACTCACCGTTCGACAAAGCCGTGCGCGGAGATACCAGTGCGATGACCGCGGAAGAGCGACGCGGGTTTGACGTGTACATGGGAAAGGGACGTTGTGGCACCTGTCACTTCATTCCTCTGTTCAATGGCGTAATGCCTCCCGAATTCCAAACGTCGGAGCCTGAAGTGATTGGCGTTCCCGAGCACGCGGACCTCGCGCGCGCGAAACTGGACCCCGATCGCGGCCGCGGCGCGATCGATCGGATCGCAATGAATACATTCGCGTTCAAGGTCCCGACCCTGCGCAACATCGCGCTTACAGCTCCTTACATGCACAACGGCGTGTTCACCACTCTGGAACAGGTTGTTGAGTTCTATGATCGCGGCGGTGGAGCCGGACTCGGCATGAAGCTTCCCAATCAGACGCTGCCGAGCGAACAGTTGAAGCTCACGAAAGAGGAAAAGGCCGCGCTTGTTGCGTTCATGAAAGCGCTATCTGCGCCTGCGGCGATCAATCGAACAATCGATCAATCGAACAAGTGAACATCTGATCACGATCCAGGATCGCGATCAATTGATCAATTGTTCGATTGATCGATTGTTCGATTGATCGCCGAAAGGCGCTCGGCAGTCCCAACTGTCACTGGCGCCAGGCCAACTGTCGAGCTACCAGCCGGATTCTTGCAGAATAGAGCTGGCACGCAGCTGCGTTGCGCGAGGAATACCTGGATGGGAGACTAATCATGCTGGAACTTGCCGAAATCGTTGCCGTCGAAAAAAAGTTGTGTCAGACACAAGTACTTAGCGTCTATGTGAACAGCACCATGTCAAATCCCGCCGAACGAATGGTGTGGAGGAAGGAACTCGACAAGGGCATATCCGATGCACGGGAGAAACTTTCGCGCGCCAGCGCTGCCGAGAAGCGCGATTTCGAAAGGGCCGTCAGTGATCTTCTCCACAAGCTCCCCGACGACGAGGCCGTTCACGCCAGTAGGGGCTGGGCGGGATTCTTTCCAGCGAACGGTGAGGGCGTCACTCAGCATCTACCCACATCCGTTCCCAATATGGTCGTCTGGGACACCGGTATCCGGGTAGCGCCGCTGGTCAGGGCTCAGAAGCAGCTCACGCCGGTTATCGTAGTGCTGGCGGACAGCCGAATGACACAACTATACCGTTATCACGAAGGCAAACTGGAAGAGCTGGGATCAATAGAGGCTGAGGCAGTTATCGGGCCGGTTTCCCACATGGGCGACGCGCCGCGTCAGGGATTTCACGTGGGTAAACGTGGAACGGCGGGTGCCGACGAAGCGGATCGCGCCTTTCGCACTGCGAAAGAGAAGATGTACCGCGAGCTCGAAGAGCGTCTGCTCAAGCTGGCCGACAACGACAGCTGGATTGTGGTCGGTGGAACGTCGGAAGCTTGCAGCGACATCGAGAACCTCGTGCCCGCGCGGCTGAAGGAACGCGTCCTGGTCAACCAGTCGCTTCATATGAAGTCGCGACAAGCGGAACTGAGCGAGGCGGCCAAGACCGGGGCATCGGAGCTTCGCAAACGCAGCGACGCAAACTTGATCGAGACAATCGCGGAGCTTGCGGGTGCGCGGGGGCGTGGCGCCGTTGGTCTCAAGCCGACCCTGAACGCGCTACGCGATCACTCGGTGCAGACACTGCTGTTCACGACTCGCTTGATGGAGACACATGGCAGTGTTGCAGAAACTCTCGTGCGTCTTGCGCTGCATCAAGGAGCCGAACTTGAACACGTGACGGGAGATGCCGCCATCAGGCTCGACGAAGATTTCGATGGCGTGGCTGCGCGGTTGCGGTTTGTGGCCGAAAAGGCGCAAGCGGTGTCGTGACGGGTGACGGGTGACGGGTGACGGGTGACGAGTGACGAGTGATAAGCGCTGAACATGGGTTCCGGCTTTCGCCGGAATGACAACAAGGTGTCATTGCCGCGCAAGCGGCAACTCATTGTACGGTGTCATTGCCGCGCAAGCGGCAACCCATTGTACGGTGTCATTGCCGCGCAAGCGGCAACCCATGGTGACACCCACTCGTCACTAACCTTGCTCTGCAACCTCGTAATTCTGCAGCTTGCGCAACGCTAACGCGATTGCCAGGCTCAGAATCAGCAGCGCCATCAGCATCGCTGTTGTCACGGTGACGCTGGTTCGTTGCTCGGCCAATCCTGATTTGTCGAGCGCTCCTGCTATCGTGAGCATGTATTCCTTTATGCTCAGTGTCCGCGTGCCGGGGAAGGAGCCCGACAGTGTGCTCTCCCACATGAGAATGTAGAGGAGCCCTATGATTAATCCGCGGCGTGTGAGCAGCGAAAGAGCCAGGAAAAGCGCGGAGTAGACAATCGCACCTACAACGATGGCCACTTCGTTCGCAATGAGAAACGGGACGACTTTTGTTGTGTCGCCTTGAGCTACGATCGACAGCAACGCGGACGCTGTAGTCAACAACACGGCGAGAGTCGCCACGGCCGCGAATCTCTCCATTAGAATCCTGGTTCGCGAGATAGGTTTGGCGAGCACGAAGACCGCGGTCCCCTCCTCCATGTCGCTTGCGAATGCAGATCCTGCGAGGAGAAGAGCGATGATCGGAACGATGGAAGCGATCACGATGTCGGGGAAACTGTCAACCAGATAGCTGGAGTCCGCGGCACTGCCGGAACGATCCAGCATTGACAACACCAGCGGTATCAGCGCCAGCACGAGAAGGACAAGCCATTTCTTTCCCGCCATCAGCTGGCGCACCGTCAGGTTGAAAATGGTCATACGTTCTGACCCTCAACCAGGTAGGTGAACACGCTCTCCAGAGATTCGTCCGCGGGAATCATCTCGAAGATCGTCACATCCGATTTGCGCGCCAGCGGGGCAAGACCAGTGGTGAATGCCCGGTAGTCCGCCGCCTTCACGGAAAGACCGTCATCTGTGAGGTCCATGCTGATCACATCGAGGTCGGCCACCAGTAGCGATGCCAGGCGGCGGTTGTCAGAGGACTTGAGAGTAAAACGGTGCGGACGATCGGTCATGAGTTTACGGATCTCCCGCGGAGGGCCGGCGGCAGCGAGGCGTCCCGCTATCACAACGAGTACGCGATCTGCGATCCTGTCGACTTCTTCGAGAATGTGCGAGCTCACCAGCACAGCCTTGCCCGACGCCGCTTCGGCTTGCAATAAATGCATCATCTGACGTCGCTGGCGGGGATCAAGCCCGTTGAATGGCTCGTCGAGAATGAGAATGCGAGGGCAGTGCACAAGTGCAGACGCAAGTTTGGCGCGTTGCTTCATCCCTTTCGAATAAGTATCGAGCCTCCGATTCTGTGCATCTTCGAGTCCCACTGTGGCAATCGCAGCGCGCACCGCTCCGTCGATGTCATCGAGCGCATGCAGCCGTGCGTTCAGTGTTACGAACTCGAGTCCTGTGAGAAATCCATAGACAGCTTCGCGCTCGGGGACGAGTCCCAGTTGGCGATAGATCGCGGGATTGTGCCACGCAGGGACATCCGCGACCGATACAGTTCCCGACGAAGGACGCAGGAGCCCCGACATCATGTTGATCAAAGTTGACTTGCCAGCACCGTTGGGTCCCAGAAGTCCGGTGATCCCCGGCCGCAAATCGAATGAGACGCCATTTACCGCCACGACATTACCGTACCAGCGCGAGACGTCTTTGAGCGAGACGAGCGGTGCCCCTGAGTTCATGGCTGAATGCGCTTGTAGCGCCAATAGATGAGGAGACTGGCCAGCGCGGTGATCGCCAGCGCTGCCATGGCGTACGTCGCTCCCGGGAGATTCGCTCTCCCAATTGGGGACCGCGGATGCACCGCCGCCTTGAACAGCCACATGGTCACAGCCTCAGCAGTCAACATTGGGCTGACAAGGATTGTATAGCGCAGCGAACCGCCGCCGACCCGCACAAGGATTCCAGCGGCGAGGCCAGTCAACATCAAAACTCCGATGATTGCGGGGGTAGCGAGAAGCCTGCGTCGTGTGATGCAGGAGACAAGTAGCGAGAGTGACGCAAAAAGAATCGCGATCAGGAAGGCGCTTGCAAATATCGGCCAGAGCAGATGCGCATCACTGCGAAAAACGGTGACGGGATTCTGGCTGGCGAAGGCGCGGCCAACCAGAAGAATGATCTGCGGTGTGACTCCGATGATCATCAATGCCGCGACGAGGGCTCCCAACTTGGCCAACACGTAGTCACTGCGCCGGAGTGCCCTCGCGAAATAGAGCGCGAGCACGCGGTATTGCTGATCGCCTCCCACCAGCTCGGGCGCCTGGCTCGCGCAGAAGAGTGCAAAGACCCAGCAGGTCGTGACAAAATACTGCTGATGCGTGACGAATTGGATTGCGTTGCCGGTAGCGGCTGCGAACAGTGAAGCCACCATCGCGGGGAATGTGAGCGCAGCCAGCAAACCCATTGGCGCCAGCTTGGCGCGCGCTGTGCGTCCCAGGCCAAAGGCGGTACGCAGAGATTGCACGGCGAGCGATCGCGTAGCGTACCAGCGCCCCAGGCGCGCCCCTTCGTAAGGGCGATAGCCGAGGTCGAAGATCTCGCCCGTTGAAACGGTTTGCGGAGAAGTATCCGCCATCGCGCCATCACCTGGACTCGGTGTCACGCTGCCGTCATTCCGGCGAAGGCCGGAATCCATGTTAGAAGGAAAATGGATTCCGGCCTTCGCCGGAATGACAAGCCTAAGCATCTGCTGCGTGGAACGCGCATCAAATGAAAACTTCCTTCTTTGCCGCGCCTGGGGGGTCGTCGAAAATATCTTCGAGGCGCGCGCGCCGTCTCTCGAGCCGCGCGAGTGACAACCCCTGTTGCGCGATGACGTCGCGAACAACGTTGAATACATGATCGCCGCTTACGGTCACATCAACTTCGCGCCGGTCGACAAGGCGCGTTTTCAGACCTGCGGCAGTCAACGCCGCTGAGAGTTGTTCCGCTCCGTCTTCGACTTCTACGGCCAGTATTGCTGACTCGCGCGTGAAATCGGCCAGTGGCGCTGCGCTGTGCAGCCGGCCGCCCTCGATGACGATGAGATAGTCGCAGATCTCCTCGATCTCGGCGAGCAAATGCGATGACACTATCACCGATATTCCGAATACTCTACCAGTGCGCCCGATAAGGTCCAGCATCTCAACGCGACGCGCGGGATCGAGGCCGTTGGTGGGCTCATCGAGCAGCAGCAACTTGGGATCATGCACCAGCGCCTGCGCCAGCTTCACCCGTTGCTTCATTCCAGATGAATATCCGCCAATGGGCCGGTAACGCTCTTCATAAAGTCCCACGTGGCGCAATGTTTCCGCCGTGCGTTCCCGCGCGGCGCTGGCGGGCAGCCCTGAAATCTGCGCCATTCCGGAAACAAATTCTGTTGCGGTTACATCGGCGGGAAGACAATCGTGCTCCGGCAAATATCCAAGATGCTGGCGCAGCTCTTCTCCCTTCAGCGAGGGATCATAGCCGAGCACATTGGCGCTTCCGGACGAAGGCTTGAGGAGTCCGAGGAGGATCTTGATCAGCGTGCTCTTGCCGGCGCCGTTCGACCCAACGAGACCAATGATGCCCTGCTCGATGTTGAGCGACACACCATCGAGCGCCTTTACACTTCCATAGGTTTTGCTCAGACCTTCAAGTGTGACGAGAATCAATTGCGCGCAGCTCCCTGCGTAATCCAGTTGGCAATTGTGCCAATCTGATTGTTCGTCAGTGGCACAGACGACAGCGGCATGCGCGGGTAGGCGACCCTTCCCGTAGGATCGGAAACTATCAGTCTGTAGAGCCAGGAGGAGTCGGGGCGAAAGGGACGTACACGCCGGAACAACTCGTTCTGGCTGGACAGTACGTTGACGAGATTGTCATATGCGCTGCCAGCGACAAGACTCAGTTCGCCCTGCGCACTCGCGAGCGAGTGGCAGCCGCCCATGGAGCAACGCTTCGTCAATATGGGCTGCACATCAATCTCGAACGATGGATTGGCGACGAGAATATCGGGAGCGCCTCCGGTTGGATCGATCGGCGAGTTGAAATCTGCGCAGGCCATGGCGAGGACTACGAGGGCCGGCGCGGTTCGGTTCCAGACGTTCACTTGAAGCGCCAGCCTGCCAGAGCGCGGACCGTTACAAGGCTACCCGGCGTGTAATTGAGTTCCAGAATGTATCGGGTACGGGCGAACTGACTCCATTGAAGACCGAGAATGCCGAAACCGCGGGTGGCATTCATCTCGAGAATGGGATGATCGAGATCGCGCACGCCATTGTCGCCAATCACACCAATGTCGAAGCTGGTGTACTCGCGTCGCACTCCGGCGGTCAGATACGAATCAGCGCCCAGAAACCGGGGACCGTGATGGAAGGAGAGGTCCACGGTGAAATGGGTGGGGTCGAAATAATCCTTGCTGGCGTGTGCGTGACAAATGTTCGCATAGTAAAACACATCCTCGAGCGTTCCAGCAGCCATTTTTTCGCTGCAGGTAATCGCACCGGTTATTCGGCCCTCGAGAAATGAGATGCGCGGTGTGACTGCGAAGGGATACGTTCCTGACCCCAGCCTGACCTCGCGGCGCAAAGAGAGGCCGAAGAGATTTGCCTTCGCGTCCACCACCTGAATTGGTGGCAACCAGCTGGCATCGAGAACCACCGCGCCCGGAAGCGCTAAGGAAAGCCTGGGGCGGGGAAGGACGGGCGAAAGATTTGATGACTCGGGCTTGTCATAACCCGCGGTTCTTTGCTGCCTGTTCAGATGCGGGACATAGGAGAGCTCCATCCCCAACTCGATGCTCCACGGTGCAACCCCGCTGCGGAATGGCGAACCAAGTGGATTCGATGCAAGCGCGGACGAATAGAATCCCATGAGTCGTCCTTCGGGAGAATCCAATTCGTAGCGTTGCACCTCCCTTTGCTGCGCCACCAGTGGGAGGGCAAGTGCGATTACAGATGACAATATTCTTGTCATTCCGGCGAAAGCCGGAATCCATTTTTGCCTTCCAACATGGATTCCGGCTTTCGCCGGAATGACAAATAATGATGCCGGCATGTTGTTGATACCCGTCATTCCTTCTTGGCCGCGCTCATCGCACAATGATCGTTCCCGTCATTGTCAGCGGATGGATCTCGCAATGGTATGGAAAGTTGCCGACGCTGGCGAAGGTGCGCGCGATGCTGGTGTTGGCACTTAAGCCGATTGAGGAGGGCGCGCCGGACTGCGGGGTGAAGGTGACCGTGTGGCCTACCGGGTTGAATGCCCATGTGACAGTGCCCCCCTGTACCAGCTCAACGGATGCGGGGCTGAATCGCAGCGCGGCCGTGGTCGCAACGAACGCATCCTCGAGCGGTTCCGATGGGCCCCCCGTGATGTCGTCGCAGGCAAGAACAAGAGGCAATATTATCACGTACAGCAGTCGGCGCATCGCTCCTCCGGTGAGGTTGGTGCTGCAAATATAGGCAGTGGTACGAATGTTGACCGTTGCTTACAAGCGACGGTTGCTTAAGCTGTGGTCGCTCGTGTGTAGAATGGTATCCGTCCGCCTCAGCTGGGCCGCCGCCACGACCTTGCATGAAAGCGGTTATTCCGTGGGAAGCCCCTTCAGCGCAACTCTCATTCAAGCATGAAGAACGTGCCACAGATTCTCCCGGAAAACGAGCACGTCGAGGCGGATGAGCCGCGTTTCTCCCGACTAAAGCTCGAGACAGTGCGTTTCAGTCGCACGCCATCGGGGAGATGCAGCGCTGTCGTGGAACTACGTTGTGAGGATGGCAGCAAGCTTATTGGGATGGCCGAGGGAAACGCGAGCGCGCTTGGTGAGCTGCGTTTGACAGCAGAGGCTGCATTGCGCGCACTCAAGGCATTTCTTCCGCAGTCCCTCCGACTGGAGATTCTCGGCGTCAAGCCGCTGAGAGTATTCGACGCCAACATCATCATTGTTGCTGTTGGCACGAGCGGCGAGGGAAGAGTTCCGGGCAAGTTACTCGGCAGCGACCTTGCGGACATCGATCCCATTCGCGCAACGGCGAAGGCAGTGCTGAATGCTACCAATCGGCTCGTCTACGCTACGATCGCGGTCAAGGAATAAACTGATCAAATGAACAAATGATCAAGTGACCAAGTGATCAATTGATTGCGATCCGAGATCTTGATCAATTGATCACTTGGTCGATTGATCATTTGATCATTTGATCGTTTTTGGTCCTATTTGCTCCTCGTCCCCCCGCTGATCCTGTTGCTGCAGCGCATCACAATCCGCTTTCTGGTAGTTTGCGGATTAACGCGTGGCGCATAGCCTCGTCATAACTTCGGGTCACGCGTGGACCCACGGGCAGTGGCCCGTGTATGGAGGAAGACCTGGGGGAAGCGCCCATTTGGCGCGCGAACCTTGCAATCGGAGCGAAAGTGGGGCATTCTGTCCCTCGATCGTCACCTTGTCCCGTTCGAACGGGAGAAAGCTTGAAACCAGGAATGCGACGACGCTGGACAATGTTTTTGATCCTGCCACTTTGCGCGTGCGCCTCGCACCCGAAGCCGGTTGTGGTCGTGGCGCCGCCTGCTGTTGCGCTTTCCAGTCTGCCGATAATCGAGTCACGGCCAACGCTGCAGCCGTCCATCGACCTGCTGGACGACGAGGCCAGCCGCCAGATGATCGAGCTGCTTGGCGCCACGCTCGTGCCTACTCCAAAGCCGGATTCGGCCGAATTGAGTATCTCGTCCGACCTGGAGATTCTCTCATACACATCGAATGATCGCGTGGAGTTTTTCATCGATGCATTCACTGGGAGATCGCGCGTGCAGACGCTTGCGTTTCTGTCCCGTGGTACGCGCTTCGAACCGATGATTCGCGCGAAACTCCGCGCCGCGGAAATGCCGGAGGATCTCTACTATCTCGCTTTTATAGAAAGCGGATTTGCTCCTGACGCATACTCGCGTTCAGCCGCGGTGGGAATCTGGCAGTTCATGACTGCAACAGCGAAAGGCGAGGGGCTCAGAGTTGACTGGTGGGTGGACGAGCGACGCGATCCTGTCATGGCAACGGATGCCGCGATTCGTCACCTCTCGTGGCTGCGCAGACAATTTGGTTCGCTCTTCCTCGCAGCCGCCGCGTACAATGGCGGATCGGGTACTATTTCGCGCGGACTGACGCGCCACGCCGATGCAGTCGGAAAGGCGGATGGTGAGGGGATGTTTTTCGCGCTCGCCGAGACGAATTATCTGAGAGAGGAAACGCGCGACTACGTCCCCAAGCTGATCGCTGCGGCGCTGGTTGCGAAGAGCGCCGTGAAGTACGAGATGTCGTACGACACGCTCTCGCCGCTGGAATACGATTCGGTGAAAGTTGCTCCTGCTATCCCCCTGGCTGCGATTGCAAAGGCGTCAGGTAGTGGCGTTGATCAGATTGCGAGCCTGAACAATCATGTGCTGCGCGGGTTCACGCATCCAAAGGACTCGATGTGGATCAAGGTCCCCGTAGGATCGGCGGAGGGTTTCAAGCAACGTTACGCGGATCTCGAGGTGAAGGATCTGGTGCCCTACACGAAGGTGACGTCGAAGTCCGGCGAAACATTCGCGGCTGTGGCGAAACGAGTGGGGATCACTGCGAAGCGACTCGCGTGGTACAACCAGCACGATGGGACGACAAAGAAAGCGCTTCCAGTTGGAACGACGATTCTTGTTCCGACCGCGGCGGTGCTGGCCGTAGCCAAGGACGTTCCCAATCCGGCAATCGAGATCTACGGATCGGGTTCGCGCTACGTCGTCAGGAATGGAGACACGCTGGGCGCGATAGCCAAGCGCTATCGCACGACCGTATCAGCGATCAGGCGACTGAACGGACTTAAGAGCGACGCTATAAGGGTTGGACAAGCGCTTCGGGTTCGCTAGAGAAACTGTTAAGTCAGAGTGCAGAATAGTCAGATTTTGTCATTCCGGCGAAAGCCGGAACCCATGGTGAAGCAAAATGGGTTCCGGCTTTCGCCGGAATGACAAAATCTCATTATTCTGCATTCTGACTTAGCGTTTTTTACTTAATCCAAAACGCCCCGTCCGCTGTACCCCTTCATGATAACCCGCTCGTACGCACTGCTGGTCAGTTGCCCTTGTGCGAGCAGCTTCTGCACCGTACCCGGACCGCGATTGTACGCCGCCAGAGCATGCATAACTTCACCATCGTGCTCATCGAGCATCGCGCGCAGGTAGCGCAGCCCAATCCGCAGGTTCAGCTTGCGATCGTACAGCTGTTCCGCAGTTAGTGATGCATTCCACTCTTGCGCTGTGGTGAGCATCACCTGCGTGAGACCAATGGCGCCTACAGGGCTGGTCGCGCGCTCGTCGAAATCACTTTCCAGTCGCACCAGGCGATATGCAAGATCTGGATCGACGCGTGCCTTTTCAGCAGCGACGTAAATGTCGTTAGCGAGCCGTTGTCCTATTCCATAGCGTCGCGCAAACCCCGCGATTGTTTGTGCTCTGCGCAATTTGGTCGCGCGCTCTTCCACAAGCACAATTACGTTCTTCATATCCTCGCGCCACTTCAACGTGACGCTGGCCGAATCCTGCTGGAATGCAACGACGGGATGATATGGCGCGCGCTGGTGGCCAATGAATGCGCCTGCGGCGACGAAGAGAAGCAGCAGCGTTGGCGCTTTCCTCATTGCAAGCTTACGTGATGACTGCGACAGATTTCCGAGTGATGCCGTCAAGCCGTTCATACATGTCCCTCCGGCGAATCATGGCTGTCCCACTGGCAGTAGGATCTGGCAACTGCCGTGCCATACTCAGCGGTGCCAATCACCGGACCGGCCCCCGCTCTTTTCAACGAGTCTGATACCAGAGATCACCACGCCGCGGTCCAGCGATTTTGTCATGTCGTAAACAGTCAACAGTGCCGTTGTCACAGCCACAAGCGCTTCCATCTCAACTCCTGTCTTTCCGACGCACTGCGCGACTGCCTCAATGCGCATTCCCGGCAGTGCATCATCGAATTGCACATCCACGCTCACATGCGAAAGCGCGATTGGATGGCAGAGTGGAATGAGATCCGATGTTTTCTTCGCCGCCATGATTCCGGCAATACGCGCGGCAGCGACAACATCGCCCTTGCCGATTTCGTTACCCCGAATTGCAGCCAGTGTTTCCGCGCGCAACACGACAACTCCCTCGGCGCGCGCCGTGCGAAATGTCTCCTCTTTTTCGGAGACATCGACCATGTGCGCGTGCCCTTTCTCGTCCAAATGTGTGAGTTTGTTCATGAAGAGATCCGGGAGAGAGAAGCCGCGAGTCTGATACCCAGTAGCTGTGGCGAGATGTTCCCATAAGCGAGTTGCCTGGCACTCTCGATTTCCAGCACAGCGGCCGCGGAGCGCGGGGCGGCTGCTTCATCACCGTTGAGAACTGCTGTGCGAGTGCGGTCATGCACCAGTTCTGCGAGCGCATCAAGAATATCGCTGAAGCCGGCGCGTGCACCGGTGGCACCCATTGCCAGCGCAGCCTTGATTGCCTGCGAACGCTGAGTCGATGTGGAGGCGGCCAGAAATGTTCGCGCGATATCAAAGGCGCGTTGAGTTGCTTCAGCTGCGAGAAGGGCACCGGGGGCGCCAGCGCGAACGAATGCCTGCAGCGCGCCGCGGTCCGATTCCAGTTTGCGCAGTGTGTCGCCTGCTCGCGCCGCAACAAGTGCATCGTCGAGAAATGCACGCATATCCCGTTCGGCGAGACGTGTCATGCGCAGCGATATCACCCGGGAGCGAACAGTGGGCAGAAGCGCACCGGGTTCGCTGGAGGTGAGGATGATTGTTGTGTTGGCGGGCGGTTCCTCGAGCAGCTTGAGGAAAGCGTTGGCCGCCTGATCAGAGCCCTCCTGCGACACCATGCGGTCCGCGTTCCCGACCACGAACACTTTGCGGCGTGCGAGCGAAGGTGCCATGGCCGCATCGTGAACGATGGCTCTTACAGTTGCTACATAGATCCCTTCGGCGCCCGACGCGGGCTGATAGAGAAGATTCTCCTGCACTCGCTGCGCAATGGCGGCTGCGTAATCGAGCCGCACGTCTTCAGGTGACGGGTCCGAATCCTTGAGACGGGGCCGCGGAAAACACCAGTGAAGATCGGGGTGGGTGAAAGCCGCTGAATAGCGACACTGCTCACATTTTAGGCATGGTAATGCGTGCGCATCATTCGTAGACTCGCAGAGGAGCAGCTGGCCTATCCACAGTGCCAGCCGCTGTTTGCCGATACCAGCGGGGCCGTGGAGAAGAAGTGTAGAGGGGATCGCGGAGGCAGCTCGCGCATGGAGCAGTCGTTCGCGCAGCGCGGCGTGGCCGTACAGCGGTACTGTGGGCACTTTGAAATATCGCCTCATAGGTGGCGCGATGAAAGGCGACGCGAAGATTCGTGATATGGATGACAGTGGCCGTGGAGCGGGCGCCACGCAAAGGTATATTCAGGCCCTTACAGGAGGACTCAAGCGAATGCAGACGAAGGATTCAGGTGTGACTTCTGCACCCGGCAGAAAAGGTGGTGTGAGCGACATCACAGGAGCTGGCAAGCGCGCGCCTGTTACGCGCGAGGTTACCTGGTCGCGCGCGATGTTCTATTCGCATCTCTGGTTTGGAGTTCTGCTCAGTGTGGTGCTCCTCGTGATTGGAATCACCGGCATCATACTCAATCACAAGCGCGAGTGGGGATACATGCCGGATGTTGCGCACTCACCGACGGGCGCACTCTCAGATGCGCTGCCACTCTCCGAACTCGCGAACCGCGCATTTGTTGCCGCCGGTGTCTCGCCAGAAGTGAATGGAATCGATCGCATGGATGTGCGTCCCCGGGATGGTTACGTGAAGGTTCGCTTTCGCGACGCTGCCTTCACTGAGGTGACAGTTGAAATCAACGACGGAAAGATTCTGCACGTTGGTCCGCGCGGCGATGTGTTCATGGAAAAGTTGCACTCGGGTGAGATCTTCGGCGCCAATGGAATCCTGCTCAGCGATGTTGGTGCGGGTGGACTGATCATTCTTCTCATCAGCGGTTATTGGCTATGGTTGCGGCCGAGGACACGGCTATGAGCGCGGGTGTTCTCGCAATGTTGCTCGGTCTTTTTGCGGTGCCGACATATCTGTTATGGGCAGGGCATCATTGGCGCAAGCGGAGCGCGCGCATAAAGGGAGCATTCTGGGGAGGGCTTGTTGGCCACACTGTGGCTGGGATCGTTGCGACAGCGGCTGCGATGTACGAGCCTACGTTGTGGTCGGATGACGATGTGTTGCGTGGGGTGCTTGGATATTGGTTGATGTTGGCGGCGGGAGTGAGTGGGATTTTGATTGGGGCGCTGCTTGGGGGGAGGAGCGAACAAGCGAACGGGCGATTGATCGATTGTTCGGATGACTAAAGATCGATGATTGTATGTGGGCCTTGTAGCGGAGTGTATATGACTGAATCGATTAGACTGGTTGCCGTTGTTGCTGGCGCGTTTCTCATGCAATCGCTGCAGGCTGCGCCGCAGGAGAAACCGCGGGCGCGGGATCTGGGGATCAAGCCGGGAGTGCTTACACCTGGGCGTTACAACGCAATCACCGATGTTGCGGGCGTTCGCGTGGGGCAGACTACCGTGGCCCTTGGCGATTCGGTGAACACTGGAATCACCGCGATTTTTCCGCATGAAGGAAATGCTTTCCGTGATCGGGTACCCGCGGCAATCCATGTTGGCAACGGCTTTGGCAAGTTGCTCGGCGTCACTCAGGTGGGCGAGCTGGGAGAACTGGAAACCCCGATTCTTCTCACGTGCACCCTTTGCGTCTGGAAGGCCGCGGACGCAATGGTCGAATGGCTCATTGCGCAGGAGGGAATGGGGAATGTGCGGTCCATCAATCCGGTTGTGGGCGAGACCAACGATGGTGGATTGAACGCCATCAGATCGCGGCCCATCACAACAGCGCACGTTCGCGGCGCCCTGGAATCTGCTGCAAGCGGTCCGGTGGAGGAGGGAAGTGTGGGCGCGGGGCGGGGAACATCTGCATTCGGATTCAAGGGAGGCATCGGAACCTCGTCGCGCGTACTCAGCGCACAGCAAGGTGGTTATACGGTGGGCGTTCTGATCCAGAGCAACTTTGGTGGCGATTTGCAGATCATGGGCGCACCGGTGGGAAGAGAATTACGCGGCAGCGGTGCGCGCGGTGGCGGTTTGAATGAGAACGGAGATGGCTCGATCATGATGGTGGTCGCCACCGATGCGCCGCTATCTGACAGGAATCTTGGCAGGCTCGCGGCGCGCGCGATCATGGGGCTGAGCCGAACCGGTTCCTCCGCGTCGAACGGATCGGGCGATTATGTAATTGCCTTTTCGACCGCAAAAGAAGTGCGGCGTGCTTCTGGCGGGAGTCGATTGACGACTGAGGAATTGTCCAACGATTCGATGTCGAATCTTTTTCAGGCTGTGGTCGAGGCTACAGAGGAGTCGATATACAACTCATTGTTGAAAGCTACGCCGGTTACGTATATGGGTCGGACGGTGCAGCCTTTACCGATTGAGCGATTGAAGGAGATTTTGGTGAAGTACAACGTGGGTGGGCGGTAACGGAACTGCGGAGCGGGAACTGCGGAAATACCGACTGCGGAGCGGGAACTGCGTCCACGGGGACTGCGGGTGCGGGGACGGCGAATCGGGAACTGCGGTGGCGGGAACCGCGATCAAAAGCGTGGCTATCCGAAGTTCCGGTACCGCCGTTCTCGTACCGACGTTCCCGCACCCGCAGTTCCCGTGGACGCAGTCCCCGCTCCGCAGTGGCTGTTTAGGGAGTTGCTTTGTGGCACAAAGTACTTGACATCCAAGCGTGACCCCGTGATTATTAGTCTGCAGAGACCCTTAACATGCCACTTACTCTGACGCCCCTCGCACCCGAGCCCGGACCGCCGCAGCTAAGCGACCGAGCCATGGACAATCTCGCGTTCATTCGAGACACCATGGAGCGGGCTGGATCGTTCACTGCTGTTCCAGGAATCGGCATGGTCGCGATCGGGCTCTCAGCCGTGGTTGCGGCTGCGCTTTCGCCAGCGCTGCCGAGCGATCCTCGCTGGCTTTCCGTCTGGCTCGCAGAAGCAGTTCTTTCTGTTGCAATCTCGCTGATTGCCATTACGCTCAAGGCGCGACGATCGGGAATGTCACTCATATCAGCGCCGAGCAGGAAGTTCGCGGTTGCATTCGCACCGCCGCTGTTTGTTGGAGCAATTCTCACCTTTGCTCTCATCAGGGCGGGCGTTCCCCATGTCCTGCCCGGCACATGGCTGCTTCTATACGGCACAGGCGTAGTTACGGGTGGCGCCTACTCCGTCCGGATCGTCCCAATAATGGGTATTTGCTTTCTGGTCGCCGGCGTTGCGGCTCTGATCGCCCCCGTTGCGTGGACAAACTATGTGCTGGCAGGCGCGTTTGGTGGGCTACACATCCTGTTTGGTCTTCAGATTGCACGGAGGCATGGTGGCTAAGAATAGTGCGGCGGCTTTTGACCGCCACCGGAAACCTGTAGAGCACGCTCGTCGTCTGGGTTCGGTAGACGGAGGTGACAGCGGCGGCGATGGCGGTGCAGGGGCCGCGACAGCTGGCGGACGGAGTGCTTCCCGAAAACAAGGGGTGATTCCCGAGCTGGACAGGCTGATTCACGAACGGATGCGACTCGGCATTGTGAGCGCGCTCGCCGTGAACGAGGCTCTGAGTTTTACCGAAATCAAGGCTTTGATGCGTACCACTGATGGAAACCTCAGTGTGCATGCGCGCAAGCTCGAAGAAGCGAAATACATCTCGTGTTCGAAATCATTCGAAGGACGAGTTCCGCATACGGTGTACAAGCTCACGTCAACAGGACGGCGCGCACTGGAGCGCTATCTCGATCATATGGAGTCGATAATTCGTGTTACACGCGAACGCTGATCATCAGCATCAGAAGTTCCCTTCACCGCGCCGAAAAAACGCGGGGGAGAACGGCATGCACGTGGCCATCATCATGGATGGCAACGGACGCTGGGCGAGTGCACGCAACCGGCCCCGCAGCATTGGGCATGCAGAGGGAGCCAACGCGGTTCGCCGCGTGGTGGAGTCCTCTCCCGAAATGGGGATCAGCATGCTCACTCTTTATGCCTTCTCCTCGGACAACTGGCAGCGGCCTCCCCGCGAGGTTGCCACGCTCATGAGACTTCTGCGCAAGTACGTGCATGCCGAAACAGAGACCTGTGTGGAAAAAGGTGTGCGGGTGAGTGTCATTGGCCGCCGCGACAGGCTGGCCCCCGCTCTTGTGCGTGCAATCGAAGGGGCAGAAGAGGCGACGCGCGATGGAACAACGCTGCATTTGCGAGTAGCGCTCGACTATTCGGCGCGTGATGCAATCGTGCGTGCTGCAAGTCTTGTGGAGCTCGGCCAGGAGCTTTCGCGAGAGAAGTTTTCGGAACTCATTGGACGCGCGCTGAATGTGCGGGAGCCTGTTCCCGATGTCGATCTGCTCATTCGCACCGGTGGCGAGAAGCGCCTGAGCGATTTTCTCCTATGGGAGTGTGCCTACGCCGAGCTGGTGTTCACGCAGCGGCTCTGGCCGGACTTCGATGCTCAGGATTTGTCCGCAGCGCTGCGCGAGTTTCATTCGCGTGATCGCAGGTTCGGAAGGGTTGAAGCAGCAGCAGCCGTCGGATAGCAGGCTGTGAGATAGGCGCGTAAATGGCGCTTGTTAACATGGATTCCGGCTTCCGCCGGAATGACAATTCGTGTGTCATTGCCGCGCAAGCGGCAACCCAAGTTTATCGAAGTAGAATGGGTTCCGCCCCGGCTTTCGGCGGGGTGACGTTTATTCAGCGGAATGACAAGGCGTGACCAGACGCTCCCATCTCTGGGCCCGCTGGCCTAACGAAAGACTCCTCGATGTACGACTCAAGGACCTGGGCCTCGCTATTGAGGGGACCTGGCTCGACGGCTGCGTTCAGGAGTTATATCACGATCTCGAGCGACGCCGAATCCGTCTCCGGCCCCACGTGTGGATCTCGGATGAGTGGTTCTCTCCCGCCGGCGTGCCGGGCATAGCAATCCCATTCTACCTGGCACACCCGAGGCTCATGCGCATTGAACGCGCGCAGATGCTGGACGTCGAGGGCGGATCGCACACAAGCTGTCGCAGAATTCTGCGACACGAGGCCGGGCACGCCATTCAGCACGCGTACAGGCTGCATCGCAGAAAACGCTGGCAGCAGTTGTTCGGCAAGTCGACTGTGATGTATCCCGACTACTATCGGCCCAACCCCGCGAGCAAGAGATACGTGCAACATCTGCCGCGCTGGTACGCGCAGAGTCATCCCGACGAGGATTTCGCGGAGACCTTTGCTGTCTGGCTGGGCCGGCGTTCATCCTGGCGCAAGCGATATGCCGGGTGGCCGGCGCTGAAAAAGCTGGAGTATGTCGATGAATTGATGGATGAAATCGGTCAGGAGTCGCCACCGGTGCGAACGCGGCGCATGGTGGAACAGGTCACCACGCTGCGAAAAACCATCCGCGCGCACTATGAAAAACGTCGCGCCCAGTACTCTGTCGCGTTCCCCGACATATGGGATACCGATCTGCGTCGCGTCTTCTCCGACGATCCGCGCCACAGGGATCGCGAGGCAGCATCCACATTTCTGCGGCGCAACAGGAGCGAGCTGCGACGTATGGTTGCACGATGGACGGGTGAGTACCAGTTCACGCTTGACCTTGTTCTGACAAACATGATTGGGCGCTGCCGGCAGCTGAGGCTTCGCGCAGTGGGTTCCGAGCGCAATTTGAGGGTAAACTTCGCGGTGCTTCTTACCGCAAAGACGATGCATTTCCTGTACGAGCAGGGCAGGCGGGACTGGGTGGCGCTGTGAAGAAGCTTCGCGCGCTCGTTCTCATGCATCCGGAGCTTGTTCCTCCCGACAACATCGAAGAGTTCGATGCCAAGGCACGTAACGAGTTCAAGACCGAGTACGATGTCGTTTCGACACTCAAGTCGCTGGGACACGAAGTCCTCGCACTCGGCGTGCAGGACGAACTGCGTCCCATCCGGCTGGCAGTTGAAGCGATGCAGCCCAACATTGTGTTCAATCTGCTGGAAGAGTTTCACGACAACGTGCTCTTTGATCAGAACGTGGTGAGTTATCTGGAACTGCTGAAGACACCGTATACGGGGTGCAATCCGCGCGGGATGATCATCGCACGCGGAAAGGCGCTGGCAAAAAAACTTGTCGCGCATCACCGCATTCATACTCCCAATTTCGAGGTATTCCAGAGGGGGCGGAAGGTGCGGCGCCCGCGCCGGCTGGAGTTCCCGCTGATTGTAAAGAGTCTCGTTGAACACGCGTCTTTGGGAATCTCGCAGGCTTCGGTCGTCGACAGCGACGAAAAGCTGGTGGAGCGCGTTCGCTTTGTGCACGAGCGCCTCAGCACGGACGCAATCGCGGAGCAATACATCGAGGGTCGCGAGATTTACGTAGCGGTGCTTGGCAACACTCGTTTGCAAACGCTACCGGTGTGGGAGCTGGTGCTGGAGAATCTTCCGGCGAATGCTCCGAAGATCGCGACTGCCAAGGTGAAGCACGATCTCGAGTATCAGGCGAAGATGGGCATAGTTGCGAAACCGGCCGACGGCCTGTCACCGGAGCTGGCGTCGCTCATTTCACGCACGAGCAAACGTATTTATCGCATCCTGGAACTCGATGGATATGCTCGTCTTGATTTCCGACTTGCCGCTAACGACTCAGTGTATTTCCTCGAGGCCAACCCCAATCCAGAAATTGCATCGAGTGAGGAATTTGCCGAGGCGGCGAGGCATGTGGGCTTGGAGTACCGTGATCTGATTGCGCGAGTGGTCAGCCTGGGGCTCAATCGTGGACGATAGGGGGAGAAATGGAGAGTGGATATTGGAAATTGGATACTTCATTGGCAATTGCGAATTTGCAATGAAGTATCCAATATCCAATCTCCACTCTCCATTTGACTTCCACCGGTCAACGGGCGCAGCGATTAGCATCCTGAAAGGTGAGGACTCGCCCGAACGCCTGGGCTGCTAGGAATGACTGGATAGGACAAAGCGCCCCACCGACAAAGGCTGTCTGCGTTGCAGGCGCGGGGAAATTGGTCGGCGACACCGCTCTCCTTGCGACAATCACTGCTCCTGTTCCCGTTCCGAATTGCATCCTTAGAGTATCGAGCCGCATGTTCTGCAAATCGATGACTGGGTTGCTGCGTCCCAGCACTACTGCGCCAGGACGTATGAAGATGCTGCTCGAGTCCAGTGGGAGCGCGGCGACGTTTGCGTAGAACCGCGACGAGGTACCGCCGGCGAACAGGTAGTACTCCACGTTCGAGACGTAGAAAGCATTCAGCGTCGTGCCGTGATCAGCCAGGAACCTTGCCACTGCGGTGATTGCCTTCGGACCGGAGAAATCTCCCACTACAGGGATTATCAGGTTCCGCGTGTGCAAATCCTTCAGGTAGCGGAAGGTTTCCTCTGTTGCGAGGAAGCTGCGCGGAATTCCCGAATCCGTTCTGGTGGTGAGGAAGGTGAAAGTTACCTGCGCAGCGCCCCCGCTGTACGAGATGCTGGGGCCGGCGCTGTAAAACGCTTCATACACATGCGCGAGCGACGCGCGGTCTTCGGTGCTCAATGCGAATCGGTGTGTTCTTGTGAGGTGATTGGTGATGCGAGCGAGGTTTCGCGGATAGATGTTGCTGTCCGTCGGAACGAACCAGTACGCCTTCCATATGGAATCGATGCTCGAGGTGCGGGTGAGTCTCCGCGGACGTGGCTTGGAGAAGAGCAACGATATGAAATCAGCACGATCTGCGCTTAGCTCGAAGATCGCCTTGTACATCAGATGCTGAATTATGGCCTGGCGTCGTATATCGAGTTGAAAAACAATCTGCGGGCGTAGCGCCGCGATATAGTGGAAGTTTTGCTCGGGTCCGACACCAATATATGCGCCGCCCTGCCTGCCACGTTCCATCAGCGTCGTGACGATGAACGGGAACTCCGCCTCGTTCGATGTGAAATTCTCGGATTGGAAATAGCCGCCCGGCTCGGAAAACGAGGTGGAAATTCTCCAGAACGTCGTGTCGGCGATCCTGGTCGGCAGCGCGCGCCGCTGCGTTGTGGGCTGCTGCGCAAGAAGTGGAAGCGCACTTACGAACAGCAACGCGGCGATCGCAGTGCGAGTCAGCAGCGCAGGATTCCGTCGCAGGCCAGCCACGATCGGCAGTCCTTACAGCAGTGGAAGACGTATCAGCATTGGTTGGCGATCGGGTACGAGCCAACGCGTCCTGCCGCCGCGCTTGCGGTCTGTGCCTTGATGGGGCAGAACCATACGCCGCCTGGCCTAATGAAGAAGCTCAGGGAGTCGAGCGGCAGCGTAGCTGCGTTAGCGTAGAATGCAGGGGCGACACCGTTCTGGTGAAGGTATTGCTCCACGTTGGACAGGTAGAACGCGGTGACCGTTGTTCCATGTTCAGCAAGGAATGCACCTACCGTGCGAATAGCCTTGGGCCCGGCAAAATCTCCGACCACCGGAATAATGAGATTCCTGGTGTGGAGATCCTTGAGGAACCGGAAGGTTTCGTCCGAGCTGAGGAAACTGCGCGCTGTGCCCAGGAGATCGACTCCCAGTGTGAGGCTTGCAAAGGTCGCAGCGGTATTGGACGACGCATTGTAACCGCTGTACGAGATGTTGGGACCGATCCGGTAGAACGCCTCGTATACGAAGCGCATCGAGGCGATATCCTCCGCGTTCAGTGCAAACCCGTGCGTCCTGGTGAGGTGATCTGTGATCCGACGGAAGTTGCGCTCAAAGGCGGTCGTGTCTGTGGCAACGACCCAATAAGCGTTCCATATCTCGGCGATGCTGGAGGTGGTAGTGAGCCCTGCGGGTCGTGGTTTCGAGAACAGAAGCGATACGAAGGCAGCGCGATCATCACTCAGTTCGAAAATCGCCTTGTACATGAGGTGTTGCATCACCATCTGCTTGCGGATATCGAACTGGAAAACAATCACCGGACGGATTGCGGCGATATAGTGGAAATTCTGCTCTGGTCCGACACCAAGATACGCGCCACCCTTCTGCGGCCACGCCAGGAGGTCCGACACGAGCCTGGGGAATTGCGCCTCGTTCGACGTGAAGTTGTCAGAGGAGAAATAGCCACCTGGTTCGGAAAAAGTGGTTGAAATCCTCCAGAACGTTGTGTCGGCGAACGACGCTGGCAGCGGACGTCTCTGCGTCGCCGTTTGCTGCGCAGCAATGCTTGCGCTGACGGGCAGCAGGCAAAGGATGAGGAACGCACGCATTGTGGAGTGTGCGGTCAGTTTCGTTCGCATGACTGGCATTTCTCGCGCGGGTGATTAGTAAGTCCTACGATTTGACAGGATCGGCGTCAAGTGGTAACGCGGAGCGTATTTCCAATCTAGTGTCTGGCACGGAACGCCGCACTGGCGCCCGGCCCTGCGCCCATCGCATCATTTTGCCGGCCTCACTGGGCCGCGAACGCGACCTTGACCAATACAATGACGCATGAATAGAACTGCTGACGTTGTGATCATCGGCGGTGGGATAATGGGCGCCAGCACGGCGTACCATCTCGCGCGCCGCGGGTGCACGAATGTTGTACTCCTCGAGTCAGGCGAAATGTTTGGGACTGGTTCAACGGGGCTCAACGCCGGTGGTGTGAGGCATCAGTTTTCCACAGCAGTGAACATCGAGTTGTCCAAGTTGAGCTTTGAGATGATGGAACGCTTTCCGGAGGAAATGGGATGCGAGGTGTCACTCAATCGCTGCGGATATCTTTTCCTGCTCGATAACGAAGACGACCTGGAACGCTTCCGTCGCAATGTTGCACTTCAGAACCAGCATGGCGTGCCGAGTCGCATCGTCGACCGGGAAGAGATCGTTCGGCTCGCGCCCGATGTGAACATCGATGGCATCATTGGTGGAAGCTGGTGCGACCGCGATGGACTGGTTGATCCAAGTGGACTCTTGCAGGGTTACGTTGCACAGGCGGGACGCCTGGGTGTGACGCTGCTGAACAATGCACGGGCTACTGGTATCGGCTTGTCCGGCTCGAGAGTGAGGAGCGTTCAGACAGCAACTGGCGCGATCGATACAGATACCGTGCTCATCGCCGCTGGCCCTTGGTCCAAACAGGTTGGCGCACTTGCCGGTATTGAACTTCCCATTGAACCGATCCGCCGGCAGATCGCGGTCACGACACCGATTGAGGGTCTGCGTGCTGATTTTCCATTCGTGATCGATTTTTCCAGAGCACTTTACTTCCATCGCGAGAGTGGCGGCATTCTCACTGGCATGTCGAATCGTGAGGAGAAACCTGGCTTTGTTGCGGGCATCGATGAGGAATGGCGCTTGCGCCACTTGGAGAGCGCGGTGGCGCGGCTACCCATGATAGCCGATGCAGGTCTCGCCGCCGAGTGGGCGGGCCTATACGAAGTAACGCCCGACGACCAGCCAATACTTGGTAGCCTGCCGCAGATAGAGCGACTATTCATCTGTGCCGGTTTCTCCGGCCACGGACTAATGCATGGCCCGGCAGCAGGACTGGTAATGGCAGAAGAAATCCTGAATGGCCGCTCTCGTTCGATAGATATCGACGCGCTGCGATTCTCACGCTTCGACAGCGGCGTGAACGCGGGTGAATACAATGTTGTGTGAGGTCTTCAGACGGTGTCGGCCGAACCCGCAATGGTACCAACCATTCCGATAGGTTCCCCTTTCGCCATGGCCGGAGACACGACAACGTACAGCACGATGCCGTCCAGCGGCGAGCGAACCTCCGCGATATTCTCGCCGAAATAATCTGTTAGCCGTCCGATCACTGTGCCTTTCGTTAGTACCTGGCCGGGTTGCACCGCGTTGTGCCATGTGCCGGTGTCCGGGCTGGTGAGAACCTCTGACGGCGTGATCCACTTGGGGTCTGTGACGAGTTCAGCTGTACCGGGGAGCATTTTGAGATAGCGCATCACGCGAAACGCCCCGCGAACATTCAGCGCAATCATTTCCTGCGTCGGCACGCCGACGGCACCTGCCTCTGTTGTTACAGCCGGTTTGCCACGCACATGCGCGGTATTGGCGCAGAAAACCGTGGCGTTCAGGTCACGCGGACGGCCGCGGTCAACCACGATGTGCTCCAGGCCGAATGCTAGCGCCAGATCGCGCGCCACATTGTCCACACGTTCGTCCACGCCGAGTTGATTCCAGTAGGCGTAGGGATGCAACGCCTCGTTACCGTCGCCCGAGTGCATGTCGATCAGATAATCGCATTGATCGATGACATGCGTGGTGATTGCGTGCGCAATGCGTTCCGACGCGCTGCCGTCCGATTTTCCGGGGAATACTCGATTGAGATTCTTCTGATCCCACGGTCCTCGGTAGATCGTGCGGTGCGTGAAGGACGGCATGTTGGCGATGTGCACGATGATCACCGTGCCGCTCAATTCTCTGGGATTGAGTTCGTCGAGTACCCGCTGCAGTGCGACAATCGGCGATGGCTCCGAGCCGTGGATACCCGCGACGAGCGCCAGTACAGGGCCGGCTTTCGTTCCCGTGACTATTGTCACAGGGATTTGCGTTCCAGGGTCGGCGTGCGCAGGAACGTCGATGTAGCCTGACACCTTTTCGCCGGGACGGCCGACCACGGATCCGACAATAGCGATCTTCATGCGTTGAATTTAGACGCGTCTTGACTCGTCACTCGTCACTATCTCACGCAGCGAATGGAATCCTGGTAAGCAGGCACACGTCCGGCGGCCGCGGCGGCCAGGAACGGCTGCATGAGACAGAGAGAGGCGTTTGGCGGAATCGGCGTGCTGGCAACAACCATTCCACTCGCCACACGAGCCGCGTCCAGGGCGGACATGGCTCCGCCGGATGGGCGGATGAAGACACTTGTTGAGTCAAGTGGCAACGTTGCCGCATTTGCGTAGAATTGCTGCGCTGCCATGCTCCTGAACAGGTACGACTCCACGTTTGATACATAGAACGCCGTGACCGTCGTATTGTGCTGCGAGAGATACGACGCAACGGCGCGGATTGCGTGGGGTCCGGCAAAGTCTCCGACTACGGGAATGATGAGGTTATTCCTGTGGAGACCCTTCATAAAGTTGAATGTCTCCTCCGTTGCGAGGAAACTGCGCGGGATTCCGGCCGAATCAACGCGATTGGTGAGCGTGGCGAACGTTGTTCCACTCCAGCTCTGGTAGTACCGAGCGGCCGACATCGAACCGCTGTAGTTGATATTGGGTCCCAGCCGGCAAAATGTCTGATACACGTATGTGAGAGAGGCAACATCTTCCACGGTAAGCGGAAATCCGTGGGTTCTTACCAGCTGATTGGTGATGCGCGCCAAATTCGTTTGATATTCCGCCGAGTCTTTGGAACCCGTCAGATATGCCTGCCAGATCTGGTCAATAGTGGATGCGCCGGTGAGCCCGTCGGGGCGCGGCATCGAGAAGAGCATTGAGATGAAGGCAGCACGATCGGCAGTCAGCTCGAATATGGCTTTGTAGATCAGATGCTGGATTATCGCTTGGCGGCGGATGTCGAGTTGAAAGACAATCTGTGGGCGTAGCGCGACGATATAGTGGAAATTCTGTTCGGGGCCGACCCCCAGATAGGCGCCGCCGGTGCGTCCACGTTGCGTAAGCGCGTTCACGATTGATGGAAAGCTGCCTTCATTGGATGTCCAGTTGTCGGACTGGAAGTAGCCGCCGGGTTCCGAGAAGGACGTGGACATTCTCCAGAAGGTGCTATCTGCAATCCTGGTGGGAAGCGGCGGCCTCTGAGTTGCACCCTGCTGCGCCTGTATCGCCACACGGGGCACAACAGCGAAGAAAAACGCAGCGAGTGCGATGCCGCGCAACGCCATCTGCAAAGTTAGACGAAGGGCAGCAGTCGGCCGCACAATCGTCTTTCGTCTATCGTCTATCGTTGCTCGTGGTTCCATCCTCGTCCATCCAAACTGATCCGTCATCGTCGATCAAGCAATCAGAGATTCACCGCACCTGATTACAATACTGGTTATCTCCATTATACGTTGTGGACCGGCACTGCGCTGTTCCAGGGTTGCAGGATGTGGCACGGAACAGTGGCCCTTGACTAGTTTGAATTGAACCATTGCTGACGCGAGGGAGATCTGACAGAATGCGCAGGAGAGCCGAGTCACCACTTTCGCAAGTGATCTTCCTTGCTGCCCTCGTTGTCGCGGGTGGACTCACAATCGGTCTCCTATTGAGCCTGCTGAACCACTGGCGTGGCCGATCAGATCACGCTGATCAAAGTACCGTGGTATCGACCCTGCAGCGCGAGGCCCCTGCGCAGTCATCTGCAGCGGGGTCTCCGAGCGTTGTGGCAGGTGGCGATTCTTCTTCGCGGCCGCGTGCACGTGGCGACTCATCGGTAGCCGGTGGCGCGGTGCCGGCGTCATCCGGAGGCATTACTTCTTCCGCGGCTGACTCATACGCGGCTGCTCAGGCGAGATTGAATCGCGACCGTCCCGTGCCGCTGCCATTTGACTGTGATTCTTCCTTCCGCGCCGACGACACGCATGAAACGCTGGCGCGTCGCTACGGCGCCCGTAACGTGACAGCAGATAGCATCTTGGTCGGCGAAGGATTCTTTGAACCCGGAACAGTTCTGTTCGCGAGTGATAGCCTGCGCCGCGCGGAGGTTGTCTGGCGCGACACAACTCTCAAACGGAATCCGCGTGTTGTCTGGGCGCGCGGGAGTCGCGAGGGAGTGACCGCCTGGCAAACGCGCGACGGAATATCACTTCAAACGGAGTTACGGACGATCGAATCGCTGAATGGGAAGCCTTTCCGTCTCACTGGGTTTGGTTGGGACTACGGCGGAACGGTCATGTCCTGGGAGCAAGGGCGGCTGGAGCGCTACAGTTCAGCGGTCTGCGACATCCGATTGCGACTGTCGCCAGATGACAGCGGAATTGCGGGACGTCAATACCGTCAGGTGATAGGAGAGGCCGAGTTTTCTTCCGCTCACCCGACAATGCAAGCACTGAATCCGCGCGTGACCGATCTCTTCCTGCAGTTCAAGTAGACGCATTGCTTTACGTTCGTCATCCCCGCGGAGCGGGGGATAACGATTCAGAGTGATCCACTCTCACGGTCGAACCTCCTTCGGCTTCTGCAGCCGGCCGCGTTAGTATTCACTCATGGATTGCTACGATTACCAGAACGTTGAGGGTTCCTGATTTGCGTTACATGTTTGTTTGGCGTTTGGCCTTGGTCCTGCTTGTCGCACTAGCGGCGAGTCTTCCTTCCCGTTTGGATGCGCAGTTGAGCCGCCCCGCGCCAGTGCGAGTAAAGTACGCGGTGACATGCGCGCAATGCAGAATCGAGTTGACGAAGGTGGCGACCCTCGGATCACCCGGTGATCCGGTGCCGATTGGCGGTGCAGCTGGCGTCGAGCGCGACCGGCAGGGACGCTTCTACGCGATCAGTCTGGATCGTTCGCAAGTGGTGCTGTTCGACGCCATCGGAAAATTCCTCAGGACGGTCGGAAAGACCGGCGAAGCCAACGGGGAGTTCGGGGGTGTCGGAGTTCTGTACCTGCGGATCGGCACAGGTGATACGCTGTTTGTATTTCACTCAATCAACAGGGTGGACGTTTTCTCACCTGCACTGACGTTCGTGCGCAGGATGACTATGCCGACGTCTACCAGGCTCAATCCCTACGTTCTGCGTGACGGGAGATTCGTTGTGGCTGCGAGCTACGTGTCGCGCGGCGTGATCCTGCCGTCGTACCATCTTCTCGACAAGTCTGGTGTTACGATCCGGTCCATCGGCGACAGTGTGCGAGCTTCCGACCCGAATGCCGCGCCTCCCATTCCGGCTGCGTTCATTCTTTCACCCGATGAGAAATCCTTCTGGACGTCGAACGAGTATCTGTTGCAGCAAAGAAATCTGGACGGCACTCGCGGTGCAGCGTTTTTCGTCCATGACATTCCCTGGTTCAAAGCAGCGACGGTCGCTGAGACTTTTGGTCGCGGCGGCCGTGCGATGAATACCGCGAAGGATTTCACGACGGTAGGTCTCGCAGGTGTGGACAGCACGGGGCTCATCTGGCTGAACGGCCTCACCCATACATCGGTGCCGTCGGCTGGCGGCAGAGCCACGGAGCAAAACTCCTATCGCATCGACGTGTTCGATTCCAGGACGGGAAAGGTTCTCGTCTCGCAGCCTATCGAGCACAATGGATTGCGCTTTCTGACTCGATCCAACCTGGCCTACTCGGCTTCGACGAGCGCAAGCGGTATGCTCAGTTACACGGTGTGGAGGGTGGCGCTGCGAGGGCGCTGACGCTCTCTATTGAGCGGGGCGTTTTTGCCGTCCGCTCATGAGCCAGTAGAGCAGCGGACCCGCTGTCACGTTCGAAGCCCTTGCGCCGATCCATTCCACCGACCATCCTGAAACAATGAATCGCTCGCAGTGGGTGACAGCCTTTCTCTCAGTTATCGCGGTGGCTTCAGCAGACGCGCAGGCAACTGCACGCACGATTCCCAACGAGATGGATCGCTGTCGTGCGGCATCCGCATGCACTTCGATTAGCGGGCCTCTTCCCGCTGCCGAACTGTCCCGACTCAACGAGCGCGAACGGCTGCTCGGAGCAGCACTGCTCACTGCGCTCGGGCTGCAATCGCTGACCAACGAGCATGAGCTACACATCAAGGCTGGGTACTGCCTGGGAACACGTACCGTGGGCGATTCGGCGTCGGTTGCACTACTGACGATACTCCAGTCGCGCATGAAGGAGGTCGACTGGTGCCTGGCTCCACCCAACCCGCCACGTCCGGGGCGCCCGCCACCTGGTACGGTCAAGCGCAACATTTACATCATGTCGCTGACTCCCGCCGGGGATTCCGTCACCGCGAACCTGATGGTCGTCAATCGATCGATTCGCTGCAAACTGGTGAAAGACGGCGCGTGGTGGCGCGCGCCCCATTGCCAAACAACCGGGGCAGGCTGAGCCCTGACGAAAGCAGGACAGCGGTTCTCCTGGTCCTTGTGATGCCGTTCTCACTGCTGCGCCGTCTCAACGATTCCAGCGCGAGCAGCGCAAGGAGCGCCACGACTACCACCGCGATGATGATTCTCGGGATCAAGCCTCGGTCGATTAGAACGGGGGCGAGCTTGAGGCTCCTTGCGAAGAGAAACGCACTGGCTACCCCGCACGCCGCGGAAGAAAGGGTTAGTTCAGCCTTGCGCAACGATCGGTATCGTTCTGAAAAGAATGACAGAAATGCCAGGTGCACGAGCGAAAAAAATCCCGCGTGCAGCAGCATGTATCTGAACCATGTGCTGGTCTGAGCGGGCGGGGGACGCATTACAATGCCGTCACAGAAAACGAGTAGCGCCGCGTATGACGACAGCAGGTACGCGACCGTCGGCACGGCATACCTTAGACTTGTTTCTCTCGCCCGATTCATCCTCCAAAGTCTAACAAGCACGCGGTAGTCTCCGGCCCGACATTACCAAAGGGCTGACACCTTGTGGTGTCAATGTACGCCAGCTATCGTGCAATGAACCACTGCACTGCAGACCGGATGGGACGGTCACCTCTTAACATTCCACCCAAACGTCAGGTTGCTATGCGACTATCTCTTCTGTTTGTAATGATTGCGCTCACGAGCAGTCTGCAAGCGCAGGCCGGCCCGGGCGGCGACCTCTCGCAGCGCCCAGCGATCGACCTCTCACGCGTCGGATTCGGGGTTTCATTTCATCATGCAATGCCGCAGGGGGCGCTGAGGCAGAGTATTGGCGCGGGGAATGGCGCGGGTGGCTATGTGCTTTATGACCTGAGCGCAGACGGCACGTTCGCTCTGCGCGCCGACGTGAGTTCGTTCAACCACTCTGCGTCGCGAAACACCTTCTCATTCCATGGTGGCCGGCCGGATCTCGATTACATCAGGAGTGCATCGTCCGCGTACGTACTGACAAGCAGCAAAGCGTCAATCGCAGGACTCGGGGTGCAGGTGAGTCGCCGACTCGGACCGTTGAGTCCTCACATGACCCTTTCATTCAATCGCGTGCGGTTTGAATCCGAATCGACCCTCGATCCCTCAATCTGGAATTCGACTGGCACCATGTACGCTGCATCCAACAGCGATGTGAGTTACTCCTGGTCTGCCGGTGCAGGTGTGGATCTCGCAGTCGACCCGAAATCGATCGCGGTCATAGTACTCGGGACGCGCTACATGTCCGGGGCCAAAGGGTCATGGTTTCACGATGAGGATATGACGAGGGTGGGATCCAACTCGTTCGAAATGACCCCGTCGCGCGATGCCGTCAAATACTTGTCAGTATCAATGGGACTGCGCATTGATATGAGTCGTGTGACGCGACGTTGAGCACACAGGGCGTCGCCCGGGAGCAAGATCGGCCATGACTTCAATCGTCGCTCAACAGGCAGCCGGATATCCCCTATGCCCTGACTACCACGGGCTTCTACATTCCCGGTTACCGAATCGTGTCCAGCCTCGGCGTCGTGCGCGGAATTGTCGTTCGTTCGCGCTCCGTGTTCGGCACCATCGGCGCCAGTGTGCAGACACTGTTCGGCGGAAATATCTCTCTCTTCACGGACCTCGCTGAACGAACTCGCCAGCAGGCGTTCGACACAATGTTGATGCAGGCGGACATGGCCGGAGCCGACGCCGTAATCGGCATTAGATATGATGCGACTGAGCTGATGCAGGGCGTAACTGACGTCATCTGCTACGGAACGGCAGTTCGCGTCAAGCAGATTGATTGATAATACTTCTCGAGACAACATGGTCGACGTGGCAGTGCCACTTATGTCCCGGCCTTTCTCGAAATGCTGAAGACCGTGGGATCCTCGGCGCTCGCCATGGCGCCTTCAATTCTTTCGAGAGTCGCGTCGTACTCCGTAAGCGTTTTCAGCTCGGATTCGAGAGCTGAACGGCGCTCGGCGATCGCTTTCCGCTCATCCGGAAGATGAGTTTCGAGCACGTTAATGATGTTGGTTCGCATTACCGCAGTTGGTGTTGGCTTGACAATACCTCCTTTCAGTGCGGACTGCCTTCGGGTCTCTATTGCAAGAGACCGGCCGGATTCTCGCTGATCCACGTGTCTGAATCAAATGAATCGTGGTTCTTGTCACTCGGGCGCAACAACGGCCTGAGTGCAGGGACGCAGCGACATCCTGCTCCAGCGCGAAAAAGGGGCCGACACCCGTCGCAACTGCCCTCACACCGTGTTTTCAGTGTCAATCGAGCAGACAGTGCGGCCCACTGATGCACGCGTGCAGCGGCACAACGTTGCCGGAATACAGCCAACATGAGTATCGTGCATCGTGACCTAAGTGCATAAGCGCGAGATCTGCGCGCATGTTCTCAATCGTCAAATGCAACGTTCGATACAGGTCAGGAAGCACCATGTGTAAGACCATCAAACAACGAGTGAAGTTCAGTGCCTCGCCGGCTACCATTTACGATCTGCTCGCAGACTCACGGAAACACTCGGCCGTGACCGGCAGGAAGGCGACAATCAGCCGTACAGTTGGCGGGACGTTTTCGGCCAGCGGAGATGACGTCTCCGGCGTGATCGTCGATCTCGTTCCGGGTCAACGCATCGTTCAGGCCTGGCGTCACCGGAAATTTCCGGAAGGCATCTTTTCAATGGCGGCTGTGACTCTGTCGCCGACGCGTGATGGCGGGACGGAACTCGTGCTCACACATCGTGGTGTACCCAAAGACCTGATCCCTGAGACCGAACGGGCCTGGCGAGAGCAATATTGGTCGAGGATAAGGGCATTTCTGGCTCAAGCAGATTAGGGACGACTATGCAGAGGTCGAGGCAATGGTGCTAATATGAGCTACGCCAGTGGACTTTGTCGGACGATGACTTTGGTCATTTCAACTCTGATGGTCACGCTAAGCAGCGCGTGCCGCACGGGATTCTCATCGGCGCAGACATCACCGGCATTGATATCCCGAACCGAGCAACGTCCGGTCATCGCTCTCGATCTAAGCGGAAAAACCCCCAAAACAATGAGCCTCCTACTGCATCGTGCCGATGGCAGTGTGGACTCCACGCTTTTGCGCAACACGCTCGGCGCTACATGGTCACCCAGCGGAAATACCATCGCTGCGATTTCCGCCGACACGCTCATGCTGCGAGTTGCGCGCCTTATTCATAACAACGGTGCCCGGGATACCATAACTATTGCAGAAGAAGGGTGGCGCATCGAGCCCGCGTGGCCGGCGTGGTCACCAGGTGGTGACTCAGTGGCGTTTATGGTCGCGGGAGCCACTATGCGCCTGTTCGGCAGGCAACAGCTCGTAATAGTTCACGTCGCGCAACGTGCGGTGGTCGCTCGTATTCCGCTCACGTCCAATGTGCTGGGTGGAGGATATGATGCGATTGTGAAAGCGCGCTGGTCGCCAGATGGGAAGGGAATGTTGATCTGCGGTATTAAGAGGTGCATCGTCACCGACATCCCAAGCGCACGCGCACAGAGCAGCGGCGGATCGATAATCGCCGACTGGTCCCCCGACGGCAAACGACTTCTCTATTTCACATTTCGGAACACGAATCCGTACGACGGTACGAGATTGCGGCCCAGCGTTGCCAGCTTCACCGGGCGCATTCCGGGTACAAATGAGACAGTCGTGATCGCAGACAGCATCGCATTGGAGCGCGCGGGGTATCGTCCGTTTCCATTCTACATGGAAGGCGTGATGGAGCTTTCGCGCTCGGGACGCAAACTCGTGGTCGCGATGGGCGGAATTGGACGCGCAGACTCCATTGGTGTGCGGATTTTCACAGCCAATGCCAGTGGCGATTTTGATATTCTTAAACCGGACACGACACATTGGACCGTCAATCTTCCATTGCAGTTCAAATGGAGTCAGGACGAGAAATCAATCGTGATCGCGGAGATGCAGCGTGGAGATGACTTTCTCGCGTTTACGCGGATGGATGTTGCAACCGGCCTGAGACACACCATCGCGTCGTACAAAATGGAGGGTATGACTGCGATGTATATCGGTGCGCAGGCACTGGTCAGCTGGTAAAAAAGGGCGAGATGTCCGTCGGTTAGCGCGTCGACCTGTCCGACTGCTTGTAAGAGTTTGGAAGCGGGCCGTTTTCCCCCCTCCCAATTGTGTCAGCGCGCCGCCGGAATTACCGTTGATGTAGTGCAAATGGGGACACAGGGGTTTTTCACCCGTGACAAACGGGGACACCCTTAAGGGTGTCCCCGCATCGACCAGCATTTTTGGATTCACCAAACGGAGGTCTTTCGTGAAGCGGTTCAGTCGCGGGTGGGGCAGCGCTGCCTTCCTGTTCCTCACCGTCGCGTCAGCTGGATTTCGGGTCGTGGACGCCCAGGTCAAACCGGCGGCCATCCGATATCCCGCCACCAAGGATGACGCCGAGTTCATGCAGGGCATGATCGGCCATCACGCGCAGGCGATAGTCATGGCCAAATGGGCGCCGAGCCATGGCGCCAGCCAGTCGGTGCAGATCATGTGCGCGCGCATCGCGCTGTCTCAGAGCACCGAGATCAAGCTGATGCAGGATTGGCTCAAGCAGCGCGGTTTCCCCGTGCCCGACTCCACCGGCAAGATGCCGATGGACCACGCGAATATGGCGGGCATGAACCACGCGGCGATGGATTCGTTGATGCCGGGCATGCTCGACGAGTATCAAATGAAGCTCCTCGATGAGGCGCGCGGAGCGTCGTTCGACCGCTTGTTTCTCACCTTCATGATCCAGCATCACGAGGGTGCGATCACGATGGTCGACAAGTTGTTCAAGAGCGCCGCCGGCGGTCAGGATGATGACATCTTCAAGTTCGCCACCGCAGTCCACGCCGATCAAACAGCGGAGATCGATCGCATGAAGTTGATGTTGGCGGGCGGCGGTTAGCGCTTCGTCGGCTTTGCACGTAAAGACATTACGCTTGCGAAGGATCATTTTCAGAAGACCAACATGGACCCCGGCTTTCGCCGGGGTGACATTCTTTAGTTCTTGCGTTTCTTCCCTTACTTAATGGTAGCGAACATGAAATCACGCACTCTCAGTTTCATTCTGTCGCTGGCGTTAGTCGCGCCGGTCGCGACGCTGGCCGCGCAGGCGCGCGCGAGTGCGCCGCCGGCGCAGGCC